>NZ_CP015637.1:2710381-3365508 GCF_001708445.1 Pseudomonas fluorescens
TCCGGCCTGACCCGACACCTGCAGGTACAAAGCGCCAATCCGGCAACGCATGAGGACCTGCTGCGGGTGCATACGCCTGGCTACCTGCAACGTTTCAAGGCCATGAGCGATGCCGGGGGCGGCGAATTGGGGCAGAACGCGCCCATCGGGCCCGACAGTTATGAAATAGCCAGACTCTCCGCCGGCCTGGCCATGGCCGCGGTGGACGCGGTGCTGTCCGGCGAGGTCGACAATGCCTATTCCCTGTCACGCCCACCGGGCCACCACTGCCTCGCCGACAGCGCCATGGGCTTCTGCTTCCTGGCCAATATCGCCATCGCCATCGAGGCCGCCAAAGCCCAGCGTGGATTGGGCAAAGTCGCGGTGATCGACTGGGACGTGCACCACGGCAACGGTACGCAATCCATCTTCGAAGAGCGTGCCGACGTGCTGACCATTTCGCTGCATCAAGACGGCTGCTTTCCTGCGGGTTACAGCGGTGAAGCCGATCGCGGCCGTGGCGCGGGATTGGGAGCGAATATCAATATTCCGTTGCCCCCCGGCAGCGGTCATGAGGCTTACCTCTACGCGATGCAGCGCATCGTGATGCCGGCGCTGGAGCGTTTTGAGCCAGAGTTGATCATCGTCGCCTGCGGTTACGACGCCAACGCCGTCGACCCGCTGGCCCGGATGCTGTTGCACAGCGACTCGTTCCGGCAAATGACCCGCTGCGTGCGCAAAGCCGCCGAACGCCTGTGTCAAGGCCGTCTCGTGCTGGTGCATGAAGGCGGGTATTCCGAAGCGTATGTGCCGTTTTGCGGATTAGCCGCCATTGAGGAACTGGCGGGCGTCCGGACTGAAGTGGCTGATCCCATGCTGGAATTTGTGCAGTTGCAGCAACCGAAGGAAGCGCTTGCGGCGTTTCAGCGGCACTGGATCGATGCGCTGGCCGAAGCACGCTGAGCCTGGATGCTGACAACGTTGCGGGTCAGTTCGCGGGGCCGAACCTGACGCAAAAAAATCCGATGCCATCACAGGCGTCGGATTTTTATTGGTTGCCGCTAAAGATCAAACGCGCTTGGGCTGGCAGTCAGCAGTGGCTGATCAGTCGCTTCAACACGGTCTTGAACGTTTCGATCTGCGCTTCGCTGAATTCGGCAAAGACTTTCTCTTGTTGCGCCTGCGCGATCGCCCAAAGGTCTTCGGTCTGCTCGATACCGGCCGCCGTCAGACGTACGCCGTTGTCATCGTCGTTTACCAGCCCCTTGCGCTTGAGGTTGGCGACGGCCTCATCGATTTCCCGAACAGGCATCGCCACCTCACGCAACAGATCATTGGGGCTCAGCCTGGCGTCGTTTTCCAGCACCATCAGCATGCGCGCCTCGCTGGTACGCAGGCCAGTGGACAGTTGCCGAGGCTGGTAGCTGGACTGGTAGGCGCGCACCGCCTGGGTCATCAAGTAATACAGGTTATGGCTGAGACGCCCCTGGAAATGGCTGCTCGGGGCCTGGTTTTCATCGCGCTGGGTCATTCGGGTATGGGGCAAGACCATGGAGTAAGCCCCCTGGTGATACAGCAACGGCGAGCGACCGAAATCGTCGAACGCCACCACCTTGCCAATCATGATCCAATGGTCACCACCGTCGACCTGCTGGTACTTCTCGCAATGAAAACGAGCCGCGCAGTCGGCAAACACTGGCGAGCCGCCCTCCCCCGATTCGTACTCGATCTCGGCGAAGCGATTCTCCTTGGGTCGGGCGAAGTTATTGGAGAGGTCGATCTGGTCCGCCGCCAGCACGTTGACGGCAAAATGACTGGCCTCCTCGAACACCTCATGGCTGTTGGAACGTTTGTCGATACTCCACAGCACCAACGGAGGGTCAAGGGACACCGAGTTGAAACTGTTGGCCGTCACACCGACCTTGCGCCCGCTGGCGTCGGCCGCCGTCACCACGGTGACGCCAGTGGCAAAGTTGCCCAGGGCCCGGCGAAAGGCGCGAGGGTCGAAAGACGCAGAAAATTTATCAGACATGCAAGACTCCCGGACTGCTTGCACAAGCAGCCCTGATTATTGTTATGGCGCGTAGGGCGAATGACTCAGATCATGCTGGGATCGGGCTCGAGGCCCATCAACTCACGACCCAGGATCTGCGCGCAGACGTCGTAGTCGGTGTAGGCATGGGCACCGGTCATGTGCGAGTCACGGAACAGGCGCTGCATCTCGTTGTGCTCGAACCAGGCATTGCCGCCAGCGGCCTCGAACAGACGGTCCACGGCCTGGATGCACATTTTGGTCGCATAGGCCTGGTTGGTGCGCCAGAACGCCAGGGTTTCACGGCTCGGATAGCGCTGCTGCTCACTGTGCTCGGCGTGTTCCTGCCAGGTCTTTTCTAGAAAGGCCCGGGCCGCGGCGACCTGGTGCGTCGACTCGGCCAGGCGCATCAGTGCGGGTGTAGCCGCACCCACCGCGGCCCCGGTGTAGGCACGCACGCGCGTTTTGGTTTTTTCGCGGAAGACCTCCAGCATGCGCTCGGCAACCCCCAGGCTGACGGTGGAGAAACCGCTGGCAAAGTAAGGACGGTACGGCGAGTAGAAAATCTTGCTGTCCGGGTACAAGCCGAAGCCTGCGGACTTGCCTTCCATCATGTCCTTGGCTTTCTGGATGCGGTGCTCCGGCACCCAGGCGTTGTCGATGATCAGGGTCTTGGTGCCACTGCCTTTCATGCCGGCGGCAAACCAGTCATCGCGAATCTGATAGTCGCTGCGCGGCAGCACGGCAAAGCAATAGTCCTGGGTGCCTTCGGCATTCTTGCGCCGGAAACCGACAATCGCCCACTCGGCATGGTCACAGCCACTGCTCCAGCCCATCTCGCCGCTGAACAACACGCCCCCGTCGACCTCTTCGGTGCGGCCGAACGGCGCGATGCTGCTGCTCGCGGTTGCATTGGGGTCCTCGCCCCAGACTTCCTGCTGCAACTGCGCGGAAAACATTGCCAGTTGATGACTGTGGGTGCACAGCAGGCTCATCGCCCAGGCCGTGCTGGCGCAGGCTCCGGCGAGCAAGGCGATGCAATCGGCAAATTGCGGCAGGGAGATCTCCATGCCACCGAAGGCACGGGGCTGAAAAGCACGGTGCAGGCCGATGCCTTTGAGCAGCGCGATGTTTTCGTCGGGGACCCTGCGGTCTTGCTCCGCCTTGAACGCATTGGCGGCAATGGTCGGCAGAATGGACTTGAGGTCTTCGAGGAGCGGGTTTGGCTTTTTCATGGAGGGCCCTGCTTATTATTGGATGTCCGGCGGCCTTCCATTATCGAGGGGCGGCGCCGGCTGCAGGCTCAGTATGCGGTGAGCGGCATGTCCGGAAAATGCACCTTCCAGATGCAAAATTGTACTTTTCATGGGCGCTGGCCGCGCCCCGCCAACACGACTGGCGCGCCGATGGCAGGCACAGGCATGGCGCCAGGCAGTCACAGTCAAGCCGACGTGGCAGCGGTTGATTAACCTCCCCGTTTGCCCTTGTTCGCCACCAGGAAAACCCCATGACCGACATCCCCCTCCTGCCCCAAGTCGAAGCCTTCCTGCGTCGTCGCCATACGCTGTTTATCGATGGCGGCTACGTGCAGAGCCATTCCAGCCAGACCCTGGAAGTCATCAACCCCGCCACCGACCAGGTGATCGCCCACGTCGCCGATGCGGACACTGCCGACGTCGACGCGGCGGTGGAGTCCGCTCGTCGTGGCTTCCAGCAATGGTCCCAAGTGGCCCCGGCCGTGCGCGGCAACGTGCTGCTCAAGCTTGCCGACCTGCTGGAACGCAACCGCGAGGAACTGGCCCAGATCGAGACGTGCCAGTCCGGCAAGATCATCCAGGTCTCCCGCGCCTTCGAAGTGGACCAGGCCGCGCACTTCCTGCGTTACTACGCCGGCTGGGCCACCAAAATCAGCGGCCAGACCCTCACCCCGTCCCTGCCCTCCTTTGCCGGCGAACGCTATACCGCGTTCACTCTGCGCGAACCGGTTGGCGTGGTGGTGGGCATCGTGCCGTGGAATTTTTCGACCATGATCGCCATCTGGAAACTCGCCTCGGCGTTGGTCACCGGCTGCAGCATTATCATCAAGCCCAGTGAATTCACCCCGCTGACCATCCTGCGCATCGCCGAACTGGCAGTCGACGCGGGCTTGCCTGCCGGGGCCCTGAACGTGTTGACCGGAAGCGGTCGGGTCGGCCAGGCACTGGTTGAACACCCAGGGACCGATAAGGTGTCATTCACCGGCTCGGTGCCGACCGGCATCGCCGTAGGCCGCAGTGCGGCCAGCGCAGGATTGACCCGCGCGACCCTGGAACTGGGCGGGAAAAACTCGGCGGGGTTCCTGCGCGATGTGGACCTCGACACGGCAGTCAACGGCATCATCGAGGCGGGTTTCCTGCACTCCGGGCAGATCTGCGCCGCGGCTGAACGCTTTTTCGCCCATCGCTCGCAGATCGAGCCGCTCATGGCTCGGCTGTCCGAGCGTCTGGGCAAACTGCACATCGGTTCGCCGCTGGATGAACGCACTGAATTCGGCCCGGTCACCAACCGCCAGCACCAACGCAAGCTCGAAGGTTTTTTTGCCAAGGCCCGTGCCGAAAACAATACGATCATTCACGGCGGCAAGCCCATGGATCGTCCCGGCTGCTATGTCGAGCCGACCGTGATCCTCGCCAACAGCCTCAACGACAGCTTGCTCAACGAGGAAACCTTCGGCCCGATTGCCACGTTCTTGCCCTACGACACCGAAGAAGAGTTGCTGGCGCTGATGAACCACACGCCCTATGGCTTGAGTGCCAGCCTCTGGACCAATGACCTGAGCAAGGCGCTGCGCATGGTACCGGCCATCCATGCCGGGACGGTGTGGGTGAACATGCACACCCTGCTGGATCCGGCCGTACCCTTTGGCGGCGTCAAGTCATCGGGGATCGGGCGCGAATTCGGCTCAGCATTTATCGACGATTACACCGAACTCAAATCGGTGATGATTCGCTATTGATCCGGCGCCGGCATGGACCGTGTCCATGCCGGGCAACCCTTGGCTCAGTAGAAGTACGCCAGGCGAAACTGCAGCGAATTATCAATCTTCACGCCCTCGCGCACCGACGTGTCATGCATCAACTGCCCCATCACCTGCACCTGCTTGCCCAGCATGGTCGCCACGGTGAAGCCCAGCGTGCCGTTGCTGCGGCTGGTGGCCAGGGTTTCATGGTCAAGGGTCTCGCGCGCGCCCCAGTTATGCCGGTAGGAGACCGCAGCGTAAGTGTCCGGGGTGAAGTTGTAGCGCAGGTGGTTGTGCAATTGCAGCAAGGGATCCTTTTTCGCATCGGTGGAACGCTGCTCGTCGTAGAACTCGGTTTCGGCGATCACATCCCAGGTGATTTTATCGGTAAGCCCCTTGATGTAACCGACCTGGAAATCCAGGGCCCAGCGGTTGCTGCTCAAGGCAAAGCCCTGGTTCTTCTCGCTGCCGGTCGGCGCGGTGACGAATACCGACCAGCCCAGGTGTTCGTTCTTGGCCAGGTCGGCGATGGTCCACACCGTGCCACCGAAAGTGATATCCCCCAGCCCCGAATGCTTGCTGTCGGTGGCGCCGGTCTTCTGGTAGCCGAAGGGGATGACGATCTGGGGGTCCCAGGTCAGCCCAGTGTTGAAGAACTCGGTGAAGTGAATCAGCCGCAGCACCCCGACGGTGAGGTCAAGGTCGAGGTTGTCGGCGACTTTCCTGCCGCCGGAGTACACCTTATCCCCGCGCGGATTCTGCTGGTACAACACCACCACGTCCGTGCCTTGGGGCAGCGCCGTGTAGTCGCCCGGATCGGGTTTGACATCGGCCTGGGCCAAAGGGGCCAGGCTGGCGAGAAGTGTGCTCAGTGTCAGGGTATTGAGTGCTTTCATGGCGGGTCTCTTTATTGTTATTGGGGGCATGGCTTCGCCATGACGACTCCGTGGGGAGTCGCCAGGCACAGGTGAAACAACGGGGAATCAGTGGGCGTCGACGTGCCCGGCAGCCTTGAGGTCGGCTTGCAGATCCTGGGTGCGCTTGACCAGGTATTGACGGATCAACTCCATGTCTTCGCGCTGGAGAATGTCGGAGAAGTTCGGCATCCCGCGGGTGATCAGCGCGCCGCTGACAAACGCCGGGAACGCCGCGTGCTTGTTGTCGTCCAGGTAGCGCAGGTCCGGCACCACACCGCCACTGATCGCGTTGAGGCCATGGCAACCTGCACACAACCCGTTGAACAGGCCGCGCGCCTGCGCCAGTTGCTCAGGGGTTGCCGTGAGGGCCTGGTGGGTGGTCGGCAATACCGGGGCAACCTTGGGGGGCGGCAGTTCGCCGTGGGCGCCCAGCTTGAAGGCTATCACCCGTGATTCGGCGCGCACCTTGCCCTTATTGGTCAACGGCCCGGTGAGCAAGGGGATGATCCCGCCCCATCCCACCGAGAACGCCACGTATTGCTCCCCCTTGACGGTATAGGTGACAGGCCCGGCCATCACCCCGGAGTTGGCGCGATGCTCCCACAATGGCTTGCCGGTGTCGGCGCGGTAGGCGACCACGCGGCCATCGGCCGTGCCCTGGAACACCAGGTTGCCCGCCGTGGCCAGTGTGCCGCCGTTGCCGGCGCTGATATAAGGCTGCTTCCAGGCGGCCTGCTGCTTGACCGGGTCCCAGGCGATCAGCTCACCGCTCCAGGCGTCACGGATTTTATTCAAGGCTTTCGGGTCTTCAGGCAGGTCCGGCACATCCAGCCCGAAGTTCACCACTGACTTGTTCGACAAGAACATCGGTGCCTTCGCGGCCTTGAGTTCGGCCAAGGTGTACTGGGCCGGGATGTAGACGTAGCCGGTCTTAGGGCTGAACGACATGGGGTGCCAGTTGTGCCCACCGAGAAAGCTGGGCTGCACCACTTTCGGCGCTTTGGAATAGTCGGCCGCACCGGTCAGGATCGGGCGTCCGGTTTTCATGTCGATACCGCTGGCCCAGTTGACCGGGACGAAATTCTTCGCCGACAGCAGTTGGCCGTTAGTGCGATCCAGAACGTAGAAAAAGCCGTTTTTCGGCGCCTGCATGATCACCTTGCGCAGGGTGCCGTCGATCTTGATGTCGGCGAGGATCATGTGCTGGGTCGCGGTGAAATCCCACTGGTCTTGCGGGGTGATCTGGTAGTGCCACACGTATTCGCCGGTGTCTGGCCGCAGCGCCAGGATCGACGAGACGTAGAGGTTGTCGCCCTTGCCATTGGTACGGAACTGGTAGTTCCAGGGTGAACCGTTGCCCGTGCCCACATAAAGAAGATCAAGCTCGGGGTCGTAGGCCATGGAGTCCCAGACGGTACCGCCGCCGCCCCATTTGACCCAGCCATCGCCGTCCCAGGTCTTCATCGCCTTGGCCATGGCCGGGTTTTCCGGTGGCAGTTTCGGATCACCCGGCACCGTGTAGAAACGCCATACCTGTTGGCCGGTCTCGGCGTCGTAAGCCGTGACGTAGCCGCGTACGCCAAACTCGGCGCCGCCATTGCCGATCAGCACCTTGCCCTTGACGATGCGCGGCGCGCCTGTGATCGAGTAGCTCTTGGTGCGATCGATGATGGTGTCGACGCTCCACACCGGCTGACCATTCGCCGCATCCAGGGCAATCAAGCGACCATCAAAACTGCCCACATAGACCTTGCCCTGCCACACCGCCACGCCCCGATTGACCGGGCCGCAGCAGCCCTGGCTAAGGTTTTCGGGCGGGACTTTAGGGTCATATTTCCAGAGCAACTCGCCGGTGGCGGCATTGATCGCATAGACAATGCTGAAAGCCCCGGTGGTGTACATCACCCCATCGACCACCAGCGGCGTGGCTTCGGTGCCGCTGTCGATATCCAGTTTCGTCGTCCAGGCCATGCCCAACTGCCCGACGTTGTCGGCATTGACGCTATCGAGCGGGCTGTAGCGTTGCTCGTCGTAGGTGCGGCCGTGGCTCATCCAGTTGCCTGGCTCCTGGTCGGCGGCGATGATGCGCCGACCGTCGACCTGCGCCGGACCCGCCCACACACCCGGGCACAACGCAGCCATCAGTAAAGGGCTGCCGATCAGCAAGCTCCGTGTTCTCATTTTTATTTTTCTCCAGCAATAATCGGCTCGGTATCAACCCCAGCCCAGGCAATCTTATTAGAGTGCCTGCCACGTCCGAGGACTTGACTGAGTCTGCCAAACCGCTTGGCATTCCCTGCCAGGCCGGCATTTATAGGGCGTGTTGGCGATAGTCCCGAGGGGCATGCTGGAAATGGCGCTTGAAGACGCGACTGAAATGCGCCGCGTCGACAAACCCCCATTTAAACGCGATCTGGGTGATTGATTCATGGCGCAGGTCTTGCGCGCACAGGTCTTGCGCCACCCGTTCCAAGCGGCGTTGCTGGATGTAGCGGGAGATACTCTCGTGGCGTTGCTCAAACAGCCGGTAAAGCTGGCGCACCGAGACGTTCAGGTGTCGGGCCAGGTATTCAGGGCCCAGTTCCGTCTCTTGCAGTGAGGTTTCCACCAGTCGCGTGGCCAGTCCGTAAATATCATCCTGACCCACGCAGGCAAAACCGGGCTGGCGTTCGTCACGCTCGCGCAGGCCGGCGGCGGCCAAGCCGATCAATGCTTGCGCCAGTGCCGGGCCATCGCTGCGGCCACCTTCGTCCTTGCGCAACTCCACATCCCCCAGCGAGCGCGCCAACGTGCGAATCATGTGAGTGGCGACGCTATTGCGCGCAAGCTTGCCGAACAGCTGTTCGGGGCGAAGCTGGTGGCTGACTTCGTCACGTGACAGATGGATCGAGATGTTGTGCACCAGGCCCTGGGGTTCGATCTCAAATGCCTGCGCCGAGTCGACCAGGGCAATGTCGTCAGGCCCCAACTCGATCACCCGGTTTTGCTGGCGAATGCGCTGATGGCCCGCGCCCTGGAGAATCAGAAAGCAGTAGCGATCATCGTCCCCGTCCCCCGAGGTGCGCTGGCGGCTGATCAACCCTGCGTTGGTACGGATATGCGCCACCCCCAGGCCGCAGACATCCTGGCCATGGACACTGCCGATAAACAGGCTGTGCTGGTTTGACAGCGTCGTGTTGAAGTTACCGCAGACTGCACGCAAGTCGCGGTTCCAGTTGGCGAATGCATCGCAAGCGTGAAGCAAGGCAGGCATACCCCCCTCCCACTGATTCTTTTTAGTTATTCCGTTAACATATTATCTATCTGCGGCATATGCAAGCCGAGGGGGCCCGCGATGCTGGGGCCTATGGAGCGTGCACCGAGGACTTTGCGCAGCGTTGAGCCGCTCACGGGCAACATAATAAAAATAGATGATCTTATAAATTATTAAGATAACAATATCTAATAATTAGCTTATTCCAAAAAAGACTTTCACTCCCGTTTCTTATAGTAATACCTTCACATCACAGACCGACCCCATGCCTGGCGGAGGACGTACCCCCACGACCACCAGGAGCCTTCAGCAGGCTTACATGGACCTTTCCAACATGCCAGACATCACCGCCCCGCTCCCCCTCAACAAGTTCCACCTGTCACTCTTGACCAGCTCCTTGCTGCTGGCCAGCGCGCCCTCCTTCGCCGAGACCACGAGGGATGACGCCCAACTGGGCACGGTCACGGTGATTTCCACCGGCATGCGCGGCCAACAGCGCACCGTGGCCGACAGCCCGGCACCGATTGACGTGATCAACAGCGAACAACTGCTCAAGACCGGCCGCGCCGAACTGTCCGAGGCCATTGCCAAGCTGCTGCCCTCGTTCAACTTCGGCACCAACATTGCCGGCTATAACTCAGTGACCCGCCCCCTCAGCAACCGCAGCCTGGGCCCGGCCTACACCCTGGTGCTGGTCAACGGCAAGCGCCGGCACAACGGCGCGACCGGCCAGCGCGGTTCGATCGATAACAGCGGCGCGAACGCGGTGGACATCGACCTGATCCCGGTCAGCGCCGTCGACCATATCGAGGTACTCAAAGACAGCGCTGCCGCCCAGTACGGCTCGGATGCGGTGGCGGGCGTAATCAACGTGATCCTCAAGAAAGACAACAGCGGCGGCCACCTGGAGACCAGTTACGGCCAGTTGTTTTCCGGCCAGGGCGAAACCATCAAGGTGGCGGGCGACGAGGGGTTCAAGCTCGGCGAACGCGGTTTTTTCCACTTCTCCGCCGATGCCCGCAAACGCGGGACCGCCGCCTGGAACGACAAGGCCGACAGCACGGTCAGGGCGTTCAGCGACCCCGCCAAGGAAGCCGCCTGGAACCGGGTGGCGATCAAGAACGGCGACCCTGACCTCAAGGCATTCAACCTGGCCTACAACGCCGAATTGCCCCTGGAAGACCTGACGCTGTACTCCTTCTCCACCTATGGCGAGCGTGACGCCGAGGCCGCCAACTACTTTCGCCTGCCCACCGGCAGGGCCGCGGTGCCCGAGGTATTTCCGGACGGTTACTACCCGCTGAACAACATCAAGGACCGCGACTACCAACTGCTGTTTGGCGGCAAGGGGCAAGTGGCCGAGTGGAACTGGGACCTGAGCACCACTTATGGGCGCAACAACGTCCACCACTCCAGCGACCTGAATATCAACCCGTCACTGGGCACCGCCTCACCGACGCGGTTCGACAACCTGGCGACCTTTCGCTTTGAGCAGTGGGTCAACAACCTGGACATCACTCGCCGCTACGACAGCCTGTTCAACCTGACCTCGCCTGTGCAGGTGTCCGCCGGCCTGGAACACCGCTGGGAACATTTCAGCACCTTCGCCGGAGATCCCGAGGCCTATATCACCGGCACTTACCCGGCGGCGTCGGGGGCGCAGGCGGCCGTCACGATTCGCCCGGAGGATGAAGTCAGCCTGATCCGCAATAACTACGCCGGTTACCTCGACCTGGGCTTTGACCTGACCGAGCGCTGGTTCCTCGACGTGGCCGGCCGTGTCGAACATTACGACGATGACTCTGGCAATACCTTCGGGCTGAAGGTGAACTCACGCTACGAGCTGACCGACACGGTGGCGGTACGCGGTACGGTCGGCACCGGCTTTCGTGCGCCGTCCCTGACGCAGATCGGCTACACGGTGGCAGACAACCGAGTGGCCACCGATGTGAACGGTAACGTGGTGCCCGCCGTGACCCGCTTGACCCCTTCCGGCAGCAACCTGGCCAAGGCGTTGGGTGGCGACGACCTCAAGCCGGAGAAATCGCGCAACCTGGGGCTGGGCCTGACCTGGCAGCCAGCGCCACGCACCAGCATCACCGCCGATGCCTACCTGATCGACATTGATGACCGCATCGCCCTGACCAGCAATATCTACGACCAGGGCAATGGCGCCATCAATGCCATCCTCGCCGCCCAGGGTGTGCCCACCGGTACCTGGGTCAACTACTACACCAACGCCTTCGACACCCGCACCCGCGGCCTGGACATCGTTGCCGACCACACCACGCCGCTGGATGCCTGGGGCGATGTGCGCTGGAGCCTGGGCTTCAACTGGAACAAGACCACCATTGAAGACAGTCGCGGCACACCCGCCGCCCTCGCCAATTCCGGCGTGACCCTGGTGGGCCGCGACCGCGAGGGCGACCTCACCGAAGCGTCGCCCAAGACCAAATGGATCCTCGGCGCCAACTGGAAGGTCGCGGACCTGGCGGTCAACCTGCAAACCAGCCGCTATGGCGCGGTCAAGACCCTGGCGGTGAACCCCACGGGCGACCGCAGCTTCGGCGCCAAATGGATCACCGACCTGGACGTCAGCTACACCTTCGTCGACCACCTGACCGTCAGCGTCGGCGGTACCAATATCTTCGACGTGCGCCCCGACCGGCACGCCGTCTACAGCAACCTGGGCCTGGCGCCCTATGGCAACCCGCCGTTCTATCCGGGCGGCGGCTACTGGTACACCAAGCTGGCCTACGACTTCTGACCCACCCCTTGCATACACCGCAATCGCCACCTGAGGGCACTCCATTGAATACCTCCAACTTGATGAGCCGTCTGCTGGCCCCCTGCGCATTGGCGTTAAGCCTTGCCGCTTGCTCACCGTCGGGTAACGACACCCAGGCCGGCAAGACCCTCAACATTGCCTTTTTCGGCGACAACACCACCCTGGTCAGCGTCGATCCGTTCCAGGTCTACTGGCTTGAACACCGGGTGTTGCTGCGCAATGTCGCCGAGTCGCTGACCGACCAGGACCCGGAAACCGGCACGATCATTCCCTGGCTGGCCAAAAGCTGGGAAGTGAGCGACGACGCCCTCACCTACACCTTCCACCTGCGCGATAACGTCACCTTCAGCAACGGCGAGCGCTTCGATGCCCAGGCGGTCAAGACGGCCTTCGACAGCAACAAGGCGCTGGCCACCGAGTTGCCGGCCACCTTCGGCGCCACTTACCTGGCGGGGTTCGATCACGCCGAAGTGGTCGACGACTTCACCGTCAAGCTGGTGCTCGCCAAGCCGAATGCGGGCTTCCTGCAGGCCACATCCACCACCAACCTGTCGATCCTTGCCCCGGCCTCCTATGCGCTCAGCGCCAAGGAACGCTCGTTGGGCAAGATCATCGGCACCGGCCCGTTCATCCTGGCCAGCTATACCCCGGAAGTCGGCGCGCACCTGACCAAGCGCAAGGGTTACGCCTGGGCGTCGGCCAATATGAAGAACCAGGGCGAGGCCCACCTGGACGCGGTGGACATCAGCTATATCCCCGAGGAAAGCGTGCGCAACGGCCTGTTCCTGCAAGGCAAGGCCGACATTCTGTGGCCGCGCAACCCGTTCTCCGAGGTGGACCTGAAACTGTTCCAGTCCAGGGGCGCAACCATTCAAAGCCGCTCGCTGCCGGGCCCGGCGCTGAACCTGTACCCCAATACCCGTGGCGGGCGTGCCTTGGCCGACAAACAGGTGCGCCTGGCCGTACAGAAAGCCATCGACCGCAAGAGCTACGCAAGCACGGTGTACAACGCCGCGTTCCCGGTGGTGGACGGCATCTTCGATGTGACCACGCCCTACTTCAAGAGCCAGGGCGCCAAACTGGTCTACGACCCGGCCGCCGCCGAGCGCCTGCTGGATCAAGCCGGCTGGGCCAAGGGCGCGGACGGTTATCGGCAGAAAAACGGCAAGCGCCTGAGCCTGAGCTACAACATCAGCCCGGCAGAAACCGCCGGCGATGTGTTGATCCAGGATCAGCTGCGCAAGGTCGGCATCGAGCTCAAACTCAGCGTGGTCACCCGCGCCGAATGGGTCGCCAACAACACCGCCGGCAACTATGACCTGACCATCAACTATATGACCCGTGCTGATCCGATCATCCTGCAAACCATCCTCGATCCGCGCACCGCCAACAGCTCGACCCTGGCCACCAACCTCTATGAGCCGGCCGTGCTGGACACCGCCAAGGGCCTGTTCGATGCCGGCATCACCGCCACCCAGGGCGCACAACGCGCCACGGCCTATGGCGATTTGCAAGACCTGTTGATCGATGAGGGTTCGGCGTTCCCGGTGTATGAACGCGTGTGGCAGGCAGCGACCTCGCCACGGGTGAAACACTTTCGCTGGACTGCCGAGGGCTTCGCATTGCTGGGTGATATCGAGGTCGGTACGCCATGAGCCGTTACCTGATCGGCCGGATTGGCCAGGCGCTGCTGGTGCTCTGGGGCGCCTATAGCATCACCTATTTCATTTTGTACCTGCTGCCGGGCGACACCCTGTCCATCATGCTCAGCGCCTCGGGCATGGAGGCCGACGCGCTGTCAGTCGAAGACCTGGCCAAGGCCCGCGCTTATTACGGCCTCGACCAGGGCGTGTTCGAGCAGTATTTCAACCTGCTGCTCGGCGCGCTGCACGGTGACTTCGGCCAGTCGCTGTCGCTGAATCGACCGGTGGCCGAGCTGCTCGCCGAACGATTGCCGCAGACCTTGTCCCTGGCCGGGCTGGCGATTGTGTTGTCGCTGCTCGGCGGTGTCGGCCTGGCCTACCTGACGGCGTACCTGCGCTGGCGGCCGTTAAAAATCGCGTTGACCCGGTTGCCGTCGCTGGGCTTTTCAGTGCCGGTGTTCTGGATGGGCCTGCTGCTGATCCAGGTATTCGCGTTCGGCCTCGGCTGGTTTCCCGCCACCGGCAGCCGCGGGGTTGAAAGCCTGGTGCTGCCGGCGATCACCCTGGCGATCCCCAGCGCGGCGGTGTACGCCCAGGTGTTGCAACGCAGTTTCCAAGGGGTGTGGCAGGAGCCCTACATCGTCACGGCCTATGCCAAGGGCTTGAGCCGTGGCCAGGTGCAGGCGCGTCACGGCTTTCGCAACGCGGCCCTGCCGATTCTCACCCTGATCGGGCTGCAAGTGGGCAATACGGTGTCCGGCGCGGTGCTGGTGGAAACCATCTTTGCCCGCTCCGGCATCGGCCGCCTGGCGCAGGAAGCCGTGCTGCGCCAGGACATTCCAGTGGTGCTGGCCATCGTTGCCGTTTCGGCGGCGGCATTTGTGCTGGTGAACCTGCTGGTCGACCTGCTCTATCCCTGGCTCGACCCGCGCATCTCCCATACGCCAAAGGTGTCCTAGACCATGACCACGATTGACCGGCGTCTTGCGCCAACCACCCTGGCTCCCCCCCTCTGGCGCCGTCGCAGCCGACTGCAACGCGCCGCCTCGGCGGTGCTGCCCCTGCTGCGCCGTCCCGGTTTCAGCCTGGCGCTGCTGGTGGTGCTGTTTGCCCTGGTCGCGGCGGTGTCGCCGTCATTGCTGAGCAGTTTCGCCCCCTACGCCACCGCGCCGGCCGCCAAACTCAGCGCGCCCAGCCTGGGCCACTGGTTCGGCACCGATGAACTGGGGCGCGACCTCTACACCCGCGTGGTCTACGGCGCCAGCCTGTCAGTGCTGGCGGCGTTCCTCGCGGTTGGGATCGCCCTGGTCGGCGGGCTGGGGCTCGGCATCCTGTCCGGCTTTGCCGGCGGTCGCATCGATGCGGTGCTCATGCGTTTTATCGATGTCTTGCTGGCCCTGCCCGGCCTGCTGCTGGCCCTGGCGATCGTCACCGCTATCGGCTTCGGTACCGTGCCGGTGGCCATCGCCGTGGGCGTCGGCATCATTCCGGGGTTCGCCCGCACCACCCGCGCCGAAGTGCTGCGCGTCAAGACCTTGCCCTACGTCGAAGCCGCGCGCCTGGGCGGCGCCAGCTGGCGGCGCACCTTGCTGCGGCACATCCTGCCGAACGCGTGGGGCCCGGTGGCGGTGCTCGCCACCCTGGATTTCGGCGCCGCGATCCTGGCGACAGCGGGCTTGAGCTTTCTCGGTTTCGGTGCTGCGCCACCGGCAGCGGAATGGGGCACCTTGATCGCCAACGGTCGGCACTTCCTGATCACCGCTCCGTGGGTCTCGTTGCTGCCAGGCCTGTTCCTGGTGGCCGTGGTGTTCAGCCTCAACCATATCGCCCGCACCTTCGAGGAGATCCAGCGATGACCACCGATAACAACCTGTTGATCGATGTACGCCAACTCAGTGTCGGCTACCGCTCCGGCGGCCAGACCCTGTTGGCGGTACAACGCCTGTCATTGTCGATGGCCCAGGGCGAAACCGTCGCGATTGTCGGCGAGTCGGGCTCGGGCAAATCAACCCTGGCCAACGCGATTCTCGGCCTGCTGCCCGACCACGCGCAGATCAGTGCGGGTCAACTGTGGGTGGGCGGCAACGACCTGTCCCACGCCAGCGAACGCCAGAAGCGCTTGCAGCGTGGGCGCACCGTCGGGCTGGTGCCCCAGGACCCGATGGTCAGCCTCAACCCGACCCTGCGCATCGGCCAGCAAATCGCCGAGGCGCTGATCCTGGCCAAGGGCAAGCGCTACCCCGGCGTCGATGCCGATATTGTCGAGCTGCTGCAACAGGTGGGTATCGACAAGCCGGTCCTGCGGGCCCGCCAGTACCCCCATGAACTCTCCGGCGGTATGCGCCAGCGCGTGCTGATCGCCATCGCCCTGGCCGGCAACCCCCGCCTGATCATTGCCGACGAGCCCACCAGCGCCCTCGACGTCACCGTACAACGCAAGATTCTCGACCACCTGCAACGGCTGGTCAGTGAACGGGGCATTTCCCTGCTGATCATCACCCATGACCTGGGGGTGGCCATCGACCGCGCCGACCGCATCCTGGTGATGAAGCAAGGCGAAGTGGTCGAACAGGGCCCGCCCCGGCAGATACTGGCGAACCCGCGCCACGACTACACCCGCGCACTGATCGCCGCCGCTCCCGCGTTCGCCAGGCGCCGAGAGCCACACGCCAGGTCCGATGCAACGCACGCACCGATCCTGCGCCTGCACAACGTCGGCAAGACCTTCAGCCTGCCCAAGGTGAAGGGCGAAGACCCCACCTTCGTGGCCCTGCAAGACCTCAGCCTGCAGGTCTACCCCGGCCAGACCCTGGCCATCGTCGGCGAATCCGGCTCAGGCAAGAGCACCGCGTTGCGCATCGCCCTGGGCCTGGAGAAACCCACCCAGGGCCAGGTCTGGTTCGAGCAGCAAGACGTCACCACCCTGAGCTGGCGCGAGTTCCGCCCGCTGCGTCAACGCCTGCAACTGGTCCAGCAAAACCCGTTCGCCGCGCTCGACCCACGCTTCACGGTGTTTGACAGTATTGTCGAACCCCTGGTGTCGTTCGGGCGGCTCAAGGGGGCGGCGCTGGAACACGCGGCGCGCGAGCTGATCGGTCGCGTGCACCTGCCGGTCAGCTTCCTCGATCGCCTGCCGCGCGAGCTGTCCGGTGGCCAGTGCCAGCGTGTCGCGATCGCCCGTGCGCTGGCGTTGAAGCCTGACCTGTTGCTGCTCGACGAGCCGGTCAGCGCCCTCGATGTGTCGGTGCAGGCGCACATCCTCGACCTGCTCGAAGAGCTGCAGCGGGAAATGGGGATTGCCTATGTGCTGGTGTCCCATGACTTGTCGGTGGTGGCCAACTTTGCGCATGAGGTGTTGGTGCTGCGCAATGGCAAGGTGGTCGAACAGGGGACGGTGGAACAGATCTTCAACCGGCCGGGCAGCGATTACACCCGTGAGTTGATTGCCGCCATCCCTGGCAGCATGGCGGCCACCGCCGCCTGAGCCGGTGGCCTACTCGGCCGCGCAGTCACGCGCTGCGATGCCCTTTTCCTGGGCATACGCAGCGGATTTGGCTTCGATCAACGGACGCAAGGTGGCGCGGTCGGCCTGGACCCAGTCGGTCACCAACACCCACTTTTGCCCGTCCCACTGCTGTACCCGCGCCGCGCCACCGCCTTCATGGTCGGCGCAGGACAGTTTCAACGGCGCCAGCAACCCTTCGAGGCCCAACGCTTTGATGCGCGCTGCGTCGATGTCCAGGTGCTCGAAGGCCCAGCGCGTTTCTTCGCCGTTCAACCCACGGTGGCCGAACTTGGCCTGGCCGGTGCGCAGGGCCTCGACCGCAATGGCCGCGTTGATCAGGCCGATGTTGTAGTAGACCTTGCCGAAGTAACTGGGGTCCTTGAGGTTGCTTTTGCCCGGATCAAGGATGAACTGCTTGAGCCTGCGGTGAATTTCAAAGGTGTCGCCACCCGGGAACGGCGCCAGTGCCTGGTAGCCTTTGGCAGCGGTGCCCGCGGGAATCACGTCGGCTTCGGAGCCGGCCCAGACATCCCCGATCAGGCGATCCACCGGGATGCCGAAACGTACGGCGGTCTTGATACCGACCGGCGTGGATACGCCCCAGGTACGCAGGAAGACCCAGTCCGGATTGATCTGGCGCACTTGCCGCCATTGGGTGGACTGTTCATTGCCAGGGTCGGCCACCGGGATCTGGATGTTCTCGAAGCCGTACTTATCTGCGAGCAATTGCATGGCGGCCTGGGTTTCACGGCCATAGGCGGAGTCGTGGTAGACCGTCACGATCTTCTTGCCCTTGAGCTTGTCCAGCCCCCCCTCACGCTGGGCGATGTAGTTGATGCCCACCGACGCCTGGCCGTAGTAGTTGAGCAGCAACGGGAAGGCATAGGGGAACACGCGGCCATCGGTCGACTCGGTACGCCCGCCGGCGCCATCGATCAACGGGATATGGTCGACGGCGGCACGGTCCATCAGCGCATAGGACGCCGGCGTGCTATGGGTGAAGAAGAAGCCGGTGGGCGCGCCGTCCAGGCCGGCCTTGTAGCGCTCGTAGCATTCGATGATGCGATCGGTCTTCCACTCGGTCTCGCACTCCTGCCAGACCAGCTTGACGCCGTTCACACCGCCCTCGACCTCGTTGATGTAGCGAAAGTAGTCAATCTCCCCCGCCCACCACGGAATGCCGCTGGAGGCGTAGGCGCCGACCCGATAGGTCGCCAACGGGATGAACTGTTGATCATTGGCCGCCTGGGCCACGGCAGGCAACAGCCCGCCAAATGTGCCGATGGCCAGCAGGCCGGCGATTAACGTGCGCTTGAAGGGGATGTGCATGGGTGTGGCTTCTTATGAAAGGTGAGGGTTAACCCTCCCGTTGTCGGGTCAGTGCCAACCCACTGACAACACAAATCATGCCAAAGCATAAGCCTCGTAGATTCAACGGGTTACCCCCATCCGCGCGAAGCGTAGAGCCCGTGAAATCGCACAGTTTATTGAACCGGTGTTGCGCCACCAACAGCGCTTCGGCCGCTTTGCGCGGTGTGGATGGGAGGATTTATTTGCGGCCGCGCATTCAAACGGCACACACCTTCGGGTACATTCAGCGCCCCTACGGACAGCACGCCCGCCCCTTATCGGGCATTCAAGGACACCCTGCGCATGGCTGCATCAAACAAATGGCTGATGTCATCGGTCGCGTACTACCTCGACTTTTTCAGCGTTCCGCTGTTCGTGATCCTCGCACTTTACCTCGCACCGTTTGATCCCGGCCTGGCGCTTGCCGGGTTGTTGGGATGGACGTTGGTGGAATATGGGGTACACCGTTTTCTGTTCCACTCGCTGTATCGCCACGAGCATTGGACCCACCATGTCGATGTGCTCGCCTTTATCGGTGTATCCAGCTGGAAAACCAGTTCGGCGCTGGCGGTCCTGTTACTGCTGGCCTGGTATGGGCAACTGACCTCGGTATTCGTCGGTGCGGTGGTGGGCTATTTCTATTACATCTCGGTGCACTACGTGATGCACCGCCCCAACCATTGGGCTTATCGGTTCATTCCAGGGCTGATCGCCAATCACGATCTGCACCATCGCAAAGGTATCGAGAAGAACTTCGGGGTCTCTTCGCCGCTGTGGGATCATGTGTTTCGCACCTTCATTCGAAATGAAGCGCGCGGCTGAGCCCCCCGGTAGATAGGGCCGTTGTGGCGAGCGCTCGTGTTGTGGCCAGTGGGCTTGCTGTGGCCAGTGGGCTTGTTGTGGCGAGCGGGCTTGCCCCGCGTTGGGGCGCGAAGCGGCCCCATTCCAGGCGATGTGTTTTTAACTGACACACCGCAGGGCCTGGTTTTGGGGCTGCTGCGCAGCCCAACGCGGGGCAAGCCCGCTCGCCACAGTTACAGTCCTTACAGTCCTAACAGTCCTAACAGGCATTCGGCCTTGTCGAATCGTCGACACCGACTGATCGCCGGCTCGGACGTCAGGATCAACTAGGTTGACTGAACGCTCCCGAGAAATCGCTCTACCGCAAACACCCCCATCTGCGCCGGCATCTCGCCCTGCAATACCCACTGCGCAATCGCCTGCCCAAACAACGGCGCAAACTTGAAGCCATGCCCACATAACCCCGCCGCGACGAACAGCCCCGGCACCCGAGGGTCGGGGCCGACAATCGGGTTGCCATCCGGTGTGTTGTCGAAGAACGACACGCGGCGGCCGGTGGCCCGTGCGCTGGTCAGGCGCTTCAAGCGCAGGGCGGCGCGGTCGCGGTAGGCCAGCACGTTGGCGTCGCAGAAGCTGCGGTCGAAGCTATCCGGGTCGACCGCTACGCCTTCGGCGGCCATCAGCGAGCCGATGAAATAGCTGCCGGGCTGGTCCGGGCGCAGGTAGAAGCCCGCCTCCCGGTCGCAATAGCCTGGCATCGGCGAGTCAACGCCCTCCACCTGGACAATGCCGACGCTTTGCCGGGTGGCGTGGATCGGCAATGGCGCCTGGCAATCGTCAGCCAGTGTGGCAGCCCACGGCCCGGCGGCATTGACCACATGGGCGCAGGCGATAAAGCCGGTGTCGGTCTGCACGCCGATGGCGCGCCCGGCCTGGCGCACGATCCGTCGTGCCGCCCGCCCCTCGTCGATCACCGCGCCGAGGTCCCGCGCACCGGCTGCAAAACTGCGCGCGGTCAGGCGCGGATCGCAATAGCCCGCGTCGGGCTCGAACACCGCGCCCGCCAGGCCGTCGATAATCAGGTCTGGCACCTGCGCCTGCATTTGCTCGGCAGATAACCACTCAAGCGCCGCGCCCGTCGCGCGCAAAAGCTCGACGTTGGCCTGGGTGGCCGCTTGTTCGCGGGCGGGAATACCGGTCAAGAACCCCGTGCGCTGGTAGCCGCAAGTGCCGGGATAGTGCTGCCGCCAATCGCGATAGGCCCGCACGCCCCGTGCCGCCAGTTGGCTGAGGGCAGGATCGGCGTAATATTCGCGCACGATCCCCGGCGACGCGCCCGACGAGCCACTGGCAATCGCGCCTTTGTCCAGCAGCCGTACCGACGCGCCGGCGCGCGCCAGGTGCCAGGCGGCGCTGGTACCGGTGGTGCCGGCACCGATCACGATGACGTCAGCGTATTCATGCATCGCTGGATGCACCCGCCAGCACCACGCTGGCCGGCAAGCATGGCGCCAGCGCCAGCGGGGACAAGGCCGCAAAGCGCGGGCGCGCCACGGTCTCCGGCCTCGGCAGCGAGGCGGCATACAGCGCCTGGACCACCGGCAAACCGTCATGGCCCAGGCGGTGCCACAGGTGCTCGGCCAGGCGCGGCATGATCGGCGCGGCCAGGTACGCCAGGCCCTTGAGCCACAAATAAGCGTGCCCAGGCTGTGTCACGTCCAGGTCCGGGCGTTGCATCCACTGGTGCAACACCTCCCAGGCGTCGCGCACCGAGACAGCGTCGAGCCGGAACGCCTGGCCCAGGCGCGCAACGGCCATTTCGAGGCCCGGCAACAAGTCTGGCTCGATGGACTGCAACCGGGCCTGATCGAGGCTGCCGAGGGCCAGGTCGACACGCCGGTCGAGGGCACCGGCCAGGTCCACATTGACCACCTCGACAAACTCCTCCACGGCGAAATTGGTTTCGCCCAGTTCGGGGCTTTCGCGGCAGAGGAAATAACGCACGCCATCGCTGGTGGCCGGGGTTTTTTCGACGATATCGGCGGCCCAGACCACATGCAGGCGGCTGGTGGAAAACTTCGCGCCTTGCAGGTTGTAGAAGTAGTTGGTCAACACGTAGTCAAACGACTGGTGATCCTGCAGGGCATCCATCACCGCCACGCTGCCCGCCAGCAGCAACACCGCGTTATCGATACCAAAGCTGACCAGCGTGGTCACCTCGCTGCTGCGCAGCATGGCGTGGCCGTGCTCCGGGGAGTGCTCGCGGGCACGGTCGGCGCAGGTCAGTGCGTATTCCCAGCCGGACTCGAACAACACGCGTGGGTTGTCAAAACGATCCGGGCTCCAGGCCACACCCCAGTCGCCGGGTGCAGTCAGCCGCACGCGGCCATTTTCGCGTTCCAGGAAGCGCGCGATCACCTCGATGATCGACGCCGGCGCACCGGACGCCGCCATGCGCCGCAGCAACTGGTCGGGGTGGGCCACTTTCAGGAACAGACTTTCGACCTCGACCCACTGCAACGGGCTGTCGCCCATGCGCGGCTGGGGATTGAGCATGGTTTCCGGGCGGAACAAGGCACCGCAGGCTTCACAGAAGTAGCCGCCAGCCCCTGCCTGGCAATACGGGCACTGCCCCACCAGCCAGGCGCCGGCCATGTAGCGACGGGTATGCGGGCAATACAGCACACGTTCGACCACGGTTTCGGTCACGCCCAACGCCACCAGGCGCTCGACCGTGCGCCGGGCATTGTCTGCATGCTGCGCGGCGTACGGGCCTTGCACCAGGTCGAGGAAGTCATCGACCTCGACATCCAGCGCGCGCAGGTCGTTGGCGATCTGCCCGTGGTAGTCACGCACCACCTCTTCGGGCGCGCGCAGCTCCTGCACGCCTTTCCACAATACGTAGGAGTCGAAGCCGTCTACCGCCGAGACCACATCGACACTGTGCCCCTGGGTGCGCAGGTAGCGCCCGAGCATGTCCATGCGCAAGTAAGGACCGGCAATGTGGCCCAGGTGCAACCTGCCGTTGGGCGTGGGAGGAATCGGCATCAGGAAGAATTTTTGCGCGGTGATAGCAGTCATCTTTTCAATCCATCGAGGCAGCGGAAAGTGTGGGTTCGGCGATGGCCGCCGTATCGGGCCGATGAGCCACGATCAAATCGAGGGCCTCGCGGGCAATGCCGGGGGCCAGGCGGAAACCCGCACCACTGCCGGCACCGGCAAATACCAGGTGGTGCACCGGGTCGAAGCTCACCCGCGATTCGCCGCTGGGGCTGTAGCTGTCGCAGAACACCCGGCCGCCGCGACACCGCGCCACCAACGCCGGCAGGTAGTGCGCCAGCGTGCGGTTGGCGACGTCCCGGTCGTGGGGAGTGATTTCCAGCGCGTGCTTGCGCGGCGCCACATCCCATTCATCACAACGAAAGCTGAACAGCCATTGGTTGCGGGCGGCCAGTGGCATCAGGTACGCATCGGATTGCGGCAGGAACAACGCCGCGGCATTCGCCGGCGGTACGCCATCGATATGCAAGGCCACCACCTTCTTGACCCGTAGCCCGTGCTCGGTAGCGAGTGCGCCAAACGGCGACTCGCTGACCCATGGCCCGGTGGCAACCAGGGTGCGTCGGGCGCGCACGCTGGCGCCATCGGCCAGGGTGATACGCGAACCGCTGCCCTGCGCATCGATACGCTGCACACCCACGCCCTCGATGCAACGCACCTGGGCGCTGGCCAGGCTCTGGCTGATCAGCAACCGCGCCACCCAAGGCGGCTCGTAGCTTTCGGCGGTGCCGCCGCGCAACAGGCACTCGCCCGTGCCCACCGTGAGCGGCGCACCCAGGCGTTCACCGAGGTCGGCGGCCGACAGGTCGGCGGGCTCGACCGTGGCCTCGACCACGGCCTGCTGAATCTCGGGCGTCAGGCTGCGATCCGCCAGCCAGTACACCGGCGCCTGGCTGGTGCGGATGCCCAGCCGATCACGCAGCGCGCGGTACAGCCCGGCACTCTCCCCGGCCAGGCGCCGTTCGCGTGCCGAGCGCCCGGTGGCCAGCAGCACCCCCGCCGAGTGCGAGGTCGCCCCATCGCCGATGCGGTAGCGGTCGATCAACAGAATCCGCCAGTGCGGGTAACGCTGTACCGCGTGGTGCAAGGCCCAGGCGCCGATAATGCCGCCGCCGACAATCACCAGGTCGAAATCCTGCTGCATGCTCATGCCCACCACACCGAAAACACCTGGACCTGCGCGGTGCCGGCGTTGCGCGCTAAATGTGGGCGCCAGGGGGCAAAATACAAACTGTCGCCATTTTTTACCGCGTGCCAGGTACCGTCGTAGAACACGTTGAGGTCGCCGCCGCTGATAAACCAGATCTCGTTGACTGCGTGCCTGTCTTCATCCGTTGCGCAGTCGGGATCGATGGTGAAACGCGAGGACTGGATCGGGGCGTTGACCAATTTGCCGGAAAAGTGGTGCAGGTACAGGTGCACGCCTTGCAGCGCCACCGGTTCCTCGGTTTCGCGAATGACCGGGGCGTTGCCGTTGGGCGGTAGTGTGATGGGCTCCATGGCCGGGCTCCTGGGTCTAGTTGGCGAGGGCGGTCAGGCGATCGAAACGCGCGTCGCTGACCTCGTCGAAGGCAGCGCTGGGGCCCCATTGGACGAACGCGTCGGGTTCGTCCAGGTCGTACAGGGCTTGCCCGCTGACGCTGTTGAGGATGTTTGCGCAGCGCCAGGGAATCAGGCCCAGGTTCGGGTCGGCGATGCCTTTCTGGCTGCGCGCGGCGTTTTGCACGTAGATGGCCGACCCCTGCGGGCCGTCCCACTGCACGGAGTAGTCCTGGTTGAACACGTATTCGCCGTTGCGCCGGGTGATGCGTGGCTCGATCGCCCCCAGGCATTCCGGCATCTGGTAGGCGTACCCGGTGCACAGCACCGCCATGTCGGCACTCAGCTCTTCCTGCACATGGCTGTGCCCATGCACCAGCGACAGGCTCCAGTGATGGGGACGCTGCTGGACTGCGGTCAACTCGCGGCCCGGCAACAGGCGGACTTTGCAAGGGTGATGCAGCACGTGCTTGAGCTCGTACAGGCGGCGGTAAATCGATTGCAACAACGATTGGGAGATGCCGTCGCTCGCCAGTTTCTGTTCGACCAGCAGCGACTGGCGCACGGCCTCGGGTTGGGCAAAGAAGTGGTCGCTGTATTGCGGGGTATACAGCTCGTTGGTAAAGGGCGACTCATCCAGCGGCGAGAAATTCCAGCGCCGCGACACCCAGGTCACGCTGGCCGGTAGCGCGCTGGTGTCGGACAGCAGGTGCTGAATGATCTCGGCGCCGGTCTGGCCGCCGCCGATCACCACCACGCGTTTGTCTTTCAGGCTGCGCTTGCGGGTCATGTACTGGGAGGAATGGAACAGCGTGTCGCCCAGGTGTGGGCGCGCGAATGCCGGGATCGAAGGCTGTTGCCCGGTGCCCAGCACCAGGTTGCGCGCCGGCTGGACCCAGGTATCCCCCTTGAGCAGGAACAGCCCGTTCTCGAACTCCACCGAACGCACTTCGCTGTTGAAATGCAGGTTGGGCAGCTGGGTACAGGCCCAGCGGTAGTACTGGTTGAATTCGCGGCGCAGCACTTGATCGAAATTGGCGTTGATAAAGCTCAACAACTGTTTTTGCTTGGCCAGGTAGGCGAGGAACGACAGTGGATTGGACGGGTCCACCAGGCTGACCAGGTCCTTGAGGTAGTGCACCTGCAACATGGCGTCGGGCACCATCATCCCCGCATGCCATTGAAATTCGCTGCTGCGCTCGAAAAACGTCGCGGTAAGGCCGGGTTTGGGCTGGGCCAGCGCCGCCAGGCTCAAATTAGCCGGGCCAATGCCGATTCCCGCTATATCTACAACGGCTGCCGCAGAGAGCACATTCATGATCATTATCCCTAGTGATGATGTTTTTCAGGTGCAGCGGCGCCTCGCGGCATTCACGAAGGCGTGCTGGGCAATGGTTTTACAAATGCAAACGCATCAGTTTTTCACGGGGTGCGCAGCTGGCACCTTGAGCACCAGGGCGGACAGCATCATGGCCAGCAATGACAAGCCGATCGCAACGCTGACAGCGAGGTAGATGGCATCGCTACGCGGTTGGATCGAGGTCAGCAGGGCCCCGAAGATCGCCACGCCAAAGGCTGAACCACTTTGTCGACTGGCATTGAGCGTGCCTGCGGCCACCCCGGCCTTGGCACGATCAACCACACTCATGAGCACGGAGGTGGCGGCCGGCGTAATGATCCCCGCACCGAACCCCACCGCCGGGTAACACAGCGCGATGCGCCAGTACGGCGCATCGACGGCCAACGCGAACAGGCCGATAAACCCCAGGGTGTACAGGCCGAACCCCGCACACAGCACGGCGCGGGCGCCATAGGCCCGGGTCAACCGGCCGCAGGTGAAGCTGCCGAGGGTGACCATGGCGGTCAATGGCAGGAACGCCAGGCCCGTCTCCAACGGTGACCAGCCCCGGTCGGTCTGGAAGTACAGGCTGAGCAGGAAAAACAACCCGTAGAACACCAGGGCCGAGACCAGCGACAGGAACGTTGCCCCGGAAAACACCGGGTTACGGAAGTAATGCAGCGGCAGCATCGGGTCCTTGTGCCGGCTCTCGGTCACCAGGAACGCGCACCAGGCGATACACGCGACAAACACCCCGACGTAGACCCACTCGGAATTCCACCCCAGTTTGGCCCCTTCGATCAGCACGGCCACCGAGGTCGCCAGCGCAATAATGGCGGTGATTTGCCCCGTGACATCCAAGTGGCGGTTGGGCGCCAGGGGCGCTGAAGATGGGATGCGCGACGTCAGCCAGACGCCGACCAGGGCAATCGGCACGTTGATCAGGAAAATACTGCGCCAGCCGAACAGTTCGATCAGCACCCCACCCACCAAGGGGCCGGCCGCCATGGCAATACCACCGCAGCCTGCCCACACGCCGATGGCACTGGCACGCTGGTGGGTCTGTGGGTAGGCGCTGTTGATCAGCATCAAGGAGCATGGCACCAGCAGCGCGGCCCCTACCCCTTGCAGGACGCGTGCGCCCACCAGTTCAGGCAGATCGTTGGCCAGCCCGCATAAGCCCGAGGCCAGCGCAAACAGGCCGAGGCCGACGGCGTAGATTTTCTTTGCTCCGTAGCGGTCGCCGAGCAAGCCGCCCGTCAGCAGCAGGCTGGCAAAAGTCAGGGTGTAAGCGTTGATCACCCATTGCAGGCCGGTGATATCCGAGCCGAACGTCTGGGAGATGGACTCCAGTGCCACGTTGACGATGGAGGTATCCAGAATGACGACCACATAGCTGAGGCTGGTGGCGATCAGTACCTGTCGTTGGTAGCGCGTGTTGAGTTCCATAACCCCGTCTTTCCTATCCATAATGGCGCTTTGACTATAAGCAGCTTTTCAATTGAAACGCTTCGGGCTGTGTCGAAGTGTTAGTGTTTATGTCATCCTGAAACCCGACATCACCTGGCAAAGCGCGGAGTTCAATGGAATGACCCAGCCCAAAATTTCATCCATCGCCTACCTGATCGCCGAGCCTGTACGCGCCGTGATCCTCATCACCCTGGCCGATGGCAGTTCCATGTCCGCCAGTGCCCTGGCCGATGCTGCTGGGGTGACACCGCAGACAGCCAGTTCACACCTGGCGAAGTTGCTCGATGGCGGTTTGCTCACGGTCGAGACCAAGGGCCGCAACCGCTTCTATCAGTTGGCCGGCCCTGATGTATCCCATGTATTGGAAAGCCTGGCGGCGGTGTCGCCGCAGACCAGTACCTGGCGCAGCCTGCCCAACCGTGCCGCCCATGAGCTGCGCTTTGCCCGTTGCTGCTACGATCACCTGGCCGGCCAGGTCGGCGTTGCGGTGACCCAGGGCATGCTCGACCGTGGCTACATCCTCGATCGCAACGAACGCGAATATGTGCTGACGCTGCGCGGCATTGAATGGCTGCAATCGCTTAACCCGGACAGTGGCGAGCCGTGCTTCCAGGACCACGTCCAGGCCCGTCGTTGCCTGGACTGGACCGAACGCGAGCACCACATCGCCGGCCCGCTTGGGGCCCATCTGCTGGAGACCTTTTGCCAGCTGGGCTGGCTAAGGCGAACCACCGGCACGCGCGCGGTGCACGTCACCGGCGCCGGCTGGCGCGCGTTCAAAATGCATTTGGGGATTGAACACTTGCGGCATCTGGAGGCGCCCTTGCATGCGATGGCGCCGGCCCGCAAAAGGCTTATGCCGGCTCCCGCCGCAGGCTGAACAGCCCTTCGATTTCGCGGATCCTGCGCTCCTGGGCAACCCCGCTCTGCTGCCAGGCGGCAATCGCGTTGATCCGCTCATACCAGGCCGCCACATGGGGATACTCCAGGAACGGCGCCTGGGTACGCGGGATATGGCTCAAGGGCGCCGCCAGGTCGATGTCGGCCAAGGTCAGCCCATCGCCGACCATAAACCGGCGGGTACTCAGGTGCCCCTCGAGCACGGCGGTGTAGCGGTGGATGGCGTGCAGGGCTTCCGCAACCAGGGTCGGGTTTTCGGCATGCCCCTTCAGGCGCTCCATGAAACGCTGTTCGATCAGCACCGTGGGCCCGCGGCGAAAATGCTCGGCGGCCCAGAACATCCACTTGAGGGTTTCGTACTTGGCGTTGCCCGAGGGCAACAATGACGAACCGGCCTGTTCCACCAGGTAAATCATGATGGCCGACGCCTCGAACAGCACCACGTCGCCGTCGACAAAGGTCGGGATCGTGCCGTTCGGGTTGAGCGCCAGGTACTCCGGCGTACGATTCTGGCCGCTGAACAGGTCGAGGAACACGAATTCCACGTCCAGCCCCAGGTAAGCGGCTGTGGTCAGCACACGCCGGGTATTGCTCGAACCTCTGTCGCCATACACTTTCATGCCACTGCCTCGGTTGCCTGTTCGTCCATTAATGAAAAGTGCTCGCCGAGCATCACCACCACCTCGCCCGCCTGACGCACCGATTGGTACACCGAATTGACCATCGGCGCCGCCAGGTAGGAGGCCACGCCCAGCAGCCAGATGTTTTCCGGCGCCCCGGCGCCCGGCAAGCTGACCTGCAATTGCGCAGACACTTCGGGGGGCGTGCAGGGCGTGGCGGGCGTCACGTGCAGGGCCAGGCCGTCCGGGGTGGCATGGAACGGTTGCTTGTGAAAGCCGGTGGCGCAGACCACGGCGTCGACCACCTCGACATGCCCATGGCGGTCACGGGCCTGCCATCTGCCCTGCCACTCCAGCGTCGTCGGCAACTGGGGCGCCAATTGCAGTTGCCCTTGGTCAATCAGGCGCAACAGGGTGGTCGCGGTCTGCAACGGCACCGCGAACAGGTAGCGCCCAACCGCTTCCCAGCAGTTTTGCAGCGCCGCCAGCCTGACTGCCGGCGGCGCGGCGCGCAGCTTGATGTCGGCCAGGTCCATGCACTGCACCAGCAGGTTTTGCCAGTCTGTCGCGCCCCCCTCGGCCAGGGCGATTTCACCGCGCAGGCGCTGGACAGGCTCGGCACTGCGATCGATCTGCGTGCGCAACGAGCGGCCACTGATGGCCTTGGCCGAACGCGCGACGATGCGCAGCAAATGCCAGTACAGCTTGGGGCTTTCCAGGTCCAGTCGGGCAAACCGCGCTTCATCCAGGCTCGCCGTGCACCGTCGGGGAGTGCCCGTGCGCACGCCCGGCAAACGCCCGGACGGCGAAGCCATCAGCACCTGGTGCCCCGCGCCGCACAACAGCAGCACGCTATCGATGGCCGACAACCGACTGCCCAGCACCAATACCCGTGAAGGCCGGGTCAGGCTCGCCAACCAGGACCGGGTCGGGTACGGCGTCGCGAAAATCCCCGGTGCGCCCAGGTGCGGGGTCACCAGCGGCGGCACAAACGGCGCCGCGCTGCCGGTGCATACCAGCACCGCCGAGGCTGAACGCTGGCTGCCATCCTCCAGCTCCAAGCGGTATTCACCGTGGGCGACCGGCTTGATATGGCGCACCGCCGCACGCACCACCCGGTGCTCGATGCCCCGGGCCTCGGCCAGGTCGCGATACTCGGCATACCGTCGTTTGAGGTAGCCCGACACCCAGGCCCGCGGCACAAACGCCTGCTCACCGACATCGATGCCTTGGGCCCGCAGGTAGTGCTGGAAGTCATGCATGTCGTCGTCCAGCACCGACATGGTCTGTACCGAGGTATTGCACAACAGCGCGTCCTGGGAGGCCGTGAAGGCGATTGAATCCGCCAGCCCTTCGGGATCGATGATCTCGATGCAACCCGCCACGCCCGTGCGCACCAGCTTGATAAAGGCCGCAACGCCGGTGACTGAGCCACCAATGATGGCGACCGTCGCCCGCCGCGTCACAACGTATGCGCCTTGGCCAGGACAGGCGCCAGCAACCGCACGCCGTACCAGCCCCAATACACGCGGTGATAGGTGATCAGGCCGTTTTCGATCTCCATCATTTCCATCAGGTCGACCTGTTCGCCTTTGGGCGTCTTGCGCGGGTACTCCCAGGTCAGGTTGCGACCATTGATGAACGCTTTGTCGCTGCGATACCACTCGGCCAAGTCACTGGGGAACTTGCGCTTGCTGTCTTCCATGAACCGCTGGATCACGTCGCGCCCCACCAGTACCCCGCTGCCGTGGTCGGGGTAGATCGCCAGCACCAGGGGTGTCTCGAACACCGCGTGTTCTGCGTACAGCGCTGCAGTGGCCGCGAGGTCGCCCGCACAGACGGTGGTGTGCCAAGCTTCATAAATACCCAACAGGCCAGGATCGATAGACGAAGTCATGGAGTTTCCTCAGGGGGCAACACTGCAATAATAGAAGCCCCAACTATAGGGAATTGCCACCCCAGGATGCTTCGACCTGGCCCGAAGTGTCTGCCCTGCCCCTCTCAGGCGTCAGAGCGCGCCCAGCTGTTTCATCACACTCAGGTTGTCTTCGATGTGCCAGTTGGCGGCGATCTTGCCGTTTTCGATCTGGTAGATATCGGTGGCGATAAAATCCACCGGTTGCCCCGCCCCCTGGGTCTGGCCGAATGTACCGGTGAAATGCCCGCGAAAATGCAGGTGCACCACCACCCGGTCACCGGCAAGGATCATCTGTTCGACCTCGCAACGCAGGTCCGGCACCGCACCGCGAAAGGTCCGCGACGCCAGCAACGCGCCCTGCGGGCCGGGTTGGCGACCGGGCGGCGGGGTTTTGTCGACGAAATCATCGGCCAGGGCCTCCAGCGCCAGGCGTTCGTCACCGGTATTCCAGAAGGTGTCATAGCGCAGGGCGGCGGTTTCCATGCTGGCCCGCTGTGCGGCCGACAGGCTGTTGTCGATCACCCGCACGCCCGGCTTCACCAGCTCGGGGGTTGCCGCCATGGCCGCGCTGCAAAACGACGAGGCCAGGAGCGTAGTGACAATGCCAAAGCGCGATATCGCTGAGTGTTTCATGCTGCAGTTTCCTTGTGTGGGGGACGGTTCAAATCGTCTCGCCTTCCCTGACGCTGAGGGGGCTCTTGAGGGTGTATTGCGCGATCGCGTCCTTGCGCATGAAGGCGACGCCGGGGTGGCTGTTGGCGTAGCGCAGGAACTCATCCCAGACCCTGACCATTTGCGGCGTACCGCTGATGCGGTCGTGGGCACTGATCGACATCATGCGGCGCCGGCTGCCGGCCTCTTCGTACAGCTGGTCGAAATCCAGCTTCACCTGTTCCAGGAACTGCGACGGTGAGTAGTTGCGGCCTTCGATCAGGACAATGTCGTTGTTGCGCAAGGTGTACGGCACCACCACAAAGTCCTTGCCGTTGACCTGTTCGATAAACGGCTCGTCACGGCTCACATCATCGATGTGATAGACGTAGCCCAGCTCTTGCAGCAACGACAAGGTATTGGGGCCGCGGCGCAACCAATTGCAGTTGTAGCCGCTGACCGGTTGGCCGGTGACGTCTTGCAGCATGCGGGCGGCCTGGCGCAGGAACGTGCGTTCTTCATCACGGCTCATGGCAAATTGCGAACTCCAGCGCGGGCCATGGCCGGAGGCTTCATGGCCGCGCGCGACGATCTCGCGGGCCAATTCAGGGTGGCGCTTTACCGCGTCCCCGATCATGTGGCTGGTGACCTTGACGCCATGCCGGTCCCAGAGGTCGAGCAGCCTGGGAATACCTTCGCGGTAGCCATAGGCGAACCAGGTATTGGTGGCCGGGTCGGCGGGCACGTTGTCGGGAAAATCCACAGGGGGAAACGGGCTGTCGGTACCCTTGAGCGGTTGCCCGCCGGCTTCGAATTGCATCGACACTGACCCCACCAGGCGCGTATTGCCCGGCCAGAAGCCGCCCTTGGCCTGGCGTACGCTTGCCGCTGGGGCAGCGTCCGTTGGCGCCGTGGCCGCGTTGGCCGTGCCGAGCAACGATCCGGCGGTTAGTACCGCGGCACCGGCGCCCGCCTGGGCCAGGAAAGTACGCCGTTGCAGGTTCACGTATGACATGAGCGTCACTCCGTTGGATAAACACGGATGCAACCCTAAGCCTTTAGGTTTATTTTGATAATTGAGCGCAAATCAAAAATCACTTTCGGAAAAACCGAATAATGCTACTGAAGAACCTTGAGCTGTTTTTGCTGATTGTCGAGAAAGGCGGGTTATCCGCGGCCGGCCGGGAACTGGGTTTATCGCCGGCCTCCGTGTCGGAACGGCTGGCGCAGTTGGAGAGTTTCTACGGTGCCAGCCTGCTCAACCGCACCACCCGCGCGATCAACCTCACGGATGAAGGCCGCCTGCTGGTCGATGGCGCCCGGCGCCTGCTGGCGGAGGCGGATGAGTTGCACAGCAGCATTCGCCTGGGCACCCAGAGAATTTCCGGGCCGATCCGCCTCAGCGCCCCGGAAGACCTGGGCCGCCAATACATCGAGCCGATCCTTGCGCAGTTTATGCAGGAGTACCCGCAGGTCAGCATCGACCTGAACCTCAGCGACGGCTACGTCGATCCCGTCAGCCAGGGAATCGATTTCGCCGTGCGCTTCGGCGCGTTGGCCGACAGCACGCTGCATGCGCGGCTGATCGGTGAAAACCGACGTGTTGTGTGTGCGTCACCGCTGTACCTGGCCCGGCATGGCACCCCGCAACACCCCGAGGACTTGACCCGACATGAATGCCTGGTCATGCGCTTCGGTATCAATATCGCGCGGGAATGGACCTTCAAGCTGCACGGCAAGACACACCGCATCCTGGTGAGTGGCCGCCGCGTGGCGAATGACGGCGCGCTGGTCCGGCAATGGTGCCTGGCCGGCCATGGCCTGTGCTTGAAATCGGTGTGGGATGTGCGCGCCGACCTCGATGCCGGGCGCTTGGTCGAAGTACTCAAGGACTACGACCTGGGTGGCACCGCACTGAACATCGTCTACCCGCCCTCGCGGGTCCAGCCCCGGCGCGTGCGCCTGCTGATAGAGCGGATCGCCGCGCAGTTGACGGCTGAGGGCACACCGTAAGCCTGGATAAGTTCCTTGCAGCCTGCGCAACACACCTTTGCTATCAATCACATTGATAGCTGCCTAATGAAACCTGCATGCTAGAGGGCTGACAACGCGCTTATATCATTCCGAATGATAGTTACCTTTGCTTCATTCGATTCGTGACATACCGCCTCGCCGCGCATGATCCGCCCATCTCAAATACATTGGCGGATGCACCTCATGGAACAGTCACTCAAACACTTACGCTTTCCCTTGGCGATTTTGGCCGTGGTAGTGATGAGCGCGTGCGGCAAGGCCCCGGAACAAGCGGCCGCCATGCCTGCTGCGAAAGTCAGCGTGGCCAAGGTACTCGAACAACCGGTCAACGAGTGGGACGAGTTCACCGGTCGCCTGGAAGCGCCTGAGACCGTACAGATTCGTCCACGGGTTTCTGGCCAGATTGACCAAGTCGCTTTCACCGAAGGCGCTTTGGTCAAGAAAGGCGACCTGCTGTTCCAGATCGACCCGCGTCCATTCCAGGCCGAAGTGCGCCGCCTCGAAGCCCAACTGGCGCAAACCAAAGCCGCTGCCACCCGCAGCGATAACGAAGCCCAACGCGGCGAGCGCCTGCGCCAGAGCAATGCGATCTCCGCCGAACTGGCCGACTCGCGCACCACCGCCGCCCAGGAAGCCCGCGCGGCTGTCGCCGGGATCCAGGCGCAGTTGGACCTGGCCAAGCTGAACCTGAGCTTTACCCGCGTCACCTCGCCGATCAGCGGCCGCGTCAGCCGTGCCGAAATCACCGCCGGCAACCTGGTGACCGCCGATGTCACCACGCTGACCAGCGTGGTCTCCACCGACAAGGTCTACGCCTACTTCGACGCCGATGAGCGCGTGTACCTCAAGTACACCGAGCTGGCTCGCCAGGGCCGTCGCGGGGCGACCACCCCGGTGTACCTGGGCCTGTCGAATGAAACCGGCAACCCGCACCTGGGCCAGATGAACTTTGTCGACAACCAGGTCAACCCGGCCACCGGCACCATCCGTGGCCGCGCCGTGTTCGATAACAGCAAAGGCGAATACACCCCTGGCCTGTACGCACGCCTGAAACTGGTCGGCAGCGGCACCTACTCCGCCGTACTGATCAACGACGAGGCCGTGGGTACCGACCTGGGCAAGAAGTTCGTGCTGGTGATGGAAGGCGACAAGCCGGCTTATCGCGCGGTGGAGCTGGGGCCGAAGATCGAAGGCTTGCGTATTGTGCGCAGCGGCCTGAACAAGGACGACACCATTATCGTCAAGGGCCTGCAACGCGCGCGCCCCGGCTCGCCGGTCGCCCCGGAAACCATTCCGATGGCCAGCAAGGAAACCCTCGCCGCCTTGGCCCAACAACGACAAGCGCTTGAAGCCAGCAACCTGGAACAAGTGGCGCCGGACAAAACCGCGCCCAAACTTGCCAGCGCTGCGACTCCACGCGGTTAAGGGATACGACTCAAGATGAATTTTTCCAAGTTCTTCATTTCGCGGCCGATCTTCGCAGCGGTGCTGTCGCTGCTGATCCTGATCGCCGGTGCGATCTCGCTGTTCCAGTTGCCGATCAGCGAATACCCGGAAGTGGTGCCGCCCACCGTGGTGGTACGCGCCAACTTCCCGGGCGCCAACCCCAAGGTCATCGGTGAAACCGTGGCCGCGCCGTTGGAGCAAGCCATCACCGGCGTCGAGAACATGCTGTACATGTCCTCGCAGTCGACCGCCGACGGCAAGCTGACCCTGACCATCACCTTCGCCCTGGGCACCGACCTGGACAACGCGCAGGTGCAGGTGCAAAACCGTGTGACGCGGACTCAGCCAAAATTGCCTGAGGAAGTGACGCGCATCGGTATTACCGTGGACAAGGCCTCCCCCGACCTGACCATGGTGGTGCACTTGACCTCGCCGGATCAGCGTTACGACATGCTGTACCTGTCCAACTACGCGATCCTCAATATCAAGGATGAGCTGGCCCGCTTGGGTGGCGTGGGCGACGTGCAGTTGTTCGGCATGGGCGACTACTCCCTGCGTGTCTGGCTGGATCCGAACAAGACCGCCTCGCGCAACCTGACCGCGACCGATGTGGTCACCGCGATCCGCGAGCAGAACCGCCAGGTAGCAGCCGGTGCCCTGGGCGCCCAGCCTGCTCCAACGGATACCAGCTTCCAGTTGTCGGTCAATACCCAGGGTCGCCTGGTCACCGAGGAAGAGTTCGAGAACATTGTGATCCGCGCCGGCGCCAACGGTGAAATCACGCGCCTCAAGGACATCGCCCGCGTCGAGCTGGGGTCCAGCCAATACGCGCTGCGCTCGCTGATCGATAACCAGCCGGCCGTCGCGATTCCGATTTTCCAGCGCCCCGGCTCGAACGCCATCGACATCTCCAACGATGTGCGCGCCAAGATGGCCGAGTTGAAAAAGAGCTTTCCGGCGGGCATGGATTACCGTATCGCCTATGACCCGACGATCTTTGTGCGCGGTTCCATCGAAGCGGTCGTGCATACTCTGTTCGAAGCACTGATCCTCGTGGTGCTGGTGGTGATCCTGTTCCTGCAGACTTGGCGCGCCTCGATCATTCCGTTGGTGGCAGTACCGGTATCGTTGATCGGTACGTTTGCGGTGATGCACCTGTTCGGGTTCTCGCTCAACGCCCTGTCATTGTTCGGCCTGGTACTGGCCATCGGCATCGTGGTGGACGACGCCATCGTGGTGGTGGAGAACGTCGAACGTAATATCGAGCTGGGCCTGGCGCCGTTCCCGGCAACTGAAAAAGCCATGAGTGAAGTGACCGGCCCGATCATCGCCACGGCGCTGGTGCTGTGTGCGGTGTTCATTCCAGCCGCCTTTATCAGTGGCTTGACCGGCCAGTTCTACAAACAGTTCGCCTTGACCATTGCGATCTCGACGGTGATCTCGGCGTTCAACTCGCTGACCCTGTCCCCTGCCCTGGCCGCCGTGTTGCTGCGCGGTCACGATGCGCCGAAGGATCGCTTCTCGAAGTTCCTCGACAAGCTCTTTGGCGGCTGGTTGTTCCGTCCCTTCAACCGCTTTTTCGAGAAAGCCAGCCATGGCTACGTGGGTACCGTACGCCGGGTGATTCGCGGCACGGGCATTGCCCTGTTCGTGTACGCCGGCCTGATGGTGCTGACCTTCTTCGGGTTTGCCCACACCCCGACCGGTTTCGTACCGGCCCAGGACAAGCAATACCTGGTGGCCTTCGCCCAACTGCCCGACGCTGCGAGCCTGGACCGCACCGAAAACGTGATGAAGCGCATGTCGGACATCGCCCTGAAGCAACCCGGTGTGGAAGCCGCGATTGCCTTCCCCGGCCTGTCGATCAACGGATTCACCAACAGCCCGAACAGCGGCATCGTGTTCGTGACCTTGAAACCGTTCGATGAGCGCAAAGACCCGAGCATGTCCGCCGGGGCAATTGCCGGTGCATTGAACGGCAAGTACAGCGGCATCGAAGAAGCCTACATGGCGATCTTCCCACCGCCGCCGGTACAGGGGCTGGGCACCATCGGCGGATTCCGCCTGCAGATCGAAGACCGTGGCAACCTCGGCTATGACGAGCTGTACAAAGAAGTGCAGAACGTCATCACCAAGAGCCGTGGCGTGCCGGAGTTGTTCGGCCTGTTCACCAGCTACACGGTCAACGTGCCACAGGTCGACGCGGCCATCGACCGTGAAAAGGCCAAGACCCACGGCGTGGCAATCAGTGACATCTTCGACACCCTGCAGGTGTACCTGGGTTCGTTGTATGCCAACGACTTCAACCGCTTCGGGCGTACCTATCAGGTCAACGTGCAGGCTGAACAACAGTTCCGTCAGGACTCCGACCAGATCGGCCAGCTGAAAGTGCGTAACAACAAAGGCGAGATGATCCCACTGGCCACCTTCATCAAGGTCAGCGACACCTCAGGGCCAGACCGTGTGATGCACTACAACGGCTTTATCACCGCTGAAATCAACGGCAACGCGGCACCGGGCTACAGCTCCGGCCAGGCCCAGGCGGCGATTGAAAAACTGTTGAAGGATGAACTGCCCAACGGCATGACGTACGAGTGGACCGACCTGACCTATCAGCAGATCCTCTCGGGCAACACCGCGCTGTTCGTATTCCCGCTCTGCGTACTGCTGGCGTTCCTGGTACTGGCCGCCCAATACGAAAGCTGGAGCCTGCCACTGGCGGTGATCCTGATCGTACCGATGACGCTGCTGTCGGCCATCACCGGGGTGATCATCTCGGGCGGCGACAACAACATCTTCACCCAGATCGGCCTGATCGTACTGGTGGGCCTGGCCTGTAAGAACGCGATTCTGATCGTCGAGTTCGCCAAGGACAAACAGCAGGAAGGCCTCGACCCGCTCGCTGCGGTGCTGGAAGCCTGCCGTCTGCGTCTGCGGCCGATCCTGATGACCTCGTTCGCCTTCATCATGGGCGTGGTGCCCTTGGTGCTGTCCACCGGTGCCGGTGCCGAGATGCGGCATGCCATGGGTGTGGCGGTGTTCTCCGGGATGATCGGTGTGACCTTCTTCGGTCTGTTGCTGACGCCAGTGTTCTACGTACTGATCCGTCGCTATGTGGAGCGCAGCGAAGCGCGCAAAGCGGCCAAGGCCTTGAAGCTGGAGACACAGCAATGAGTGTGAAAGTCTTTCTGCCGAGCTTGCTGGTCCTGGCGCTGAGCGCCTGTGCCGTGGGCCCGGACTACAAAACCCAGACCCCGGAGGCGGCGAATATCACCGCCGCCGCGGACGCCAAACAGTATGACCACGCCAAATTCGAAGGCATCTGGTGGCAGCAGTTCGACGATCCGACCCTCAACCAGTTGGTCACGCAATCGCTGCAAGGCAACCGTGACCTGCGCGTCGCCTTTGCCCGCCTGCGCGCTGCACGGGCGATCCGCGACGACGCCAGCAACGACGCCATGCCGACGATTACCAGCCGCGCCAGCAGTGACCTGGCCAAGGGGCAAATCCCTGGCCAGACCACCCGGCGGGTGAACAGCGAGCGGTATGACCTGGGCCTGGACATGGCCTGGGAACTGGACCTGTTCGGGCGCATCCAGCGCAACCTGGAAGCCACCGACGCCGACCAGCAGGCCGCCGAAGCCGACCTCTACCAACTGCAAGTCACGATGATTGCCGAACTGGTGGACGCCTACGGTCAACTGCGTGGCGCGCAGTTGCGTGAACGCATCGCCTTGGACAACCTGAAGAACCAACAGGAGTCACGCACCATCACCGTCAGCCTGCGCGACGCCGGTGTGGGCGATCAACTCGACGTGGAGCGTGCCGACGCACGCCTGGCGGCGGTGGAAGCCAGCGTGCCGCAACTGCAAGCCGAGCAAGTGCGCGAGCGTAACCGCATCGCCACCCTCCTCGGCCAGCGCCCCGACAAGCTGACCGTGGACCTGAGCCCGAAAGACTTGCCGGCGATTGCCAAGGCGCTGCCGATCGGCGATCCAGGGCAACTGCTGCAACGACGCCCGGACATCCTCAGCGCCGAACGCAAACTCGCCGCCGCCACCGCGCGCATCGGCGTGGCCAAGGCCGACCTGTTCCCACGGGTCAGCCTCAGCGGCTTCCTCGGCTTTACCGCCGGGCGGGGTTCGCAGATCGGCTCATCGGCCGCGAACGCCTGGGCCCTCGGCCCGAGCATTACCTGGGCCGCCTTTGACCTGGGCAGCGTGCGTGCCCGCCTGCGCGGCGCAGACGCCGAAGCCGATGGCGCCCTGGCGACCTACGAGCAGCAAGTGTTGCTGGCCTTGGAAGAGTCCGAGAATGCTTTCAGTGATTACGGCAAACGCCAGCAACGCCTGGTCTCGCTGATCCGTCAAAGCGAATCCAGCCGCGCCGCCGCCGACCTCGCCGCGATCCGCTACCGCGAAGGCACCGTGGACTTCCTGGTCCTGCTCGACGCCCAACGCGAACGCCTGGCCGCCGAAGACTCCCAGGCCCAGGCCGAAGTCGACCTGTATCGCGGGATTGTGGCGATCTACAAGGCGCTAGGGGGTGGCTGGAAACCAGACACCGTCGTGGCGACTGCCCAGTAACGTAAAGAGCTCCTTTGGTTGGTCGCATCCAGCCAATTTTTTGCCCCATGGTCCATTCGGTCGCGGGGCTTTTTTTTAAAGTGACATTTAGGATGGCCGATAAATTAAGTGTAGTTTTCAACTAATGGAGGATTTCACGATGGCCGTTTTGTTGACTGCGGAACAAATGAGGCACACGAAAGCGTCGAACCCGTTTCAAATACAACATCCGGAACAGGTGACGAACAAATTCACAATAACGGAAGAATCAAAAGCCGCGGAAACGCTGAAACTTGGCAAGCAGCAATCGATTGATGAGTTGAAAGTATTCTTGAAAGACTATGACATGACATCGATCACCACCAACGAACTAAAAAAAGTCGGCAGCCGACTCTATAACAGTGGCGTCATTGATGGCGAAGCTTTTCATATGTTCATCTCTGGCCTGGGTGCTTTTGATGCCAACGGCCAGCAAGCCGAAACCGACGTAAAATACAATGCAATCGCGTTATTCAATGAAAAGCTAGAAGACTATCTGTCGTTTGTTGAAAGTCATCCAAACGTCAAGCGCTCCCAAGGCATCCCCGAATATATCCAAGGCATGGTCGCTGCCAATCACGCAATCAATGCACTGACATTTTTCGTCAATTCATCCAAAAACGAACTTTCGATAGAAGAGCATGCTTGAAATGAGCCCCATGCAGGGCGCCAACGACATCCTCGGCGCCCTGCTGCTTCAGGACATTACCGACCGAACCTGACCGTTCCCCAATAGGACTTGGAGACCGTTTCGCGGTTCTCTAGCATTACCCGGTAAGTACCCAGTGGACCGAGCCATGAGGCATAGGCTGACAAGGGGTTACCGGCCACTGTTTTCCAGGAACCGCCCACCTGTTGTTGAATGTAAATCTGTGGCGCTCTGCCCCCGCCTGCGGCTGACACCATTGCGTCAATATTTGCGTTAGAGCAACCGTTGGCCCCAGTAATGGTGAATGGACCAAGCGCGACAGCCTCTGATTCGGGTTGAATTATTCCGCTATAGCTGTCAGTAATAGTCAAGCACAAAGCAGACACTTGGGCCGACAGCAACATCAAAGCCAGACATGGCAATGCAAAAAGACCTTTCATGATTTTCACCTTCAGTATCAAGCCAATAATATTTATTTCCACTACTCAAGACTGATACCCGCTATGCCTTTTAATTCCCCATAGGCGGCCCTCGACTTAGCGGCGCGCAATCGCTGTAGCCAAGGCACGCCGAACATGATTCGAACCATTAAAGAAAAGTAATAACTACCGTGCCAAGGACTATGCATGATTAAGCACTGGCAGTAAGCCGGCCACTTCCTAAAATCTCGAAAGACCCTTCTGTCGTCCGCAAGAAGAACTAAGTCAGTTATTTCCTAATCCCGCACACCCCTGCGGTTACAGCCTATTTGTCTCATTCAAAATCAAACTCCGATAATGCCCCGGATTCGACCCCGCCCATTTACGAAACGCCTTATAAAACGAACTGGTGTCGGCAAACCCCAGTCGCGTCGCGATCTCGGCAAAGCTGATGTGGGGTTCCGCCAGCCAGACAATCGCCAGCTCTTTGCGCACGCTGTCCTTGAGGCCCTGATAGGTCTGCCCTTCTTCCGCCAGGCGGCGGCGCAAGGTTGAGGCGGAGATGCACAGGCTGGCGGCCAGGCCGTCGGTTTCCGGCCAGATGTCGGGTGGCATCTGGCGCAGGTCGTGCTTGATGCGGGTGGCCAGGCTGTCGGGGTCACGGTACTTGACCAGGATGTTCGCCGGCGCATGGGCGAGGAAGCGCTTGAGCTCCTCGGGGCTGCGCTTGATGGGCAGGTCGAGGCAGTCGGCGGAGAAGATCATGCGGGTGCGAGGTCGATCAAAGCGCAGGTTGTCAGAGAACATCACCTGGTAGTCATCGCAGAAATCCGGCTGGGGGCAGCGCAGCTCGATGGCGAGGATCGGTATACGCCGCCCCGCCAACCAGCAGGCAACACCGTGGACGATCATCCAGTACGTGAAATAGGTAAACGCCCGGCGTGGCTCTGCCTCGGTTTCCAACAGCACGATTTCCGCCAGGCTTTGCTGGCGCACCAGTTGCGCAGGCAGATGGTCGAGCATCAATGACAGGAACCCCAGCCCGGTTTCCAACCCATCGACCACGGTGGGTTGGGCCAGGGCGGCCCGGCACAGAAACGCCAGGCTGCCGGATTTGAGCTTGCGCGGGTCCATGCCAAAGAACTCATCGTCCAGGCGACGCGCCAGCAGGCGCCACAACCGCGCGTAGGCGGTGGCCGACACACGTGCGCCGGGCTGCAGCAACAGCTCGGGGTCGATGCCCACCTTGTTCAACGCTTCAACGGTGGCGGCCCCCGGCGCACAGCTCTGCGCCAGCGCTTCGCGCACAAGATGGATGGAAATGGTGTCTTTTTCCGACATGGGGGCGGGGCAATCCAACGGCTCAAAAGGTGGTGTGCATCATAAGGGCGGTTGCGCTTCCCCACCACCGTTCAGCCGGCGTTCAGTAAAGGTCAATATTTCTTGTTTAGCAATGAGTATCATTATGTTACAAATTAGCTTCCTATCTAGTTACCCTGCGGTGCCGAATGCTTGTCCCCTTTCTCATCATGTTGCGCGAAGGAATTGAAGCAGCCCTGATCGTTGGCATCATCGCCAGTTACCTGCAACAGACCGGCCGCGGCCAGTGGATGCCAGCGGTATGGATCGGCGTGTTTCTCGCTGCCGCGCTGGCCTTGCTGGTGGGCGGCGGTCTGGAATTGGTCAGCGCCGAGTTCCCACAAAAGCAACAGGAGTTGTTTGAAGGCGTGGTCGGCCTGGTGGCTGTGGGCATCCTCAGTTCCATGGTGTTCTGGATGCGCAAGGTGGCGCGCTCCATCAAGCATTCCCTGCACGCCTCCCTCGATCATGCACTGGCCGGCTCCAGACATCAGGTCATCGCGTTGATCCTCATGGTGTTTTTCGCCGTGGCGCGCGAAGGCCTGGAAACCGTATTTTTCCTGCTGGCGGTGTTCCAGCAAAGCGAAGGCCCCGGTGCACCGTTGGGCGCCCTGCTCGGCCTGGTCCTGGCGGTCATCGTCGGTTTCCTGATCTACACCGGCAGCATGCGCCTGAACCTCGGGGCGTTCTTCCGCTGGACCGGTCTGTTCATCCTGGTGGTGGCCGCGGGCATTCTCGCCAACTCAGTGCAGGCCTTGCATGAAGCCGGCCTGTGGAACCACCTGCAAACCGTGCTGTTCGATTTCAGCGCCGTGCTGCCGATGGACAGCCCGTTGGGCTCGGTACTGGCCGGGATGTTCGGGTATCAAGAAGCGCCGACCGTCAGCACCCTGGGCGCCTACCTGATTTACCTGGTGGTGGCCCTGGTGATGTTCTTCCTGCCCGCAGCACCGGCCAAGCCGGCCGTCACCTCTTCTTCCGTTTCCAGCCAGTAAGGACCGTCCCTTGTCCAACCCAACGCCTCAACCCGCCTCCCCGCACCGCGCCTTGCGCTGGGCGGTAGCCGGCTCGGTGGTCGTGATGATCGCCGCCGCAGGCCTGTTCTACTACGCCTCGCAAATGGCCGCCGCCAAGCGCCAGACCAACCACAATGAAATTGCCGTGACCATTCATGGCCACGCCTGCGAGCCGAACGCGCTGACCGTACCGGCTGGCCGCGCAAGCTTTCGCATCATCAACCGCTCGGATCGCGCGGTGGAGTGGGAAATCCTCGATGGCGTGCTGGTGGTCGAAGAACGTGAAAATATCGCCCCCGGCCTGAGCCAGGTGATCAATGCCAACCTGCTGCCCGGCGACTATGCGATCACCTGCGGCCTGCTGAGCAACCCGCGCGGCACCCTGCATGTGACCGCGACGGCGGAGTCCGACGCCCAGGCCAAGGCCAAGCCGTCGATGGTGGCGTTTATCGGCCCGCTGTCGGAGTTCCGCGTGTACCTGAGCAGCCAGGGCAGTGCACTGGTCAAGGCCGTGAGCGCCTTGCAGCAAGCGATCGACGCCGGTGACCTGGCCCAGGCCCAGGCGTTGTACGTGCCGGCCCGTGAGGCTTACCAGCGATTGGCCCCGGCGTCGCAACGCCTGGCGGAGCTGGACAATGCCATCAACGCCCGCGCGGATTACTTTGAAAAACGCGAACAAGACCCGGCCTTCAGCGGCTTCCACCGCCTCGAATACAGCCTGTTCCAACAGCGCAGCCTCGATGGCCTGGCGCCGATTGCCCAGCGCCTGGTTGCCGACGTGACCACCCTCAAGCAACAACTGCTGACGCAGTCGCTGCCACCGGAGCAGTTGGTGAGCATCGTGGTGCGCAACCTCAACAGCCTGGCCGATGTACGCGTCGTCAGCGGTGAAGAAGAACGCTACAGCCATATCGACCTCAACGGTTTTGCCGCCAACCTGGATGCCGCCCACAAGGTCGTGGACCTGATGCGCCCGTTGCTGAGCAAATCCGCCGCTGACTTGCTGCCCAAGATCGACAGCGCGCTCGATGCGTTCGATGCCCAGCTCAGTGGCTTGAAGGTCGACGGCCAGTACCGCCGCTATGACAGTGTTACCGCCGATCAGCGCAAGCAGATCGCCGACAAGGCCAAGGCTCTGGCCAATGTACTCGATGGAATCGACCCCGCCCTTGGCCTTTCCGGCCTGCAGTGAAGACGACCGCACACATGAGTGACTCACAATTGTTTGACCTTCAGCGCCGCCGTGTCCTGCTGGGCATGGCCGCCACCGGCGCCGCGATTGCCGGCAGCACCTTGAGCTGCCCGGCCATGGCGGCCGCCGCGCAAGCCCAAGTCACCACCGCCCCCAGCAGTGACAAGACCCAGGACCACCACGACTTTATCGGCCAACACCAGAGCGGCATCGTCACGCCGCGCCCGGCCTGCGGCATGCTGGTGGCGTTCGACGTACTGGCCAACGACCGCCAGGACCTGGAGCGCTTGTTCCGTACCCTCAACGAGCGCATCCGCTTCCTGATGAGCGGCGGTACCGTGCCGCAAGTCGACCCGAAGCTGCCGCCCACCGATTCCGGGATTCTCGGCCCGGTGGTGACGCCGGACAACCTGACCATCACCGTGTCCGTGGGTGAATCCCTGTTCGACGAACGCTTCGGCCTTGGCAGCGTCAAGCCTAAGCGCCTGAGCCGCATGGTCGGCTTTCCCAACGATGCCCTGGAGCCGGCGCAGTGCCACGGCGACCTGAGCCTGCAATTTTGCTCCAACACCCCGGACACCAATATCCACGCCTTGCGCGACATCGTGAAGAACCTGCCCGACCTGCTGCTGGTGCGCTGGAAACAAGAAGGCAGCGTCCCGCCCCAGGCCCCTGCCCGCCCTGACGAGCCGGCGCAGAGCGCGCGCAACTTCCTCGGCTTTCGTGACGGTTCGGCCAACCCGAACTCCAACGACAACCAGGCGATGGACCAGATCGTCTGGGTCCAGCCCGGCAGCGATGAGCCCGCCTGGGCCGCCCATGGCAGCTACCAGGCCGTGCGGATTATCCGCAACTTTGTTGAACGTTGGGACCGTACCCCCCTGCAAGAGCAGGAAAGCATCATCGGCCGTGTCAAGACCACGGGCGCGCCCATGGGTGGCCAGCAGGAAACCCAGGTTCCCGACTACAGCAAGGACCCGGAAGGCAAGTTGACCAAGCTCGATGCCCACATCCGCCTGGCCAACCCGCGCACCCCGCAGACCCAGGCCAACCTGATCCTGCGCCGGCCGTTCAACTACTCCAACGGCGTCAATAAAAACGGTCAGCTGGACATGGGGCTGTTGTTCATCTGCTACCAGGCTGACCTGGAGAAAGGCTTCATCAGCGTGCAAACCCGGCTCAACGGCGAGCCTCTGGAGGAATACCTCAAGCCGGTCGGCGGTGGGTATTTCTTCACCTTGCCGGGGGTCACGGGCCCTAAGGATTTCATCGGGCGCACGCTCCTCGCGGCAACGCACCCGCACACCCCTGCCAACACCTAAAACACACACCAGAGCGGAAATCGTCCCATGAAGAAGTCGTCTATCGCATTGTCGTTGTTAATCACCCTTTCGCCGCTGGCAGCGTTCGCCGCTACCGCGCCGCTGGACCTGGTAGGCCCGGTGTCGGACTACAAGATCTACGTCACTGAGGAAATCGGTGAGCTGGTGACCCAGACCCAGGCGTTCACCGATGCGATCAACAAAGGTGACCTGGCCACGGCCAAGAAGCTCTACGCACCGACCCGCGTGCACTACGAGTCGATCGAGCCGATCGCCGAACTGTTCAGCGACCTGGATGCGTCGATCGATTCGCGCGTGGATGACCATGAAAAAGGCGTGACCGCCGAAGACTTCACCGGCTTCCACCGTATCGAATACGCGCTGTTCTCGCAGAACTCGACCAAAGGCCTGGAAGCGCTGACCACCAAGCTCAACGCCGATGTCAACGACCTCAAGACCCGTGTCGACGGCCTGACCTTCCCGCCTGAGAAAGTCGTCGGCGGTGCCGCGGCGCTGCTCGAAGAAGTCGCGGCCACCAAGATCTCCGGTGAAGAAGACCGCTACAGCCACACCGACCTGTATGACTTCAAAGGCAACATCGACGGCGCGAAGAAAATCGTCGACCTGTTCCGTGGCCAGATCGAGAAGCAGGACAAAGCCTTCCTGGCCAAGGTCGACAAAAACTTCGCCACCGTAGACAAGATCCTCGCCAAGTACAAAACCAAGGATGGCGGTTTCGAGACCTATGACAAGGTCAAGGAAAACGACCGCAAGGCCCTGGTGGGTCCGGTCAACACCCTGGCGGAAGACCTGTCCACCTTACGCGGCAAACTGGGTTTGAACTGACACAACGCGCCAATGGCCGCTCACCCTCCCGCGCCCGGCGCGGGAGGTCGTCGGCTCAGCGTGCCTGCTGGAACCCGCTCAATGGCGTGCCGAACGGCCGGCCGCTGCGCGGATCAATCGCATACCAACGTCCGTTGTTGCCCGTGGCGTGCACGTCAATGCCCTGGCTCGTTCCCGCAACGCCCGCCGCTGGAGGCCGCGAGGGTGCTGCTTGACCGGCCGCCGCCATCAGATAGCACCTCATCTTCTCCTCGGCCGTTATCAAATGCGGCACAGACTTACCCAGCCGGGTCGCGCCGCCTGCAACCAACGCAGGTAACTTGACCAGCCCCTTCGTGGCCGCGCTGACCATTTGCGGGTAGCCATCGAACGGGTTGAGTGCGGCGCTGGTGAACAACACCCCTTCCCTGACGAAATCGAAGGCCTTGTCGCTGAAGGACGCTACCGGTTTTACCCAGGCCGTTTTCGGTACAAGGGGACTGAGCGTCGGCGCCAGCCGCCGGATAACCCCGGCCACGGGGGCCTGCGCCAGTGCCCTTCCCGCACGTATCAACGAGCGTGCCCGGCCAGCGGCCGACAGTGCCACCCCGCCCACATCCAATGCCAGGCTGAACAAGCCGCTGCCAATATTGCCTGCCGCAAACTCTTGATAAGCCCCCACGAAAGGCACCAACCCGAGCAGGATCCCATGATCGCGCGCAACGGCCTCGCGGTGTTGTTCAAGGGGCAACACCCCCTTCGCCCTGGCGAGCATAGTCTCTTGCGATTCATAAAAATTGCCTTGGGTGATTCGCGTCACGATGTCGGCTGTCTTCGACGATGAGTAGCTGTCAGGGACGAAATCATCGGGTGCGAAACCCTCCGGGCGGGGAACGCCGGGCAGCGTTGCGCCAAGCTTTTCAACAATGACCTTGGAAGGCTCCCGCGTTGACCGAGGATCCGATCCCTTGGCGTAGGCGTCGACGTCGATGGCCAGGGCAGTGCCGCGGACAATCGGCACGGAGGTAACGCCCCACGGCGCGGGGACGCGCTTTCTCTCCACCACGCCCCCCAACACCAACTGCGACGGCAGGTCTGTGCGCTTGACGATTGGCCCTTTGGCGAACACCTCGTAATAACTCACGGTGGTGCCGTGCTCCGCACGTATCAGGGTGCCTTGCCGGTACTTGGCCGCGTCACGATGCGCATCAGTCTCCTTGGCCTGAATCTCCCCGGTTTCGCCGCGCAGGGTAAAGAGCTCGACATTGCCCAGTTCCAGCAGCTTGCGATCCGCCAATGGCAACTCGGCGATTCTGAGTTTGAGCTGGGTCGCATAAGCGCTCTTGAGGGCGCTGCGATGCTCATCGACAGCCTTTTTCAGCAGGCCGTCCAACGCCGGTAGACGGCGAATGCGGGCATCCAGTTCGTTGCGTTTCTCGACGGGCGCTATCACCTCACTGCGTGGCTGGTAGGGCGAACTCGCCGCGCGCGCTGGTGCTTGTGGCAGGTCACTGGTGAGCACCCACTTGCCGGGGGTCAGATCACCGGTCATATAGGTCTCCACCAGCGAACGCGTACGGGGTTCGGAGACCCGCATGTTACGACGCGCCCCGGCATCGGCGAGCTGTACCGTCATGCCTTCCAGGCGGCTCGCGGCGACGCCTGGGAAAACCTTGAGCAACTCGGCAATGGCGACCGACCTGCGCGTCGGCAACCCGGACGCGCACTGCGTGAATGCGCGGCTGACATCTTCGCGCTGGCCCTGAAATGCCGCAGACGCGGCCTGAATCATGTGCGCGGAGTACTCGCCGTCGGGTGCGCGAGGAATCACCCCGTTGAGCACGGCCCAATCGGTGATGATACGCAGACCGAGCAAGCGCATCAGGGTCGCCTGCGCCTCACTGGTGGGCCCCAGGACAGTGATGGCGCTGATCTGCTCTTCGTCCATCGCCCGCGAAGTACCCGGGGCCAAGTTGTCGACCATGCCGCATCCCAGGCGCAGTTCCATCCATGCCGGGGTTCCCATGTGGATCGCATCAGGCACATCGCGTACAAGGAACTCCGGCGCAGCCTGTGCCAGGCCGATATGCGCGGCCAGTATCGCCAGTTTTGAGTCCAGGCCTTTTTGGTGGATCAGATGGTTTTCCAGGTCGCGGCGTATGGCGGTAAACGTGCGCCCCATGTTGGCGGGCTGGTAGAGGTCATAACCGGCCACCTGCCCCGGTTTTCCCGGTGCCTGCGGATCGGCGTGCAGTTTGATTGCCGCAATGACCATCTGTTGGCACACCGCCTTTGGCACTGTCGTGCCGATATCGAACGTACCGTACCAATTCACACTGCGGGCCCAGCGCTCGCCCAGATCCAATGCCTCGGGACTGTCGAGCAGGCGGTGCAGATGCCCGGCCGGATCCGCTTGCAGCGCCTCTAGGCCATGGCCCTTCAGGTAGTCGAAGCCCTCGGCGCTCGCACCGCCCAACTGTGTGTTGGCCAATGCCGCCAGCGTGGCTTTGTCTGACGCCGATAACTGGCCCGGAGCCCACGTCCAATCCATGAAACCGGCGTAATTGCCCAAGGGTGGCGCCGGAGGCAAGGTGGTGCGCAGCCATTGGATGACGTTACGCACTTCTCCCACGGTGTGTGGGGTACCCAGGCCCTTTTGCTCAACGATCTGGCGCAGCGTAGGGGAACCGTCTGCTGGCTGCGCCCCGTCCCAGGGCGTGGTGTCCGGCAAATCCGTGATGAGTCGCTCAAGCTGGTCCGCCAAGCGGGGACGTTCTTCAAGTTCGCCAAGGGTCAGCTGCACCTGGGCCAGATCGGCGGCCATTGATCGGGCCCGCGCAGGCGGCATCGACAGGCCCTGGGTGCGCAATTGCCGCTCCAATTGATTGGCCTGCTCGATGCCCATCGGAAGCTCAATGCCAAACGCCTGTAGAACCAGGTGCCGAGGCACCCACTGCTCACCGTCTGCCAGGTGGGTGAGACCTCGGTCCCGTGGGTCCAGAACCTCGCGAAGAGCACGCAACGGCGCTGAAACTTGCCACCATCCCGACGCATCGCTGGTGGAGAACCTCACAGGCGTGCGCACGCCATCGCGGACGACGTAGCCTTGGATGAAATCTTTATGCAGTCTCAGGGTCCCCGTCTCCAGGCCCTTGCTGGTCAGCCAGGCCTACAGGGGCGGCTGGCTCCAAAGCTGGCGGTAGAGCGCCAGCGCTGGCGCCAGGCTGCTGTTGGCGGGCACCTCGACCATGGCGTAACCGCTCTCCATTGCCGCACCCAACCGTTGCCCCAGCCTCACATCGGCAGCGGGGGGTTGATCACCCTGCCCCTCTGCGGCACGGCGCCCCCGCGATGCCGGCCGTGAGTGCTCAACCGGCACGCGTGGGTGCTCGGGGGTAAGCACAGTGAGCCCGACGGGGATCGGGTTATCCGGGATAAATCGCTGGCGGTTTTGCAAGGAAATGGACATGGGCACGTTCTCTTGAGGTTATTCCGTCAGAGAAGTGGTCCCAGGCCCGTCATCGGTTCACGGTTAATCATGAGAAATGTCGTGGCGAGGCCACATTCAGAGAATCCGATACAACAACCGCTCAATCCGCACCCGGCTGACGCGACGCAAGAATTTGCCGACCGCTTGCGGGTAGTCCACCAGGCTCTGCAAATCCTGATAGCGTTCGATGCGTGTGGTGTGCTGGAAGATCTGCGCCAGTTCGGCCCCCCTCGGCTCCAGCCACTCATGCTTGGGATCATCGATCAGCAAGGCGTTTTCGAGGTCGAGGCGGAATGCCCGCGGGTTGAGGTTGTTACCGGTCAGCAACGTGTAGCGCTGGTCGATCCACATGCCCTTGAGGTGGTAAGTGTTATCGCCGTCGCGCCACAGGTGCAGGTTCAGTTGGCCGCTGTCGATCATCGGCTGATGACGCTTGGCAAAGCGGCGCAGGCTGATTTCGTATAGATACGGCAGCGCTGCGATGACCTTGAACGGTTCGCTGGGCGGGATGTAGAAATCGTTGGCGGTCTTGTCGCCGACGATGATGTCGATGTTCACCCCGCGCGCCAGGGCGCGGTTGATCTCGCGGGTCACCGGCAGCGGCAGGTTGAAATACGGCGTGCAGATGGTCAGTTGGTGCTGGGCGCTGGCGATCAGCTCCAGGATGACCCGGCTCAGTGGGTTGTTCTTGCCCACACCAAGCAACGGGCTGACCGAGAGGTTGCCATTGGGCAACTGGCCCGCCGTGGTGTCGTAGGCCGCATGCTTGAGGCGGCTGCGCAGGTCACCAATGTCATTGCGCAGGCTGCGCGTGGTCGGCGGGTTGGGCAAGTCGAGTCGATGCACCGCCTTGGAGGCCACCAACCCGTGCTCCACCAGATGCTGCATCGAATCGGCCAGCGCTTGGCTGTGGATCAGGTGGTAACGGTCGAAGCGGTATTTGTCGAACTTGTGCAGGTACACGTTGTTCAGGCTGGCACCGCTGTAGAGCACAGTGTCGTCAATCACAAACCCCTTGAGGTGCAACACGCCGAACAGTTCGCGGGTTTGCACCGGCACGCCATACACCGGCACTTCACTGGCATGGCTCTGGGTCATGGCCTGGTACCAGGCGCTGTTGCCCGGCTGCTTGCCGGCGCCGATCAACCCGCGCTGGGCGCGCAGCCAGTCGACCACCACGACGATGTCCAGTTCCGGTCGCGCGGCCTTGGCCGCGTGCAAGGCGTCGTAGATCTCCTGCCCCGCTTCGTCCTGCTGCAAGTACAGCGCGACGATGTAGATGCGTCGCGTGGCCTTGTGGATTTGTTCCAGCAGGCAGCGACGAAACGCATCGGCGCCGGACAACACATCGATGGCATCGGTAGTCAGAGGAAAACCGCGCAGTTTGGGCAACAGGGAGCGTTTGAAGAACGACGGCATAAGGCTCGCAATGGGTCGAATCCGAAGAGGCCCCGAGCTTACACCATGGGGTTGCTCAGGTCTCGCTGCCCGGCATGGAAAAAGCCTATTGACCAAGAAGAACGATCGTTCTACTTTATGCAGCATGAACGACATGACCCACAATGAAACTCGCGACATCATCCTCGACGTCACCGAAAAGTTGATCTATCGCCATGGCATCGCCGCCACCGGCATGGACTTCCTGGTGAAAACCGCCGGGGTCTCGCGCAAAAGCATTTACCGTTACTTCGCCAACAAGGACGAGTTGGTGGTCGCCGCCCTGCAACGCCGTGATGAGCGTTGGATGCAGTGGCTGCGCGACGAAGTGGAGCGCGTCGACGATAGCGGCGAACGCTTGCTTGCGCTGTTCAGCGCACTCAAGGCCTGGTTCGGCTCGGCGGACTTTCGCGGTTGCGCCTTCATCAACACCAGCGGTGAAACCGGCAACCCTCAAGACCCCGTGCGCCTGCTGGCCAAGGCGCACAAACAGAAACTGTTCGAATACACACGCCAACTGTGTCAAGCACATGGCACCCCCGACCCCGAACGGCAGGCCGCGCAACTGCTGATCCTGATCGATGGCGCCATTACCGTTGCCCTGGTGATGGGCGATTCAACCGCTGCTGATAATGCGCAATGCATGGCGCGAACGTTATTGGGGCTTTGAACGCATCACCCGCGCAACTTTCTTTAGCCCAGGAGCCATGACATGTCATCCACCTCGCAAATCCGTCCACCGCTGCCGCCCTTCACCCGTGAATCGGCGATCGAAAAAGTCCGCCTGGCCGAAGACGGCTGGAACTCCCGCGACCCGCAACGGGTGTCCCTGGCCTACACCTTGGATACCAAGTGGCGTAACCGCGCCGAATTCGCCTACAACCGCGAAGAAGCCAAGGGCTTCCTGACCCGTAAATGGGCCAAGGAGCTGGACTATCGGCTGATCAAGGAGCTGTGGGCGTTCACCGATAACCGTATTGCCGTGCGCTATGCCTATGAGTGGCACGACGACTCCGGTAACTGGTTTCGTTCCTACGGCAACGAGAACTGGGAGTTTGACGAGAATGGCCTGATGGCCAACCGCTTTGCCTGCATCAACGATTTGCCGATCAATGAAAGTGAACGCAAGTTCCACTGGCCCCTGGGCCGGCGCCCGGATGATCACCCGGGGCTGTCCGAACTCGGCCTTTAGGGCTTGCACGCTTCCAGAAGGCGGGAGCCCCCCGGCACCTATAAGATAATTTATTGATTATCCAAGATTAAATGCCGGCTTAAACGACTGCACTTTGTGGTGAGGGCGCTTGCTCCCTCACCACAGGGGTTCCAGTTTGCTGTGCGGCAGCGCTAAGTTGCAGAGTCAGCGGGCTATCCCACCGTTTGGAAACCCGTAAGTGTCAGTCCTGATTCAGACCGACGCGATACAACACCCCATCGTCTTCATCCGTCAGCATGTACAGAAACCCATCCGGCCCCTGGCGCACGTCACGAATCCGCGCTTTCAAGCCCCCCAGCAAGCGTTCCTCATGGATCACCTTGTCGCCATCGAACTGCAGGCGAATCAACTCCTGACTGGACAGCGCCCCAATGAACAGGTTGTGCTGCCAGGCCTTGAAGCGGTCGGCGTCGTAGAACGCCATGCCGCTGATAGCTGGAGACTTCTCCCACACATGGTGCGGCGCGACTGTGCCTTCCACCGTCTTGCCCTGGGCTTCGGGAATCGGCGTCAGGGAGTAGTTGATGCCATGGGTCGCCAGCGGCCAGCCATAGTTCTTGCCACGCTCGATGATGTTGACTTCATCGCCGCCACGCGGCCCATGCTCGTTTTCCCAGATCGTGCCGCTCCAGGGGTTCAGTGCCAGGCCCTGGGGGTTGCGCTGGCCATAGGACCAGATTTCCGGACGTACGCCTGGCTGCCCCACGAATGGGTTGTCATCGGGGATGCGGCCATCGGGGTAAATCCGCACCACCTTGCCTTGCAACTTGTCCAGGTCCTGGGCCGTGGACCGGTCGTTGTTTTCGCCCAACGTCACGAACAGGTAGCCATCACGGTCGAAGGCCAGGCGTGAGCCAAAGTGATTACCGGTGGACAGCTTGGGTTCCTGGCGCAGGATCACCTTGAAGTCCTTCAAGCCACTCAAGTCGTCCGACAAACGCCCGCGCCCTACCACCGTACCGGCCGTACCGCCCTGGCCACCGCCCTCAGCGTACGACAGGTACACCATGCGGTCCTGCTTGAAGTCGGGTGAGAGCACCACGTCAAGCAAGCCGCCCTGCCCCTTGGCCCAGACCTCAGGCACACCGCTCAGCGGCGCCGACAGCTTGCCGTCCGGGCTGACAAAGCGCAGGTGCCCAGGCCGCTCGGTCACCAGGAAGCCCTGCCTGTCGGGCAAAAAAGCCACCGCCCATGGGTGGTCCAGGCCCTTGGCGATCGGGGTGACGGTGATGCTGCCCTGCTCACTTGGGAATTGCTGCACATCGGCTGCGTAAACCGCCGTCAGCGGCAGCAAGGTCGTGGCACAAAAGGCGGCAAGAAACGTTTTGCGTAGAAACATAAGGCGGGGTCCTTACCGGCGCTCAAGGCCGGCGATTGCCGTTGGCATCAACAGTGGGGGCTTTGGTTTCGGTCGCGGGGCGGCTGGGTGCTGCGTCGCGCTGCGGATAACGATTGCCGATGCCGCCGTTTTCCAGGGTGGGTGTACGCGGGGTCGGAGCGGTCTGGATGCCGCGTATCAGCGACGGATTGGGCTGGGTGCCCTGCATGCTGTTGGGGTTGGCCCGGTGGATCGGGCCATTGTCCGAGTTGTTGCTGCCAGGCAGGTTTTGCGCCTGGGCAGCGGTGGCCAGCGCCAAGCCCAATGCCAGCGCTGCAAGATGACGCACACAGATGTTCATGACAAAGCCTCTCTGGGCGAGGAGTACGTGCTTTCGATAACACGCTACGCGCTGGGTTCGAATTTCGACACTAAATAGTTTCTCATCAGGTGTAACACGATCTGTCCGCGCATCCGCTGATCGAAACTTTTGCCAACGCCCACGAGTCAGCCGCACATAGCCTCTTCTCAAGGAACTGCACGCATGCCTAGGGCAATCTGGAAAGGTGCCATCAGTTTTGGCTTGGTCCATATCCCGGTGTCGCTGGTTTCGGCCACGGCTTCCCAGGGGGTCGACTTCGACTGGTTGGATAAACGCAGCATGGACCCGGTGGGCTACAAGCGCATCAACAAGACCAGCGGCAAGGAAGTCACCAAGGACAACATCGTCAAGGGCGTGGCGTTCAAGAAAGGCCGCTACGTGGTGCTCAGCGAAGAGGAAATCCGCTCGGCCCACCCCAAGTCGACCCAGACCATCGAGATTATCGCCTTCGTGGCCAGCGACCAGATCCCCCTGCAAAACATCGATACGCCCTACTTCCTGGCCCCGGACAAACGCGGCGGCAAGGTGTATGCATTACTGCGCGAAACCCTGAAGAAAACCAACAAGGTCGCCCTGGCCAATGTGGTGTTGCACACCAAGCAGCACCTGGCTGCGCTGATGCCGCTGGAGTCGGCCCTGGTGCTGGTGATGCTGCGTTGGCCCGCTGAGGTGCGCAGCCTCGATGAACTGGAGCTGGGCAGCGATGTGACCCGGCCCAGCCTGGCCAAGGGCGAGCTGGACATGGCCAGGCGCCTGGTGGAAGACATGAGCGCCGACTGGCAGCCCGATGCCTACCGTGACAGTTTTCAGGAGAAGATCATGGCGTTGGTGGCGAAGAAGGCCAAGGCCGGCAAGATCGAGGACGTGGAAAGCCAGGCCGGCAGCGAAGAACGCAAGTCGGCTGACGTGATCGACCTCACCGAACTGCTCAAGCGCAGTCTGGCCGGCAAATCCGCCGCCAAGCGCCCGGCGAAAAAACCAGCCGCGAAAAAAACCAGCAAAAAGGCCTCTTGAGTCCGCCATAGAAGGGAGAAAACGACATGGCAAAACCCTTGAGCGAATACCACCGAAAGCGCGATTTCGAGATCACTGGCGAACCTGCGGGTGACTCGAAACCCAACAAGCGCCAGGCATCGGCGTTGGCGTTCGTGATTCAAAAGCACGATGCGCGCAGCCTGCATTACGACTTTCGCCTGGAACTCGACGGGGTACTCAAGAGCTGGGCAATACCCAAGGGCCCCAGCCTGGACCCCAGCCAGAAACGCCTGGCCGTGCATGTCGAGGATCACCCCTTGAGCTACGGCAGTTTCGAGGGCAGCATCCCGGCGGGCCAATATGGCGCCGGCGATGTGATCGTATGGGATCGCGGCGTCTGGCAACCCCATGACGATCCGCAAAAAGCCTACGCCGCCGGCAAGCTGAAATTCACCCTGGTCGGGGAGAAACTCGCCGGCGACTGGACCCTGGTGCGTACCCGCCTCAAAGGCAGCGGCGATAAGCAGCAATGGCTGCTGATCAAGGAACAGGATCAGCAGGCACGCCCGAGCAGCGACTACGATATCGTCCAGGCACAGCCCCGGAGCGTGCTCAGTGATGCATCGGTGGGCACGCCGACGACCGCCGCCAAACCCTCCGCGAAAAAAGCCTCACGCAAGAAAACGCTCGCCCTGCCCGATCAATTCGCGCCTCAACTGGCCACCTTGGTCGACCGTGCACCGGAGGGTAACTGGCTCTACGAAATCAAGTTCGACGGCTACCGCATGTTGGCGCGTATTCGTGACGGCGAAGTGCGCCTGTTCACGCGCAACGGCCATGATTGGACTGACCGCTTGCCGCGCCAGGCCAAGGCCCTGCAAGCCCTGAAACTCAAGGACAGCTGGCTCGACGGCGAAGTGGTCAGCCTCAATGGCGATGGCTTGCCGGATTTCCAGGCCCTGCAAAACGCCTTCGATATCGGACGCAGCCTGGACATTGTCTATTACCTGTTCGACGCGCCGTTTCTGGAAGGCCGCGATCAACGGCAAGACCCGCTGGAAAAACGCCGCGCTGCGCTCAAGGCGGCCTTGGCCGGTAGCAAGAGCAAACTGTTACGTTTCTCCGAGGCGTTTGCCGCCAACCAACACGATATCTTCGAAAGCGCCCGCGACCTGGCATTGGAAGGCGTGATCGGCAAGCGTGCGGGTAGCCCCTATGTATCCAGTCGCAACACCGACTGGATCAAGCTCAAATGCCGCCTGCGCCAGGAGTTCGTGATTGTCGGGTACACCCGCCCCCAGGGTTCGCGCAGCGGGTTTGGCGCGCTGTTACTGGCGGTCAACGGCGATGCCGGGCTGGTCTATGCCGGGCGTGTCGGCACCGGGTTTGATCGGGCCGCGCTGCAGGACATCTACGCCCGGCTTACGCCGCTGCAGCGCAAGACTTCACCCCTGGACAAGCCACTGACCCGCGCCCAGGCCCGCGGCGTGCATTGGGTGGAGCCGCAATTGGTCGGCGAGGTGCGATTTGCCGAGTGGACCCGGGAAGGCGTGGTACGCCAGGCCGCGTTTGTCGCGCTGCGTTCTGATAAACCGGTGCAACAGATCATTCATGAGCAGCCACGCGCGGCCAAATCGCTGCAAGCACCAACGGCCCGGAAGTCCGGCGCGCCCAGCACCGTCGCCGGGGTGAAGATTACCCACCCGGAGCGGATCATCGATCAGCACAGCGGCACGCAAAAACTGCAACTGGCGCAGTTCTACGACAGCATCAGCCGTTGGATCCTGCCCTTCCTGCACCATCGCCCTGTGGCATTGCTCCGTGCCCCGGAAGGTGTGGGGGGCGAGCAGTTCTTCCAGAAGCACACAGAGCGCCTGGCGATCCCGCATCTCCAGCAACTGGACCCGGCGTTGGACCCAGGTCACGCCCGCCTGATGGAAATCGACAGCACCGCCGCCCTGGTGGGCGCGGTGCAGATGGGCACCGTGGAGCTGCACACCTGGGGCGCCACCTCGGACAAGATCGAGACCCCAGACCTGTTTGTGCTCGATCTCGACCCGGACCCCGCACTGCCGTGGAAAACCATGCTGGAAGCGGCGCAACTGACCTTATCGGTGCTGGATGAATTGGGGCTGCAAGCCTTTATCAAAACCAGTGGCGGCAAGGGCTTGCACCTGGTTGTCCCGTTGGCACGTCGCGACGATTGGGACACCGTGAAAGCCTTCGCCAAGGCCATCGCCCAGTTCATGACCCAGCAACTGCCGGAGCGCTTTACCGCCACGTCAGGGCCGAAAAACCGCGTCGGCAAGATTTTCATCGATTACCTGCGTAATGCCCGTGGCGCCAGCACGGTCGCGGCCTACTCGGTTCGGGCACGACCCGGCCTGCCGGTATCGGTGCCGGTCAGCCGTGACGAATTGAAAGGGTTGCGCGGTGCCCAGCAGTGGACGGTGGCCAACCTGCACGAACGCTTGCAGGGTTTGAAGGACAACCCGTGGGCGGGTTATGCCAATCGACAGAAGATCAGCAAGAAGATGTGGGACAAGCTGGGCGCGACTCCACCTGAGTAAGTCGCGCCGGCCCAGGCTCAGATCAGGATGAAGATCAACGCCAGCACTGCGAAAATCGCCCACTTCTCCAGGTAGTAGCGCGTGCGATTGCGCTTTTTCAGCTCTTTGCCACGCAGGCGAATCTTGTACAGGCGGTTAAAGGCGCGGTTCAGGCCACCGGTTTTGTCGCCGTCATCATTGGGCGAGCCGGCTGCCGCCATGACCGTGCGGCTGAACCAGCGGTTGAACGCCGCCGCCCAGCGGTATTTCATCGGTCGTTCAATATCACAGAACAAGATAAGACGGTTCTGCGCGGTGGTGTTTTCCGCGTAGTGAATATAGGTCTCGTCGAACATCACCGGCTCGCCATCACGCCAGGAATAGCTTTCGCCATCCACATTGATGTAGCAGCCGGGATCGTTAGGGGTGTCCAGACCCAAGTGATAGCGGTAGGAACCGGCATAGGGGTCGCGGTGCCGCACCAACCGGGAACCTGGTGGCAGCTCGGCAAACATGGCCGCCTTGATCGAACCGATGCTCTGCACCAGCTCAGTGGTACGCGGGCACAGCTTCATCGCCGAAGGATGACTGTCGCCGTACCATTTCAAATAGAAGCGCTTCCAACCTGACTTGAAGAACGAGTTGAAACCCACATCGTTGTACTGATCCGAGCGCTTGATCGCCCCTTCCCGCATCAGGTTCTCGCCTTCCTCGCGGATTTCCTGCCAATGCTCCTGTAACGGGCTCAGGTCCGGAAAATCGCTGGGCGACAGGAAGGGCCGGCTGGGCAGCTTGGAGAACAGGTAGAGAAAGCAGTTGACCGGCGCCAGGAAGGTCGAGTGATCGCTGAGCTGGCGGCCCAACTTATGCCGCACCCGGCCACGCAGGTGGACATACGCAATAGAGGCAACGTAGAGAGCAACAATGATGAGTTTCAAGAGATTTCGTCACAAGTCAGAAGAAGACAGGCTGCTCCTGCGTGCCCACGACGGCCGAGGATTGGATAGCAGCACCTGAAATCACAATTCACATAGACGCAGCATGACCGGCCGGGTGACAGACCGGTCATGCGCATTGGCCGTTATTTAGCCACATCTTGTAACCAAAAGTTAACTAAGATTTGTGAAAAGCTGTCTAGTGAGTGTGCTTTTGAGGGTGTGGAAGATGACGGTCGGGCATCGATCAGATCCATCCCACATCTGATAGCGTCTCAGGTGATTTAATCGTCCTCCCTTCCCAAGACCGCCTGCAATTAGCCCTTCAACAAAAAGGAATTTGTATGTCATCCATTTCAGACCCGGACTACCAAGCCCTTCAAGGTGCCTGGGAGCAAACTTCGCTCGAAGACAGTGGCGTGCTTAACCCGGTGGATGCCCATAGCGCGCCTGGTGCTCTAACCACCATTACAGGCGACCAGTTCACCGTGACTACCACCACTGGAGCAATATTACTGGCTGGCCGATTCTTCCTGGACAGCAGCGCAGTGCCCAAGCGCATTACCTGGGTGGACGCCATGGGCGAAGATGCGGGTAAGCAACTGCCTGCCAGCTACCGCCTCGAAGGGGATGATTTTGTGTTCATTGCCGCAGATGAAGGCATGCCCAGGCCAACCGTCTTCAGTACTGGCCCAGGTCAGACAATGAGGACCTTTGTACGCCGGCGGTAAGCGTATACACCGCGCAAACTTGCGACCGCATTTTCACGAAGCGTTCACTTCGCGGTCTATAGAGTGAAACCTACCTACTCCAGTGAATCCCTTAGCCCGCCTCTACGTGCGGGCTTTTTTTGCGTGCCGAAAAGGTCGTTATACGCAGCGCTTGGTCGCTGTCAGGGTAAAGCACAAGGGCAATTGCGCCGGCTGATCCTCATACTGATCGTAGAGTTCCTCGCGATTGCAATGCGGGTATTCCTGCAAGTGGCCGATCTGCAGGCCCGCCGCAATCGCTCCGTTGACCAGGCTGCCCAGGGTATGCACGAACCAATAGGAGGTTGGACCGGTGGTTTCAGCCAGCCCTTCGTACACGATGGATTCCTGCAGCACAAAGGGCTCACGCTGAAAGTAGGCGCTGGCGGGCCGCAACGGGTCGCTCGCCCGCGGGTCGAACACCTCGAGGAACGGATGGGTTTCATACATCACCAGGGTGCCACCCGGCTTCAAGGTACTGGCAACGTGCCGCATGAACAACGCCACATCGGGCATCCAGCCCAGTACACCGATCGTCACTAAGGCGACATCGAAGCGTTCGTGCAAGCGCTCGGGTAGTTGATGGATATCGGTTTCGATGAATTCGGGGCAATGGGGCGACACGGCAGCCAGCTCTTCGGCCTGTTGCAGGAAGGCCCGGGATTGATCGACCCCGACGACCGAGCGCGCGCCCAGGCCGAACAGCGACAGGCTTTCGCGGCCGTTGTTACAACACAGTTGCACCACATCCTTGCCCTCTACGCCGACCGCTTGCAGCAGCGCGGTGATGGTCGGGTCCAGGCACGAAAACCTCGGGTTGACCACCGCGCCCAACAACGCTTTCCAGGTCGGCGTGTCTTTGTGCAGCCTGGCGGATGCATCCCAGGCGTCCTTATTGCTGGCAATTGCTTGTTGAGCCGAGGGCATGTCCATTGCATCTCCTAAGAATCAGTGCGGCAAGCTTGGGAAAATAGGCCAATTGCCTGTCAGATAAAACCCTCTGCGCAGGGGAAACTTCCCGGCAAGCCCGAAGGTCATTAAGCCAACGGGTGTCCAGTCCTTGAACACCGCTCCTCGAAGATCGCACCGTGGCCCATCACAACGACCTGCGCACCACCTTGTCCCTGGACAGCCTGAATTTCTTCCTGGCCGATGTGCGTGACGGCCTGGGACCGTACCTGGCGATTTACTTGTTGGCCGTGCACCAATGGGACCCGGCCAGCATTGGCGTGGTCATGACCCTGGCCGGGATCGCCGCCTTGATCACCCAAGGCCCGGCAGGCGCGCTGATCGATCGCACTCGCAGCAAACGCGCGGTGATCGCGGTTGCGGCGCTATTGGTCACCGCCAGTTGCCTGATGCTGCCCTTTGTCAGTTCGTTCAGCCTGGTGGCGCTGACCCAGGCCGCCAGCGCCGTTGCAGCCTCGGTGTTTGCCCCGGCGATCTCCGCGATTTCCCTCGGCATCACCGGGCCACGGGCCTTTACCCGCCGCACCGGACGTAATGAAACCTTCAACCACGCCGGCAATGCCGTGGCTGCGCTGCTGGCCGGTGGCCTCGCCTATCTGTTCGGGCCGGTGGTGGTGTTCTACCTGATGGCGTTTATGGCGGTCGCCAGTATCGTCGCGGTCAGTTGCGTGTCGGCCAAGACGATCGACCATGAGGTCGCCCGGGGCTTCGATCCTGCCCATCACACCGCGCATGAGCAGCCATCCGGCGTGGCCGTTTTGCTGGCCAACCGGCCGTTGCTGCTGTTCGCGATCTGCTGCGCGCTGTTTCACTTGGCCAATGCGGCCATGCTGCCACTGGTCAGCCAGAAGCTGTCGCAGATCAACTTGCACATGGCCACGCCACTGACCTCGGCCTGCATCGTCGCCGCACAACTGGTAATGGTGCCGATGGCCTGGCTGGTGGGCGCCAAGGCCGACCTGTGGGGGCGCAAACCGCTGCTGCTGATCGGCTTCATGATTCTGCCGTTGCGGGGCGTGCTGTATACCTTGTCCAACGATCCCTATTGGCTGGTCGCGGTGCAGATGCTCGACGGCATCGGCGCGGGCATTTTCGGCGCGCTGTTCCCGGTGATCGTCAAGGACCTGACCCAGGGCACCGGGCGTTTCAACGTCAGCCTGGGCGCGCTGTCCACTGTGTTTGGCCTGGGGGCGGCATTGAGCAACAGCCTGGCCGGTTTCGTGGTGCAACAAGCCGGCTATAACGCCGCGTTCCTGACCCTGGCCGGTGTTGCCGCCGTGGCCTTGGCGCTGTTGTGGCTGGCCATGCCGGAGACGCTGGAAAAACCATCTTTCGCGTGCCATACAACTGTCGCCTGACATATGCGACAATGCGCGCCAAATTCCAACACACATCCCCCATTTTTTGCTCAGCGACCGGGTTTCGCGCCTTGATGTCGCTGTTGACGCATGCCTGGAGGCTCACGCCGCCACGCTCGCAACCCATTGATAGGTAAAGTAATTGATCTCCACAGCTAACATCACCATGCAGTTCGGCGCCAAGCCGCTCTTCGAGAACGTCTCGGTCAAGTTCGGCGCCGGCAACCGGTATGGTCTGATCGGTGCCAACGGTTGCGGCAAGTCGACCTTCATGAAAATCCTCGGCGGCGATCTCGATCCGTCCGGCGGCCAGGTCATGCTGGAACCAAATGTTCGCCTGGGTAAACTGCGCCAGGACCAGTTCGCCTACGAAGAATTCACCGTGCTCGACACCGTGATCATGGGCCACGAGGAGCTGTGGAAGGTCAAGGCCGAGCGCGACCGCATCTACTCGCTGCCGGAAATGAGCGAAGACGACGGCATGGCCGTGGCCGAGCTGGAAACCGAATTCGCCGAGATGGACGGCTACACCGCCGAATCCCGTGCCGGTGAGCTGCTGCTGGGCCTGGGCATTCCCCTGGAGCAGCATTTCGGCCCGATGAGCGAAGTGTCCCCTGGCTGGAAACTGCGCGTATTGCTGGCCCAGGCGCTGTTCTCCGATCCTGAAGTGCTGTTGCTCGACGAACCGACCAACCACTTGGACATCAACACCATCCGCTGGTTGGAAAACATCCTGACCCAGCGCTCCAGCCTGATGATCATCATCTCTCACGACCGTCACTTCCTGAACAGCGTGTGCACCCACATGGCTGACCTGGACTACGGCGAGCTGCGCCTGTTCCCGGGCAACTACGACGAGTACATGACCGTGGCGACCCAGTCCCGCGAGCAATTGCTGTCGGACAACGCCAAGAAGAAAGCGCAGATCTCCGAACTGCAATCCTTCGTCAGCCGCTTCTCGGCCAACGCCTCGAAAGCCAAGCAGGCGACTTCCCGTGCCAAGGCGATCGACAAGATCCAGCTGGCCGAGGTCAAGCCTTCGAGCCGCGTGAGCCCGTTCATCCGTTTCGAACAGACCAAAAAGCTGCACCGCCAGGCAGTCATCGTCGATCGCATGGCCAAAGGCTTCGACGGCAAGCCGCTGTTCAAGGACTTCAGCTTCCAGGTCGAAGCCGGCGAGCGCGTGGCGATCATCGGCCCGAACGGTATCGGCAAGACCACCCTGCTGCGTACCCTGGTCAACGAACTGACCCCGGATGCCGGTAGCGTCAAGTGGACCGACGCCGCAGAACTGGGCTACTACGCCCAGGATCACGCGAGTGACTTCGAAAACGACATGAGCCTGTTCGACTGGATGGGCCAGTGGACCCAAGGCGAGCAAGTGATCCGTGGCACCCTGGGCCGCATGCTGTTCTCCAACGATGAGATCCTCAAGTCGGTCAAGGTCATCTCCGGTGGTGAGCAAGGCCGCATGCTGTTCGGCAAGCTGATCTTGCAAAAGCCGAACGTGCTGATCATGGATGAACCGACCAACCACCTGGACATGGAATCCATCGAGGCGCTGAACCTGGCCCTGGAAAACTACCCCGGCACGTTGATCTTCGTCAGCCACGACCGTGAGTTCGTATCGTCCCTGGCCACCCGCATCATCGAGTTGAGCGCCAACGGCGTGATCGACTTCAGCGGCACCTACGACGACTACCTGCGCAGCCAAGGCGTGGTGTTCTAAAAGCAGCGACCTGAAGTGGCGAGCGGGCTTGCTGTGGCGAGCGGGCTTGCCCCGCGTTGGGCTGCGAAGCGGCCCTAAAACCAAACACCGTGTTTTGCCTGGCAGAACGCGGTGTTTTTTTATTGGGGCTGCTTCGCAGCCCAACGCGGGGCAAGCCCGCTCGACACAGCAAACTCACGCTGCCCCCGGCAAGCCTATTCATCAGCCAAATTAGTTAGGCTGCTTCCTTTTCCCCCAAGCCCTTGCCATGATGCGCTCACCGCCCGCCCGCGAACGAGCACCCATGCCTGCCGCCACCCCCAGCTCATTGTCGATCACCCTGCAGATCGTCTCCATCGTCTTCTACACCTTCATTGCCTTTATCTGCATCGGCCTGCCGATTGCGGTGATTCCAGGTTATGTGCATGAGCAATTGGGCTTCAGCGCAGTGGTGGCCGGGGTCACCATCGGCTCGCAGTACCTGGCCACCCTGCTCAGCCGCCCCATGGCTGGGCGCATGTCCGATACCGTGGGCACCAAGCGTGCGATCGTGCTGGGCTTGGCCGGTATCCTGGTCAGTGGCGTGCTGACGTTTGTCGCGACACTGATGGAAAGTCTGCCGGCGCTGAGCCTGGGCATCCTGATTGCCGGGCGCTTGTTGCTCGGCGTGGCCCAGGGCCTGATCGGCGTGGGCACCATCAGTTGGTGCATGGGCCAGGTTGGCGCCGAGCACACCGCACGCTCGATTTCCTGGAATGGCATCGCCTCCTATGGCGCCATTGCCATCGGTGCGCCGCTGGGCGTGGTGATGGTTGCCGAGTACGGCTATACCAGCCTCGGGGTCGCGCTGGCGGCGCTGGCAGCCCTGGGCCTGGTGCTGATCCGCAACAAACCTTCGGTGCCGGTGGTACGTGGCGAGCGTCTGCCGTTCTGGGCAGTATTCGGGCGTATCGCACCGTTTGGCGCCAGCCTGTGCCTGGCCTCGATCGGCTACGGCACCCTGACCACTTTTATCACCCTGTATTACCTCAATCGCGGCTGGCAAGGCGCGGCCTACTGCCTGACGGTATTCGGTGTGTGCTTTATTGTCTCGCGCCTGGTGTTTATCTCGGCCATCAGCCGGTTTGGCGGCTTCAGGGCAGCGATCGCCTGCATGATCATCGAGACCCTGGGCCTGACCCTGCTGTGGCTTGCGCCGTCCACCGGCGTGGCATTGATCGGTGCGGGGCTGACCGGCTTCGGTCTGTCGCTGGTGTACCCCGCGCTGGGTGTGGAAGCCATCAAGCAGGTGCCCAACAGCAGCCGGGGCGCGGGGCTGAGTGCCTATGCGGTGTTTTTCGACCTGGCCCTGGCGATTGCCGGGCCGTTGATGGGCGCCGTGGCGCTGAACCTGGGTTACGGCTGGATCTTCTTCTGCGCGGCGCTGTTGTCAGTCACGGCGCTGGGCGTGACCCTGCTGCTCAAGCGCCGCGCTTACTGATCGGCCGTCTGCAAACCGGCGCGGGTGGACTGCCCCAGGGTGTGACTGAAAAAGCGCCCGGCCTCGGAGATCAGGTCGCGGTGAATGCCTTCGCGGTCGACCCCATCGGCGTCGGTGCAGATCGCCGGCATCAACGCCAGCTGATCGCTGTCGCACGGTGCCATGAATACGAAGTGCCCTGCCCCGGCCAGCAACTTGAAGTCCGGCGGTTCCGGCAACTTGCGCGCCAGGGCGGCGGCATTCTTGTCCACGGCCACCAGCTTGTCGCCGTCGCCGCTGTAGAGCAGCACCGGCACATGCACATCGGCCAGGGTATGGCGGCCGAACATCAAGCTCAGCGGCGCCATCAACATCAAGGCATGGATACGCGGATCGGATTGCGGCTGCAGGTCATCGCGGTCTACCACCAGTTCACCCTTGGTGGTGCAGGCATCGCGGTCTTCCGGGCGCTCCTGGCAATAGCGGCGCAGGCGGTCGAAATCAGGCTTGGCGCCCGCCAGGATCAAGGCGGTTTCGCCACCGGCCGAGTAACCAATGACCCCCACCTGATCGACGTTGACGAACGGTGACAGCATGGGGTCCGCCAGGGTCGCGGTGATCGCTTCGGAAATCTGGATCGGCCGCCCATACAGGTTGCTGACCGTGCCCAGGCGACTGTGATCCTTGTAGTTGTCGCCGGGGTGCAACACCGCCACCACCACAAAGCCCTTGCGCGCCAGCGAGGTGGCCAGGTCATGCAGGGCCAGCGGCGTGCCGGTGTTGCCGTGGGACAGCATCAACATCGGGAAGCGGCCGATGGCAATCTTGGAATCTTCGGTGGCGGCGACGCGATAAGGCCCCAGCTGCGTGCTGTGCTCGTCGTCGGTGGAGGGGTAGAACGCAACGGCTTTCATCGGCTGCAGATCCAGCGGATCGAGAAACGTCATGCGATGGAAGCCCACGCTCCAATGCGGGTGCGGGGCGGGTGCGGCGTGCACTGAAACCAGGCCGCCGAGCAGGGAAAGAACCAAAACAGCACAAAGACGCATCATGAGGATGTCCACCTTTGCTGTGCAACCACGCTCAACACCCGCGGCATGTCTGATTGAAAAGTCCATGGTTCAAGGTACTCGCACCGAGTGATATACCCATGCTGCATAACCTGGGCCAAAGTAAAGACTGCGCGCAAACGAAAAAACTCCGTACTCCGATCACTTTTCAGGCGATCAGAATACAGAGTTTAGGCGCCCGGCTTCGGATTGAAACCGGTCAACGGCGAAATTTACACAAGCCTTACGCGGCGGCGAACAATTGTTCGTTGATGAGTACGTTGGCGTCGTTCAGGGCTTTGCTGCGAGCGTCGTCGCCGTACGCCAGGCCGTGGGCACGGACGAATTCGATGTCGGTGATACCGAGGAAGCCCAGCATGACTTTGAGGTATTCCTCATGGGCTACACCCGTTGCCTGGCCAACATGCAAGCCACCGGACGTGGAGACGATGATGACTTTCTTGTTGCCGCACAGGCCTTCCGGGCCGGCTTCGGTGTAACGGAAGGTCTGGCCGGCAACCGCGATGCGGTCGATCCAGGCCTTGAGCTGGGTCGGAATGGTGAAGTTGTACATCGGCGCACCGATCACAACAGCATCGGCGGCGAGGAATTCAGCCAGGGTCGATGCGCTCAGGTCAGCCTCGTGTTTTTGCGCAGCATCACGCAGGTCAGCGGCAGTCCCCAGGGCCCCCAGGGTCGCGCCGGAGAAGTGGCTGATACCTTCGTTGGCCAGGTCGCGATAGGTGACTTCCACACCCGGCTCAGCCGCTTGCCAGGCTTTGACCACGCCGGCAGTGAGCTGACGGGAAGCCGAGTTGTCACCGAGGATGCTGGAATCGATATGCAACAGTTTCATGGGAAAGCTCCAAATAAGGTCAGCGGTAAGGATTAGATGGTGTTAAGCCTACGCATGAAACCAATAGCCGATAAGGTGGTTGAAATGCGATAGTTCGTCCCACTGACAGGACAATAGGCCCATCATGCAAGACCTCAATGACCTCTACTATTTCGCCAAAGTCGTCGAATCCGGCGGCTTTGCGGCGGCCGGACGCCTGCTGGGGATTCCCAAATCGCGCCTGTCGCGGCGCATTGCCGAGCTGGAAGAACGCTTGGGCGCGCGCCTGTTGCAACGCACCACCCGGCAATTGACCCTCACCGCCGTCGGCGAGCGCTACCTGCGCCATTGCCAGGCGATGCTGCTGGAAGCGGAAATGGCCGATGAGGCCGTGGCCAGCATGTCCAGCGAACCCCGCGGGCGCCTGCGTGTCAGCTGCCCGGTAGGCATGGCCCAACACATCCTGCCGGAACTGGTCGCCGGGTTTCTCGCCGCCCACCCGTTGGTGCAACTGGAAATGACCCTGGTCAACCGTCGCGTGGACCTGGTAGCCGAAGGCATTGACGTGGCCCTGCGCGTACGCGAGCTGGGCGATGAAGACCCGCTGCTGGTGACCAAGCGCCTGCGCCAGGCCCAGACCGTGCTGGTTGCCAGCCCCGAGTTCATGCGCAGCCGGCAGGTCAACGACCTTGATGACCTCAAGCAACTGCCGGTACTCGGCGCACTGGAAGCCGACCGCATGGTGCACCTGCGCGTTCTCGACCCCCAGGGCAATCCCCAGGACCTGGTGATGGAGGCGCGGCTGGGCATCGACGACTTTATCGTGCGCAAGGCCAGCGCGATCATGGGGCTCGGCTTTACCGTACTGCCGATGATGTATTGCGAAGAGGAATTGGCCAGCGGCCGATTGGTACAGCTGTTGCCGCAGTGGTCGCTGCCAGGCGGCTGGCTGCAGGCCGTGTACCCGCATCGGCGCGGCGTACTGCCGGCCATTCGTGCCTGGATCGACTACCTGGAAGAAGGCTTCAAAGACTGTGGAGACCGCTTGCTATGAACATGACCGAAGCACAAGTCGCACACTTCTGCCTGAGCCTGCCGGGCGCGCGGGAAGACTACAAATGGGGCGGCGTACGGGTGTTCTCGATCGCCGGCAACAAGATGTTCGCCGTGCAGCACCTGCGCGGTGACTCGTTGGCGTTCAAGGTCGACAAAGACCTGTTCCTCGGCCACGTGGATCGCCCAGGCATCCACCCGGCGCCGTACCTGGCACGCGCACAGTGGATCATCATGAACACGCCCTACCCGTTGGGCGCCGAGGAGTTGCGTGGCTTGTTGCAGCGCTCCCACCAGCTGGTGGTGAGCAAGCTGCCCAAGCGCACGCAGATCGGGTTGTTGCTAGAGGATTGAACCCAAGGTGCCGCCCAGGAATAACTGATCCAGCCAGAACACCTGGTGCAACAGCACGATTGCCCAGAACAGCACCTGGTAAGACACCTTGCGCGTCTTGTGGCGGAACACCTGTTGGGCAATCAACGCCCCCGGCCAGCCACCCGCCAGCTCGACGGCGTGCAGGATGTTTTCCGGGGTGCGCCAGCTGTCGGTACGCGCCTTGCGCTTGTCGTTCCAGTACAAAAAGAACGCCACCACGCTGACCACGCCATAGGCCACCAGCGGGATCACCGTTTCACCGCGCTGCCACACCAGCACCGACCCCAACAGCGGCGCCGCGCACAACAACGCGAAGATCAGCGCCTTCAGGCGCGGGTGTTGAATCGTCATGCCTTGGCCGCTGCCCAGTCGATCCAACCGAACTGCCAGGTCGCCAGGATCAGCAGGCCGAAGGCAATCCGATACCAGGCAAACACCGCATAGCTATGGCTGGCGATGAACTTGAGCAGACCCTTGACCGCGATCATCGCGAAGATGAACGAGGTGACAAAGCCGATGGCGAACACCGGCAGGTCGGCCGGCTGGAACAGGTCACGGTACTTGTAGCCCGAATACACCGCCGCACCGACCATGGTCGGCATGGCCAGGAAGAACGAGAACTCGGTGGCGGCCTTGCGCGACAGGCCGAACAGCAGGCCACCGATAATGGTCGAGCCGGAACGCGAGGTGCCGGGGATCATTGCCAGGCACTGGGCAAAGCCCACCTTCAGCGCGTCTTTCCAGGTGATGTCATCGACGGTCTCGGCATGCACTTCGTGTTGGCGGCGCTCGGCCCACAACATGACGATGCCGCCCACTACCAGCGCCGTGGCCACGGTGATCGGGTTGAACAGGTAATGGTGGATCAGGTTGGCGAAAATCACCCCCAGTACCACCGCCGGCAGGAACGCGATCAACAGGTTGAGCGTGAATCGCTGGGCGTTGCGCTGGGTCGGCAGGCCGGTGACCACGTCGAGAATCTTGCGCCGAAACTCCCAGACCACCGCGAGGATCGCGCCGAGCTGGATGATGATGTTGAACGCCATGGCACGTTCGCCGCCGAAGTCGAGCAAGTCGGCGACGATAATCTGGTGGCCTGTGCTGGAGATGGGCAGGAACTCTGTCAGTCCTTCCACCACGCCGAGTATCAATGCCTGTGCGGCGGTCCACAAATCCATACTTCCCCCAAAGGTCTTGCGCTACGGCAAGCCTCGCTAGTCTTTTTAATGGTTCACTGACAACGAGCGCACTAAAGTGCCCGGTGTTGAGATTCAACGCCGGTCTGCAAAAATTCTGTGAAAAATCAGGCAGTACTCAGGTTTTCCAATTTCAGGCCGAAAGCCTATCAGACAAGCCGGAAATGTCGATGCGACGGCCACAATTATAAAAAGCACGGAGTGACAGGACGATGAACAGTTTGCGCAATATGTCGATCAGCCGGCGCCTCTGGCTGATCCTGATAGTCGCCGTGCTGATGCTGCTGACCCTGGGTTTGCTGATGCTCAAGCAGATTCATGGCGACCTTTATCAGGCCAAGCGCCAACAGACCCAGAACGTGGTACAGACCGCCAGCGGAATCCTGACTTTTTATCACAGCCTCGAAACCACCGGCGTCATGACCCGCGAAGCTGCGCAAAAACAAGCCCTGAGCGCGGTGCGCGGTTTGCGCTATGGCCATGACGATTATTTCTGGATCAACGACCTGACGCCGGTGATGATCATGCACCCGGCCAACCCCAAGCTCGATGGCCAGAACCTCTCGGCGATCCGCGACCCGGACGGCTTTGCCGTGTTCAACGAGTTCGTCAGCCTGGCCAAGACCAAGGGCGCCGGGATCATCAGCTACCGTTGGCCGAAGCCGGGGTCCGACGCACCGGTTGAGAAGACTTCGTATATCCAACTGTTCGAGCCCTGGGGCTGGATCATCGGCTCCGGCGTGTATGTGGATGATGTCCAGGCCGAGTTCAATGTGCAGGTGTGGAAAGCGTCGGGGATCGGCCTGGCCATCGCCGTGGTCATGGCCCTGCTGGTCTCGCTGATCGTGCGCAGCATCGTGCGGCCATTGCAGGAAGCCGTGAACGCCATGGGCAATATCGCCAGCGGCGAAAGCGACCTGACCCGCAGCCTCGACACCCACGGCCGGGACGAAGTCACCCAGTTGTCCCAGCATTTCAACAGTTTTACCGCCAAGCTGCGCCAGGTCGTCAGCCAATTGCAGGTCTGCGCCAATGCCCTGGGACAGTCGTCCACCGAGCTGGGCAACAACGCCTCCCAGGCCCATGACCGCAGCCAGCAACAGTCGCAGCAGATGGAGCTGGTGGCCACCGCGATCAATGAAGTCACCTACGGCGTGCAGGACGTGGCGAAAAACGCCGAGCACGCCGCCAGTGAAATGCGCGACGCCCAGGCCCAGGCACAGCAGGGCCAGGTCAATATCGACAGCAGCCTGCAACAGATCGACCAACTGTCCACCACCATCAGCCAGGCCGTGGAAGTGATCCGTACCCTGTCCAGTGAAAGCACCCAGATCGGCGGCGTGCTCGAAGTGATCCGCTCGATCGCCGACCAGACCAACCTGCTCGCCTTGAACGCCGCGATCGAAGCCGCGCGGGCCGGCGAGCAAGGGCGCGGGTTTGCCGTGGTCGCGGATGAAGTGCGCCTGCTGGCCCAGCGCACGCAAAAATCCACGGCTGAAATCCAGGCGATGATCGAGCGCCTGCAAGGTCACTCGGAAGCTGCGGTCAAGGTCATCAGCGATAGCCACAGCGCCTCGCAACTGACCATCGAACAGGCCGGCCAGGCCGGTGCCAGCCTCACCGCCATCGGTCAGGCGCTGCAAAACCTCAACGGCCTCAACGCCTCGATTGCCAGCGCCACCCTGCAACAGGCGCACGTAGTGGAAGACATCAACCAGAACGTGACCCAGGCCGCCGGGCTGTCCCACAGCACGGCGCTGGCGGCAGAACAGTCCAGCGTGGCCAGTGCGCACCTGCGTAGCCTGAGCGAGCAACTCGAAGGCTTGCTGCGCCAATTCAAGGTCTAGCGCCGTTCAACCTGTGGGAGGGAGCAAGTCGAATCGTCGCACCGCCCCTCCCACATTTGCCCTCCGGTGTTTTGAAGATTGCCTGCCTCTGGTTACAATCCCGGCCCTCTCCCACTCTCCCAAGGAACCACCATGTCCGGGCTTGAACTGTTCGCCGCCGCCCTGGGGGTGATCGCTGTCTGGCTGACAGTCAAGCAAAACCCCTGGTGCTGGCCCATCGGGCTGGTGATGGTGCTGCTCTACACTTGGGTGTTCTATGACGTGAAACTCTACTCCGACATGCTGCTGCAGGTGGTCTACGCCGCCTTGCAGGTGTACGGCTGGTGGCAGTGGACCCGCGCCGGCGAGGTCAGGCAAGGCCGCCAGGTCACCCGCCTGGGCTGGCCTGCAATCATGACCAGCCTGGCCATCGGTGCGGTCGGCAGCCTGCTGCTCGGCGCTGCCATGGCCCACTGGACCGACGCCGCCCAACCCTGGCTCGATGCCGCCCTGACTGGCTTCAGCCTGGTGGCGCAGATGTGGATGGCGCAGAAGCGCGTGCAGTGCTGGCCGCTGTGGGTCGCCCTCGATGTGATCTTCGTCGGGCTGTTTCTCTACAAAGGCCTCTACCTCACCGCCGCGCTTTACGCCTTGTTCACGGTGATCGCCGTGCAAGGCTGGCGTGAATGGCGCGCCGACCCGGCGTTGCACGCATGAAAGTAGTGGTACTGGCCGGCCCCGAATCCAGCGGTAAAAGCTGGCTGGCGAGCGAACTGCAAGCCCATTTCGGCGGGCTGATGGTGGGGGAATACGTGCGCTATTTCATCGACCAGCATCAGCGTGACACCCGCCTGGCCGACATTCCGGCCATCGCTCGTGGCCAACTGGCCTGGGAAGACGCCGCCCGCGCCGAACAACCGCACCTGCTGATCCTCGACACGCACCTGCTGACCAACAAACTGTGGAGCCAGACCCTGTTCGGCGACTACCCGGCGTGGCTCGACGACGAACTGCTGGCCCGGCACTACGACCTGCACCTGCTGCTATCCCCGGAGGATGTGGAATGGACTGCGGATGGCCAGCGCTGCCAACCGCAATTGGCCGACCGCCAGGCGTTTTTCCAGGATGGCCTGGAGTGGATGCAGCAGCATCGACAGGCGGTGGTGGTGATTCGAGGGGATTGGGAAGCGCGCCGCGCCAAAGCCTTCGCGGCAGTCAAACAGATACTGTAGGAGCGAGCTTGCGCGCGAAGAACGCAGGGGCACCGGATCAATCCAGAATGCCCGCGTTATCGTTGACGTTCTTCGCGAGCAAGCTCGCTCCTACAGGGAGTTGCAGCGGTTAGTAGCCCAGCGACAGCCCCGTATTACGGCGCGGGTCATTGGCCCCATAGAAGCGGTTATTCCCCACCGGCTTGCCCTCCAGCGACGGTGCGCCCACCAGGATCGCGGCCAGGTGGTTGGCATCCTGAGGCCCGGCAAACTTGTGGCCCCAGCTTTCGAGGATCTTCTGGGTGTCGGGGCTCACCGCGAAGGTTTCGAGGTTGGTGGTGTCTGGCATCCACTGTTGGTGGAAACGCGGCGCGTCGACGGCTTCCTGGATGTTCATCTTGTAGTCGATGACATTGAGGATGGTCAGCAAGGTGGCGGTGATGATGCGGCTGCCACCCGGCGTACCGACGACCATCACGGCCTTGCCGTCCTTGGTCACGATGGTCGGGCTCATCGACGACAACGGCGCCTTGCCCGGTGCGATGGCGTTGGCTTCACCCTGCACCAGCCCATACATGTTCGGCACGCCGACCTTGACGGTAAAGTCGTCCATTTCATCGTTGAGGATCACCCCGGTCTTGCTCGCCATCACGCCGGCACCGAACCAGTCGTTGAGGGTGTAGGTCACCGACACCGCGTTGCCCCACTTGTCGACGATGGAGTAGTGAGTGGTGTTGTTGCCTTCATGGGGCGATACGCCGGGCTTGATCGCCTGGGAGTCGCCGGCCTTGTTCGGCTCGATCGCGTCACGCAGTTTCGTGGCGTAGTTTTTGTCGAGCAGATGCTCGATCGGGTTCTTCACGAAGTCCGGATCCCCGAGGTAGCTGTTGCGGTCCACATAGGCGTGGCGCATCGCTTCGATCTGGTAGTGCAGGCCCTGGGCCGAGTGATAGCCCAGGTCGGCCATCGGGTAGCCTTCGAGGATGTTCATGATCTGGCAGATCACCACGCCCCCGGAGCTCGGTGGCGGCGCCGAGACCACGTGGTAGCCACGATAGTCGCACTCGATAGGCGCCAGTTCGCGGGTCTTGTACTTGTCGAGGTCAGCCTGGGTGATGATGCCTTTGCCGGCCTGGCTGGAATCCACCAACGCCTTGGCCACCCAGCCTTTATAGAAGCCGTCGCTGCCCTTGGCAGAGATTTCTTTCAACGTCTTGGCCAGGTCTTTCTGGACCAGCTTCTGGCCCACCTGCATCGGTTGGCCGTTGTGCAGGAAGATCGCGCGCAGGTCCTTGTCTTTTTCGAACTCGCCAGTGGCGGTGTGCAGCAGGTCGATATCGCCCTGTTCCAGTTCAAAGCCGTTTTCCGCCAGCTTGATCGCCGGGGCAATCACCTGGGCGCGCTTGAGGGTGCCGTATTTGCTCAAGGCCAGCTCCATGCCCGACACCGTGCCGGGAACGCCGACCGCCAGATGGCCCTTGGCGCTGAGGCCGTCAACGACATTGCCGTCCTTGTCCAGGTACATGTCGGCGGTGGCCGCCAAGGGGGCTTTTTCGCGGAAGTCGAGGAAGGTCTTGCGCCCGTCGGCCAGTTGCACGGTCATAAAGCCGCCACCGCCGAGGTTACCCGCCGCCGGATACACCACCGCCAACGCGTAGCCGACGGCTACGGCCGCATCCACCGCATTGCCGCCAGCCTTGAGTACATCCACACCCACATGAGTGGCCAAATGCTGGGCGGTCACCACCATGCCATTTTCACCGGCTACCGGGGCCTGGGAGGCGGCGTGCACGCCGCTGACCGTCAACACCAGCGCAGTGGCAATTAATGTGCGGCTGAAAGGTTGGTATTTCATCCATGACTACTCTAGTTATTGAGATGCACCAAAATAGCCCGGCGCGGATTGAATCCCCAGCGCAATGGCGTTTTTATTACAGAACTTGTCGGTCACAGAACGGAGCGGAAAATCCCCATGCTATATTCCGCGCCCAAACTGTCGTGCGAGGCACTTTGACATGGTGATCAAGAAGACCGGCATTCGGGCACAACAGGCCGACCAGACCCGCGCACGCATCCTCCAGGCGGCGGTCAAGGTGTTCACCCGCGACGGCTATTCCGGCGGGCGCGTCGATACCATCTCCAAGGAGGCCGACTCCAACGACCGCATGCTCTATTACTATTTCGGCAGCAAGGAACACCTGTTCGTCTGCGTGCTGGAACACACCTACGAGCAATTCAACCAAGCCGAAGGCAAACTCAAGCTGAACCTCGACACACCCGTGCAGGCCCTGCGCGACCTGGTGGGGTTTATCTGGAACTACTACGTCAAGCACCCGGAGTTCGTGGCGATCCTGAGCATCGAGAACCTGCACCAGGGCAAGCACGCCCGGCAGTCGGGTGAGATGCGACGGCTGTCAGGCGAAGCGGTTGGCGTATTGCGGCCGATTATCGAAGCCGGCCAGGCCCAGGGCGTATTCCGCGAGGATGTCGACCTCAAGCACGTGTACTTGATGATCGCCTCGCTGTGCTACTTCTATAACTCCAACCGCCATACCCTCAGCTCGTTCCTGGGGGAGGATTTGTCGAACAAAGGGCCGCAGCAGGATTGGCTGGGATTTATCAGTGACCTGGTGGTCCGGGGCGTCACACCGCCCCCCTTGTAGAAACCGGACCCACCTGTGGGCGCAAGCCCGCTCGCCATAATAGTGTCAGTGCGTACCAGGGTTGGCGCGTAGGTGGGCGACCTTCTGTTCCAGCCCTTCCCAGCCTGGCGCATTCGGCGCAAATCGCCCGCGCAGATAGGCCACCAGATCCGCCACCTGAGTGTTCGACAGGCTGTCCTTGAAGCCCGGCATATAGCCCAGATCCTGTGTGGCCGGGTTGTTGATGCCTTGCAGGATCACCTTGATCAAATTGTCCGGCCGATCGCTGTGCACATTGGTATTGGTCGCCAGTGACGGGCTGACCCCAAACAATTTCGGCCCCAGGCCATCGGCATGGCAGGCTTTGCACGCGCCCTCGAACACACGCCGGCCATTGGGATTTGGCACCGGGGTCGCCACCTGCACATCAGCAACGGCCTCGCCCTTCAGCGACGCCAGGTACACCGCCATCGCACGGATATCCGCCTTGGGCAATTTCGACAACTCACTGACCACCGGCCCCATCGGGCCTGCCGCCACGCCATGGGCATCGGCATAACCGGTACTCAAATACGTGAACAACTGATCTTCGGTCCACGGCGTCGGCGCCTTCGACAGCCCCGTCAGCGCCGGGGCCTCCCAGCCGTCCACGATGCCACCGGCCAGGAACGCCTTGCCGCCCTTCTCTGCCCCCAGCAGATTGCGCGGCGAATGGCACGCCGCGCAGTGCCCCAAGCCGTTCACCAGATAATTGCCGCGATTCCATTGCTCACTGCGTTCAGGCTGCGGGGTGATTTCACCGCGACGCAGATTGAGTGCATTCCACCCCGCCATCAGGGGCCGGAGATTGAACGGAAACCTCATGGCATTCGGCGTCGGCGCCTGGCTAACCGGCGCCTGGGCCATCAGGTAGGCGTACAGCGCCTGCATGTCGGCATCGTTGATGTTGCGAAACGCCGTATAGGGAAACGCCGGGTACAGGTTGCGTCCGTCACGGCCAATCCCATCGCGCATCGCCCGCTCGAACGCGGGGTATGACCAGGCGCCAATGCCGGTCTCGACATCCGGGGTGATATTGCTGCTGTACAGCGTGCCGAACGGCGTCTGCATCGCCAGGCCACCAGCATTGGCCGCTCCACCAGGCGCCGTATGGCACACCGCGCAATCCCCTGCCGCCGCCAGCAAACGCCCGCGTTCCAGCGTGGCCTTGGACCAGGTGCCGGCGCTGGGCGGCGCAATGGGTGCAATCTCGCTGTGAAACGGCCAGGCCGTGGCCAGCACCGCGCCCAGGGTGGCGAACAGCGCACCGAACCACCACTTGCGGCGTTTTTCCGGCGACTTGGCGGCCCCCCCCAAGGTGCCGGCATTCAACGCCGCCAGCACACGTTCCGGGGTGATCGGCAACTCGCGAAAGCGAATCCCGGTGGCGTCGTAGATCGCATTGGCAATCGCCGCCGCGCTGGGCACCGACGCCGACTCACCAGCGCCCATGGGCGGCTGATCCTGGCGCGGCATCATCATCACATCGATCTGCGGCACTTCGGGAAAGGTCAGAATCGGGTAACCGCCCCACTCCTTGCTCGCCACCGTCGACTCTTCAAACGTCACGCGCTCTTTGAGTACGCGGCTGGTGGACTGGATCACGTTGCCGTGGATCTGATGTTGCACGCCCGCCGGGTTGATCATCATCCCTGCGTCATGGCCGATCACTACCCGCGTCACCGACACATCGCCGGTCTGCTTGTCGATCGCCACGTCCGCCACCCACGCCGCCCAGGCCGCACCGAAACCTGGGAATTTGCTATGGATGTAGCGCGCGTAGGCAAAGCCGCGGCCGCGCAGCAGGTGGTCTTCGCTGGCGGTCTGCATCGGCGCAGTGCGCGGCGACCAGTTGGCGCGTTCAGCGGTGGATTTGACCAGATCGATGGCGCGCTCATCCTTGAGATAACGCAGGCGGTATTCCACCGGGTCCACGCCGGCAGCGAACGCCAGTTCGTCGATATAGGATTCGTGGGCGAAGGTGTTGGGCAAGGCCGATACGCCGCGCATCCACGAAGCCCGCACGATGGGTGCCATGTCGTTGATGGTCACGCGCATGGACTCGATGTCATAGGGTGGAATCGAGGTGCGGTCGCCCATCTCGAACATCGCCGCCACCGGCTCGACACGACCGGTCAACAACAGCGCCAGGGTCGGCGCGCCATTCGAGGGGTAGCTGGTTTCAAAATCGTAGGCGGCAATGCTGCCGTCGGCGTTGAGGCCGCCATCCACTTCCATCAGCTGCGCGGTGCCCTTGGGCTCCCACAGGTGTTCCTGTTCACGGCTCAGTTGCACGCGCACCGGCTTGCCCACCGCGCGCGACAGCAGCAGCGCGTCGGCACACACATCGTCGGCACAATTGCGCCCGTAACAGCCGGCAGCCTCCATGCGGATCACCTCGATCAGCGCTTCATCGCAGGCCAACAACCACGCGAGGTCAGCGCGCAGCAGGTGCGGGTTCTGGCTGCCGGACCATACGCGGCTGCCGGCCGGCGTGTAATCCGCCACGCCGCAGGATGGGCCGATGGAGCCGTGCATCTGGTATGGCCACAGGTAACTGCGCGGCATGCGCTGGCTGGCATTGGCGAGCGCTTCGTCGACATTGCCCTGGTCGAGCACCGTGCGGCGAACGCGAGGATTGTCGCGGATCGCCTGCTCAACATCGCTCATATCCGGCAACCCATTGTTCCACGGTTTCCAGTGCACCTGCAGCGCCTCGGCGGCCTTGATCGCCTGCTCCTCGCGCAGCGCCACCACCCCGACAAAATCACGGATCACCACCACCGCGACGATGCCGGGGATATGCGCGATGGAGGACTCATCTACGCTCAACAGGCTGTTGCCGACAAAGTCGCCGCAATCCAGCCCTGCATACGGCGGGCGCACCACCCGACCATGGAGCATGCCGGGCACACGCATGTCATGGACATAGGTCAACTCGCCAGTGGCCTTGCCGGGGATGTCTACCCGTTCGGCGCCCTTGCCCACCAGGCGATAATCCTCAAGGGCCTTCAAGGGGGCATCACCGCTGACGCGCAACTGATCGCGCTGGCCGCAGACCAGCTCGCCATAGGTGAGGGTTCGCCCGTCTGACGCATGAATCACGCCCGCTTCCACCTTGAGGCTCGCCGTACTCACGCCCCAACGCCCGGCGGCCCGCGCCAGCAGAAAGCGCCGCGCTTCGGCCGCCGCGTTACGCAGCGGCACTGCGGAAATCTGCAAGGTCGCGCTGGCAATCGTCGCGCCCTGATTTGGCACGCGCTCCGTGTCGCCGAGCACCATCCTCACCTGGTCCAGGTCCAGATCGAGCTCTTCGGCGACGATCTGCGCCAGCGCGGTGCGGATACCGGTGCCCAGGTCCACATGGCCGTTGAAGGCGTACACCAGACCGTCATCGTTCACGGCGATAAACAATCCCAGTTCCTTGGGCTTCACGGTGGGCGTCCCGCCCTTGGCCACCGGGCCGGAAGGCGGTAGCACATCATCGACGATCAGCAGCACGCCGGCCTTGGCCAGCCACTGGTCACGGGAAAGCGGAGTATCGGTCATGGTCATCGATCCACGGTCATAAGGCGGGCGGCACGCAGCACCGCGCGGAGGATTTCGAGATGGGTGCCACAGCGGCAGAGGTTGCCCGACAACTCATTGCGCACCTCGGCTTCGCTGGGGTTGGGATTGCGGTCAAGCAAAGCCTTGGTGGTCATGATCATGCCGTTGAGGCAGTAACCGCATTGGGCGGCCTGCTCATCAATAAAGGCCTGCTGCACCGGGTGCGGCGCCTGGCGCGTGCCGAGGCCTTCAAGGGTGACGATCTTGCGCCCTGCCGCCCCCGACAGCGGGAATACACAGGAGCGCGCGGCCACGCCATCGATGATCACGGTACATGCGCCGCACTCCCCCAAACCGCAGCCGTACTTGGGGCCGTTGAGTTGCAGGTCATTGCGCAACACCAGTAGCAGCGAGGTGTCCGCCATGGCGCTGACTTCGCTGGGTTGGCCGTTGACCTCAAGCGCTACCGTGATGTGGGGGCTGATCATTCGCTTCGCCTGTCTCCATTGATGAAGTAGTCACTACATGAAACAGTCAAAAAAAAGCGTCACGGACCTGGGGCCTCGCGACACACTTGACTCATGAAGTGGCTGCTACATCAATTCAGAGCAAAAACGATGCCAAGGGGGTGGACGCATCCTCTGTGGCAAGTGGGCTGGTTGTGCTGTGGCAAGGGGACTTGTTGTGGTGAGCAGGTTTGTTGTGGCGAGCGGGCTTGCCCCGCGTTGGGGCGCGAAGCGGCCCTAACCCCAGGCGCCACGGTTTTTTCAGAAAGAACTCGGCGACTTTATTGGGGCGGCTTCGCCACCCAACGCGGGGCAAGCCCGCTCGCCACAACAAGCCCGCTCGCCACAACAAGCCGGCTCGCCACAACAGGTCCACTTGCCACAACAAGGTCCCCTTGCCACTACGGGCCCGCTAACCAAACCAAGCCCGGCTCCAGGCCGCTATCAGTCCTGGGGATCGTCGATCATCTTGCGCAGCAGGAACAGCACCGCCACCCGTTCGGCGGGGTTGAGGTTGCTCATGGTCAACTCGCTGATCTGTGCCGCGCGCGGCGTAGTGTGTGCGACCAGTTCGGCGCCCGCGCCAGACAGGTTGACCACCACCTTGCGCTTGTCTTGCGGGTCGGGCTCCAGGGTAATCAGTTCCTTCGCCTTGAGCCGTTCGACAATCCCGCGAATGGTCGCCTGGTCCACAGCCGTGGCCTTGACCAGCTCAGTCAGGGAACTTGCACCGTGATCGCGCAGCGCACACAGGGTGACGAACTGCACAGCAGTGAGCTGCGAATCGCCGACATTCTGCTGAAAGATCGCCAGGTGGCGCTGGTAGGCCTTGCGCAACAGGTGGCCAACTTGTTCAGAAAAGACGTAGGAATCAGGCACGGCGGACTCGGTGGGTGGTTGGCGATGGGAAGGCATGATGGCGGGGATGCCGAAATGACTCAAGGCACTCATCGCCTGAAAGCACTCAAAAATGCGGGAGGGGACTTGCCCCCTGCCCACACGGGATCTTCAGCGAGCCAAGGACGCTGCGGGGGCCACCACATCCCCCGCAATCACCACCGCCTCATCATCCAGGTACACGTCGCAATTGCGCAGCGGAATATCCATATGGCACGGCGTCTTGCGCGTGCCGCCCACCTCGGTATTCGGCCCGGTGGAAAACAGGAAGTTGCCATAGAACGCCCGCGCATCCATGCACATGCCGTCGTTCTTGTCATGCAGGCCCATGGCGGTCCATTGCGCCCGCGGCTGCAAGCCCCAGCCGATATGGGAGATGCCGTACACCTCAGGGTCGTTGAAGTACTTCATGTAGTCGCGCAGGTATTCGGCCTCGAAACCACCATGAATCCCGGTGATAAAGCCCTTCTCGATCTCCAGGGTGATCTTCTCGCGGGTGTAGGTCTTGAACGGCAGGAGGATGTCGCCAATGTCCAGCACCAGCACGCCCTCGGCGGTTTCTTCGTTAGGCCAGGAGAACAGAAAACCACTCGGCCAGTGGTCCCAGCGCCCAGGTTCATCGGCAAAACCGTATTCAGTCACTGACGGGTACTGCCCCAAGGCGGCGCGGAAATCGCTGCCGGCGCGGGATTTGACGTGGATCGAACGCGCTTTCTTCAACATCTGTTCGGCCGCCAGTACGCGCACCTTGTCGTCTTCGCTGGGCAGCATGCGCGCCAGCACTTCCGGCGGCTCCACAGCCAGCAGGATGCGCGTGCCGGTCTTGAGGATCTGCTCCTGCTCCGGCGAGTGCAGCAGCATCATGGTATCGACGATCAGGTCGGCGGCTTCGAGCGCACGCTGGGCGGCGATATTGCCGGTGAGTGCGGTGTCACCGCAGTAGGCGGTCATGTCATTGCCCATCGCCCGTGGATGGTTGAACGACGGCAATTCCACTGCGTACACCTTGGCGCCCAAGCGCTGCGCCGCGTCCATTGCGGCACGCACGGTACGCGCGTCGGAATAATGGCTCTTGAGCACGGCCACACTCTGGGTCGCATCGACCTTCGACAACCGCAGCACATGTTCAAACATCTGGGTCAGTTCGCAATCGCTTACCGGCATTTTCCTGTCTCCTGTTGGGTTGCACCAAGTTCAGGCATTGCGCTTCACTCTAGTGCACTTTTATAGCGTATACGCCATTTAATAACGATAAGACCTGAATTGCAGGCCGACTGCAAGCGCCGCGCCAAACCGTTACCAACCCACACAAACCTAATATTTAATGGCTACCAAGCGTTACACAGGCCGATTGACGCCCAAAAATAAATTTTCAACGATGGACTTCCCATTTCAAAAAATGAGCGTATACACTTTAAAAACCTTGCGGAAAGATACCGCCGAAAAATCAAAAAGAGAGAGGAACACGCCCCATGGGAAGCACACAAAAAATCGCCATCGTCGGTGCCGGCCTGGGTGGCGCGGCGGCAGCCACCCTGTTGCAACAAGCCGGCTTCGACGTGGACGTTTTTGAGCAGGCACCGGAATTTTCCCGGTTGGGCGCGGGCATCCACATGGGCCCCAACATCATGAAAATCTTCCGCCGCATGGGCATCGAGAAGCAGTTGGACCTGATGGGCTCGCACCCCGAGCACTGGTTCAGCCGTTGCGGCGAAACCGGCGACTACCTCTCGCGCATCCCCCTCACCGGCTACGGTGCTTCCTATATCACCGTGCACCGCGGCGACCTGCACGCCTTGCAGATGTCCACCCTCAAGCCCGGCACCCTGCACTTCAACAAGCGCCTGGAAACCCTTGAAGAAACCGATACCCAGGTGCGCCTGACCTTTGCCGACGGCGAAGTGACCTACGCCGATATCGTGATCGGCGCCGACGGCATCAACTCAAAGATCCGCGAAGAACTGCTCGGCGTGGAAAAACCGCTGTACAGCGGCTGGGTCGCGCACCGCGCGCTGATCCGTGGCGACCAGCTGGCCAAGTACGACCTCACGTTCGAGGACTGCATCAAGTGGTGGACCGAAGACCGTCACATGATGGTCTACTACACCACCGGCAAGCGCGACGAGTACTACTACGTGACCGGTGTGCCCCATGCCGAATGGGACTTCCAGGGTGCCTTCGTCGACAGCAGCCGCGAAGAGATGTTCGAGGCGTTCAAGGGTTACCACCCCACCGTGCAGGCGCTGATCGAATCCACCGAAAGCGTGACCAAATGGCCGCTGCGCAACCGCAACCCGTTGCCGCTGTGGAGCCGCGGCCGCCTGGTGCTGTTGGGCGATGCCTGCCACCCGATGAAACCACACATGGCCCAAGGCGCGGGCATGGCCATCGAAGACGCCGCCATGCTCACCCGCTGCCTGCAGGAAACCGGGATCAGCGACTACCGCACCGCCTTCCAGCTCTACGAAGCCAACCGCAAGGAACGTGCGTCCCGCGTGCAGGCCGTGTCCAACGCCAACACCTGGCTGCGCACCCAGGAAGATCCGGCCTGGGTCTACGGCTATGACCTGTACGCCCAGGAGCTGAAATCGGGGGTGGCCGCGTGAGCACCCTCCTCTATGGCGGCAACGTGCAGGCCAATGGCATTCGCCAGCATTACCTGCGCTACGGCGGCAAAGGGCCGGCGCTGATCCTGATCCCGGGCATCACCAGCCCTGCAATCACCTGGGGGTTCGTCGCCGAACGCCTGGGCGAACACTTCGACACCTACGTGCTGGACGTGCGCGGGCGTGGGCTGTCCTCCACCGGACCTGGGCTGGACTACAGCGCAGACACCTGCGCCGAGGACATTGGCGCCTTTGCCGATGCACTCCACCTGGACAGCTACCACTTGGTCGGCCATTCCATGGGCGCGCGCTTTGCCGTACGCAGCGCGGTCAAGCACCCCAGGGGCGTCAACCGTGTGGTGCTGATCGACCCACCAGTGTCCGGCCCCGGCCGGCGTGAATACCCGAGCAAACTGCCGTGGTACGTCGACTCGATCCGCCAATCCCTGATCGGCATGGACGCAGAGGCCATGCGCACCTTCTGCGCCACCTGGACCGACGCGCAACTGCAACTGCGCGCCGAGTGGCTGCACACCTGCTTTGAACCGGCCATCGTGCGGGCCTTCAATGACTTCCACACGGTGGACTTCCACCAAGACCTGCCGCACCTCAAGGCCCCGGCCCTGTTGATGGTGGCCGGGCGTGGTGGCGTGATCCTGGATGACGACATCGCGGAAATCCAGGCCCTGCAACCGAGCATCCAGGTCGCCCGCGTACCGAATGCCGGGCACATGATTCCGTGGGACGACCTCGAAGGCTTCTTCCACGCCCTAGGCGACTTCCTCGTACAACAATAAGGACACCACCATGCAGAAGCTTTACCGCATTGGCCAGATTGTGCCGAGCTCCAACACCACCATGGAAACCGAGATCCCGGCGATGCTCACCGCGCGCCAGGCGATCCGCCCCGAGCGCTTTACCTTTCACTCCAGCCGCATGCGCATGAAGCAAGTGCGCAAGGAAGAACTGGCGGCGATGGACGGCGAATCCGATCGTTGCGCCGTCGAACTGTCCGACGCCAAGGTCGACGTGCTGGGCTATGCGTGCCTGGTGGCGATCATGGCCATGGGCCTGGGCTATCACCGCAACTCCGAACAGCGCCTGCGCAAGGCCACTGCCGATAACGACGCCAACGCCCCGGTGATCACCAGTGCCGGGGCACTGATCGAAGGCTTGAAAGTCATGGGCGCCAAGCGCATCGCGATTGTCGCGCCCTATATGAAGCCGCTGACCGAACTGGTGGTGAACTACATCCGCGAAGAAGGCTTCGAGGTGGTGGACTGGCGCGCCCTGGAGATCCCCGACAACCTCGACGTGGCCCGTCACGATCCGGCCAACCTGCCGGCCATTGTCGCCGGAATGAACCTACAAGGCGTCGATGTGATCGTGCTGTCGGCCTGCGTGCAGATGCAGTCGCTGCCGGTGGTGGCCAAGGTCGAAGCACAAACCGGCAAGCCAGTGCTCACCGCCGCCATCGCCACCACCTACGCCATGCTCAAGGCCCTGGACCTGGAACCCATCGTTCCCGGCGCCGGCGCCCTGCTCTCCGGCGCGTACTGAAGCGCAGATGGAGAAGTGGCGAGCTGACCTGTCGTGGCTAGCGGGCTTGTTGTGGCGAGCGGGCTTGCCCCGCGTTGGGGCGCGAAGCGGCCCTAACCCCAGGCGCCACGGTTTTTTCAGGAAGAACTCGGCGACTTTATTGGGGCTGCTACGCAGCCCAACGCGGGGCAAGCCCGCTCGCCACAACAAGCCCGCTCGCCACAACAGGTCCACTTGCCACTACAGGCTGGCTCACCACACCAGGCGAGCTGACCCCAACAAACTCCATCACCACAGGGTAAGTGCACTGTCCAAATATGAGGGATTGAAACGATGAGCGAACAATCCGCCAACGCCAACTACCAGGGCGTCTGGGGCAACCGCATCGGCTTCGGTAAAAAAGCCGCCTTGCTGATGATCGACTTCATGCAGGGCTACACCACCGAAGGCGCACCGTTGTTCGCGCCGGGCGTGGTGACTGCCGTGGCTGAGAGCGTCGAGCTGCTGGCCACCGCGCGCAAGCACGGGATTGCGGTGGTGCACACCAATATCCGCTACCATCCCGGCCATTTCGTCGACGGCGGTATCTGGGTAAAAAAGGCCCCAGTGATGAAGGACATGGTCGAAGGCAACCCCCTCGCCGCGTTCTGCGCCGAGGTCGTGCCCCAGGCCGATGAAGTGGTGATCACCAAACAATACGCCAGCGCGTTTTTCGGCAGCAGCCTGGCCCCGATGCTGCACGCCCAGGGCATCGACACAGTGGTACTGGCCGGCTGCTCCACCAGTGGCTGCATTCGTGCAACGGCGGTGGACGCGGTGCAACACGGGTTTCGCACCATCGTCGTGCGCGAGTGCGTCGGCGATCGACACCCGGCGCCCCATGAAGCCAACTTGTTCGATATCGACAGCAAGTACGGCGACGTGGTGAGCAAGCAGGAGGCGATGAGCAAATTCAGGGAGCAATAAGACGTTACTAAGAACTGCGCCGTAGAGCGCGGTCTTGAAAAAACTGAGGCCTGAAGCCAGGCACCTTACCGGTGGCGAGCGAGCTTGCTCGCGTTGGAGTGCGCAGCGCTCCCAGCACTCTGGGGCTGCTCGACGGGAGCAGGCTCCCTCGCCACCGGTAAAGGCCAACCCGACCCCCTCAGTCTTCTGACACTGCCTTTGGACGTCGCTTGTACAGCACGCCGAAGTGCTGGAACAAAGCGGCAGCATAAAAACCATAAGTCACCGCCAGGAGACACCCCAATGCCCATTGCGAATGCAGCACCCGCGACCACGGTCGCCGATCCCGTCAACACGCTCTACCACAAGATCACCTGGAAGCTGATCCCGTTCCTGTGCTTCTGCTATCTGGCCGCGTACCTCGACCGGATCAACATCGGCTTCGCCAAACTGCAGATGCTCGACCAGTTGCAGTTCAGCGAAACCGCGTTCGGCCTCGGGGCCGGCCTGTTCTTCGTGGGCTACATCATCTTTGAAGTACCGAGTAACCTGGTGCTGGAGCGGGTCGGCGCAAAAATCTGGATCGCGCGCATCATGATCACCTGGGGCCTGCTCTCGGCCTGCACCATGCTGGTCACCTCGACCACCCAGTTCTACATCCTGCGCTTTTTGCTCGGTGCCGCCGAAGCGGGCTTTTTGCCTGGGGTGCTGTACTACCTGACCACCTGGTTTCCCACGCACCGGCGCGGACGCATCATTGCGTTGTTCATGATCGGCCTGCCGCTGTCCAGCGTGATCGGCGGCCCGCTGTCCGGCTGGATCATGGGGCACTTCGACCATATGGCGGGCCTGCGTGGCTGGCAGTGGCTGTTCCTGATCGAAGCAGTGCCCAGCGTGCTGCTCGGCGTCCTGACGTTCTGGGCGTTGCCCAACAGCTACCAACAAGCCAAATGGCTGTCGATCGAGGAAAAGACCCTGCTGGAACGCGAGCTGCGCAAGGATGACGCCGACGGTGCCGGCAGCAAGCACAGCTTCCGTGACGGGTTCTTCAACCTCAAGGTGTGGATGCTCGGCGGGATCGACTTTTCGATCCTGCTCAGCGCCTACGCCATGGGGTTCTGGATGCCAACGTTTATCCGCAACGCCGGGGTCACCGACACCTTCCATATCGGCATCCTCACCGCGCTGCCGAGTGTCGCCGCGCTGCTGGGCATGCTGCTGATTGGCGCCAGCTCGGACAAGCACCGCGAACGCCGCTGGCACATCATCGTGCCGTTTTTCATTGGCGCAGCCGCGATGGCCACCAGCACCTTCTTCACCCATAACGTGGCTGCCACCGTGGTGCTGTTCGCGATTGCCTCGGCGGCGATCATCGGCGCGGTGCCGGTGTTCTTCAGCCTGCCGGCGACCTTTCTCAAAGGCACCGCGGCGGCCACCGGCTTCGCCCTGGCCTGCTCGGTGGCGAACATCGCGGGCCTGGTGAGCAACTCCTTGATGGGCGTGGCGATCGACGTCACCGGCAGCAGCGCGGGTGCGTTGTGGTTCTTCGCCGGTTGCCTGATCCTCAGCAGCTTCCTGGTCATCGCCTTGCCGGCGAAACTGGTGAATCGCTGATACCCCAACTTTCTCGGATGAATCACCCTGCAAGGTTTTCTGAAACGCTGGGGACTGACCGACTGAACACCTGCGGCAAGTTGCGCATCGGCAAATGAATGGCGCTAGAATCAGCGCCATTCTTGCCCCCGCCTTTTCCGACACGAGCCCCCCATGAGTTTTGATTTCGACACGATCCACCCCCGCCTCGGCACCGGCAGCACCAAGTGGAACCGTTACCCGCCAGATGTCTTGCCAATGTGGATCGCCGACATGGACATCGCCGCGCCGCCGGCGGTGTTGCAAGCCCTGCACGAGCGTCTCGACCAGCAGATCCTCGGCTACAGCGTGGCCGGCCCGGATGTGCGCGAGGCGATTGTCGACGACCTGTGGGCCAAGTACGCGTGGCGCGTGCAACCCGAAGAGCTGCTGTTCCTGCCCGGCGTCGAACCGGGGTTCAACATGGCCCTGCACGCCTTCGTGCAACCCGGCCAACCGGTGGTGCTGCAAACCCCCAACTATCGGCCGATTCGCCTGGCCCCCGGGCACTGGAACCTGCCCCGTATCGAAGTGCCGTTCGACTGCATCGACGGCGAATACCTCACGCCCCTGCCCGCCTTGCGCCAGGCGCTGAGCGGCGCTGGCGCGCTGCTGCTGAGCAACCCGCACAACCCCGTGGGCAAGGTTTTCCCCCGCGCAGAACTGCTGGCCGTGGCCACCGCGTGCCTGGAACAGGGCGCACTGATCATCAGCGACGAGATCCACGCCGAGCTGTGTTTCGATGGGCGTCGCCATATCCCCACCGCCAGCCTCAGCCCGGAGATCGCGCAGCGCACGATCACCCTGATGTCGGCGAGCAAGGCCTACAACGTGGCCGGCCTGAAGACCTGCTTTGCCGTGGTGCAGAACGCCGAGATTCGCGAGCGCTTCAACCACGCGCGTTGCGGCATGGTCGATAGTGTCAGCCCCCTGGGCCTGGAAGCCACCCGCGCGGCCTACAGCCAATGCAGCGACTGGCTGGCGGCGCTGGTGCACTACCTGCAAGGCAACCGCGACTACTTGCTTGAGGCGGTGCGAACCCGCTTGCCCGGCGTGGTGATGCATGCACCGCAAGGCACCTTCCTGGCCTGGCTGGATTGCAGCGCCCTGGGGCTGGACGACCCGCAGCAGTTCTTCCTCGAACAGGCCAAGGTCGGCCTGAGCGCCGGTATCGAATTCGGCGATGACAGCCAGCAGTTCGTGCGCCTGAACTTCGGCTGCCCCCGAGCGATGCTCGAAGAGGGTATTCAACGCCTGGAGCGCAGCTTACAAAACCGCTGAAATCGGCTGGAACCGCAACACCGACGTTTCCCACACAGATCAGGTCCACGCCTTGGCGGGGCCAGTCCAGTTGTAGAAACGTTCGCGGAGCCAGCCATCCCATGACGCAATCAATCCAGAACACCGCCCTGCCCCCTGTGCTCGTCCTTAACTCCTACACAGGGGAGGCTCCCCGCAATCAACCGGCCTACACCATTTCGCCGCCGTCGAGCCGCGAAACGCTCAGGCACCAGGGCGACAGCCAACTGGTGCAAAGCCTCGGTCCCGCGCCGTTCGACCATCCGCTTTCGGGCCCGGACTCACTGTTCAACGTCCCGCCCCATTCCACCCTGGGGCTCTGGTTGAAGCAATTGGACGATGCCCTGCGCACGCCAGATTTCAAGCAGTGGATGAAGGCCAATAACATTTCAACGTCAAACGTACAGTTCCACCCCGGGCCCAATACCCTGGAAGTCACCGTCGATGGCCAAGCCAAGACCTTCAGCCTGGACGACCACTCCGGCTTTGCGGCAGTGGCCGGGCCGCTGATCCAGGCGGTACAAGCCCTGGGTTTCTGGCCGCCCTCCAGCGGACGACTGCTCGACTACCCGTCCAAGCCGTACGACGTGGCCAGCGCCCAGGATGTGCTGCGCTTCTATGGCATCAGCCAAGCTGACTCGAATGCGCTGAACACCACGGCCCGCAAACAGACGTTTGCGCCCATCACCGACACTGACCCCCTGCGCGGCGCGGCCGCCCTGGCCGCACAACAGCGCGTGGTCGGTGACAGCCATGACCGACATCACCTGATCGCCGGCCTGGCCCGACTGCTGGCTGGCCTGCCCGCGCCGCCAGAAACCCTCCTGGCCTTGGCGCGAGGCCTGAACAGCAGCCAGATCAGCGTGCATCCAGGCTCCTCCTACAGCCAGGAGCACCACAACGGCATGGCCGCTCGCGCCAGCCTGGCACAGGTGCTCCAGGCGTCGGGCAGGCGCCCACCCAAAACATCCGGTCAGTTGAAGCGCCTGCTACGCGACCTGAAAGCAGCCGGGCCGCCAAACCCTGTGGACCTGCGCGAAAAATCCCGCTACGCGCAGCGCTTGCAGTCCATGCAGAACGCGCTCCCCAACGTGCGCAACGAGGCGAAGAAGTGGGCCGAAGAGATCATCTTCACCTTGACTGGGCGCAAGGTCGATGCTGACACCGTGTTCCTCAATCGCTTCTACAACGCGGATTCGGCGCCCACCGTCACCGGCTGGGAACACCTGGGCACAGAGCCGTTACGCTCCCAGCGCCTGCCGGACGCGCTGCTGAGCAACTTCGGCGAGCAGGATTGGACGCCGGGCGTGCTCGACCAGGATGCCGGGCTCTATACAGTGGGTACCGGCGAGAGCAAAAAACGCGGTTATGGCGTGCATAATCAGTTCCCGCTCACCCCTTCAAGGCTGATGCATGAGAGTTGGAAAACCGACTTTCAGGAACTCACGGCGACCCGGCAGGCGCGCTTCTGGAAAGACCATGGCGACGACTACCGCATGGCCTTGAAGGGCAATTTTGTCGCCCAGGCGCGCCAGCAACGCATGGCGTACGAAAAGGCTTCGCCGGCCGAACGTGAGAAAATGCCGCCTGAGCAGCGGTTTACCCATGACGACTATCAGTGGGTGATGGGAGCCGCGTCCAACCTGCCACTGAAGGAGCATCGGCCCCTGACCGTCGAACAGCTGAAGGCGACGGCTCCGGTCAAGGTGTCGACCCACGTGTTTGATATCAACGGCTTTCAATCCAGCGATATCCTGCGCTTTACCGGCCACGACGAGACGTATCGATCGGTGCGCGACCGTCGCGACGGCGTGCAGATCCTCTACATTCCAGGCCATCAACCGGCCTTTCTTCGCTTCGATTCCCTGGAAAAAATGGACCAATGGGTCGCCGAGCAAGGCAAGGATCCCGATAAGCTCAAGGCGCTGGCATCACATTTTTCGCTCAGAGATCGGCAGGACAACGACAACGGTTTCTGGACAGGCTTGAAGACGTTTTTCACCGGCGACGATCAATCGAACAAAGGCGTGGACCGCGCCTTGAAGTACCTGGGCAGCGGGTACTGGGACAATCTCGAAGGCACCGTGATCGATCAAGCCAATGTGCGCATTCAGGGCGATGTATTCAGCGCCATGACGGACGCGGCCCGCAAACGCATGACCAGCGATACGGACATCGCGATCAAATCCAACAGCGAGGTGACCCGTGATACCTGGCTGAACGATGTGACCGCAGCGGCGGGCCTGGTGACCAAGCTGGCGGTGATTGGCGAGCCGGTGGTCGTGGGCATCGCCGCCGCCACCGGTCTTGCAGAAACGGCGTTGGGCGCAGAGAAAGCCTATTCCGGCGATACCCAGGCGGAACGCAGGCAGGGCGCATCCGCGGCGCTGGACGGTGTGCTCAATACGCTGTTCGCTGTCGCGGGCGGCACGGACCCGGTGGCCAGCGACCCGTTTGACCTGCCGCGCGAACGCCCCGCCGTCCTCCCGCTGCGCAACGAAGTGTTTTCAGACGGCCAGCGCGCCCAGGTGATTGACCACGCCCTGACGCCGAATGCCTACACCCTGCCCCGAACCAACGGCTACGACCTGGTCGACGGTGACAGGATCTATCGCTACCGAGACTCCCGGCCTGGGGAGCTGACCGACCTCCAAGCGCAGGAGCCTGCCCAGCCCCTGGACGATTTCGAGGCGATTTGCCCGGCCCCCGCGGCGGGGCGGCGTGTCCGGCGCGGCGCCAACGACGAATGCTTCGCCAAAATCCTTAACGACCTGCCCGAGCCCAAGGCACAGCTGCAGGCCCTGGAGCATGTGCGGCTGTTCCCCTCCAAGCCCAGTTTGTTCAGCAAGGACCGCTGGGTGATCCACGAAAAACGCCTGCATAAAATGCTTGAAACCGACATCGGCTCACAACTGGTGCCGGTCAACGACGCCAAGCGCATCACCTATAAACGCCAGGTCCGCGGCAAGCTCGTGGCCGACCCGGGCTTTGGGTTCTATCCAGGCAACACCTTGGGGCCACTCGCGGAACAGACGCGGGTGGTCAAGCTGAACAAGATCAGCGAAGCCGTTGACGACCAGCGTCAACTGAGGGCCGTGGTCGTCACCAGCGGTACCCAGCCCTACCTGGTCGTGGAAGCGGACACCGCCGAGTTCTACTATGCCCCGCTGGACAAAAAACAGACCGGCGATATCACGTTCAAAAAGTGCAGCCCCACCGAATTGGACCTGGTGCAAGGCTACCGACAGTTCCTGGGCTTGAACCACAGCACCCAGGCCCTGGATGCCGATTTCATCGCACTGCCCAAGCTCAAGGGCGTGTACCCGCAGCTCGAAGCGGCGGGCTATGCAAAAGCCGATGTGGATGAACTCAAACAGCTGTGCAAAGCGTTGACCGATGAGCAGCAGCGGGAAGTGGTCTACCAGCTGCAGCGGGCCAAAGCCATCACCCCGCCTGACGTTGCACTGCGGCCACAGCAGGTTTCAGCGCTGGAAAAACCGGCGGACTTTGCCCGCTGGCCCGCCGCCCGGCAGAACCGGTTTTACGCCGAGAACGCCAAGGCCCAGGTCCAGCAAGCGCTCAAGGCCACCGGGCTCGGCCCTGGCAACCAGCTGCGTTCGGCGAATGACCTGGCCCGGGCGGATGCGGCTGACATGACGCTCAACTGGCTGCGCCGTACCGCCGACTTGCGCGCGCCGAACGGCCCCGACCTGATCATGAAGACCGGTGCCGGCAACTGCGGCGAAATGGCGCTGCTGTCCAGGGACATCATCGGCAAGAGTGGCGGCAAGGCGGCAGAATGGCGCGCGGGCGACGCGCACGCGTTCACCGTGATCGGCGGCCCACCCGGCCCGGTCAGCGCGACAACCGACTTCGCCGGACCAGCCTGGGCCGATGCCTGGGTCGTCGACCCTTGGGCGGACATCGCCTGCCCTGCGTCTGAGTACACGCAGCAACTGCAGGCCACCATGGCCAAATGGGACGCCGCCGGCTTGAAGATTCGTCAAGGCGGCCAAGCCAATATGAGCCCCCTCGACCCGGACTGGATCGACACCCTGGTCAAGCAACCGAAGCGCCCTTACGAGCTGTCGCGCCCCCGGAACGCGAAGGCCCCGGCAGTACGCCCGCCATCATTGCAACCGGCCGCCCCTGTCCACGTGGCCATGGGCGAATCGACCACCCTCAGCAATAACCACGCCCCCCTGTCGACCCGCAGCCTGAGCGACTGCTCGGCGCTGGCGGTACTCAGCGACTGGAATGGCAGCACCTACCAGACCCGTACGCTGATGCACCTGACCGGCAGCAACCTGGAACTGGGCCTGCGCGATGGCAACGCCCAGCAACTGCTGGACAACCTGTTGGCGTCATTGAACAAGGGGGGGCGCGTGATACTGGTCGGCGGGGTCAACACCCAATCCACTCAGGGGTTGGCCACGGTTATCGGACAAACGCTCAATGGGCAGCAGCCGCTCAACGCGTTGCTCAAGGAGCGGCCGGGGGTCACGGTGACGATTGCCAGCTCAGCGGGTATTACTGTCAACGCCGATGGCACCTTCGAGCTGATCGAAGGCACCGGCAAGGGGGTACTGCCCCCCAAGGAGCTGCGCGCCATCTTCGACCGCATCGATTGAGAGGTTCAGCCACACGCCTTTCATCGGCGATGGTGGCCAGCACCGCCGGCTACCGTCACCGGTGCAGTGGGTCAAAGCTTGGCGATGGACACTTCGGTCGACTTCACAAACGCGATCACTTCACTGCCGACCTTCAATTCCAGGTCCCGCACCGAGCGAGTGGTGATGACTGAGGTGACAATCCCGGACGCGGTTTGCACGTCAATTTCAGAGACCACCTCCCCGAGCAGAATTTCCTTGATTACGCCCTTGAACTGGTTGCGCACGTTGATCGCTTTAATGGTCATGTCGGCTTTCCTTTTGGCTGTTGGGTCAATCCGCACGAATGCGCAGGCCCTCAAAATGCGCCAACCGCAAAGACATTAAAAGGAATATATAACTCTTTATTTATTCTATTTGGATATATTCAAGCTGTTGCACCACCGACACTTGATCAACAGTTTGCCCCTCTCACAACAGCCTTGGCCCTTCGAAGCCCCGTAAATACGCGTGCAAACGAGATGGCACAGAGACTGCATATTCCTGAAAAGCATGATGGAACATGCCATTTCATTTTTATGAATATAAGAAAAGCCCTCTCTCAACGCCTTGCCGGAGCTGTTCCATGAAACCCTTCACTCAACGCTTACTCGGCGCCTGCGCGCTGGTTCTGTGCCTGCAACCCCTGGCCCAGGCCGCCGAAGCCGACCCTGTCGAAGTCAACCTGGACTATGCCTACTATTCGCCCGTCAGCCTGGTGCTCAAGCATTTCGGCTGGCTGGAACAAGCCTTGCCGCACTCCAAGGTGGGCTGGGTATTGAGCCAGGGCAGCAACCGGTCCCTGGAATACCTCAACAGCGGCGGCGTGGACTTTGCCTCCTCCGCCAGCCTGTCGGCGGTATTGAGCCGGGCCAACGGCAGCCCGATCAAATCGGTGTACGTCTACAGTCGCGCCGAATGGACCGCCCTGGTGGTGCGCAAGGACTCGCCATTCAAGAGCGTCACCGACCTCAAGGGCAAGAAAATCGCCGCCACCAAAGGCACCGACCCTTACCTGTTCACGCTGCGCAGCCTGCAACAAGCCGGGTTGAAGAAGGACGATGTGGAGCTGGTGCACCTGCAGCACCCCGACGGCCGCACGGCCCTGGAGAAAGGTGACGTGGACGCCTGGGCCGGTCTCGACCCGCACATGGCCGCCAGCGAAATCCAGGCTGGTTCGCGCCTGCTGTACCGCAACAAGGCGTTCAACAGTTACGGCGTCGTCAGCGTGACCGAGAAGTTCGCCAAGGAGCATCCACAGACCATCACCAAAGTGCTCGGCGCTTATGAAAAGGCCCGGGATTGGGCGGTGAAGCACCCGGATGAGTTCGCCAAGCTGCTCGCCGACGAGTCCGGCCTGCCGTTGGAAGTGGCCAAGTTGCAACTGTCGCGTACGGATCTGAGCACGCCGTTCTTGAGCAGCAAGGATGTGCTGTCGTCCAAGGCTGCCGCACCGATCCTGGTGTCCGAAGCGTTGGTGCGCAAAGGCGTGAATGTGGACGAGGTGATCGACCAGTTGATCGACACCTCGTTCGGCCACTGAGGAACCCGTGATGACCAGCAAAACCCAAGCACTCCCCCTGGCCACGCCCGTGGCGATCAACCGCAGTGCCTGGCCAAGGCGGCTCAAGGGCCTGGTGTTGCCGGTGCTGATCCTACTGGTGCTGGAGGCGGTGGTACGCGTGGGTTGGCTGCCGTCCTACCAGATGCCGGCGCCCAGCGAGATTGCCATGACCCTGACGGACCTGGCCGAAGGCGCATTGTGGAAACACATCAGCGCCAGCCTCGGCCGGGTGGTGCTCGGGTTTGCCATCGGCGCCAGCCTGGCCCTGGGATTCGCCGCCTGGGTCGGGTTGAGCCGTGAGGCCGAAGCCTATCTGGAACCGACCTTCGCCGGCTTGCGCTCGATCCCCAGCCTGGCCTGGGTGCCGCTGTTGCTGCTGTGGCTGGGCATCGATGAAACCTCGAAAATCGTACTGATCGCGATCGGCGCGTTTTTCCCGGTGTACCTCAATGGCGTCGCGGCGATACGCGATATCGACCGCAAGCTGGTGGAGGTCGGGCAAATGTATGGGTTCAGCCGACGGCGCCTGGTACGCCGCATCCTGTTGCCTGCCGCCCTGCCCGGCCTGTTCACCGGGTTGCGCAGCGGCTTGAGCCTGGCGTGGATGTTCCTGGTGGCAGCCGAGTTGATCGCGGCCACCAAGGGCCTGGGTTACCTGCTCAGCGATGGGCGGGAAACCTCACGGCCAGACATCGTGCTCGCAGCGATCATCGTATTGGCGCTATTGGGCAAGGTCAGCGATGGCTTGCTCGCCACCCTGGAGAAACGCTGCCTGGCCTGGCGTGACACCTTCAACGGCCAAGGCACGGAGCGATAGGCATGCAACCTTTATTGGATATTCGCGTGGCGCGTAAAAACTTCGCCAGCACCACGGTCTTGAGAGATGTGCAACTGGCCCTGCAGCCGCGTGAAGCCGTGAGCCTGCTCGGCCCCAGCGGTTGCGGCAAAAGTACCTTGCTGCGCATCGTCGCCGGGCTGGAAACCGACTTCCAGGGCGAGTTGCGCAGCCCTGAAGGTGAAGTGGCGTTTGTGTTCCAGGAACCCCGGCTGATGCCCTGGCTCACGGTGGAACAGAACATCGGCTTGCGCGACGACCAGCACTACGACCGGGCCTGGGTGAGGCAGTTGATCGAGGAAGTCGGCCTCACGGGCTTTGCCCAAGCGCTGCCCAAGGCACTGTCCGGGGGCATGGCGCAACGGGTGGCGATCGCACGCGGCTTGTATTCGCGACCGCAGGTGCTCTTGCTGGATGAGCCGTTCAGCGCGGTGGATGCGTTTACCCGCATGAAGCTGCAAGACCTGTTGCTGCAACTGGCTGCGCACCATGCCATTGCTTTGTTGCTGGTGACCCATGATGTGGATGAGGCGCTCTACCTGAGTGATCGGGTATTGGTGATGGACAACCGGCCGAGCAGCATTCGCCAGGAACTGGCGGTGGACTTGCCGCACCCAAGGGACCGGCGTGATCCGTTGTTGGCGCAGCTCAAGGCGTTGTCGCTGACGCACCTGCAGCGCGCTCATGTGATCTAGGCGTTCTTGCGCAACGTTACCCAATACCGTGTCCGCGCCTGCACCTCAAGCCCCAGGGTCGAGGCCAGCAGGTTGAGGACGCGGTCGGTGTCATCCAGGCGAAAACTCCCCGTGACCCGCAACGTCTCCAGGCTCGGATCCCAGCGCAACACACCTGGCCGATAACGTGCCAGTTCGCGCAAAAAGTCCCCCAGCGCCTGGTTCTGGGCGGTCAGTACACCGTCGCGCCATCCCAATTGCAGCACGTCAAACGGCGCCCATGCACCCAGTCCGCCAGCGTTCAACGGCGCCTGCTGGCCACCCGGCAACGTCGCCAACCTGCCGCTCAAGTCGCGCACCTGCACCGCGCCCTTCAGGACCGACACCCGGCAGCCAGCGGTCAGTTGCCGCACACACACCTCGGCCTGGCTGACCCGCAGTTGCCCGTAGCCTGTATCCACCGTGAGGGCGGCCGCGCCGGGCACGTTCAAGGCCAGTTCCCCTTCCACCAAGGTGATACGCCGTTGCGCCAGGTCCACGTCCACCGCGGTGGCGGTATTGAGCTGCAGGCTGGCGCCGTCGGCCAGGGACAGGCGCTTGCGCTCGCCGGTGGCGGTGTGCAGGTCGGCACGCCAGACCTCGATAGGCAACTGGCGGCTGATCAACCAGGCGGTCGGCAGCAGCGCCGCCACGCCCAGCGCACGCTTGAGCAACACGCGCCGCCCCGGTTGCGGGCGGTCGAGGCTGGCCATCGCCAATGCCTGGGGCAACTCACTGAAGCGCTGGCGCAGGGATTGGGCTTTTTGCCAGGTCTGTTCATGCTGCGGGTGGCTGTCACGCCAGTGCTGCAGCGCGACGTGATCGCGCTCGGTGGCAGCGCCGGATTCCAGCAGCGCCAGCCACTGGGCAGCGGCGCGCGCAATCTCACGGTTCACAGGTCCACCAACAGGCAATGCTCATACGCCTGCGCCATGTAGCGTTTCACCGTGCGCTCCGACACCTCCAGCCGCTCGGCGATCTCGCGATAACCCAAGCCTTCGAGCTGACTCCAGAGAAACGCGCGGCGCACCAGCACCGGCAAGCCGTCGAGCAGTTCATCCAGGGCTTGCAAGGTTTCCAGCACCAGCCAGCGCTGCTCGGGCGACGGCACACAGGCTTCGGGCAGGTTCGCCAGGGCGTTCAGGTAAGCCTGTTCCAGGCTGCGCCGCTGATGAAAATTGACCAGTAGGCGCTTGCCCACCGTCACCAGATAAGCCCGTGGCTCCTGCATCTGCGCAATCGGCTGGGCACTGGCGAGCACCCGCAAAAAGGTGTCCTGACTCAGGTCCGCTGCATCCCAGGCATTGCCCAGGCGCCGCCGCAGCCAGCTTTCCAGCCAGCCGCGATGCTCACGGTACAGGCTCGACAGGGTCAGTTCGGGGGCGTGCGTCGGGACAACAGCATCATTCATGGCAACCACCTGCACGGCGCGATTGAGTCTCAAATGAGATTCATTCTATTTAATATCCTGCCGTGACACCATGATCTTTTCAACATTGGGTTTAGAGCGTTACAGCGTTCTGGCGCGGCAAGTCACGTTTTGGCCCCCTGTGCGCCATGCCGATCCTCCAAAGATCAGGGAAGCCCGAGCGCGAACACGCCGGTGCGTACAATCGAAACTTTACTCTTTATCTTGTTATGGATATTTTATCCAGACACTCCAACAAGGCCCGTCTCATGCTCACGTCCACTTACCAAGACGTCATCGCCGCCGCTGAACGCCTGGAAGGCTTCGCCCATCGCACCCCGGTATTCACCTCACGCACCCTCGACGCCGAGACCGGCGCCCAGGTCTTCATCAAGTGCGAGAACCTGCAACGGGGTGGCTCGTTCAAGTTTCGCGGCGCGTTCAATGCCCTTTCGCAGTTTGACCCGCAGCAGCGCAAGGCCGGGGTGGTGGCGTTTTCTTCGGGTAACCATGCCCAGGGCATTGCCTTGGCGGCGGGCCTGCTCGGCATACCAGCGACCCTCGTGATGCCCACCGATGCGCCCGCCGCCAAGGTCGCGGCCACTCGGGGCTATGGCGCCAGCGTGGTGCTGTATGACCGTTTCAGCGAGGACCGCGAGCAGATCGGCCGTACCCTGGCCGCAGAGCACGGCCTGACCCTGATCCCACCCTATGACCATCCTGATGTACTCGCGGGGCAAGGCACCGCGGCCAAGGAGTTGCTGGAATTCACCGGCCCGCTGGATGCGTTGTTCGTGGGCCTGGGCGGTGGCGGCATGCTCTCGGGCACCGCCCTGAGTACCCGCGCCCTGGCACCCGATTGCCTGCTCTACGGTGTCGAGCCCGAGGCCGGGAATGACGGCCAACGCTCGTTTCGCAGCGGCAGCATCGTGCATATCGACACCCCCGCGACCATCGCCGACGGTGCCCAGACCCAGCACCTGGGCAACTGCACCTTCCCAATCATCCGCGACAAGGTGGACGACATTCTTACCGTCACCGACGCGCAACTGGTGGCAGAAATGAAGTTCTTCATGCAGCGCATGAAGATGGTGGTGGAGCCCACCGGCTGCCTGGGCCTGGCGGCGTTGCGCCAACTGGGCAAGCGGTTCAAGGGCCAGCGCGTGGGCATTATCGTCACCGGCGGCAACGTGGATATCGAGCGATACGCCGCCCTGCTCCGCGAGGCCCCATGAAGATCATCCAGACATCGAGTGCGGCCAAACCGGCCGGCCATTACGCCCAGGCGATCGGTCACGCCGGCACCCTGTATATCTCCGGGCAACTGCCGGTGAGCGCCGATGGGCGCCATCACCCCGAGGCGTCGTTCGCCGCACAGGCCCAGGTGGCGCTGGAGAACCTGTTGGCCATCTTGAAGGCAGCGGGCGGCTCGCCACAGGACCTGGTGAAAGTCACGGTGTATGTGGTCGGGGTCCAGCACTGGGCTGAATTCGACCAGCTCTACGCCGCCGCATTGGGCGAGCACCGCCCTGCCCGCGCCGTGGTGCCGGTACCTCAATTGCACCACGGTTATCAGGTCGAGATCGAAGCGCTGGCGCGCTACTTGGCGTAGGTATAGACCGCCGCGCGCGACACACCCAGGTGCGAGGCCACGGTTTCCATGGCACGGCGAATGTCGAGGCAACCCGAGTCTTTCAACTCCTGCATCAACACGCGTCGATCTGCGGTCTTCAACGCGCGCGGCGTGGTTGCCAGGCGGGCGGCGAACTGGTCGATGCGTGCACGGATCGCATCGGCGCCGGAGGGATCGAGAGACTCGCCGAGCTTGTCGCCACTGACCGAACCGAACTGCTCCAGCAGGCCCTGCAAACCACGAAACAGCGTGAGGTCGACATTCAGGCACAGGGCGGCGACGTACTGGCCGCGAGCGTCCTTGATGCCGATCGACGTGCTTTTGACCTGGCGCCCATCGGCGAACTGGTTCTGGTAATTGGCAATGACCTGCGGGTAGTCCGGGTCGGCGATACGTGCCAGACCCAACTCGGTGGCCGGGTCACCGGGGGCACGCCCGGAGAGGTTGTTATGGATGGCCAGGATCGCGTGCTGCGGGTCGCGCAAGTCGTGCAGCACCACTTCGCAGAACGGGCTGAAGGTTTTGCTCAAGCCTTCGGCAATCTGTTCGAGCTGGCTGATCAGGGTGGTGTCTTGGAGAGAGGTCTTTTTCATGCAAGACAACATATCCAGTCCTGGACAGGGCGTCAATTTGAACCCTGCCCTTCACTTCACAGCCCGCGACATCCAATGGGCACCGGGCAGCGACCGAAAACCGCACATCTTGTCCGTTGACCACTGGAACCACACCCCATATAGTGTGCCCACAAACAAAACAGACCACTACATAGTGTGCAGCATCGGTATTTATCGACCACACTACGCGCAGTATTTCAATGCCTAGTAGCCTGCAAATCACCTATTTTTGGACGGGTTCACATGCCGTCAGAACAGACCAGGAAGGAGTATTTCGATGCTGAGTTGGGATGAAGTCGACAACGAGGACACCGGTGCAGCGGTGATCAAGGGCGCCAACGCCGGCCACGCCAGCGAAGCCAACATGGACCGCCTCGACGGTGCCGGCGCCGCTGCCGCCATCGAAGCCCGCGCCGTCACCGCCAGTGACTAAGCCCCAAACAGACGCCGGATAGATTTAAGCAAGCCAACCACATCGCCCGTTAATCAGTATTGCAAAAATGGGGGGACCATAGATTTTTTATGGCAGACAGGAGCAAATGCCTTAGCAGTCTCGTACAAGTAATCCGCATCGGTTTGCTATCAGATTCTGAGTATCGACTCGATTGGCAAAGGACAGACTGATGTTCTTCAAGAAAAGTAAACCGATGCAGGCGCTCGCTGAAACCCTCAACCGGTTGCTTGCCGGTGAGGCGGATGAGATGCAGGCGCTGGCCGCTTATCCGAGCGTGCAGGCATGTCTGGAACAGCTCGCGCAGCAGAGAGCCCATGCCAACCAACGGCTTCTTGCGGCCGATGAACGAGCCATGGATCAGGCCGCTCGATTGGAATGCGGTGAACAAGCGCTTGTAGCCGTTCGTCAGCAAGTCGAGCAAAGCCGGCAACGCGAGGAGGCACTGGAGGCCGAGCTGAAACAGCACATTCAGCTGTCACGTCAGCATCAGCAGGAGGCGCAAATCTGGGAGCTGTTGCAGTCAACCCTCACCGAGGGCTGCTGGGACATCACCGTGGTCAACGGTGACGTTCAGGACCCCGGCAGCCGGATGCGGATTTTCAATCAATTTCGCCTCCTCATGGGGTATTCCCCGCATGAGTTGCCCGACGGCTGGGATGCTCAAGTCAGCATCACTCATCCTGACGATTTGCCGAAGATCATGGCGATCTTTGACCGTGAGATTCTCGGCATGCACGGCAGTGGTGAGTACGTGTTTGAATACCGGATGCGCCACAAGACGCGTGGCTACATCTGGTGTCGAGAGCGGGGTCGAGCGGTGCGCGATCAGCAGGGACGCTTGACCCGGGTGATCGGCGCGGTACGGGATATCAGCGATGAGCAGTCAGCCAAGGCCACCCATCACCAGTTGCTTGAGCAGAGTCAGGCGACTTATGGCCAGATTGCGACGGTGGTCAGCGTCATCAAGGGCATCGCCGACCAGACCAACCTGTTGGCCTTGAATGCCGCTATCGAAGCGGCCAGGGCAGGAGAGGTCGGGCGCGGGTTTTCAGTGGTGGCCGATGAAGTCCGCAAGCTGGCGGAAAATACCCGCCAGGCGACGCATCAGATTCAGACGATGTTGCATCAGCACAAACAGTAAGCCTGTTCAGGCGCTGCACCCGGCAGCGCCTGAATGGGATCAGAACGGTACGGCCACCGTTAGCTGGCTGTAGACGTTGGTAGCGTTGCCGCCCACCTGGTTCCCACCCGTGGTCTCATCCTTTTTTGGCTGATAAATGCCGACCAAAGGGCTGATGATCAGGTGGCTGTTGACCGCCCATTCCACATACAGATCCAGCTCCCTCGCATCGAGATTCAGTGCATCGCTTTTGCGTAGGGTATTGAAGTCGAAGTACAACGCGCCGACCGTCAGGTTTTCCAATGGGGTCGCCTTCAGGCCGACATGTTGGATACCGGTGTTGCTGTTGAAGGGACCTGCGTAATTGGAGGCCACTTCACCCTGGAACCAGGTGCCGTAACCGCTGCTTAGCCCAGTGAACAGTGGGTCCCATTTTTGCGAGTAACGGGTGTAGCGGTAGGTCAGTTTCGGTGACCAGGTCACGTCCGCGAAGGTATAGCCGGCTTCGGCATACCAGGCTTTTTGAGGGCCGGCATCCTTGTCTTGCCAGGCGTATTCAAACGCGAAACTGGCGTTTTCCATGCCCGCGTTGCCTTCGCCGCGCAGACTGTAGGTATTCAGGCCTTCGCGTTGTTTCTGGAAGTCGCTGGCCCATTGGTCCGTGACATCAATGCCGTGGACCCAGGTCAGGCCGAGCGTACCGGCGGCAGCCGTGTAGTCGAGGGTGCCCGCCGCCAGCTCGGTTTCCGCCTGGGCGCGGTTATCGGACTTGAGCCACAACACCGAGCCATGCAGGCCTTCCTGCCCGCCCAGGCGCAGGACTGCGGTGCGATCGAAGGCGTGCCGCGCCGCGAGGTAGTAGGCGCCTCCGCGATTCAACGCGCCGTCGGCCGGGCCTTTCCCCAGATTAGGACCGTCGTCGTTGATCAGGAACCCTCTGCCGACCTTGACCACCTGGCGACCGGCGGAAAAATCGATGCCGTCCTTGCCAAGCGCCGGGAACAGATCGGCGGAGCGCCATCCGAGGTACGCATCTTCGATTTTGGTCGTGCGTTCCGAACCGTCGGTATTCCCTGCCGCATCGCCGTCACCCCAGGTGCCGGAACTGACCCAGTTGAGTGCGCCGTAGCCGGTGCCGAACCCGGCCAGGCCTTGGTCGCCGCTCACGCCATACTTGATGAAACCCTCCCGCCAGGTTGAACCCCCGGGCGTACCGTCGTAGTTGTTACGGCTGTTGAACATCCCGTATACCGAAAGGAAATCAGCATTCAGATGGGTGTCGTCATCGGCATACAGCTCATAGGCCTGGGCCGATGAATCAGCGATCAAGAGGGCTATACCCAGACCAACGGCCTTGGACAGTGAGCGAGTTTTCAGCGTTTGCTCCATTGTTACGTTCCCCTGCAGGGTTGGACAGCGATGGCGCATTAGGGCAACCGCGAGGGGGGCAAGTCTTTCACCTGCGTGCCACGCAATTGACCCTGCCAGCCAAGCCGTGCACCTTGGCAGACAGCAACAAAACCAAAGGCAGACATGGGCAAGACGACCAGGATGGGAGGGGCGCACAGTGATGGTGTACTCGATCCCGTTTCGATCAGGGACTGGCTGGGGAAGGCTTCATCGCCGGCGCCTTGAACGGTTCGATACATCCACTAAGAAATCCGCTTTCGAGGATCCGCACCATGTCGATCAATGACCGGCTCACACAGCATTTGAAACAGGGCACGGTGGGCTTTCCCACGGCGCTCGCCAGTACCATCGGCCTGATCATGGCCAGTCCGGTGATTCTCACCGCCACCATGGGGTTTGGTATCGGCGGCAGCGCTTTTGCGGTGGCCATGCTGATTGCGGTGGTCATGATGCTGGCCCAGGCGACGACCTTCGCTGAAGCGGCGTCGATCCTGCCGACCACCGGTTCGGTCTACGACTACATCAATTGCGGTATGGGCCGGTTCTTCGCCATCACCGGCACCTTGTCGGCGTATCTGATCGTGCATGTGTTTGCCGGCACGGCGGAAACCATCCTTTCCGGGGTCATGGCGCTGGTGAACTTCGAACACCTCAATACCCTGGCGGAGTCGGCCGGCGGTTCGTGGTTGCTCGGGGTGGGGTTCGTGCTGGTGTTCGGTATTCTCAATGCCTTTGGCGTGAGTGTGTTTGGCAAGGCCGAGATCATCCTCACCTTTGGCATGTGGACCACCTTGATGGTATTTGGTGTGCTGGGGCTGATCGCGGCGCCGGTGGTGCCACTGGAGGGCTGGTTCGGGGTATCGCAGGTGGGCACCGACATGACCACCATCCTGTCGTTGGTGGGCATGGCCATGTTCATGTTCGTCGGCTGCGAGTTCGTCACGCCGTTGGCGCCAGACCTGCGCAATTCGGCCAAGGTCATGCCCAAGGCGATGATGCTGGGGCTGCTCGGCGTCGCCAGTTGCATGTTCATTTATGGCGCGGCAATGAAGCGCCAGGTGGAGAACGTGCTGCTCGACGCCACCACGGGCGTGCACCTGTTGGATACACCGATGGCGATCCCGAAATTCGCGGAACAGGTGATGGGCAGCATCGGCCCGATGTGGCTGGGGATCGGCTTTCTGTTTGCCGGGGCCGCGACCATCAACACCTTGATGGCCGGGGTCCCGCGCATTCTCTACGGCATGGCGGTGGATGGCGCGTTGCCCAAGGTCTTCACCTACCTGCACCCACGCTTCAAGACCCCGCTGTTGTGCATCCTGGTGGCGATGCTGATTCCTTGCCTGCACGCGCTGTACCTGGGCGGCAACACCGACAACATCATGCACCTGGTGCTGGCCGCCGTGTGTGCCTGGAGCTTTGCCTACCTGTTGGTGACGATCTCGGTGGTGAGCCTGCGTATCCGCCGCCCGGATCTGCCGCGCGCCTATCGTTCGCCGTGGTTTCCGTTGCCGCAGATCCTATCCAGCCTCGGCATCCTTCTGGGCATGTGGTTTATCACGCCACCGGGGATGAACCCGGCGGACATCTACATTCCGTTTGGCGTAATGCTGGCCGGCACCGCGGCGTATGCCTTGTTCTGGACCCTGGTGGTGCAGAAGGTCAATCCGTTCAAACCGGCCTCGGTGGAAGAGGTGTTGACCAACGAGTTCGCCCATGAACCGACCCAGCCTCATGCCGAGTATCAGCGCCATGCTGCAAAAACTGTTTGAGCGGTTCAGCGCCCGGCATACCCCGGCGGGGTATCGCCCTGGGGTGACCCTGGAGCACCTGCGCCGTAACCTCGGCCTGGCGCATTTCCAGCACACCGCGTCGGCCACGGCCGAGGCCGTGTTGCAGGATGGCCAGTTGCACGTGGAGATTGTCGAACGCACCGAGTCCCAGTTGCTGATGCACCTGGTGATGACCGAGTTCCTGCTGCGCGTGCCTGCTTCGCGAGAGGGCACCGCGAGTTTTGAACTGCACCACACCGGGGCCGTCCGGCGTACCGGTATTCGTTGTCGGCAACGCAGCGGCGACCCTGCACTGCTGGCGCTGTTGCAGCCTGACGGGGACTTGCTGCGGGCGTTGATGCCTCTGGATTTCAAGCGCCTGCGCATTGAGTTGCGGGCCGGCCAGTGGTGCGTACGCCTGGAGCATATGGGCGGCAGCGAGGTGGTCAACCGCATGCCCGCGTTTCGTCGCTACATCCCGCTGAGCGCCGATCAGCGCAATGGGTTAGTCGCGACCTTGCTGCATTTCCAACGCGTGCTGGCCGCGCTCTGATCGCAGGTTTTGGCACCATTAGTGCAATCGCTTTGGTTAAGACGGATGTGTTGCGCGCACTTAGATAACATGTTAACTATTGCGCGACAACAACAACAAAAACCAAGGTGGACATAACCATGATCATGCAGTCGGCTGGACAAGAGGGGCTCGACACCTGGACCCGCGATCTGCGCGCGATCTGCGGTCACTTCAATACCGAACTGGCCTTCAATCGCTCGCTGTTTATCGGCAGTATCTCGTCCGGTTACCGTGGCGGGCTGCCCCTGGCTCACTTGCGCACCAACGCGGGCCTGATCAAGCGCCCCAAGGTCTGCGCTGACCACGATGACGACCAGCAATGTTTTCTGGTCAGCCAACGCAGCGGCTATAGCCAGATTGCCCAGGACGGCCAGGTCATTCGCCTGGGCCCAGGCGAATTGTTGTTGATGGACTCGGTGGGCTCCATCGAGATCACCCCGTTCGGGCTGATCGAGCACGCCTCCCTGTGCCTGTCCCGTCATGAAGTGTGCAAGCAACTTGGCGCGCGGCCGCGTACCTTCGGCAAGATCTCATCGAGCAAAGCCTGCGGGCGCATGCTGCATGTGCTGATGGACCAACTGTGTACGGACGCCCTGGAAGGCGAGGCGGCAGAGGCAGAGGGCCTGGCATTGCAGTCGGCGTTGGTCGCGCTGCTGGGCTCGGCCTTTGCGCAGCAGGAGGAGGCGAGTGACGACTGCGGCGCGTTGCAGGGCGTGAACCTGCGCAGCTACGTGCAGAAGGTCATTGATGAGTCGCTCAACCAGCCGGGGTTGAGCCCGGTGGGCCTGGCCAATCGCCTGAATATCTCGGTGCGGCATTTGTACCGATTGTTCGAAGCCGAGGACGACAGTGTGTGCCGCTACATCCAGCGGGCACGGCTTAAGCGCAGTGCCGATGACCTGGCCAATCCGTTCCTGCGTGGCGAGTCGATCACCTCGATTGCCTACAAGTGGGGTTTCACCGATTCAGCCCACTTCAGCCGCTCGTTCAAGAAGCAGTTCGAGGTGTCGCCCAAGGATTTTCGCTCCAGCCATTTGCAGCAGATGGCCGAGGTGGTGTGAGTGCGCAACGGGCAGGGAAGCAGTGGTCGTCGAGCCTGCATCCTGGTGATGCCAGTCAGTTAAGGAAGAACACGATAACTGTGGCGAGCGGGCTTGTTGTGGTGAGGGGCTTGTTGTGGCGAGCGGGCTTGCCCCGCGTTGGGCTGCGCAGCAGCCCCACTCAATCGGAACGCGGAGTATCAGGCACTCCTCAGCGGTTGGTTCTGGGGCTGCTTCGCAGCCCAACGCGGGGCAAGCCCGCTCGCCACAACAAGCGCGTGTTTCCTGAATCAACGCGGCGCCTGTGAGTTTTTCGCGAGCAAGCTCGCTCCTACAAAATTACGGGTTGGCCCGGCGCGCCAGTGGCGGGGGCAGTGAAACAAGTTATCGCGCGTGGCGAAGAGGACAGTGGTAGAGTTTCGTTAAAACATTAACTAACTGAAGCCTGATGCCCAGACCCATGCTCAAACCTCGACAATCCCTGACATTGACCCTGTTGCAGGCCCGCGAAGCGGCCATGAGTTTTTTCCGCCCCTCGCTCAATGAGCACGGCCTGACCGAGCAACAATGGCGGGTTATCCGCATTCTCAGCCAGCACGAGGAACTGGAAATCTACCAATTGGCCGAGTTGGCCTGCATTCTCAAGCCGAGCATGACCGGTGTGTTGGTACGCATGGAGGCCGCCGGCCTGGTTCATCGCCGCAAGGCCGAGCAGGACCAGCGGCGGGTGCTGGTGACCCTGGCAGACAAAGGCTGGGCCAGCTTCGACTCCATGAGCCAGTGCATGGAGGAGAACTACCAGCGCCTGCAAGCGCAGTTCGGCGAAGAAAAATTGCAAACGCTGCTGGGGTTGCTCGATGAGTTGAAGACCATCAAGCGTTGAGTGTCAGCCCACCTGTTGCGTCCGGGTGGGCGTGTTGAAACGACGACGCGGGGTCAGTACACACCGCCGGCCTTGAGCGGCGCCACGCCATCCTTGAACGTGGCTGCCAGGCTTTGCAGGCCGCGCATCAGCACGGTGGTGTCGACCCCCACCGCCACGAACGCAGCGCCCAGTTCGATATAGCGCCTGGCCAGGGTCGGGTCCGCACTGAGAATACCCGCGGCCTTGCCCGCCTGGCGAACTCGCGCGATGGCGTCTTCGATCGCCGCCTGCACGGCGGGATGCCCTGGGTTGCCGCGGTAACCCATCGACGCACTCAAATCCGCCGGGCCAATGAACACCCCGTCGACGCCGTCGACCTGCGCAATCGCGTCCAGGTTGGCCAGGCCTTCGAGGTTCTCGATTTGTACCAGCAGGCACATCTGTGCGTCGGCCTGGTCCAGGTAGCCGGGAATGCTGTTCCAGCGCGACGCCCGGGCGAGGGCGCTGCCCACCCCACGAATGCCCTGGGGCGGATAGTGCATCGCGCGTACCAGCTCCCGTGCCTGGTCGGCGCTTTCGACCATCGGCACCAGCAGCGTTTGCGCGCCGATATCCAGCAGTTGCTTGATCAGTGCGCTATCGCCGACCACCGGGCGAATGATCGCTTGGCTGGCGTAAGGCGCAATGGCTTGCAACTGGCCGAGCATGCCACGCAGGTCATTGGGGGCGTGTTCGCCGTCGATCAGCAGCCAGTCAAACCCGGCATTGGCTGCCAGCTCCGCGCAATAGGCATCGGCCAGGCCGAGCCACAGGCCGATCTGGGTTTCGCCGCTGCACAGGCGCTGCTTGAAGCGGTTGATGGGCATCTCCATGAACGGTCCTCCAGGGTCAGACAAATCGGCAGGCAATCGAGCCCAGCATGTCGTAGTCGACATGGAAGGTGTCGCCGGGGTTGGCTGCCACCGGACGGGTAAATGAGCCGCCGAGGATGATTTGCCCAGGCTGCAAGGTCACGTCATAGGGCGCCAGCTTGTTCGCCAGCCAGGCCACCCCCTTGGCCGGGTGGTTGAGCACGGCGGCGGATACGCCGGATTCTTCGATCACGCCGTTGCGGTACAGCACCGCAGGCACCTTGCGCAGGTCGATCTCGGTCGGGCGCACGGCGCGGCCCCCCATGACCACACCGGCATTGGCGGCGTTGTCGGAAATGGTATCGAACACCTTGCGCGTGGCCTGGGTCTGCGGGTCGATCTGCTGGATGCGCGCATCGATGATTTCCAGCGCCGGGATGACCCATTCGGTGGCGTCGAGCACATCGAAAATCGTGCAGTTCGGGCCCTTGAGCGGCTTGCCGAGAATGAACGCCAGCTCCACCTCGACGCGCGGCACGATAAAGCGTTCGAAGGGAATGTCGGTGCCTTCGTCGAAGAACATGTCGTCGAGCAGGGCACCGTAATCCGGCTCGGTGATGTTCGACGACACTTGCATCGCGCGAGAGGTCAAGCCGATCTTGTGCCCGACCAGCTTGCGTCCGTCCTTGATCTTCTGCGCGACCCAGGCGCGTTGTATCGCGTAGGCGTCGTCAATCGTGATCGCCGGGTAATCCAGCGAAAATTGCCGCACCTGTTCCCTGGAGCGCTCGGCCCGGTCCAGTTGTGCGGCGGCTTGCAGAATCTGCTGTTGATCGAGCATGACGAAGTTCTCTTACTGTGGATTGACGATGGCCGCGTCGGTGCGCAGGACCAAAAAACCGCCCAGGGCGATAAACAGGGCCAGCACATACAAGGCCAGGCTGGCGCTCTGGGTGGTGTCCCGCATCCAGCCGATCAGGTAGGGCGCGAGGAACGAGGCGATGCTGCCAAACGAACTGATCAGGGCAATCCCCGCCGCCTGGGTGCTGTTGGACAGGAAGGCCGGCGGCAACTGCCAGAACATCGGCAGGGCGGCGCTGGCCCCCATGCCGGCGATCACCAGGCCGCTCAGTACCCAGGTCGGATTGGTCGGCGACAGCCCGGCCACGGCGATACCGATCGCCGACATCAGCAGGGGCACGCACAGGTGCCAGCGCCGTTCACGGTTGCGGTCGGATGAGCGTCCGCACCCGATCATGAAGAAACACCCGGCCAGGTAGGGCACCGCACTGAGCAGGCCGACCTGGCTGTCGCGGCCGATACCGGCGCCGTGGATCAGGGTCGGCATCCAGAACGCGAGGGTGTTGACTGCGAGCATCACGGCGAAATAGATCGCCACCAGCAACCAGACCTGCGGGTCGCGCAGAATGCCGCCAAACGAGGTGATCGACTTACGCTGCTCCTCACTGCTCAGTTGCGTGCGCAGTTGCTGCTTTTGCAGCGGGTTGAGCCACGTCACTGTCTCGAAGGTGTCCGGCAGGCACTTGAGCACCACCAGGCCGAGGAGGATCACGGGGGCGCCTTCGATCAGGAACATCCACTGCCAGCCGCGCAAGCCGCCGAAGTCATGGAAGTGCTCCAGGATCGCCCCCGACAATGGCCCGCCGATGACACCGGCCATGGGTACCGCAATCGCAAACAGCGCGGTGACTTGCGCCCGACGACGCGCCGGGTACCAACGGTTGAGAAACACCAGAATCCCTGGGAAGAAGCCCGCTTCGGCCACCCCCAGCAAAAAGCGCAGCACGTAGAAACCGGTGGAGCTTTCGATCCACAGCATACTGGTGGAGAGTACCCCCCAGACCACCATCAGGCAGGCGATCCAACGCCGTGGCCCGACCCGGTCGAGGGCGATGTTGCTGGGCACGCCAAACAGCGCGTAAGCGATGAAGAACAGTCCGGCCCCGAGGCCGTACACGGTGTCGCTGAAATGCAGGTCGGCGCTCATCTGCATCTTGGCGAAGCCGATGTTGATCCGGTCCAAATGGGCAAACAGATAACAGATCAGCAGCAAGGGCATCAGGCGCCAGGTGACGACGCTGTGGGTGCGCTGGTGTTCAAGCAGGGTGGTGCTGTCGGCGGTATTGGCTGTGCTCATGATGTTGTACTTTTTTTTGAGTGGCCGTTGGCGGAAGGCGAGCGCTGTTCAGCTCGCCTGGTTTTTCAAGAAGGCATGCACGTTGTTTTGCTTGAAGTTGAGCTCCGGGTGCAGCTCGATCATCTCGAACGACAACGCCAGCAAGCGTTGTGATTGCAGCTCGGCGAAGTGCTGGGTGATCACCTCGAACAGGCTTTCGGCGACCGCCTTGCGCGTCGCCAGGTCGCGTCCGTGGCCGACCTTGAGGGTCATGTGGACGAAGGCGTAGTCGTGCTTGCCGTCGGCCATGCGCCAGGTGTCCAGGCGCACGCCACGGCTGCGGATGCCGCCAAGGGGAAATACGCCGCTGTCGCCCAGCACGGTGTGGACCTTCTGGAACAGGGCGGGCAGGTCGGCGTGCTGCTCGATGTTGTCGGTGTATTCAGCAATGAAGTGCGGCATGTGCGGCTCCCGGTTCAGAGGGGGAAAATGGCATTGATCTGGCCGGTGCCGGAACTGCCGAACGGCTGGGTGATGATCTCTGCCGGCTGGTGGTAGTCCGGCCCGCCCAGCAGGCCCAGGAGCATCGCGGTATCGTGCATCTTGCCTTCGCCGAAACAGTGTTCGGCGTAGTCCGGGAGCATCGCGCAGAACTCCTTGAAGCGGCCTTGCTTCCACATCTCTACGACGTGCAGGTCCATCTGCTTGTCGAATTCACGGGTCCAATTGTGGATATTGGCTTCGGCTTCGCGGTCGTCCGAGAAGCGGTGGGAGAGGGAACCCGAGGCCAGCACCAGGACTTTGCGGTCGCTCTTCTCGATGGCCCGGCGCACCGCGGCGCCAAACGTGAAGCTGTCTTCCAGGCGGTGCCAGGCGCACCAGGCGGCAATCGAGATGACGTCGAATTTCTGCGCGTCCGGCACGTCCATGTGCATGTAGCGCATCGGTACCAGGGTGCCGTATTCGAGTTCCAGACTCGGGATGTTGTGGGCCATGGTGCGCACGCCCGCCAGGTTGGCTTCGGCGGCGATCAACTCGCCCAGCTCGGGGCAGCCGGGGTAGTCGTATGCCATGTTCTTGATGAAGTGCGGCAGCTCGTTGCTGGTGTACGTCCCCTTGAAGTGCTCGCCGCAATTGACGTGGTAACCACTGTTGACCAACCAATGCACGTCAAACACCACCGCCGTGTCGGCCCCCAGTTCACGGGCACGGCGCCCGATTTCCTTGTGCCCGGCGATGGCCGCTTCGCGGCAACCGTGGTGCTTGCCGGGCAGTTCCGACAGGTACATCGAGGGGACGTGGCAGATCTTTGCGGCCAGGACGACTTCGCCCATGATGATTCTCCTGAATATTTATTCTTTTGTAGGAGCGAGCTTGCTCGCGAATAACGTCAACGATAACGCAGCACTTCTGTTAGCCAGCGGCGCCTGCGGATTCTTCGCGAGCAAGCTCGCTCCTACCGGAAGCGGTGTTGTATCCGGGTCACACACCCCAGCGTGGAATGTGATGACTGCCCATGGAAATGCACACGTTCTTGATCTCGGCGAACACTTCGAAGCTGTACTGGCCGCCTTCACGGCCGGTGCCGGAACCTTTTACCCCACCAAATGGCTGGCGCAAGTCCCGCACGTTCTGGCTGTTGATGAACACCATGCCGGCTTCGATGCCGTAGGCCAGACGATGCGCCTTGCCGATGTCCTGGGTCCAGATGTAGGACGCCAGGCCGTACTCGGTCTCGTTGGCCAGTTGCAGTGCTTCGGCTTCGTCCTTGAACGGGATCAGGCATACCACCGGGCCAAAGATCTCTTCCTGGGCGATGCGCATCTGGTTGTTCACATCGGCAAACACTGTCGGCTGGATGAACTGCCCGCGGCTCAAGTGCGCCGGCAGGTTGGCCGGACGCTCCAGGCCGCCGGCGAGGAGGGTGGCGCCTTCCTCGATCCCAATCTTGATGTAGCCGGTGACCTTGTCGTAGTGGGCCTGGGTGATCATCGAGCCGACCTGGGTTTTCGGGTCTTGCGGGTCGCCGACGATCAGGCGCTTGGCGCGTGCGGCAAACTCGGCGACGAACTGTGGATACACGCTCTCCTGAATGAAGATCCGGCTGCCGGCGGTGCAGCGTTCACCGTTGAGCGAGAAGATCGTGAACAGCGCGGCGTCGAGGGCGCGTTCCAGGTCGGCATCTTCGAAGATCAGCACCGGCGACTTGCCGCCCAGTTCCATCGAGTATTTTTTCAGGCCGGCGGTCTGCATGATTTTCTTGCCGGTGGCGGTGCCGCCGGTGAACGAAATCGCCCGCACGTCCGGGTGGCGCACCAGCGCATCTCCGGCGGTGGCGCCGTAGCCCTGGATCACGTTCAGCACCCCCTTGGGAATGCCGGCCTCGAGCGCCAGGCGCCCCAGTTCATTGGCCGTCAGCGGCGACAGCTCGGACATCTTCAGCACCGCGGTATTGCCCAGTGCCAGGCACGGCGCGGTCTTCCAGGTGGCCGTCATGAACGGCACATTCCAGGGCGATACCAGCGCGCAGACACCCACCGGCTGGTACAGGGTGTAGTTGAGCATCTGGTCGTCCACCGGGTAACTGTGGCCGTCCATGCGGGTGCAGACTTCGGCGAAGAAATCGAAGTTATGGGACGCCCGGGGAATCAACACATTCTTGGTCTGATGGATCGGCAGGCCGGTGTCGAGGGTTTCCAGCTCGGCCAGGTGCGGCACGTTCTGTTCGATCAGTTCACCAAGCTTGCGCATCAGGCGCGCACGTTCCTTGGCCGGCGTGCCTGCCCACTTCGGAAAGGCTTCCTTGGCCGCCGCGACCGCTTGCGCGACTTCCTCGGCGCCGCCGCTGGCGACTTCACCGATGGCTTCGCCGGTGGCCGGGTTGTAGTTGACGAAGGTGTCTTTGCTTTCGACCTCACGGCCGTTGATCCAGTGTTTGATCATATTGCTCAAGCCTCTTTACGGGCGGCGAAAAAGTCCGCCTCGCTGACAATTCGATTAACCAGGCGACCCACGCCTTCGACTTCCACGATCACTTCATCCCCTGGCACCACATCGGCCAGGCCTTCGGGCGTACCGGTGGCGATCATGTCGCCGGGTTGCAGGGTCATGAAGCTGGACAGGTATTCGATCAAGTACGGGATGTCGAAAATCATGTCTTTCGTGCTGCCTTCCTGACGCAGTTCGCCGTTGATCCAGGTGCGCAGTTTCAGGTTGCCGGGGTCTGGCACATCGGCGACATCGACGATCCATGGGCCCACCGGCGTGGTCGCATCGCGGTTCTTCACCCGCAGGTTGGGGCGGTAGTAGTTTTCCAGGTAGTCGCGGATCGCGTAGTCGTTGCACACCGTGTAGCCGGCCAGGTATTCCAGCGCGTCTGCGCGCTTGACGTTGCGCGCCGGCTTGCCGATCACCGCTACCAGCTCGCACTCGTAGTGCATGTAGGCGACGTTGTCCGGGCGCCAGGTCACCTGGTTGTGGCCGGTGTAGGTGCCGGGGGACTTGATGAAGGCCAGCGGTTCGGTCGGCGGCTTGAAGGCCAGTTCGGCGGCGTGGTCGGCGTAGTTCAGGCCGAGGGCGAACATGCTGCCGGTGGCCGGTGGCAGCCACTCGACCTGGTCTTCGGCGAGCAGGCGACCGTCGGCCAGGCGCACGGCGTTTTGGGCTTCGACCTGCACCTGGTGCGTGGCGCCTTCAAAGCGAATACGGGCATGTTTCATGACAGCTCCTCTGCCTTGATGTGGTTGACCAGCCGGCCCAGGCCACTGATCTCGACTTCAACCGTGTCGCCGGGTTGCACATCCACGCGGCCTTCGGGCGTGCCGGTGATCAGCACATCGCCTTCATGCAGGGTCATGAACTCGCTGATTTCGGCGATCAGTTGGGGAATGTCGCGCACCCAATTGGCGGTAGAGTTCTGCTGGCGCAGTTCGCCGTTGACGAACAGTTTCAGGCTCAATTGGTTGGGGTTGCCGATCTGGTCGCGGCCGACCAGTTCCGGACCGAGCGCACAGAAGCCGTCGCGACATTTGGCCTTCACGGCCGGGCGGTAGTAGCTGTCTTCGGGCAGGCTGAACTCATTGACGATGGTGTAGCCGGCTACGTGCGCCATGGCGTTCTCAACGCTGACGCGACTGGCGCTTTTACCGATCACCACGCCAAGCGCAGGGCCGGCCTGCAGGCGTTCACCGGTGGGATACACAACGCTGCCGTCATGGCCATTACGGGTGTTAGGCGTCTTGATGAACAGCACCGGCTTGACCGGTGGCTTCTGGTAAGGCGCTTGTTCGAATTCGGCGAGACGTTGGTTCAGCAACCCCTGGTAGTTCAGCGCAACGCCGAACAGGGTGCCGTTCGCAACATCGTGCAGGGCACGGCTCATGCTTTTCTCCTGGCAGTGACGGAGCGGATCAAGGCCGGCTCCTGGAATTATTGTTAACCTGTTAACGTTATAATTAAGATGTTAACTATCGTCAAGCGTGGCAAGCTCTTCCGAGCGTGGTGCAGGGCTAAAATCCGGCGCAGGATGAGCGTTTCAGGCCGGCTGAGCCCCCAATAAAAAAGAGAACGTCGCGATGATCGATCGTAAGCCGATCCCCAACATCAACATCGGCCAGGTGTACGACCAGCGCTACAGCGATGCCGAAGTGCATTACGACAAGCTGGGCAACCTGGCGGAGTTTTTCGGCCGCAACATGCCCGTGCATCGGCACGACCGTTTTTTCCAGGTGCATTACGTCAAGAGCGGCGCGGTGCGCGTTTACCTGGATGACCAGCAATACCTGGAGTCGGGGCCAATGTTTTTCCTGACACCACCGACGGTAGCCCACGCTTTTGTCACCGAAGCGGACGCTGACGGGCATGTGCTGACGGTGCGCCAGCAACTGGTCTGGGGCCTGGTCGATGCTGACCCGACGCTGGTGCCCGGTTCGCAATTGCCGGCGGCCTGCGTTGCGCTGGCCCAGTTCCCGCCTGAAGTCAGGCGGCTGGAGTTTCTGTTCGAGGAACTGAGCAATGAAATCAACATGGCCGGCGCCGGGCGCAGTGCGGCGTTGGACAGCTTGACCCGCCTGATCATGATCAGCCTGCTGCGGCTTTGCGCCAACTCGCTGCAAGCCCGGCCTGCGCGTCATGAAGACCTGCGGATCTTCCATCGCTTCAACGAGTTGATCGAGGACCATTACCTGCAACATTGGCCGCTGTCGCATTACGCTGACCGTATCGGCGTCACGGAGGCACGCCTCAATGACGTGTGTCGACGGATCGCCGATTTGCCGTCCAAGCGCTTGATCCTGGAGCGGGTGATGCAGGAGGCCAAGCGGCTCCTGCTGTTCACGGGCAGTTCCGCCAGCGAAATCTGCTACCAGCTGGGCTTCAAGGACCCAGCCTATTTCAGCCGGTTCTTTCAGCGTTACGCGCAGATGACGCCGGGGGAATATCGCCAGCGGCAATCGGGTTTGCGGTGAGGCCGTCATCGTGACTTCTCCCAGGGCGTCATTGCACTCATGATCATTGCAGCGCTGTCGCCGAAAAATGGCTTTTACGGCGAACGGCTTGCACATTTCACAGCCCTGGGATCACCACAGCGCCACGCTGTAGCCGACGATGATGCGGCTTTCGTCGATGTCGCTGGTCAAGCCATTGCTCGATCGCAGGGTGGCATTGCGCAGCCGCACGTTGACGTTCTTCAACGGCCCGCTTTGTACGGTGTAGACCAGGTCGGTGTCGCGCTCCCATTCGCGGCCATTGCGCACGGTGGCGGTTTGCGCATGCGAGCCGTCGACATAGCGCGTCATGAAGGTCAGCCCAGGCACGCCGAGGGCGGCGAAGTTGTAGTCGTATCGCGCCTGCCAGGCATCGGTGTTGGCCTTGGTGAAGATGTTGATGGTCACCAGGTTGACCGAATAGGGGTCTTGGCCCGGGAAGGCAAAGTCGCCGTCACCGGACAGGTTCTGATAGCCCAGGCCGAATTTGTGTGCCCCCACCGACAGGCTGAACATGCCGTTGAAAAAGCGGTTGTCGATTCGCCCGCCATCGACCCTGGAAGGGCTGCGCAGCCGTGCGCTGCCTTGTTCACGGGTGTCGAAATAACGCAGGTCGCTGCGCAGGCTCACGCCTTCGGCCAGCGGCAGGTCATGCACCAGGCCGATAAAATTCTGCCGGTAAATGTCCTGCATTTGCGCGTAGTAGTAGGTCGCCGCCAGATGAGGGTTGATGGCGTAGGTGCCACCGGCCAGGTCCAGGTGGCTGCTGGTGACGCCGCCGTAACTCATCGATTCGTTGTTGGAGGAGTCGCGCAGGTTCTGTTTCTCCAGGCGGCCGACGTTGAGGGTCAGGCCGTCGATCTCCTGGGAGGTCACCAGCTCACCGTTATAGGTCGACGGTAGCAAGCGGGTGTCGTTGTAGGCGGCCACCGGCAACAACGGTTGCAGGGTGCCGAGCTTCAGGACGGTTTTGGAGACGCGTAGTTTGCCGGTCAGGCCGAGTTCGCTGTAGCTGTCGGCCGGCTCGCCGCTGGCACCCGCCGGCAGCAGGCCGGTACCTCGACGGTCACGGCTGGAGTCGAGTTTGAGCCCAAGCTCACCCAAGGCATCCACGCCAAAACCGACCACGCCCTGGGTGTAGCCTGACTCCAGGCGCAACACAAAGCCCTGTGCCCATTCTTGCGCCTGGTTCTGCGGCGCGTTGCTCTGGCGAAAGTCGCGGTTCATATAGAAGTTGCGCAGGTCCAGGTTGGCCTTGCTGTCCTGGATAAAGTCGGCGTGGGCAACCAGAGGGGTAAACGCGGCGCACAGGCCAGCGCTTGCCGCCGTGCGTAAGAAGCACGAATGCATGAGGGACGTTCCTTTTGTTGTTTTTGTGGGTATGGCCCCTGTCAGCTCAGGGCTGGCATATTGTTAACATGTTATCGTTGTGCGCGGTAGGTGGTTTTGCAATATTTTGGAAAAATGTTTCTAGGTTAACGTTTTTTCGGGGCGGCCTTATTGCATGGGAGTAGCGCCGACTCTAAGCTTCGACGCTTCGACCTCAACTGTGCGTGGAACCATGTCAACCCCTAGACCGTCCCTTACGCTGACTTTGCTCCAGGCCCGCGAGGCGACCATGGCGTTCTTTCGGCCGTTGCTCAATGAACATGACCTGACCGAACAGCAGTGGCGAGTCATTCGGATCCTGCGCCAGCAGGGCGAGTTGGAGAGCCATCAACTGGCTCACCTGGCGTGCATCCTCAAACCCAGTCTGACCGGCGTGCTGAGCCGTCTGGAGCGGGACGGTATCGTCCGGCGCAGGAAGTCATCCGAAGATCAGCGCCGCGTGTTCATCGCCCTCACTGAACAGGGGCAGCAGTGCTTCGTCGACATGAGCGCAGGGATGGAAAGCAACTACCTGAAGATTCAGGAGCAGTTTGGTGAAGAGTCGTTGGCGCAATTGCTCGAGCTGCTTAACAAGCTCAAGAGCCTGAAGCCTTAGTGGTCTTGCCTGGCAGGCAATGACAAGAAGGTTTGTCACGTCCAGTCAAGTGCCGCGCTCTGGCCTGGCCTCTAATAAGCTGACTTACCGCCCCCCCATAAGAGGACATGATCATGTGGACCAAACCCGCCTATACCGATATGCGCATTGGCTTTGAAGTGACGATGTACTTCGCCACTCGATGAGCCCCCCGATACGCCTGGAAACGGCGCGCCAGCCCTAGGTGTGCGCTGTACATCGACTATTTCGCCGGGCTGGACTTGAACACGCCGCTGAGGACAAAGGCGTAGCGTTCCGGACGGATAAAGAACGTGGTGCGGTCGCAGCAGCGGCCGTCGGCAAAGTACGAGGTGCGCTCCATCACCAGCAGCGCCGCGCCGCGTTTGACGTGCAAGGTGCTGGCCAGGCTTGCATCGGCGGCTTGCGCACGAATGGCCAGGTCGGCACGGGTGACGGCCTGGCCGGTGATCGATTCCAGGATCGAATAGATCGGTTGATGCTCAACGTCGGTCCAGACCACACTGGCCAACTCGGCCGGCAGGTGGCTGCGGCCCAGGGCGATGGGTTCGTCATCCACGAAATGCAGGCGCTCCAACAGCAGGCAATCGTGCGCGGCTTCAAACAATCCCTTCAAGGCTTCCGGAACAGGCTGCAGCGTGTGGCTGATCACCTGCATGCTCGGTTTGAGTCCTTGCAATAACAAGGCTTCATGGAAACTGCGCAACGCATCCAGGCCATGTCGAACCTGTTTCGCCGCGACGAACGTGCCTTTGCCTTGCTTGCGCTCCACCACACCGTCGTCGCTGAGCTTGCCCACCGCCAGGCGCACCGTGACGCGGCTGACCCCAAAGCGTTCGCCCAGTTCGGCTTCTGAAGGCAGTTTGCCGGAGGGTTCGAAATCACCGCGCTGAATCTCCTCCAGCAAACGATGGGCGATCTGTTCGTAGAGCGAGGTGGTGCTGTCGCGAAGAATGGACGTAGACACGGTCGGCTTCCAGGGGCCTCGGAGTGGGGCGGTGCGCCTTCACTTCTAAGGTTATAAAAATAGGTTATTGGGACAACTTGTATTAATACGTATTATGTCAGGCATTCCCATTGTAAACGACCTGACGATACTTGCCATGCCCGACTCCTTGCCTTACGCATCGCTGCAAGCCGACGCCCTGACGGTCGATGCCATCAGTTTCAGCTACCCCAACGGGCATCGGGTGTTCAACGCTTTCAGCCTGAACGCCAAGCCGGGCGAATTCGTCGCGATCCTCGGGCCGTCCGGCTGCGGGAAAACCACGTTGCTGAATCTGTTGTCGGGTTTTCAACAACCCCAGAGCGGCCAGATCAGCATCAACCAGACCGCCGTGCGGCCGGAGCGCTCGGAGTTGGGCTATGTGTTTCAGGCACCGCAGTTGTTTCCCTGGCTGAGCGCGCTGGAAAACGTGCGTTTCGGCCTGCGGATGACGGCACAGCTCAACGAGGATCAACAGCGCGCGCAGGCGTTGCAGTACTTGCGTCTGGTCGGTCTGGAAAGCGCGGCGCAACGCTTGCCCCATCAACTGTCGGGGGGCATGCAGCAGCGCGTCTCCCTGGCCAGGACCTTGGCGTTGGAGCCCAGTGTATTGCTGATGGACGAACCCTTCGCCGCGCTGGATGCGATCAGCCGCAACAGCATGAATGAAGAGACGCTGCGGATCTGGGCCGAACTGGGCCAGACGGTGCTGTTCATCACCCACGACATCGACGAGGCGGTGTTCCTGGCCGACCGGGTCATCGTGCTCAACATCGCCCCGGGCGGCATCCACAGCGAACTGGACATTCATCTGCCGCGTCCGCGTTCCAACCTGAAAACCCGTCGCCTGCCGGCCTTTCTTGATTACCGCAATGAGCTGATGGAGCGCATTTCCCACGTCATGGAAGCGGCCGACGCCATCGCTGATCCCACCCCCCGTCAACCTGAGTTAACCGCATGATCAAACGTTCGCTGCTTGCTCTTTCCTTGTCTGTTGCCGCCTTGGCAAGCAGCACATTTGCCGTGGCTGCCGAAGAGAAACCCCTGCGCGTGGGGTATGTGTTCGCCATGGCCAACGCCCCGGCGCTGATCGCCGACAAGCAGGGTTACTACCGCGAGGAAGGCTTGAATGTCGACCTCAAGGCCCTGGGCGATGGCCCGGTGATCCAGCAGGCGTTGGCGGCCGGTGAACTGGACGTGGCCTATGTCGGCACACCGCCGGTGTACCAATGGTTTTCCCGCGGCCTGCAAAGCCGGATCCTGGCCAAGGTCAACTACGGGCAAGCCGCGGTCATTGTCGACGCCAAGAGCCCGATCAACAGCCTGGAGCAGCTCAAGGGCAAAAAACTCGCCGGGGTCAAGAAGGGCAGTGGCATGGACGTGCTGTTGCGCGGCTATGTGCTGAAAGAAAAAGCCGGGCTCAACCCGGACAAGGACCTGGACATCATCGACATGCCACCGGGCAACATGAACGCGGCGCTGGAGCGCGGGATTGTCGATGCGGCGTTTTCCTGGGAACCCTTTGTCAGCCAATCGTTGCTGCGCGGGTCGAGCCGGATTCTGCTCGACGTCAACCAGGCGCTGCCGAATTACCCGTGGTACGTGGTGATCGCGCTGCCGAAAACCTTGCAGGAACGTCCGGACGATGTGGTCAAGTTGCTGCGCGCGCACCGCAAGGCCATCGCGTTCCTCAATGAGCATCCTGACGAGTCGAACCGGATCATCGCCGAGGCGTTCAAGCTTGAAGCGGTACAAGGGCCCGACGGCCAGACCATTGCCCCGCAGGCCATCGTCGCCCAGGCACGGACGCGATTGGGCTGGTCGGCGGACTTGCAGGCTGCGGACATCCAATTCATCCAGCGGCTGATGAATTACTCCCACGCGCTGGGCTTTATCGACACCACGCTCAAGACCGAGCAGATCGTGGATACCTCCTACCTGGAAAAAGCCTCGCGCTGAGTCTGAGCCTGTCATGTCCTTGCCAAAACCGAATTGGGGATGGGCTTCGCTGCCATTCCTGCTGTTGATCTGGATGGCCCTGGCCAGCCGCTTTCCCACCTACATCCTGCCGCAGCCCTGGGATGTGGCGCGCGAAGCCGTGCGCTGGCTCAGCGACGCTTCGCTGTGGCAGCACCTCAGGGCGAGTGTCCTGGAAGAAGTCGGCGGCTTCTGCGCCGCAGTGCTCGTGGCGATTGGGTTGGGCACCGCCGGTGGCCTGTCTTCGCGCTTTCGCGATTTCATCTCGCCGCTCAACAGCCTGTTCATGGCGATCCCGCCCATCGCCTGGGCGCCGCTGATCATGATCATTTTCGGCCTGGGCTATGTCTCGATTGTGCTGGTGATTTTCATCGCGGCGGTGTTCCCCATGGCGGTCACGATCCAGGAGGGCGTACAGAGCATTCGCGGTGGCGAAGTCCGCGCCGCACGCACCTTGGGCGCCAATGCCGGGCAACTGCTGGCCCACGTTTATCTACCCGCTTCATTGCCGTTCGTGACCGCAGCCTTGCGCATCGGCTTCAGCCAGGGTTGGCGGGCATTGGTTGCGGCGGAAATGATCGGCGCTTCCCAAGGCATTGGCTGGATGGTCTCCACGGGCGGGCAGATCGGCAACAGCAGCCAGGTGCTGCTGGGCATCGTGCTGATCGGCCTGATTGCCTGGCTGATGGAGAGTTTTGTGTTCCGGCGCATCGAGCGTCACTACCAGAAATGGCGCGTGCAGTGAGCATCGCCATGTGTCTTCAAACCTTCAGTGGACCACTGCACGAGGTGTCATGTGAGTAACGTTTTCGATCCCCGCGAAGCCGGGCACTACATTGCCCCGCAAGGCCTCTACGAACGCAACAAGAAACGCCCGTTCCTGGGCAGCATCCACTGTGATCGCGACACGCTGGTCGCTGGCCAATGGGATGAAATCACCCTGGTCTACGAGGTGGGAGGCAGCGGCCTGGCTGACGGCGCGTGGTTGAAACTGGCCTTCAAGTTCTACTCCGACTGGGCGCTGTTCCAGACCTCGAATCCAGCCGGGCCCAACTACGTCAGCGCTGAGTATCAGGCGGGCGAGCTGGTCCCCGGCCAGAGCCAGGCCACGGTGCAGCATTTGAAAGTGCGCTTCGACCAGAAGGGGCATGAGCGGCCGTTCCAGAAAGCGATCATCATCGACATCATCGACGGCTACCTGAACCCCGGTGACAAAATCACCATTCGCCTGGGCGACCGTCGCCAGGGCGGGGCGGGCACGCGGGTGCAGAGCTTCGTCGAGAAAGACTTCCGTTTCCGGCTGTTTATCGACCCCCTGGGCAGCTCGAAGTTTGCTGAGGTGCCAGGCGATCCGTTGCTGAACATCGTGCCGGGGCCAGCGCAGAGCGTGCAGTTGATCGTGCCGCGGCTGGTCAGCGCTGGCGAGGCGTTCGACGTGCTGCTGCGGGTCGATGATGCCTGGGGCAACACGTGCCGCAACCTGCCGCTCAAGGGTGTGCTGACCCTGCTCGACCCTGAAGGCGGCGAGCGCCAACAAGCGTTTACCCTGGCCAATGAAGGGTGGGCGACGGCGCGGCTCGAGGGGTTTGACCTCGGGGCGGTGGGCGAGTGGCGATTGTCCGCCGAGGTGGAAACGCCTGGCGTGCGCGGCGCCCAGGCTTTCGTCAGCGTCGACCCGGCCGGCGGCGCATTGCGTCCGCTGTACGCCGACCTGCATGTGCACTCCGATGACACCGTGGGCACCAACGACACGCTGTATAACCTCAGCTACGGTCGCGATGTCGCCGGCCTCGATGTGCTCGGCTATACCGCCAACGACTTCAATATCACCGAGCAACGCTGGGATCAGGCGGTGAAGCTGATTCATGAACTCAACGAGCCCGGCCGTTTCGTCTGCTACCCCGGCACCGAGTGGTGCGGCAACTCCTGTGCGGGCGGCGACCGCAATGTCGTATTCCTGCATGATCGCAAGCCCGAGTTTCCGTTCGACAACCAAGGGCGGTTGGTGCGCTCCTTTGAGTGGAACGAGTTCACTGCCGGTACCATCAAGCCGGGCGCCTGGCCGGTGGATGAGTTATACGCGGCCTATGCGAAAGACCCGGAAGGTCACCTGATGATGCCCCATGTCGGCGGGCGCCGCTGCAACCTCGACTGGCACCACCCGGAGCTGGAGCGCTTGATCGAAGTCGGCTCGGCCTGGGGCCAGTTCCATTGGGTCTACGCCGAAGCCCTGCAGCGCGGCTATCGGGTCGGCGCCGCGGCGAACAGCGATGAGCATCAGGGCCGTTGCGGCGGCGGTGTACCGGCCACGGCAGTGTTCGGTTCGCGCGGCGGGCTGACCGGCGTAGTCGCCGACGGCTTCGACCGCGCGAGTGTCGGCAAGGCGCTGCGTGCCCGGCGCACGTTTGCCACCACCGGCGAGCGTTCGTTTGCCAGCCTGCGTCAGGGCCGGCACTTCATGGGCGAGGTGTTCACGGCGGATTCGAACGCAACGTTGGGCTATCGATTGCTGGGCGAGGCGGGCTGGGAGCAGGTGGATTTGTTCGATGGCGATCAACTGATCTGGTCGCGCAACCTGCATCAGGAGCTGGGCTTTTCCACCCAACGTATTCGCCTGCGCCTGGGCGGCGCGCGGATCAAGGATCGTTATCGCGGTGCCTATTGGACCGGCGAGGTTCGGGTAACCGGGGCGGTGATCAACGGCTTTCGCGCCTTGGGCCTGGATCATCCGGAGCAAACCGTGTGGCGCAAGGACGCCACGACCCTGGCCTTTCGCACTGACACCAACGGCGACACCGACAGTATCGAAATCGACCTGTCGCAGCTGGTCGGCGCGAGGTTGCAGGTGCGTAGCCGCATCGACAACTACATCAAGGTCGGCGATCCGTCTGAACCGCAACCCTACGTGCATGCGCCGACGGTGCTTATGGAGCTGTCCGGCGAAGAACTGCTGGCGCAGTCCCAGGTGATCGAAGAGTTGCCGGGCGCCGAATTGAAAGTCTCACTTGAACGAACCACCGCTGCGCCGCTGCCGCGCGAGCTGCAAGGCACGATCGAGCTGGCCCGACTCAACCTGCAAGCGGGCCGTGAGCATCCGTTGTTCATCTGTGCGCGCCAGCGCGATCAGTCCCGGGTCTGGACCTCGGCGCTGTTCCTGACACTGACTTGAGGCCGTCGCGTTCAGACCGTACGTCAGCACGTTTGATGACTGGACAGGGAAGTCCGCTACGTCAGTTGGCCGGCATTCGCGGACCGAGCGCCCTCTCATGAGGGCCATGCCCAGTGAAGGGTAAACGGGACGAACTCACTTCTCCCATTGTTCAAGCAGAATCGAAACAAACTTCTCTGCGGCTGGAGATAACGAAGCGCCGCGTCGGTAAACCAGCCCCAGTGAGCGGTTCACCACGGGCTCTACCAACGGGATGCTGACCAACGTTGGGTGATCCACGGCCGGCATCGCCAGGCTGGGGACGGCTGATACCCCGAGGCCCGCTTCCACCAGGCCCAGGGACGTCGAAAGATGCTGCACCTCATAGAACCACTGCGGGCGCCAACTCAACCCCGACAAGGCATGATCGAGCAACATCCGGTTGCCGCTCAGGCGTCCGACACCGATCAGACGGTAATTGCTGAGTTCCGACCAGGTCACCGCACTGCGTTCGGCCAATTCATGATCGCGTCGACACGCTAAGACAAAAGGCTCGTCGACCAAGGGGACGAACTCTATGTCGGGGTGCTGGCCGCTCATCATGTTGATGCCGAAGTCGGCTTCGCCGCGCAGTACCGCCTCCAGCCCTTCGTTCGCGCTCAGATCAAGCAGGCGGATCCGGATCTGTGGATAGCGCTCGTTGTAGAGGCGTATGACCGAAGGCAGGAAATAAAAGGCTGCGGTGGGGATACAGGCCAGGGTCACGCGCCCGCTTTGGCGTTCGGCCAACTCGCGGATATTGAGTATGGAGTCGTCGAAGTCGTCCAGCAGGCGGCGAGCCTTGGGTAGAAAGTCCCGCCCCACGCTGGTGAGGCTCACTCTTCTTGTGGTGCGGTCGAGTAGGGCTGTACCCAAGCCTTCCTCAAGTTTTTTCATGCGTCTGCTCAGCGCGGGCTGGGACAGGTGCAAGGCTTCAGCCGCTTCGTGGAAGCTGCCGAGTTCTGCGATTTTCACGAAAGATCGGATGTCGTTTAGCTCATATTGCATTTTTTATACCTCAACCAGAGGGGGCGGCGGCGCTCGCTCATCCTAATTTTATCATTCGCCAAACGCAATAATCCGGCCGATTTTTGCATTGGAAACATTTTTCAAAGCCTGCGACTCTTGCTTCAAGAGCATTAATCACCCCGATTGATCAATAAGAGTTAGTTTTCATGCAACGAATTCCTTGTGTGCTTATGCGCGGTGGTACGTCCAAGGGGCCGGTATTTCTCGCCTGGGACCTCCCTGATTCGATCGAGCAGCGTGATGAGCTGTTGCTCAACCTGATGGGCTCTGGCCACGAGCTGGAGATTGACGGCATCGGCGGTGGCAGCCCCCAGACAAGCAAGGTCGCGATCGTCAGCCCATCCCTGCACCCGGATGCCGATGTCGACTATTTGTTCGTTCAGGTCATGGTGTCCCAGCGTCGAGTCGATACAGCGCCCAATTGCGGCAATATGCTGTGCGCCGTAGGCCCGTTTGCCGTTGAGCAAGGGCTGGTCAAGGCCTCTAAAGGCCGCACGCTCGTGCGTATTCGCAACCTCAACACCGGGACGTTCGTGAACGCCGAGGTCTACACCCCCGAAGGAACCGTCAGCTATGAGGGCGACACCGCCATTGACGGCGTGCCGGGGACTGCCGCTCCGGTGCAACTGACCTTCCTCGATGCCGCGGGCAGCAAAACCGGCAAGCTTTTCCCGACGGGGCAGACACAGGACGTGATTGACGGCATCCCGATGACGTGCATCGACATGGCCATGCCAATGATGATCATCGAGGCGGGCCAATTGGGTAAGCGCGGTGATGAAAGCCCGGCTGAACTGGACGCCGACAAGGCGTTCCTGGGGCGTCTGGAGTCCCTGCGACTGCAGGCCGGCCTGGCAATGGGCCTTGGCGATGTGAGTGACAAAGTGATTCCCAAGCCTGTCCTGGTGTCTACGGCCAAGGCGGGCGGAACCATTCAGGTGCGTTATTTCATGCCGCATAATTGCCACCGCGCACTGGCGATTACAGGCTCCATTGGCCTGGCGACCGCATGTGTGACCGACGGCAGTGTGATTGCGCAATTGCTGGGCGGGGTGAGTGAGCCGCGCTTGAAACACGTGCGGATTGAACATCCAAGTGGTGGAATAGACGTTGTTTTGTCCTACACCGGTGCTCAGGGTGAGACAATTCGTGCCTCGGTCGTGCGTACGTCGCGCAGGCTGTTCTCCGGTTATGTATACGCTGCGGCTTCCCGACGACTCGCCGGGTAACTCCCCCTAGTCGTACCGTTTCTGCATCAGAACAATTCTAAAAATGGGTGATGCCATGAAGTTTGTAAAATCGCTCTACGTCCAGATTCTCTTCGCCGTTGTGTTGGGCGTGCTGGTCGGGCATTTTTGGTCGCAACAGGCCGTTGCCTTGAAGCCGTTGGGTGACGCCTTTATCAAGCTGATCAAGATGATGATCGCGCCAGTGGTGTTCTGCACAATCGTCACCGGTATCGCCGGCATGAGCGACAAACGCTCCCTCGGGCGTTTGTTGAGCAAGACCCTGCTGCTGTTCCTGGGCCTGACCGTGATCAGCCTGATCATCGGCCTGGTGTCGGTCTACCTGTTCAAGCCCGGTGTGGGCATGAACATCGACCCTGCGCAATTGAGTACCAAGGGGCTGTCGCAGTACACCGAGTCCGCGGCGAAGCTGGGCGTGGTCGAGTTTTTCATGCACATCATCCCGGAGACGTTCATCGGCGCTTTCAACAAGGGTGAAGTGCTGCCGGTGCTGTTCATTGCGGTGCTGTGCGGTTTTGCGCTTTCGTCGATTGGCGAGCGTGGCAAGCCGGTATTGGATGTACTGGAATCGGCTTCACACATGGTGTTCAAGATCTTCTCCTACCTGATGCGCTTCGCTCCCATCGGCGCCTTTGGTGCCCTGGCGTTCACGGTAGGGCAGTACGGCATCACCTCGCTGGGCTCGTTGGCCAAGCTGATCATGACGTTGTATATCGCCTGTGCGTTCTTTGTCTTTGTGGTGCTGGGCAGTATCTGCCGCGCCCATGGCTTCAGCCTTTGGAAGTTGCTGCGCTACTTGCGCGAAGAGTTCCTGGTGGTGCTCGGGACGTCTTCTACCGAGCCGGTGATGCCGCGGATGCTGGAAAAGCTCCAGGCCCTGGGTTGCAAGAAAAGCGTGGTGGGGCTGGTGTTGCCCACGGGCTACTCGTTCAACCTCGACGGCACGGCGATCTACCTCTCGCTGGCCGCCGTGTTCATTGCCCAGGCCTGCAACATCGACCTGAGCCTGACACAGATCGTGACCATGCTGGCAATCATGCTGTTGTCCTCGAAGGGCGCGGCGGGTGTCACCGGCTCGGGTTTTGTCGCACTGGCGTCGACCCTGACGGTGATCCATGACATTCCCCTGGCCGGCCTTGCCTTGCTGATCGGTATCGACCGCTTCATGTCGGAAGCCCGGGCGTTGACCAGCCTGGCCAGCAACGCGGTGGCGACCGTGGTGATATCGCTCTCGGAGAATGCCTGTGACCGCGAAGTCTTGATGCGGACTCTGGAAGGCAAGCCTTCGCCTGACGTGCCCCCGGTCCTGACGCCACACTGGGATGATGTGAAGGTCACCAAACACGTCTGACCGGTCACGGCTCAGGCCTGCCCCCCCAATTAAATCAATGAATACCCCCCGCCAGGCACCGTTGGTCGTGCCATCTGGCGGGAACGGGGTCGCGCGCCTGTGCGTCGGCCACGCTACTCATAAGAACAAGAGAACTTACCTATGCTCGCATTGCTTGGCTTGGCCATGGTGGTGGTCTTCACCTTCCTGATAATGACCAAACGCTTGTCGCCGATTGTCGCCCTGACGGTGGTGCCTATCGTGTTCGCCGTCATCGGTGGGTTCGGTGGCACAACCGGCAAGATGATGCTCGATGGCTTGAAAATGGTCGCGCCTTCAGCGGCGCTGTTGCTGTTCGCGATCCTGTTTTTCGGCTTGATGATTGACGCCGGTTTGTTTGACCCGCTGATTCGCAAGATCCTCAAGCGCGTCAACGGCGACCCGATGAAAATCGCTGTCGGCACCGCGTTGCTCTCGCTGGTGGTGGCATTGGACGGCGACGGCACCACCACCTACATGATTACCTGTGCGGCCATGCTGCCGCTGTATAAACGTATCGGCATGAACCCGATGATTCTGGCCACCATTGCCATGCTTTCCCTGAGCATCATGAGCGGCATGACCCCTTGGGGAGGCCCCGCCACCCGAGCGATCGCAGCGTTGGGCCTGGACGCCGGTGCTTACTTCGTGCCCTTGCTGCCGACCATGATTGGCGGCGCGATGTGGGTGGTGTTCACCGCATTCCTGCTGGGGCGTGCCGAGCGCAAGCGCATCGGTAACGTGCAATTGCAAAGCGGCGGCGGTAACTGCTACATCGAAGCGATCCTCGAGGACACGCCGTACAAACGCCCGAAACTGGCCTACATCAACCTGTTGCTGGTGATCGCGGTGATGGTTGCCCTGGTCATGGGCATCATGCATTCGGCGATCCTGTTCCTGATCGGGTTCGTGCTGGCATTGATGATCAACTATCCGCAACTGGACATTCAGAAGGAACGCATCCTGGCCCATTCGGGCAACGCCATGACCGTCGTGCTGCTGGTGTTCGCCGCGGGTATTTTCGCCGGGATTTTCTCCGGTACCAAAATGGTCGATGCCCTTGCGCAAACCCTGGTTGACTGGATCCCACCCTCCTGGGGGCATCTGTTTCCGCTGGTGGTGGCAGTTACCAGCATGCCGCTGACGTTCGTGCTGTCCAACGATGCTTATTACTTCGGGGTCGTGCCGATCCTGGCTAACGCTGCCGCCGCCTATGGCATCGATCCGGTGGAGATCGCCCGCGCGTCGATTCTGGGTCAACCGGTCCACCTGATGAGCCCGTTGGTTGCTTCAACCTTGTTGTTGGTCGGCATGGTCGATCGCGATATCGGCGACTTCCAGAAAGCCACCGTCAAATGGGCTGTGCTCACCTCCTTGGTCATCACGGCGCTGGCGCTGTTGACCGGAGCGATCAGCCTCTTCACCTGATTCAACCAGGCCACTGGGTTCTTCTTCTGACGCGCCTCACCCGCGAGGCGCGCGACTTCCTGCACTTCAAATAACAACAATGAGTAGTTTGCCATGAGCACTTTGCATTCCCGACGCGCGCTGTTTTCAGTTATTGGTTTGTTGCCGCTTGCCACTGCCAGTGCAGAAGGATTTATCGACGACAGCAAACTCAAGCTGCAATTACGCAACGTCTATTTCAATGAAAACTTCCGTGACGAGCATGGCATGAGTGCCCGAGCCGCGAGGACGGCGAAGAGCGAGCGGACTGAATGGGCCCAGGGGTTTCTGTTGGACTACCAATCGGGATACACCCCAGGCACCCTCGGGTTCGGGGTCGATGCCCTTGGCCTGCTCGGGGTCAAGCTCGACTCCGGCCGTGGTCGCAGCGGTACCGGGTTGTTGCCCGTCCATGATGACGGGCGTGCGGCTGACGAATTTGCAAGCCTGGGTGTGACGGCCAAAGCCCAACTGGCCAAGACCACCGTCAAATACGGCACCTTGTTACCCAAGACACCGGTACTGATCTACAACGATGCACGCCTGATACCGCAAACCTACCAGGGCGCGCAGATCAGCAGCCTCGACATCCAGAATCTGAGCCTCACCGGGGGCCGCCTGGATCGCTTCAAGTTGCGTGACTCCAGCAACAGCATGCCGATCGTGCCCGATGGCTACAGTGGCGATAAATCCGGCGACTTCAGCTACGCCGGTGCCGAATACAAACTGGGGAAAAACATCCGGTTGAGTTACTTCTACGGCGAATTGGAGAACTTCTACCGCCAGAACTTCGCCGGTATCCAGCACGATCTGCCGTTGGGCGGCGGCGTGCTGACCAGCGACCTGCGCTACTTCAACAGTGTCGATAGCGGTTCTGCCTACGCAGGCAAGATCGACAACGACATGTTCAGCGGCCAACTGTCTTACGCCATTTCAGGTCACACCTTCGGCGGCGGGTACCAGGCCCTCAGGGGCGACGCCGGTTTGCCCTATATCAGTGGCGCCACCGTTTATTCGTTCAGCAATGCCGGGATAGGCAAGTTCATCGAGGAGGATGAAAAGACCTGGATGCTGAGCTACGGCTATAACTTTGCCGCCCTCGGGGTGCCGGGCCTGACGTTCTCCACCCGCTACTTGAGCGGTAACGACGGCAAGTCCTCGACCAAGGTCAAGGAATGGGAGCGGGACGCCGAAGTGGCCTACGTGGTGCAACAAGGCACCTTCAAGGGGTTGGGCGTGCGGTTGCGTAACTACGTGTACCGTGCCGACTACTCCCGTGGCCGGGACAGCAACCGTATTTACTTTACCTACGACATCGCACTCTGGTGAAATCGCCGATCGCGGCTCTGCGACGTTCGCAGGCCGCGTTTTCATTGGCGGCTTCATCGGATAAGACGAAGGAAATAAATGATGTCGTTCAAAACTAAAATACTGCTGCTGACCTTATTACCGGTGATGTTGTTTGCGCTTGTTTTAGGTTTGAGCGCCCGTGGCACGTTGCAGTCCCAGGCCGAGCAGGAAGTCGCACAGACTCGCGAGCGGCTGCTCGAGGAAAGCCGCACTCGACTCACGGACTACGCGAGCATCGCTCGTACTTCCATCGCCGAACTCTATGATCGGGCCGCGACCGGGGACCTCGCCAGCCGCGCCTTGGCAATCAGCCGCTTGTCCAAAGTGAAGTATGGCGACGACGGCTATTTCATCGGCTACGACAGTCAGGTTGTGCGCCTGTTTCGCGGTGACAGCAGCGAAGGCGTCGGCACCAATATGAGTGATCGCAAAGACATCAACGGGAAGTTCTTGAACCGTGAAATGGTCGAAGCGGGAAAAAACGACACCCACTTCGTCACGTACTCAGGTGGGGTCGTCAACACCGATAAAGTCGTGCCCAAGCTCGCTTACAGTTTTTATTTGCCCAAGTGGGACATGGTCGTCGTCACCGCGATCAACCTGGACAGTATTGAAGTTCAGGTGGCCAAGGTGCGCGCCGCCGTTGACCAGCGCATCAGCAACCTGATGTACAGCATTGTGCTTATCGCCGTCGCGCTGATCGGCATCATCGGGGCGCTGGCGCTCGTGCTGGTCAAACGCAGTCTAGGCCCCTTGACCTTGATTCGGGCGCACCTTGACGAAATCGCCGCGGGGGAGGGGGACCTGACGCGGCGGCTACCGCAGGTCAGTCGAGACGAACTGGGGCAACTGGCCGGTTCGTTCAATGCCTTTATCGAAAAAATCCACAGCCTCGTCAGCCAGATCGTCGCCATGAGCGAACAGTTGACGGGGTCGGTCAGTCGTGTGGCCGAGCAGAGCAGGCAGATTGATCGGGCCATGGACCAGCAGCGCCAGGAAACCGACCAGGTGGCGGCGGCGATAAACCAGATGTCATCGGCGGCGCAGGAAGTGTCGCGCAGCGCGCAAAATGCTGCAGAAGCTGCCGTCGAGACCGACAAGCAGTCCCAGCACGCGCGGCAAATCGTCAATGGCAGCATTACTCGGATGCAGGCACTCAGGGGGGAGCTGGATGAGAGTGGGGTCTCCATGGCGAGTCTGCAAAACGATGTGACGTCGATCGTCACTGTGCTGGATGTTATTCGCTCGATCGCCGAGCAGACCAACCTTCTTGCGCTGAATGCGGCCATTGAAGCGGCCCGTGCCGGTGAGGCGGGGCGCGGTTTTGCGGTGGTTGCTGACGAAGTGCGCGCGTTGGCCAGTCGTACTCAACGCAGCACCCAGGAAATCCAGGTGATGGTTGAGCGTCTCAATAACGCAACCGGCGGTGTGGTCAAGGCGATGCACCAATCGACCGAAGCCGCGCAAGGCGCGAGTGCGCAGGCTGATCAGGCGGGTGAGTTCCTGGGCAATGCTGTCGAGCTGATTGCGACGATCAATGCGATGAACGCACAGATCGCCAGTGCCGCCGAGGAGCAGACCTCGGTGGCTGAGGAGATCAACCGTGGGGTCCATCAGATCGCGCGAGCCATTGATTCGGTGGCCAACCAGACTCAACTGGGGGTCAAGACGGTCGATGAGTTGTATACCATCGGCAGTCGTATGCAAGGTTTGCTGGGGCAGTTCAAAATTTGATGGCCTGGGCCTGGATTGACACGCAGCACGCGTCAATGCAGGCCAAGGCGATGATTGCTTTCATGCGCTATCCGGGTAAACGAAAACGCTCTTTCATCACGCGTTGACGGCCACTGCGCGTTGTTTGCGATACAGGATTGTCGTCGCGGTGAACCCGCACAGCGCAGCAAACATCAGCCAGTAGGCCGGCGATGCCTTATCGCCTGTCGCCTGCACGAGCATGGTCGACACGGCAGGCGTAAACCCTCCAAATACAGCCGTCGCCAAACTGAAGGCCAGGGAAAACCCCACAACCCTTACGTTTTGCGGCATCACCTCTGTCAGCGCAGCGACCATCGCGCCGTTGTAAATACCGAAGAAGAAAGAGAAGTACAGCAGTACGCAGAGCAGCCGTTCGAAACTTGCCGCTGCGGCCAGCCAGTGCATGGCCGGATACGCGGTGAATATGCACAGCAGGGAAATCGCCAACAATAGGGGGCGACGGCCGATGCGGTCCGAGAGTGTGCCGCCGATGGGCAACCAGATGAAGTTGCTCAGGCCGACGAAGAGCGTGACGACCAGGCTGTCGGTGGTGCTCAGGTTGAGTACGGAGCGGCCATAGGTGGGGGTGTAGACGGTAATCAGGTAGAACGTGGTAGTGGTCATGGACGCCAATAGACCGCCTGCCAGCACCGTGCGCCAGTTGTCGCGCATGGAGCGAAACACTTCATTGGCACTTGGGTGATGCCGGCGCGCTTTGAACGCCTCGGTTTCCTGCAGGGAGCGGCGGATGATGAAGATGAACGGAATAATCACGCAACCGATGAAGAACGGGATCCTCCATCCCCAGGCAGCGACCTCGGCAGCTGCCATGGAGGCGTTGATGGTGTAACCCAGCGCTGCCGCAAGAATGATCGCCACCTGTTGGCTGGCCGACTGCCAACTGGTGTAGAAACCGCATCGCCCCGGTGTGGCGATTTCAGCCAGATACACTGAAACACCGCCCATTTCCGCGCCGGCGGAGAAGCCCTGCAACAGCCGCCCCAACAACACCAATATGGGCGCCGCGATACCGATGCTGGCATAGCCGGGTACCAACGCGATCAATACTGTTCCGGCGGCCATGATCGAGAGCGTCACAATCAGGCCCTTGCGCCGTCCAACCTTGTCGATGTAAGCCCCGAGCACGATAGCGCCCAGTGGACGCATCAAGAACCCGGAACCGAATACGGCGAAGGTCATCATCAGCGAAGCGAACTCGCTGGTGGCAGGAAAGAACGTCTGGGAAATGTAGGTCGCGTAGAAGCCGAACAGAAAGAAGTCGAACTGTTCGAGAAAATTGCCGCTGGTGACCCGCAGGATGGCGCCCAGTTTTGAACCCTTGGACGGGGTGTCTTGCGTTGTTGTTTTCATCATGGCTACCGTGGTGATCAGTCTTGTTTTTGGAATGACGGTGTTAGCGATCAGTCGCTTGCGGCGTTAATCGGGTTGGGTTGGCGTTTTTCGATGGAATATTTGAGCAGCGCGGCGCTGCGGAAGATGCCGTGGGCGAACTTGCTGTAGGGCATGGTCAGGAAAAAAGCCATGACCAGGCCGAGATGGATCGCCAGCAACAGGCCCAGGGCAACGGTTTCGCGAAACGCCAGGAGCGCGAGGCCGCTGGCGCTGATGAGAAACAGCAGCGCGATAAAGCCGCGGTCCATGGGTTTCTGGTGTTCGTCGCCCTGTTCGGCGTTGCGGCGCAGGTTCAACCACAAGAGCCCCGCCGGGCCAACCAGCAACCCGAGCCCGCCGGCGATGCCGAGCATCACCGGCACGCTCAGGACGGGGTAGGGCGCCGACCAGCCCAGCAGGAAATGGTAGAGCGTGGCCACACCGGTAGCGGCGAAGCACAGCATGAAGCCGTAGAAGGTGAAGTGGTGCATGCGCCGCCGCCACAAGGTGAATTGATCGTCGGCGTTATTGCAGCCCTCGCCATGGCCGCCATCCAGGTACTTGAGCGTGGCAACATTGGCGGTCGCTTCCAGCGCCGCCGACGTTGTTTGCCGGGGTGAGGCGTCGACCGGCGAGACATTGCGCCAGAAGCGCCGCACGCCGATCGTCAACGCGAGGACCGCGAAACCAAACACTGCGCCGAACATCAGGGCCAGGGTGTTATGCGGGAAGATCCCGTAGAAATTCCCCCCGGGCATTGGCGTGAACAGATTGCCCATCACCATCAGCGTCAGGCAGAGAAACAGGGCTAGCCCCGCGCCGGATGACAGCGCCAGGGTCAGCCCGTTGCGCCGGTATAAGGTGCCCATCACCTGCGGCCAGGCGTACTCGGCGTACGTGTCGAGGCGGACTTTGGCCATGGCTTTGGGCACGTTGATAGCAAATTCATGAGGGGCGGCGTACTGGCAGGCATGCAGGCAGGCGCCGCAGTTGTGGCAGAGGTTTGCCAGGTAGTGGATGTCCGCCGCCGAAAACGCCAGGCGTCGGGTCATGGCCGGGAAGACCGCGCAGAAGCCTTCGCAATAGCGGCAGGCATTGCACACGGTCATTTGTCGCTGGACTTCGCTTTCATCAAGGTTGAGGACGGGAATCAGGGTGCCCGGCGCCTGGGGATCAAACAGCTGCATGGTGCGGCTCCTGGAATGAAGGGGACATGAAGCCGGCCGCGGCGGCGGCTTGCGCACCGGCGATGCGACCGAATGCGGTACCAATAGCCATGCCGATACCGGCGGTATAGCCCTTGCCCAATACGTTGCCTGCCATCATTTCTCCGGCGACAAACAGGTTCGGGCTGGCCTTGCCGTTGAAGTGAACGGCGGCCGTTTCGTCGGTCGCGAGGCCTAAATAGGTGAACGTCACGCCTGGCTTGAGCGGGTAGGCGCAGAAAGGCGGTTTCACCAAGGGGCGAGCCCAATGGGTTTTGGCGGGCGTCAACCCTTCGGTGTGGCAATCGTCCAGGGCGGTGTGGTCGAACGTGCCGACGCGGCAGGCCGCGTTGTAGGCCTCGATGGTTTTAACGAACGGCCCTACGGGCAGGTTTAATTGGCGGGCCAACGCTTCCAGCGAGTGGGCGGTGGTCCCAGCAAACACCGGCGGCATAAAACGGCCGACGGCCTGCTGGTCGATGATCGAATAAGCTTGTTGGCCGGGTTGACCCGCTACCAGGCGACCCCAGATCGCATAGCGCTTGGGCCAGAAATCCTCGCCTTCATCATAGAAACGTTCGCCGTCGCGATTGACCACTACGCCCAGCGACACGCAGTCGATGCGGGTGCAGATGCCACCGTCATACAAGGGCGCGCGGGCGTCGATGGCCACCATGTGCGCTTGGGTGGGGTCACCGATAAAGTCGGCGCCCAGTTGCTGCATGCGCCTAAGCAGTACGCCGGTATTGAAGCGCGTGCCGCGAATCAGGAAATTGTCCGAAGGCCACTCGCCGCGCGCGTTTTGCCCCCACGCTTCACGCAGCCATTCGCGGTTGGATTCGAACCCTCCCGCTGCCAGCACGCAGGTCCTGGCCTGGATACGTTCGGCGGGCACGCGTTGCCCATCCACTTCACGTTCACCCAAGTGGGCCGCGACGAAGGTTCCATCCTTCAATTCAATGTCGGTCACTTGAGCGTTGTAGCGGATGGTCACGCCCAACCGCTCGGCGCTGCGGTAATACGCATTGACCAAGGCCTTGCCGCCACCCATGAAAAACGCATTGGTGCGCGCGACGTGCAGTGCACCGGACAGCGACGGCTGAAAATGCACACCATGGGCGCGCATCCAGTCACGGCAGTTCGATGAGGCGCGGATGACCAGGCGCGCGAGCTTTTCGTCGGTCATCCCGCCGGTGACCTTCAACAGGTCCTGCCAATACTCCTCTTCGGGGTAGGCGTCGACCAATACATCCTGCGGTGCGTCGTGCATGCAGCGCAGGTTGCGGGTGTGTTGCGAATTGCCGCCGCGCCAGGCCTTGGGCGCACCTTCAAGCAACATAACGCTGGCGCCGGCCTCTCGGGCCATTAACGCCGCGCACAAGGCGGCATTGCCGCCGCCAATGACTAATACGTCGATCATCATCACTCCTCGATCGCGAGGAGGCATGAACGAAGGGCTCCTCGCGAGTGGCGAGACCTTAGGGCAGCGAGCGTGGGGTCGAAAGGCGCGTTATCGGTTGGGGTGTTTAGTTTTCGTAAAGGCTTTGCGGGTTAGCGCATGCCGTGAAAGATAAGAGGGGGACGCTTGAGATCAGGGTGTGATGTCTTCGATCCACGAGGCGCCGGGCCATTGCCGATCCATGACCAGCTGTCGCGCCACGTCGGTGATGACCCGTCGCGCGGCCAGTGCGGCGGGCGCCAGCTCATCATCCGGCAGTGTCGCCAACAGGTTTCGTCGACCCACGTGAGCATCGGCGATTTCCACCACCGAAAGCCCCGATTCACCTTTGAGCGCCACCGCGGCGCCGGGCTGGATGGTCGCGGCGTGACCCGCGCGTACAGCGTTCATCAACACGGCCAGGCCATCCACTTCCATGATGATGTTGGGCGTCAACCCCGACCGTTCAAAGGCCGCCATCAGCGTTGAGCGCAAACCGTGTTGCGCGCTGGGCATCACCAGGGGAAGTTGCCCCAGGTCGGCCATTTGCACACGGGGGCCTTGCGGCGCATCAGGCAGGTGTGGCGAGCAGATGACAAATAGTTTCTCGTCAAGCAAAGGCGTCACGCTCCAGCGCTTGCCGCCTTCGAGTTGAAACAGAACGGCCAGATCGATTTGGCGGGCATTCAGCTGTGTGGCCAGGTGCCCGGAGAGCATCTCAATCAGGTGCAATTGAATATCTGGATATCGCGCCCGCATCGCACTGATCAATGGCAGGGCAAGTACCGTGGCCGTCGTGGGCGGTAATCCAACGGTCACGTAGCCACTCATCCGGCCACGGTGCGCGGCGAGGATCGCATTGTCTGCTTGCCGCAGGCACAACTGGGCAGGGTGCAGGAAGGCCATTCCGGCAGGGGTCGGTGTGACACCGGTGGTCGAGCGGTTCAGCAGGCGAGTCGAGAGTTCGCTTTCAAGTTTGGCGATTTGCTGGCTCAGCGCCGATACCCCCACGTCCAATTCAAGGGCTGCACGCCCCAGGCTGCCGTGCTCGACAATTTTTACGAAATAGCGCAGTTGTCTTAGTTCCAAGCGTTACGGCTCCATTTCAAATTGATACCGGTCCAGGTGACGGTGGGGAAGAGACATCCAACCACTCCGCGCCGCGCGATGATAAAGGTGACGGGGCGTTTCTGGAATTGGCGGTATGGAGTGGGCGCGGCTCGCGGCGTGAGCCTGCCGGTCGCTCAGTTGGCTGACATCCTCCACGACCGAGCGCGAAGCGGGCACGTTCAGACTATGCTCGCGGCCACTGATGGCAAAGTAATAGTTTCCCTCGCAGCCCCTCACCCCCGAGTTTCGTGGCTCACCCACCTGAATTGACATTTATCCAGGAGCGGCTAAGCCATACAGGGGTCGCTTTGTTTCACACAACGGTTGGAACTGATGGCGGGCATAAAAGCCCGCCCATGCCTGACGGAGAAATCATGAATATTCAGTTGAAGGCTAAACGCGCACTGGTTACCGCCTCGACGGGCGGCATTGGTTTTGCAGTGGTCAAAGGGCTTGCCGAAGCGGGCGCTGCCGTTGTTATCAACGGCCGCAGTGAGCGTTCGGTGAACGAGGCGGTAGTGCGTCTGCTGTTGGCAGTGCCCGATGCGAGTGTCAGCGGTGTGGCCGCAGACCTGAGCACCGCCGAAGGTGTCGCCACCTTGCTGGCCGGTGTCAGTGATATCGACATCCTGGTGAACAATGCAGGCATCTATGGGCCTCAGGACTTCTTTGAGACCGGCGATGACGTTTGGGACCACTATTGGCACACCAACGTGATGTCGGGCGTGCGCTTGAGCCGTGCGCTGCTGCCGGCCATGGTTGCGCGCGGGTGGGGGCGGGTGGTGTTCGTTGCTTCCGAGTCCGCCCGCAATATTCCCGCGGACATGATCCACTACGGCGTCTCCAAGACCGCCCAATTGGCATTGGCGCGTGGCTTGGCCAAGCGCGTCGCGGGCAGTGGCGTGACCGTCAATAGCGTGCTGCCTGGGCCAACGCTGTCCGACGGCGTCGCTGAAATGATGAAGGGCCAGGTCGAACGCAGCGGGAAATCCCTTGAGTCGGTGGTCACCGAGTTCGTCATGCAACATCGCCCAAGCTCGATCATCCAGCGCGCATCCAGCGTGGAAGAAGTGGCCAACATGATCGTTTATGTCTGCTCGACGCAAGCATCAGCCACCACTGGCGCTGCGCTCAGAGTCGACGGTGGTGTGGTAGACGATATTGTCTGACGGCCTTTAGTCCTCACGCCCTACTGCGCGCCAGGCCGCATCTGCAAGCTGCTGCCGCAAGAGCCCAGGGTTGCGCTGGACGCGGCCAGAGAGCCAGGCGCGGCAGTAGCTCTCCGCCGAACCGATGATCAGTGACGGTATCAGCTCGGAGGGCAGGGCCTGCAAATTCTGCCGGTGGGCCGGGTCGCTGAACCACTTCTTGAGTGCGGCGTTCCTGGCGAGATTCGCCTCGGCGAGCCGCTCATTGAAGCTGCTGCGGGCAACCGCAAAGCGCGCCTGGTACTGGAAGCGCGCCCAATCGGGTTGGCTGACCACCCAATCCACGTAGCTGAACACCAGGGCATGCACCCATTCCTTGGTCGACGTCACAGCGGCAAGGTAGCTGTCCCTGAGGCGCGCCTGATCGTCCAGGGCGGTCATGTACAACGCCGCGACCAAGCCTTCCTTGTTCTCGAAATGATGATAAATGGCCCCCACGCTCATCTGGCTTTCGGCACGGATGATGTCGATGGTGGTCGCTTCAATGCCCTGCTGGTTGAACAGCGCCAGGGCACATCGAAGGATGTGCCGCTTGGACTCGGCACGACGGCCTGGGTAGCAGCGTTCGAGGAGATCGACAGGTTCCATTTTTCGGCCCAGGCAAAAAGGGGCCATGGTAATTGAAACCGAGGCTTGGCACGAGAGATTGACAGGCTGAGCATTTACAGAATATTGTTCTGTAACAGAGCAATATTCTGTAATTGAGTAATGTTTTGTCCATGACTCCAGCCACCTGACCCGAGATATCCCATGAGCCAGACTCTCAGCATGTACCAAAGCGTTGGTCCGTCCGCTTTCAGCAATATGACCTGCCAGATGGCACCGTACTTCGGCACCATCAACCCGGAAATTTCTGTATTGGCCCCCGGCCGCGGTGAAGTGAAGGTGCCGTTTCGCAAGGAAATCACCAATCACCTGGCGTCCGTTCACGCTATCGCGCTGTGCAACGCGGCAGAACTGGCGGGCGGCATGATGACCGAAGTGTCCATCCCCAGCGGCGCTCGCTGGATTCCTAAAGGCATGAGCGTCGAATATTTGGCCAAGGCCAAAACGTCCATCCACGCGATTGCCGACGGTAGCGAAATCGACTGGCAGACCTCGGGCGACAAGATTGTTCCGGTCGATATCTTCGACGAGGCCGGGGTGAAGGTCTTTACGGCACGCATCACCATGAATGTGAAAGTCGGCTAGATCGCCTGGGTTACCCGCCGTTCCGGGCAGGAGCGGCGGGTCGGGCTTAGGCAACGCGATGTGAACGACATCGGGCGGTCGTACCAATAAAGGGTCACTTGCGGTGTGATCGAATGTGCAGTCAATCGCGGCTTTTCGTTTGGAGCGTCCTGACGGGCCGTTCCGGGATGGGGACCTCAAATTAGCGGGGCGGCGTTTTTTTAAGGTCGAAATTTATCCCTGGCTATGCCCCCAATCGCAGCCAATATGCGATCGATTACGAATGGCAATTTCTGACCGAAAACCAAGGTGCAGCTAGGTGGCTTTCAGTGTGCGTCCATCCATCACGTGAATCGTCCCGGATTTTCTAGACACGTTGTAAGCAGACGGGTATCTCGTCTTGCGTATAAGTTAACTCCTTGCTCACTCGCCCGCTGCATCGGCAGGCGAGTGAGGACGCCCTTCAGAAAGGCATACGCAAACGCGCTAATGCGCAGTTTTCATCGGCCCGAGGATGGAAAACGCATAAGTCGTCATCCTGCCCAAAGGGCTGTATGGCGATTGGCTGAGGCCTCTCTGCTGCGGGACAGTATGGGGTTAATGCGGCAATATCCAGCGGATCGCCTGTTAAGCGAGGCTTGCTAGAACAGGCCGGCTGGTATTCCCAGAACAGCACTGACCATTTGTCCAAAATTAAACATTTTTGTGCTGATTTGTTGCCCTTATCTGTAGCGCTTGGCATTATTTGGCCATTACTCGACGCTGGCGCAGGGATGGCCGCGACACTCACCTATTTCTGTGCGTCCTCTTGGGCGTCAGCCTAGTGCCTTCCTATCTCTGCATCCCCTCCATTTCTGATTTTTGTGGTTCACATAAATGAGTTTTTTTCGAAAGCTGCTGGCTTTCATCGTCCAACTATTCAGTCGGAAGGATGAGCCGGATAGCGATGTACTGCCGAACATTGATCCTGAGAAAATCCAACGGGAACTTCGTGTTGTTGAGCTAGCAAAGCTGCGTGGAGCAGCGGGTGTGCCGTCTAGTACAGCGACCCAGTTGTCAGATGTTGAGCACAGTATTCGAGGGACGCTCGGAAGAATGCGCGAGCAGATACTCAAGTACGGCGAGCGGTCGCTCAAAATTCTGGATAACCGCTTGGACTCGATTGATGTGACCCGGGAGATCAAGCGCACGATTGCATTGGGTGAGGAGTTTGAGCGAAACGCTGATCAAGACATTTCAAAAATGGACGGCGAGCTAACGGAGCTTCAGCAGGTAGCTGAGGATAAGGCCCGTGCGCTGGAGGCGTTTCGCGAGCAGCACAAGTTGCAAGGTCGGCTTGCAGAGGCGTCCGATGGAGATGCGAAATGGAAGAATGGCGGCCTGCTGATCGCGATGATTGTCATTGAGGGGGCGGGAAACGCCTTTTTGTTTTCAGAGGGCATCGCCAGCGGTTATGTCGGCGGATTTGTAACTGCATTGATGCTTTCGGCATTTAACGTATTTGTATGCTTCTTTCTCGGTAGGGCCAGTACTTATAAAAACCATATAAAATCCTCTCTGGCTTTTGCAGGATATTTCGCGTTCGTTGCCTCCTTGCTGAGCATGGTCACTGTTGGTCTAGGAACTGCGTATTTCCGTTTTGTGTTGCCTCAACTGGAAGATGAATCGCAATCAGCGATTGCGCTGATTCTCGGCTATGTCCACACGTCGGTCCTTCCATTTCAGGACATCAGCACGTGCGCGTTATTTGCCCTGACGGTTATTTTCGGGCTGATGGCTGTTTATAAAGGTTATACCTGGACAGATCGTTATCCAGGGTACGCGAGGGTTTACCTGGCTTACGAAGACGCGCAACGGAGTTATGTTTTTGTAATTGAGGCGTTACGACAAGTGCTTGAACAGCGCAAGGTCGAATCCTTGCTGCTGATCGACCAGAACGTTGATCGTGCCTCATCCGCCATCCAAAACTTCAAGCGAAGTATGAGCCAAAAAGCGGTCATCAAGAAAGTTGTGGATGAGCGCATGGTGCTGGCTGACGAAACACTGACCAGTCTGGTTCGGACATACCGAATTGAAAACGAAATGGCCCGCCCTCGCGATAATCCACCGCCGGCCTATTTCGACGAGCCGGTGACTTTTGTTAAGGCTGAGATGCCCGACTTTGGCACCGAAAAGGACGAGCTAAAACTGGCCGAACAAGAACGCTTGATGCACGAAATGATCTCCAGTCTCGAGACGATCAGAGCCCGAATCCAATCGTCCTTTAACCAGAAATACGATCAAGTACAGCCGCTGCAGCAGCTATTTTAAGGAGAGCAGAATGGCAATTTATGCCCAGAAAAAAGGGCTTTCCGGTAAAGTTGTCGGCGTAATGTTCGGTGGTGTCGCCCTGATTGCGGCCAGCGCGATGATTTATATCAACTTCACCCGTGAAACCTTCGATAAGGAGACTCTTTGCCCGTCTACAGGGCCTAAAGGGCAATACGTGGTGTTGATCGACAACACCTCGCCGTTCCCGTTTACTCAGAAAGTTGCTTTGGGCCAACGGCTGAAAACAATGGTCACTGAGGAGCTGCCCGAGGGCTACCTGCTCTCGGTGTTTCTGCTCGGTGAAGACTTCAAAAGCAATGAAAAACCGTTATTTGAACGCTGCAATCCTGGGCAGTGGAAGGATAGAAACCAACAGACCAATAACAAAAAGTTTGTTGATCGTGACTTTAACCAGAAATTCGTAAAGCCGTTCGATGACATCGTGCACAAGATCTCGCTGGAAGAACGCAGCAAAAACTCGCCCATTTTCCAGATGCTGCAGCTGGTAGGCATCAATGGATTTGAGCGTGCGCATGTGTCAGGTGAGCGCAGGCTGGTGATTTACTCGGACATGCTGGCAAACATGCCGGAGTTCAGCATGTATAAGGCCTCCTTGCCGCAGTACGCGGAGTTTCGCAAGACTGCTTATGGGCAAAATGCTGCAGCGCCGGGCCTGAACGGTAGCAGTGTGGCGATCAATTTGTTGGCGGCTGATCAAAAAGCGCTGCAGAGCAACAAGTTGGCCGTATTCTGGGAGCAATATTTTCAAGATAACGGTGTATCCGTGGAAGGGTTTTCCCGGGTTGAGGGGCTGTAAATGGACGTCAATAAATGGATCAGGCGCGTCAGCACCTACTTTGCGATCGCCGTAGTACTGAAAATCAGCCTGTCGATTGCCAGTCTGTTGCTAAAAGACCCTAAGTGGCTAGGGTTTGTTTTTCCACTTTCGGTGATGGTGGGCTATTGGGCCATTGGCTATACGGTTCGACAAAAATGGGACAAGCAACTCACCCTGGCAAAATTTGCCGACTCGGTTTACTACCTGGGCTTTCTATTCACTGTGGCCAGCATCATCATCTGCTTGCTGGATATTGAGAGCCTAGGCGATAACCTGAATGGAATGGCTACTCGGTTTGGCGCCGCAATGGTCAGTACCGCGCTGGGTATGTTGGCGCGGGTTACTCATACCGGATTTCGTATCGACGCTAACGACGCGGTCAGAAGTGTCGAAGAGCGGGCGATTCACGCGGCCGAAAACCTCGCGATCTCCTTTGACAATAGCTTTCAGCAGCTCGAAGTGTTCCGGGATAAAGTCGGTGTCGCTTCCCGAGAGGCGGTGCAGAGTGTCAAGGAGCAGGTCAAGGCGCTGTATGAGCACAACATCACCGCCACCGATGCTTACTTTGCCAATGCTACGCAGCAGAGCAATGAAGCCTTCTCGCTCATCCTGGAAAACACTCGGCAAGCCAGTGACAAATTGTTGATCACTATCAATGAACTGGCCGAAAAGAGCACCATCACGTTGCGTCAGATGGAAGATAACGCGTTGGATTTCGGCACGATGGCGCGTGATCGTGTAGAGCAAATGATCTTTCCAGATGACCTGTTCACCCGCAAATTGGGTGGTTCAATCGATACCTTGGCAGGCACAACGGACAGTGTCAGTGAAGGTGTTGCATGCCTCGCCGAAGATGTCAAAACTGCCACCCGCCAAGTCACCACGGCCATACGCAATCTGAACGCCAAAACTCAGACGCTGGATGAGAATCTGGTTGCTGTAGGTGCCATTGTGACCAGCCAGGAGCGTCTGGTGGATGCGATGAAACAGCAGAGCAAAGAGGTCATGGACAGCGTTGAGCGTGTGCAGAAAGAGTACCTGGATTCGCTGGACGACCAACAAGAGGAGTACCTCAACGAAATCAAGACTCGCCAGCAATCGGTTGAACGCATTGCAGACAAGCTGGAGGCCCTGAGCATTCGAATCGAAAACGCCGATACGGTAGAGCGACTGAGTACTGAAGTCACTGATACCCTGAAGGGTGTACGTGAGGTCACTCAGACCAACCGAGACGTTTTGGCTGAGCGTCTTGAGCTCAGCCTGGCGCCGCTGATCCAGGCACTGGTTGAGAGTAATGAAAGGAATCAGGGGATCGCTGCACGTATGGAGCAGCACAATCGTGTGATCGAAACCGTTCACAGCCAGATGGATGCCCTGATCACTAAGATCGGCGACGTATCGATTGGGGAGTCGGCCAATCAACATGCTGAGCCTGCCCGCCCGGCTGATGCGAGAACCGCCTGATGAGCGGAAAGAACGATCAGGTTTTTCAGCTCTCACTTACCGAAATCTTTATCATCGTCTGCTTTATTTTGTTGTTGCTAATGGGGTACCAGATTTTTAAGTTAACCCATAAAAATCAGGCGTTGAATGAGAAAATGGCCGCCTTCCAAGATCTGGATATACGTGAAAAGGCGATCAGTACAGCAGCCGAGGCCTTGAAGGCACGTATGACCGCATTAGGTGTGCGTAAGCCTGATGAGATCATCAGCAAACTGATAGATGCCTCCAAAGCCAATGCAGAGCTGGATCGCTTGAAAGTGCTCTTGACCCAAAAAGATCAAGAGCTGACTGCTCTTGCAGCCATCGAAAAAGCGTTGATGGAAGTGGCTGGCCAGAAGAAAGGTGATGACGCCAAGCAACTGATACTAGAAACCATGATGTCGTTTGAGCAGTTGAAAAAGCTGGTTGTCGATCCTGATGACGAAAGCGACGCGCAGCCTACCGATGTGGTGAAGCGTGTCGCGGCGTTAAAGGCTCAGGAAGACATGCTAGGGGCAGCTTTCGGGACAACAAATGATCAACTCCAGCAAACAATCAAGCATGCTGTGGCCTTGATTCAGGCAGAAAAAAGTGGCGTAAATCCGGTTGAGTTGCAGAGAGCGAATAAAGACTTACGGGGCCAAGTTCAGTTTCTGCAGAACCGCTTAAATAAGGGGCGCGGCGGCGACCTTCCACCGTGTTGGGTGAATGAGGTCACGGGCAAGCCGGAGATGTTCCTCACGGTCAAACTCAGTGAGAACAATCTCACATTCGAACCTGCCTGGCCGCCTGCCCGTCAGGAGGACGCGATGGCGCTGCCAGGTATTGGCGAGTTGATGTCCTCTACCACCCGCACCTATGAAAGCTTTATTCAAGCGGCTAAACCGGTATCGGATTTGGGTTCACAAAAAGAGTGTAAGTACTACGTGCGTTTGGCTAGCCAGATTCAGGATGCAGTTACGTCTGATCGGCGCCGGCTGACAGTTGAGAATTTATTTTACAAAGTGGAAGTCAGGCGGTAAGGGATTCGTCTTGAAATACCTTGGTGTTGTTCGGACAGGAGATTGTCCGAACAACACCAACCTCTCAAGGTTTAGATTCAGCTCATCGACTGTCTTTGGGCAAAGCAAACAGCGGTTGAGATATCGAGCGATATGGAAGCAAAAGACTTCACGAGCAACGATTCCGGCAACGCCCAATCCCACTTTTCGCGCAACATGTTCTGTACGTCCTCCAAAATCGAATTGAGGTCACTTGGGTCCAGGCCTCCAACAACCGCAAGTGCCTCTTTTGCCTGATCGATATTCGCATCGATTTCTATAGCCAGACCCGAGTTATCACAAAAAAGGCCCGCATGATTAAGCAGCAGCCTTAATGCATCATTAGCGTAATCACCCAACCAACTAATCAAATAACATTTCCCACCCGACTCGATAAGGTACCGCTCACCAAGCCCCAATAAGGCAAAAGTTTTCCGGGCCTCTTCGAGTAAAGCTTTGGCACCATGATCGATAAAAGGGCAGGGGCTGGAGTCCGCTAAGACTGCTCGCATCTCCGCGCGTACGGCGTCATGTACCATTGCGCCCAAGCCATCGAACGGTGGAGGAGCACCGCCGCGTGCCGCTGAGACGATGATGACCTTGGCCTGCAGGTCAACATCACGCACCTGCCATCGACGGCCACCGAAGATAATGCGTTGGTCTTTGGTCAGCGGACGGCTAACGGGGACCGAGCCCAAGGCTTTACCGTCGCATACCAGACGGAATTCTTCATCGCTAGTGAATGCGCTGTAGAACTCATAGTGATTGATCATGCGCTCACCAACTGTTCCAGGCAGCAGCAATCCTGAGCTGTCCTGGACAATCAATTCGTGCTCCCCAAGAGATTTGAGTAGTTTCACAAAGTCCGGTTTTTCAATACCTTGAAATGCGCCTTCAGCAATCAAGTTTTTCCATAGGTCGGCAGCCGAAGCGCCGCCGCATTGAGCAATGATAGAAAGGCATTGCTGAACCAAGGTGGAGGCATGAATGCCCTGCGCTCTGGGAGGTTCAAACCAACCTCTGGTCAGCAGTCGAACCATGGCAATTGTTTGTACCAACCCTTGGCGTAATTGGTCGGATAAGCCAGATTTATCCGTGAGCGGTGATTCTTTACAGTAAACGCGTAACGTTGCTTTCTCTCCTGGGCGTCTGCCGGAACGCCCTAAACGTTGACGCAGACTTGCCACGGAAGGTGGGGCACCAATTTGCACCACCGTTTTGATACTGCCGATGTCTATTCCGAGTTCAAGGGTTGTAGTGCAAATCGCCGATGCTGGCCGGTCTCCGGCTTTCAGCGCATGTTCAGCCTGCTCCCGCAAGTCTTTCGAGAGACTGCCGTGATGAGGCCAGAACTCGTTGGGCACGCCGTCTTTCTCGCATCGTCGGCGCAGTTGGTCTGCGTACCATTCAACCTGGGACCGACTATTCGGGAATATCAAGTTATTGCTGCCGCGTAGTACCTGGTAGAGATGCTCCGCAATCGCGAAGTCGGGGCTTGCCTCATTTTCCGTTTCGTCTTCATTCCCCTCATGCTCATTGGGTTGAGCAGGTTTCTTTTTAAGCTCGCTCATTGGCGGCTGAATGTAGCCGCGAACTTGCACCTGAAGTGTCTGGTTAGCGTTTTTCGATTCAATAACGGTAACGTTATCGGCATTGGCTGGGCGCAAAAACGCTGACGCCATCTGCATATCGCCGAGGGTGGCTGAAAGCCCAACCCTAGGAAGGCGCCTCCCCGCAGCAAGTTCAACCCTGTGCATCAATGACTGAAGTTGTTTGCCTCGCTCACTGCCGATGAAAGCGTGTAGTTCGTCCACGACGATATAGCGCAGGTGTTGGAATACCCCGCCGAGACTTGAGCCACGGTTGACGAACAATGCTTCAAGAGATTCGGGAGTGATCAGCAGCACGCCTTCAGATGATTTGAGAAAACGGTGTTTTTTGCTGGATGAAACATCTCCGTGCCAAGCGACAACAGGGATCTCAAGCTGCTCACAGAGTCGGCTTAACCTGTCCCATTGATCGTTAATCAAGGCCTTGAGCGGACTGATATACAGCACCGCGCCAGGCGGATCATCGTTATTGAGCAGATTCGTCAGGATGGGCAAGAAGGCGGCTTCGGTTTTGCCAGCGGCTGTTGCTGCGGCGATGATGACGTCCTGATCGGCGTGCACCAAAACAGGCACGGCCCATTCCTGGGCGTCGCGAAGGGAGGTCCAACCTTCAGCCCAAATCCAGCGCTGGATTCGGGGCTCTAGCTGTTCGAAGCCTGATGAATCAGAGTGTGAAGGTGGCAAGTTCATCGTCCGCATCGACCTTCATATCATCCTCACCGCCGGAATCCTTGGCGACCTCGACCGCCCCTAGCAGTGTTCGCCAATCGGCCCCTGGGTTTTGCTCCAGGATGGCCAGTAGATTGATGAACGCTGTGATTGTGGTGCGCGGTGTGCGGAAGTAGGCTTCCCCTAGGCGTTGGTTGCAGTGAGCCATAAACAGAGGAAGCGCCTCGTCAGGCAGCAAATACTTTTCGGCATCGCCGCCGGCATATACGTGGCGGAGTTTTTGAAGCAGTACGTAGAAGTCCTCAGGGGTAAGACTGGTAAGGCGAATGACCGGCCCCGAGAGATCCACCAGTCCGGTTTTGGCAAACGAGTTCTCAGCCAATCGCGACTGCAGGGCGGGGTAGCTGAATAACCCTCGACGAGTGTCCATCAAAAACTCGGGCGTGCCGCCTAGCACGAAACCCAATCCTTCGGATGACCCTTGCAATGAGTCGTTGAGGATGCGGAGGATCTGTTCGTAGTTGGCATTACGAGCCTGCGTATTCGCCAGTTTGTAGAGGTTAACCAGTTCGTCGAGGCATATCATCAGGCCACCGAACCCTGCGAGTCTGACGAACCTGGAAAGCAATTTGAGCTGGTCGTAGACGGAGGCGTCGTCAATGATCGTCCGCACGCTCAGGGCAGCGCGGGCATCGGTTTTGGTGGTGAATTCTCCGCGTAGCCAACGAATGGCGTCCGCCTTCAGTTGCTCATTGCCTTCCTCAAAGCCGCGGCAGTAGGCAGCGATCACCTCGGCAAAGTCATAGCCATTAACCATTTCGGTCAATTCGGCCAAGTGTTTACGAATTACTGTCTCGCTGTCGGTACCCGCTGCCTTGGCTTCTGTTTTGGCCTGGGAAATGAATTTCTCCACGATGCCTTGCATGGCACCACCGTCAGGCTTTGTGCGCGTTGACATATTCTTGGCCAGTTCGGAGTAAAGCGAGCGAGCTTGCCCCCCAGTGGCGTGTAACCGGCGGTCAGGGTTCAAGTCGGCATGCATGGTCACGAGTTTTCGTTCCATGGCGATAGCACGAACCAGGTTCAGAAAGAACGTTTTACCTGCGCCGTACTCGCCTATCACCACCCGAAACGCTGATCCGCTTTCCACCAGGCGTTCGACATCCTTGATCAGAGCATCAAGCTCACCTACACGGCCAACCTGAATCAGGTGCTGACCAACACGTGGCACTACGCCCGCGCGTAACGATTGAATGACCGCATCGCGATCCTTGGCTCTGATAGTGCTCATAGGGCTAATTCTTCCAGGATGTCTGTGTTTATCTCGACCGGGTCGTCGCCTTCTGTGACGGGCATGTCGAATCGTTCAAAAGCCATGTCGTTAATTTGTTCCAGAGCGCCATCGAGCATCAGCTCCATGTCGCTGGCAGCGATTTCCAGTTCTGCGCGGGTCCATTCCGGGCGAGAGATCAACAGGCGGAGGAAGGCCGAGTGTTCCAGATCAAGCCCAGGCACGTCCACGCTCGACTCCGAATTCGGTTCAGCGCTTTCAGTCGGCCGCTCCGGCTCCTCAACCTGATCCTCAGTGAACACCTTGGCGAGGAGGGCGGAGACCTCCGCTGTCTCCCGCTGAAGCTGTGCAATCCGATCATGATCAAGGACGAAACCTTGTTTCGAAGATGAGGCAGGCTGCGCGCCGGGTTCGGCGGATGGGTAAGTGGTGGCAGGCGTCACGGCGATACCCACACCGGCTGCCGCCCCATGGAGGTCGCTGTAAAGCAACTGGCTATCCAATTGCAGTGCCTTATAAACACGCTCCAGCAACTTCACTTCCGCAGGGCTGACGATGCCATCGGCCTGCGCCAGATGAGCGAGGAAGCCGGCAATGGTGCGTTTTGCATCGACGGGCAAGGGATCGAGCTTTTTCTTAAGGCTAGCAAGCGTGGGTGGTTGTTGGAGTTGGATTTGCAGATGTGCTTTGAGGCGTTTGTGATGGGCACCGCTCAAGTGACTCCATGAATCGATATGCTGAGCAAGCAGTGTGATTTCTTCGTTGGAGGTATCACCGTCGGCCGAAGCCACCGCACTGGCCAAATCAAGGGTTACCGATGCAGCGTTGTATGCAGCAGACGCACGGAGTGATCCATCTTCAGGCTGGGTTACAAACAACGCGATCCGGTCCTGGGCTTTTGGCGTCTTGCTACCACCCAGTACGTCGGGTTCCATTCCAATATGCAGCGACTCCAATGCGCGGGCCAGAGCGAGTACTTTGTCTCGAGACAACGCGCCCGCGCTTTTAAAGCGTCCTGCGAGCTCTCCAAAACTCATGACGATCAGGTCGTTACCAATCCTAGACCGCAACTCATCCAATTCATCGTGGGCTGCCTTCGGCCAGAGCGCGACAGGAAGCTGCAGGAGCCCCTCAAGTGCCTCTGCGCTTTCAGGGTTTCTTCCCAAATAACGGCTGTAGGGCTCAACTTCGTTGGTGCATTGCTCGACCAGCAGTTGCAAAATTTTACGTGTGCCCGAGGTTGCCATGATGTCAGGTAGATCCCCCAGGGTAAGCGTGGGGGCCTTTATTACGGCAGAGGCAGGGCGATAGCTGGCCTTCAGCTTGGTTTTGTTCTGCGCCAATGTCAGGCCCGCAGGATAAGTGTTTTCGTACTTGAGCTTGAACAAGCGTGAAAACACATCTTTGCAGCGTATGACTGGCGTGCGTTTACTGATGTTGGGGTCAGCCAACGCCCATGCCAGTGCCCAATCGGCATTCAGCGGATGCTTATTGGCTGCGTGCTGACCTAAACCAATGCGCAGCGGCAAAGGCATTTCGTAGCTGTGTTCGGCCACATTGGGTGGCAGGCCAAGGTAGAGATTCGCGTCAACAACGCGGTTGCCTAGGTAGTCAAGGAAGCCTTCTGCATAGCCTCGGAATGACCCATTTCCTCTATAAATACTCAGTAGACGCCGGACCTCGTCGACTATTAGAGGAACCTCATTAATGACCTTTGAATCGTAAATGGGATCAATGAGGGCTCGACGTTCTAAACCGTAGAAAAACAAAAATACATAGCCGGTATCCGCCAACGGATCACTACGCCCACCTGCGAGCCATTGCAGGTATCCGCGTCGCGCTTGCGGTGTAATGGAGTGAAAGCTCGGCCAATAAGACATCAGTCGCTCATTGAGGTCGACGTAGTTCTTGGCAATCCGAAGCTTTGGGTTGATCAGTGAAGGCTCTTGAGCATCATGTGTGCTACCGAGTGTGCTCCCGATATAAAACATGCCGCCAGGCAGGGAGAAGCCGGCAACTTCGATGATTTCGCCAGCAGGCACCCAGCGGGCGTCGGCCTTCTGTGAGCTGATACTTGGAATTTTAAAGGTATTGGCAGGGGGAGAGCCGAGTTGCACCGTATAAAACTCGGGGCTTTCCTCATTGTCCCTATTGCTCGTCGAGACTTCACGCATGGAAAACGTTACGCCCAAGCTTTGTGGCTGTTGCGGGCGTACATTCTTTGCAGCGGATGCTTGAAGCTGATTGAGCCGGCGTTTTCCGCGTTCGGCCAGCAGCCACATAATGGTGCCGATACCCGCTATGACACCGATCGCTATCCAGGCATTTTTTGGGATAGCAGCGAGAGCACTGAATGCCAGAGCAAAAATAATAAGTATGCCGGTGCCACCGGAGTTTTTTGCTTTCTTCCTTGCCATGTGTCATTTCAACCTTGAAAAATGGGTGCTGGCGCAATGGCAGTATCCAATATTTCTAACGCTTGAGCCAATGGCTTGGCTGAGCAGATGATCGGAAAGTTGAACGATCTTGGATGTAGGTCATTTCAGCTCAAGATTTGATGCTTAACGCATTTCATCTGAACGTCACGGCGTTTACGTGAGCCATCCTCAGTAATTTCAAGCATCAGTAGTGAGACCTGCCTGACAACAACTTGAGTCTAACGAAGCCTTCCGCCCCCATTAGTAGATACGGACCATATACCCAGGCGGATATTCCTGTGGGACGCTCGGTTAATCGCTGGTTCGACACGCCGTTCGAGCATCCGTGGTTGCCGGCAGTGGCGGATTATTTCCAGCGCTTGAGCGAACTTGCCGGATCCCTCCTGCAGGGCATAGGTGCCACGGGGTGGCGTAGGGGCGCCCTGATGCAGTGTCCTGCTGGCCCTCGGCATCGTTGGAAACGATCACGTGCCGCTGTCGTCTTGGCCGAATGATGGTGCGCTACCATCATTGTCGATCACACGACTCCTCACTTCTTCTCGTATGGAGGTTCTCAGCTATTAACTGAAGTTATCGACTAGCGCTCACGGCGGCTGGGAACGACGCCGGGGAGACTTTTCGAGAACGGAACTGTTGAGCCTTAGACTGAGGGCATCCTTTTCAAAACATCCAAAGCATGCCCTCAGATGTGCCCCCAATGTACCAATCCACTGGAAGTGGATGGAGCTCCATGGTTTGTGGAAAGGCAAAAATGATCAGATGAACAGCCTGCCCGACGACGCCTAGAGACTCTCAGGATCGCCGAAAAACATTTTGACTGGGCTCTAGGACGGTAGTTATCACCCGAAAAAATCGAATCGTGCCCCCAGTTTTGCCCCCTTTATCAACCAGCTGATTCTCGCCAACTATCCACCCGGTGCTTATTTCAACTTACTTCTGGGGCGCATGCTGTCGATTTTCCCCTACGGCACCCTGACCTGCCGATGGCCGCAGCTGAACAGGCGAGTATCGTACTTCTGGAGCGTGATTCCGTTCTTCTGCGAGTTACGACCGAACGTTTATGTCGCGCTGGCCTGCAACGGCCACGGCACTTGCTGGGCGCGCCGAAGCCGGCGTGAAATCCGCCTGAGCCGATACTGTTGAACGAAATGAACTTCACCCTTCATAGCGAGCAGTTAAACGCGGGGCTGGAGGGCTGATCGAGAGCTAGTAGCTGACAGCGCTGTGGGCATCAGGGCACTTACGCTTTGACGCTGGGGCCATCGATGCACTCCATGACCCACCGCAGCAGTTTGTCCGACTTGCTCGTGGACCCTTGAGCGCCATTCTGCAGCGCCAGATCGTGGTGTTCAGGCAGATCTGAGCTGGCGTAGATGAAATAAGGGGTCAGGTTGCCTGCTTCGCGCAGGGCCTTGAGCAAGACATAGCCTTCAGCCGATCCCTCCCTACGGCCCATATCGGAAATGATCACGGCAAAACGGCGCTTCTCAAGCGTCTCCAAGGCCTCGTCGGTGGACAGCGCCAAGGTGCAGCGCACTTGTTGGGAGGCCAGAGCGTGGCGCTCCCACTCGTTGTTACCCGGCCGATCGTCGACCCACAGGACCTGACGCATCCAGCGACTGTCGCTAATGGCCGACAGTGGCTCCTCGAACACCCTCACCGTCCTGCCATCGCTGAACGCGATGCGTTGCCCGGTCGCCGAAAGTCCCAGCCTCACATGCCTGACCTCGGCGAGCGCGGTGATGACCTGCCAGCTGTTCAGTCGGGTCATGCTCAGGGTGTCCCATAGGTCCAGACGTCCATACGCAGTCAACGTGGCGAAGCGATGGCCATCGGCGCTTGCCGCCGCCTCTCGCAAGATGCCGTTAAGGTACCGGGGTTGCCGGTCGAGCAACGGCTGCGACGTGCGGTTGGAAACCCGCATATCATGGATCGAACCCTGGTGCAGGAAGCCTGCCGCGGTAATGGCGAAGACGGAGTCATCCAGCGTCCAGCCGGCAAATATCTGGTCATGCAACAAGGTATGCACGTTGTCCTCCTTGCGCAGGTCGCAGATGGACAGCAGGGGGACTTCGGGGGGGTGGAGTTTTCTGGCAGTGCTGGGGGACAGCAAGCGGGGTTCCTCTCCTGCGATCCACCAGCGCCGGTCCAAGGGTGAAAAGACCGGTCGTCGTGGGATGCCTTCACCTGAAATCACCTCTTTCAGAGGGGCGTTTTGATCCTCTCGGTCGCGCTTGATGTAGGTCGAGCCTTGCGCATCCATGCAGACCAATTGCTCCGCACCGGGCTGCTCGTTTCGAGACCCGCGAGGTGTTTCGAGTGCGGGACGGACGAACAGGTGAGTCAACGGAATTGACGAACGATGGAAGGCCAGCAGCCCGCTGTCGATGTCGCCACTCAGGCTTTTGCGACCCACATTCAATGCGGCCACTGTCGTTGCCGCACCATCATGGCTTGCGATGCCGATCTGGTTCTCCGAGAGCCACGTCATGGCCGTTATCGGCTCGTTCTCCGTAGGTAACAACCGCTGTATTCGTTTGCAAAGTGTATTGGTCAGCCAACTCAGCTTCGCCCAGAACTCAGAAGTCGATAGGTACCCAGATGCCTGCAGATCACGCTCTTTCAGGTGAATGGTTTTGTGGATCAGAGGATGGGCGGAACGCTTTGCGCCCATCTCCACGCAAGAGGAGAGGATGTTCTTGCGCGCGATGAAACGTTCTATCGCGGTAAACTGCAGCGGTTGGGCATGGGCCCAGCGTGAATACTCGCTCGTCTGGAATATCAACAAGGCCTGAGCCGGATTTCGCCGGTTGTTCAACACGATGGGATTGCGCAGCCGCTTGATCCGGACACGACCCGGCAGGCGCGCCATCAGTGCTTCGCTGAGGCGACGAACGATCATCTTGATGGCTTCGAGCTTTCCGCCTTCGTCCTCAGGCCCTGCCGGCACCCACCAGTACAGGACCAAGGTCGGTTTTCTGATGCTGGCGACGTTTTTCTGCTGGCGCAGGGTCCTGCTGTCGGTTTCGTGGGCCGGTCGCCAGAGATCGATCCCGCTGAAGGTGCGAATCGCCAGGCGTTCTTCATCGAAAGGCGACCATTGCAGTTCCTGGACCGGTTCACGCAACGTGCGTGTCCACTGGTTCTGTGCGGACTGCAAGGGTGGAGCTGGTTTGGGCGCAGGTGATCCTTGGTCCGGGTCGGGCTCCGTAGAATGTACTGGTGTCGGCTTTCCGGGTTTTTGCGCTGTGCTGCTGGTCGCGCGCGGCCGCAGGCCGATCCGTTCGAGAAACCCCCGGGAAACCATGGCGAATGCTTGGTGCTCGGACGACAGCTCGTGCAACTGTTCGTCACTCCAGGTCTCTACCACCGCACGCATGTCCAGGGTGCTGTCATGCATGCGTTCCAGATAGCGTCCGACGAGCAACTGCGTCTCCAGCCCCAAGACCTTGGGCATGCCTTGCTGCAACAGGGGGCGCACGCCTTCGATGAAATCGTAGGTCAGGGTATCGGCTGGGGTGTCAGCGGATGAGGGCTGTACTTTCAGCAAGCCACCGAGGACAAATTCGGCCAAATGCGAGGTATCCGAGTGTGGCAGCATCGCCTGCTGTACCCAGCGCATCACCGGGAAGCTCAGCGGTGCGGTCACCGACAGGTGCTGGGCAAGTAGTCGGGCAAGGGGGGACGACGCCATGCGGTATTGCATGGCCAGGCGCTTGGCGTCCACAGGAGGCGACGTCTGCTCTTGCACCTCATCCGCCGCTGGCACTTCCGGTTCACGCTCATCCAGCAGGATGGCGGCCATCGACCCTGCGCGCCCCATCAGCAGCCTGGCCCAAGCACTCAAGGGCTGAACCGCCAGTTCGACCAAGGGAATGGCCAGCCGGGCATCGTCGCGTACCGCAGCGTTGCTGAGGTGGAGTACGCGGACATCCAGCGCGCGTGCAGGAACCAATGCCCGTGCGCTGCTGACTGAGGCGTCCGGGGTGCCGGTCCAGGTCCGTGACCATAAGCGGCCGGGCAGGGTGTGCAGCAGCGCAACCGGCTGGCGCGCCGCCAGGCCGCGCAGCAGTTTCAGGTAGGTGCCGTCCCACCATCCGTTGCTGGTGAAGTCGCTGGCGATCAGGATGATCTCCCCAGGCCACCATTTGATGCGCTCTGCCGACCGCTCGACGCCGATGGGCTGGCCTTGCCGGTCGAGTTCACTAAGCACCGCCATGGGCGCTTCTGCGCCGGCTTCGCGCTCGCCCAGCGACCACTCGCGCTGCAACTTGAAGGTGCCCTGGCCATGGAACAATGCCGCCAGCTCATCTAACGGCTGCGTCCACAGGGCGTTGGTGCCGCTGCGTTCCCTGATCAGGCTCAGACGCAGCGAGCGGCGCGAACCTGGCATGAACACCGGCTTCAGTGCTTGCAGGCTGTCCTCGGCGACGCTTCGGACCATCGCCCGTTCGTCGAGCCGTTGCGAAGGTTGGCGGTGTTGTGAGCGCAGTTGCTTCACTGCGCGCTTGAACGCGGCGCGCTCGGGCAGCGAGGGAAGAACGCCAAGCGCTGCCGTCTGTCCCGCGACCGGGCTTGCGGCAGTCGGGACGAGCGGGATGTCATCGACGACTGGCGAGGTTGGAGGCGGGCTCTCGACCGTGGCCGGCAGGGCGGGCGTGCTAGTAGACGTGTCGATGGGCGCCTCCACGTCTTCCTGCCATGCAGGCTCGCTGGGGCGCTGCGCGAGCGGCTTCTCTGCGGCGTTATGCGCGCCCATGGCCATTCGCAGCCACAGTGTGTTGGCGATACTGTCGCTGTCCACCGACGCGCCACTTTCGCGCAACGCCTTTATCAACGTGTCGAGCATGGTCGTGTCAGCTCAGTGGGCGGGTCAGCAGGTCGTAAAACTTCTGCGCTTCGTCAGGCGTGCCCTGGTTGACCTTGTGGATCAGGTAGGCAGCGTTCAGCAGCTGGTCGGTGGCGCTGACCGTATCGTTCTCGGCAAATTCCGAGATGTACTTCTGCACCTTGGCGGCGGCCTCGCTCCCCATCTGTGCTTCGACGATCTTCGTCAGCGCCTTGTCATCCGGTGCCTGCAATTCGATGCGAATGCAGCGGCGCAAGAATGCCGCAGGGAACTCCCGTTCGTCGTTGCTGGTGAAGACGATGAACGGAAACTCATGGCACTGCACCCGTCCGCCCCTGATCCTGGCTTTCTCAACCTGTGCTGTCATGACCTTGGCGGACGATGCGACCCGTACCTCCACCTCTTCGCATTCATCTCGCTGCAACTCTGGGATCTCGAACCAGCCCTCTTCCAGCGCGTTGAGCAGGTCGTTGGGCAGGTCAGGGTCTGCCTTGTCGAGTTCATCGATCAGCAGCGCCCGCGGGCGCTTCGACGGCAGCAACGCTGTACCGAGGGCTTGCAGGCGAATGTACTTGCCAATGTCCGGCGCCGAGCCGCCGCTCAGGCTCTGGTCGCGCAGGCGGCCGATGGCATCGTAGTCGTACAGGCCATTTTCCAGGGTCGTGCGCGAATTCACCGGCCAGACCAGCACCGGGCCCAGTTTCAGTTCGTAGGCGATACGGTAGATCAGCGAGCTTTTTCCGGTGCCTGGAGGGCCGGTGACCAATAATGGACGACGGAGAATCAGGGCGGCGTTGATCGCATCGATGATTGCGGGCGGCGTCTGGTAGGCCCTAGCATGATCCCAGTAGCGGTCGTCATCCTCGACTGATCCGCAGTCGTACAGTTGATCGGCGGCCGGTTCGACGAAAGTGCGCCACGGTGGTGCGGGAGGCAGGGTAACGGTCGCAGGTTTGCGCTCACCCGAAAAAATGTGCCACTGGGTCATGTTCATGTCCTTTAGGAGGGTTGCTTGAAGCGACTGGAAAAGCCGCCAGCACCGTCTGGAATCTGGTCGGGGTTGTCAAATATGCAGGTAATGCCATGCTGCCCTTGGGCGTTGAGTGTGGCCAACTCGGTGCGGGTCTGGTGCAGGTAGGCAAACAGCCCGCTTTCCACGATCGCAGTGACCTGCTCCATATGCGCAGGCTCGCACCATGTGGCACAGGCTGCGCCTTGCTTGAGCAACCGCTCGAGGTCGGCCCTCTGGGTGTCTAGGTGCGCTGTGCCGTGCCAAAGCCAGTCACTGCGGGGCATCGCGGTGCCGGAGGAGAGCCAGGCCATTTTCGGCGGTCGCCCGCTGTTGACCTTGGCGTCCTTCCAGTGGCGTTTCCACACACGATTCCAGCGCTCGTCGGTCCAGCGCTCCAGAATGCGCAACGCCAGCAGCGACTCGCCATGGCCCAGGTACGCGGGTACCTCATCCCGGATGAACTCAAGGCCGGTATAGGGCTGGAAAAGATCCGCCGCCGGCACCACGACTTCGAACAGGGTGGTGCGATACACGCATGGACTGGCGCAGAGTTGCTCCAGCACACTACGCAGGCGTTCGGTCAGGCTGGACTGAGGCGTCGTGAAGGGCTCCATGTCGGTGGGCTCGTCATTAGAGTACGTCCACACCCGAGTTTCGTTTGGGTTTTGGCTACCGCGCAGGTCGATGATGATGAGGTCTGCTCTTGCCATCGCCTCGTTCTCGAAATGGCCCTTCAACTGGTTTACAGCGGGCCTGTCGTGAGCGCCGGGCCATTTGAGGATCCAGTTAAAGACCTTCTCGATGTCGGCGTCCCAATTCGTGCTGCCGCAGTTCTCCTTGAGCTGGACCATCACCGAATGCAGGTGGATCGCGAACTGTTCAATGTTCGTCAGCCCGCAATCCTCGGGGGCGACCAGTCCGTCCAGCAACTGCAGTAGCGACAGGGGGCGGGTCGGGCGCTCTGATGTTCCGCGCCGGAACCGTCGGGAGATGGCCTGGATAAAATCCGTGGTCATCCCTTGGCTTGTGCCGAGTATCCGTTCCAGTTCCGCCAGAGCGCCTTGGTCGGTGGCGAGGGAACCCAAGACTTGCGACTGCTCCTCCATGTTGTGATCGCGATAGGAGACGGACATCCGGTTGTTGAGAGCCCAGGGAGAGGCGTCCATCGCCTTGCGCACCTCTTCGATATTCAGCCCTTCCAATGTGTCCTGGCCTGCAAGGGCCTTCATGAGGGCGGAGGAAAACCCCCCGGTCTGTCGTACTTGATCGTTGCCGGCCGATTGGCCGGGACGTGCGGCGTTGAAGATATATTGATGGCTATCAGGCACCGTCCTTGGTGAATCTTGAATGGCCAGGCATTTCAGGGGGAGGCCTCCCGGCAGGGTCGCGCAGATGTCCTGGATGATCCACTGGCGGTGGAAGCGGTTCGCGCCGGTGTAGTAGGCGAACCGGTTGGCAATCCCTGTCAGGTTCACCACGTGGCATTGGCGCTCGGAGGCATCGGCAGTAACCAGGTAGCGCTTTGGTGCTTCTCCACCTTCCCACAGGCCATGACCGCCCAGGTAAAGGACCAAGGTTTTCACGCCGACACCGTCCGGTGTGAGCAGGTTCTGGGGCTCCAGGATGTCGTCCAGTTCTTGGCGTGTGGGGTTCTGTCGCAGTTCGACGCCTGCGTCGCGCAAACAGGCCTTCAACTGCTCGCGTTGCTCGCCCAGCGCTTCGCTGATGTCGGTGTCCTCGTTGATCAAGACCTTCATGTTGCCTGGGAGGACGCCTTTTTCCAGCAGCCAGTTGGCCATGCGCAGCGCATCCATCGCCGGGCCGTTGAGCGTCCAGCCGGCTTGTCGGTAGCACTCGATACCGACCACGATAGCGTAGGTATTCGCTGCCGAGCCGAGCTTCATGTGCCAAGGGTTTCCAGGAATCCGGCGATCCGCTTCCAGACCTCGACGTTGTCCCAGTAGGTGCTATGCGATGCAGGGAAGGGTTGATGGCTGCGGATTTCGCAGTCACTGACCCTGGCGCCGTTGCCCAAGATGGCCTCTGCCTTGAAGGACAGCAGGTCGTCACGATCGTAGATGTTCAGCCAACTGGGCATATGGCCCGGCAATGCGGCGGGTTGCTGGAGTTGGGTTAACGCGCCGATCTCGTACAGAAACGGTGCTTGGGAGCCGGCGGTGATCACGGCCTTGACCTGAGGTGGCGGCGACGAGATCAACAGATCGATGCAAGCGATGCCACCCAGGCTGTGGGCTAGCAGCACCACTGGCGTCTCACCCGCGTCTGCAACCGCCTTGGCGATGATCGAGCGAATTGTTTCGCCCCGGGCCTGGTAGAGCAGGATGTCGCCAACGGCAGGCGTCGCTGCATTGGCGATGCTGTGGCGATAGGTCCGTCCGCCCCAAGCGGCGACCTGAAGCACCGGGTCGGCAACAACTGCGCCAAGGAAGGTGCGTAACGGCTTGGTCACGAAGCTGACGATATCGCCGACCACTCCTCTGACCTGAGCGCCGCTTCCTCCCATGAGGTGGAAGGCCGCCAGTTGCAGCGCGTCGCGGGTGGTGGACGGAACCACGGGTGACCCCGTAGTCATTTGCGCCTGCACCCAACCTGCTGTCACGGCCCGGGCCAGCAACTCGATGAGAGGGTCGAGCCCCTTGCCGCTGTTCTTGCCGAACTGGACGCCCTCGGCGATTGCGCTATCGAGTTCCGGTAAGTTATCGATCGCTTCTATCGCAGCGACGGCGCTACCGTCGACCTTGCCGGGCACGGGGGGCCAGGTGCCAGTGTCGATTGCATTCCGCAGTTCGGCCAGTGCCTTGCGCACTTTAATCACCGGGCTGTCGCCGAAGCCGTCGAAGGCTATGTCACCACTCGTCCTGGCGGCCAGCAACCGCAACTCGACCAGCGGATCGTCGTACAACAGTGCCCATTCGGCGAGGGCTTCGTCTTCGGGCGTTTGCTGGTTGATGGCCCTGGCCTGGTCATACAGCGGCACCGACAAGCCCTTGCCGATATCACTGCCATGGTCGCCCCAATAACAACCCGTCACGGATGCAGCGGGCAGAAAGTGCGCCACATGAGCCTTGACCGTATTGAAGGTGGCTTCGAATGCGGGCAAACGAACGCCCGTGCCGTGCACGAATATGATTTTCATCGTCCGTCCTCTGGATGCTGGCAGCGTTAAATCGGATGGCATATCGCCACGCCGCCCATAATCTTAGCAATTAGGGGAAAAGAGAAGTGGCAGAAAGCCATTTCGGCGAACAATCATAAGATGCTCTAAGGTCCAGACCATCTCCATCCCGGCCTTAGAAGTCCAAGAAGACGTCACTGTGATTGCTGCGCACCCGTCTCGCTTTGCCACTGACCTACTTGCTCGTCCCGAAGCGACGATCTTCCCATACTCCGCTTATTTGATTGGCCTGTCTGGAAGATGGCTCTTTACGGCGCCATTCGATGTTAGGCCGATCGATCTTGGCCCAACCGATGGTCGGAGCATGGAGGTACATGATGGCGACGTTGAGGCCTTCAAGGAATTCTTCGCAGACCTTCTACCAAAAGCCAACGATGCAAGTTGAATTTGCGGATAGCGTCAAGGAGCAGTTGCGAAAGGCGCTCAGAGCGGCGGGTAGTCGAGAGATTGGCAGTGTGTTGATGGGGGAGCAGATTGAGCCCGGTTATTTCCGAGTTGTTGACTTGATGATTGACAGCCAGACGGGAGGGCAAGCGCATTTCGTCCGGAGCTCGGAAGCCCATGCCGAGGCATGAATGCGTTCTTCTGCGAAACCGGGCATCAATATGATCGCTTCAACTACTTGGGTGAGTGGCATTCGCACCCTCGATTCCCGGTGACGCCTAGTGCTCAGGACGTTGAGTCTATGGTCGATCTTGTCAACGGTGAGCGCGGTATCGATTTTGCGGTACTGCTGATCGTTCGGCTGCAATGGTGGCGGAAGATCTCATGTTCTTGCACCTTGTTTCGTCGCCATTTTAGCCCATCACCGGTTGTCATTCTGGAGCATAGATAGTGATAAATTACTTCATTAAATCGCTTATCGATTGGGTCTTCAGGCGATGTTTGCCGGGCGTCACACTGATTCGAGTAGGCGTGCCCCTCTTTGGTCTGGTGCTCGTAGGACTGACAGTCGGCATTACGATTCCAACTTCCCAGGTGCCGTTTAACTTTAGCTGGGATACCTCTGGAAGCTCCGGTGCATTGAGTTGGGGTGTGTTCGCGAGAGCTTGTGTGATTGTATTGCTAGGTGGATGGCTGGTCGTTCGTGATATCCGCCGAGAGAGCCGTAAGAAGGTCATCGTGATCAAGGCCAGAGGGTTGAGAGATTGGCAAGGTCAACCTCTGGCTTCAGCAGTTCCCTCATCAATACTCGGTCGCCGTGAGCAGGTGATCATCGACTTGAGGCAAGGAATTGTAGACGGACAGATCGTGAGCCCAGAGGCTGCAGTACGTCGAATTTCAAGCCTGCCTGATGACATTGCACGACGTTGCGATGGGTTGGATCGATCCGATATATCGTTTGTGCTCGGTGGGCTTGCACCGGTGCCATTGCTTTTTCTCCTCGGAGTGATCGTCGTCGACGAGTCAAACACGGTCATCATGGACTGGGATCGGCTACTGCGTGCCAGGCGTGGGTTGACCGTTGATGATGACGGTAAACGCTTTGTGGTGGCAGGCTTGGATACCTTGCAAGCAGGGGCGACCCGCGTGGCGCTCTGTGTGTCCGCTTCGTACGATGTTTTGGATGTTGATGTGCAGATCACTGAGGCAGTAACGCCCATTATCCGGATGGATCTGGAAGGCCGTGGTACCGACACGCATTGGTCCGAGTTGAAACAACAACTCGCTCAGCTGTTTCTCGATACAGTGATTTCCTTGGTTCGAAAAGGCGTTACAGAAATAACTTTGTTTCTGGCTGCCCCTGCAAGCCTGGCATTGCGGCTAGGCATGCTGTATGACAAGCGGAATCTCCCTCGCCTGGAGGTCAATCAGTACGAACAGGCCGATCCCAAACGATTCCCTTGGGTAGTGCGCATGCCTGTAGCGGGGGTGCTCCAGCCGGAAATAGTGCACCGATGATGTCGCTAAAGTTCTCTTGGCGCTTAGCGACACACTGATGCTTAGGCAGGATTGCGGGCAGTGGGGGCATCCTTTTCAAACCATCCAAAGCATGCCCTCAGATGTGCCCCCAATGTAGCAATCCACCGGAAGTGAATGGAGCTCCATGGTTTGTGGAAAGGCAAAAATGATCAGATGAACAGCCTGCCCGACGACGCCTAAAGACTCTCAGGGTCGCCAAAAAACATCTGAATCCTCGACCGCAACCACCGCTCCCCCGGATCATTGTCCTGCGATCCCCGCCAGGCCATATGCAACTCAAACGAGCGCACCGGCAACGGCGGTTCCTCAGCCCGCAAGCCGCCCGCGGCGGTCAGTGCTTCGGCGGCGTAGTCCGGCACGATGGCGACAATATCGGTCCCCGCCAGCAACGTACCCAAGCCATTGAACTGCGGTACGGCCAGCACCACATGGCGTTTGCGATCGAGCTTCTCCAGCTCTTCATCGATAAACCCGCTCAAGTCGCCGGCAAACGACACCAGCGCATGGGGGCGGGCGCAGAAGTCGTCCAGGCTGAGGGCGCCGGGTACGCTGTCAGCGCGCAGCAGTTTGGGCAGGCTGCGGCGCAGCACCTTGCGCTTGGCGTTGGCCGGCAAGTCGGCGGTGTAGCTGACGCCGATGGAGATTTCTCCGGAAGCCAGCAGGCCAGGCATCAGGATGTAGTTGACGCGGCGTACCACCAGCACGATGCCAGGGGCTTCGGCACGCAGGCGCTTGAGCAATTGCGGAAGCAGGGCGAACTCGACGTCGTCGGACAGGCCGATGCGGAACACGGCGGTGCTGGTGGCCGGGTCGAACTCGGCGGCGCGGCTGACGGCGGTGGAAATAGAGTCCAGGGCCGGGGAGAGCAGGGCGAAGATTTCCACGGCGCGGGCCGATGGCTCCATGCTGCGCCCGGTACGCACGAACAGCGGGTCGTCGAACAGGCCGCGCAGGCGCGATAATGCTGCGCTGATGGCCGGTTGGCCCAGGAACAATTTCTCGGCCGCGCGGGTCACACTACGCTCGTGCATCAAGGTTTCGAATACGATCAAGAGGTTCAGGTCGACACGACGCAGGTCGTTACGGTTCATCTTGTGTCCTGGAAGAGTCAGCAAACTTGACGAGAGCGGCCATATAGAGCCCTTGGGTTCTACTTGGAAGCATGACCGGCATGAATCTTACGGGGAAAGGCTGGTACTCTGCACCGGCTAATTGAGTTTTCCTACGATACTTGAGGGTTATTCCTCAGATGCGGAATCAATGACAGACATGTCGACTATTAACGGCGACCGGTGGTCTTACCCGGAAAGCCCAGATAGAGTTCGTGGCAATAGAGGTTACTTTGACGAGGTTTGCGATGTCCCGCACGATCCGTTTTCACAAGTTTGGTCCGGCCGAGGTGCTCAAATGCGAAGAGCATGCAGCCGCGCAGCCTGCACCGGGCGAAGTGCAGGTGCGTGTCGAGGCGATTGGCATCAGTTGGTATGACATTTTGTGGCGCCAGAACCTGGCATCCTCCCATGCACGCCTGCCGTCTGGCCTTGGCCATGAAATGGCGGGTGTTGTGGTGGCGCTTGGTGACGGCGTGGATGATTTGGCCGTGGGCGATAAGGTGGCCAGTTTTCCGGCCGAGAGCCCCAATGATTATCCGGTGTATGGCGAACAGATCGTCTTGCCACGCACCGCCCTGACCCGTTATCCGGATGTCTTGAGCCCGATCGAAGCCAGCGTGCACTACACGCCACTGTTGATTGCCTACTTTGCCTATGTCGACCTGGCGCGGGTCAAACCCGGCCAGTTTGCACTGGTGACTGACGCCAGCCATTGTGCCGGTCCGTCCTTCGTGCAACTGGGCAAAGCCTTGGGTGTTCGGGTGATTGCCGCGACCAAGGACAGCGCTGAGCGCGAGTACCTGCTGTCCCTCGGCGCCGAAAAGGTCATCGTCACCGAAGAACAGGACCTGCTCATGCAGGTCAACAAGATCACCGACAACCGCGGTGTCGACGTTGTGTTCGATGGCTTGGGTGGCCCACAAATGTCGCTGCTCGGCGATGTACTGGCTCCGCGTGGCAGCCTGGTGCTGTACGGCTTGCAAGGTGGCAACCAGACACCCTTCCCGGCGTGTGCCGCGTTCCAGAAGAACATTCAGTTCTTTGTACATTGCATCGGCAACTTCACGGGTAAACCGGAGCTGGGCATCATCCAGGACCAGGTTGCGCTGCAACGAGCATTGCGTGATATCAACCAGTTGACCGCCGACCGTGTGCTGGTGCCCCTCAAAACCACGGTGTTTCCGTTCAACCAGTTCGTCGAAGCGCACCGCTATATGGACGAATGCCCGTGCCGAGAGCGTGTTGCATTGCAGGTTTAAGCTGTTTGAGCTGTAGGAGTATTCGCAAATGAATGCTCGGTCGTCTGGATGAATGAGGCAAATGTGCCATTTGTCAGGGCTTAACCCGCGCGAGGGTTGAGCCATCGTTCAGGCACATCGTCCCGCAAAACCCGACCTTTCTCCCCGATGCCGCCCTGAATCCCAGTGCGGCATCTTTACGTTTGCGTCAGCTTCGCCGTACCCATTTACCATCTGAACGGATTTCTCGTCCTGTTCTGTATCTGTTAATCATTATTCCAGCACTGATAATTGTGTCTTCACTGTCATCTCAAGGATTGAGCAATGATTGAATATCTGACATTTGCGCTTCAAATGTATGAAACTGGAACTTCTCGACGGTTACCGATGAGGAAGATCGTGGGCGTCCCGGCAGGCGATCCCCGCTCTTTCAAGAACAATTCATTTAGTCGGATAAATTATAGTTGTCGGAAACTTCTTTAGTTTTCCGGATAAGCCAGTGTAGGACGCTGTCAGAGCGTTCCTAGGGCCTAATCAGGGCCTTGGTACAAGGGTTTCAGGGAAGAAGGGCGCGACGGGTGCGTAATTGGCAAGCCCTGGGACTTTGTTGCAGCGTGCTAAAGTTTATCCAACGTCATACCGCGCGATGGACCACGCGTCTACATATGTAATAAGTCGAGCAAATATGCTCAATAGTTGCTTGAAACTGATACTTCAACTCAGGTAGTAGAACGATGAGCTCTATTCACGAACAAGCCATGAACTATGTTTATCATCAAGTTCTGCAACGTTTAATCGGGCACTTTACGCGTGCCGAACGTACAGCACTTCAATTGCTTATTCAGCGAATCGTCGTGGCGGCCGGCGGCATGGAGCAAGTGGGGCAATACAAGATCATGGTGGCCCATGGGGGTGGCGAGGTCAGCAGCTACACCCTGGCGCTGTTGCGTGCGGCGCAACTGAGTATCGCCGTTCGCGCGCCCGGGACGTTCCAGCTACGGGTTGCCACCTTGCGGCATACGGGCATGACCCAGGCCACGCTCGATACCTTGCATCATGGCTACGGCATGTTGTTTTTCCATGACGACCCCCGGGTGGAGTTGTTGATGGTGGAAAATCAGGAAGTGCTGCCTTTCAACCACCAACGCCCGCCCTCCAGTGCTGGCACCTCCGTAAGTCAGCGCACTAGGGTGATGGTGGGGCACATGACCTCCGGGGATGTTCGCGCCACGCTGTGCAATGACACTTACCTGGCCCTGGCGGATTTCTACCCGCGCGTCACCAGTTGGAACGCAGGCGTGCATGCCTTGGTCAGCGGCGACTCCCCGCGCAAGCAGGGCCAGTACCTGGCCTGGCTGAAAAAGAATGCGCTGGCGGCGGGTGTCGTCATTCCCCCCGGCAGCCCCTCGTCGCTCAACCGTCTGTTTGCCTGCATGGAAGAGTGGAGCAACGGCTGTTACCAGGATCTCTACGGCGACCAATACACGCCCCCGGAAAGTCCCGGTCGGGTCGGGCACCGCCATCTGGCGTATATCGGGATTGCCGACTTGCTCAATGGCATGAACCCGGCCACAGCGCCGTTGCTTACCGAGTTTTTGAGCTATAGGCCTGATCCATTCGGTGTCCACTTCAGCCATCCCACTTACCCGAACCCTTTGCTGATGGCCCATCTGCGAGGCTTGCAGGCCGAGTGTCTGCGCGATCTTGCCTATGAGGATGGGGTGGAGGCGTTTCTCCGGCAGGCGCAGGATTACATGTGTAGCCGGCAGATTCCCGAACACTTGATCGCGCAAGCGCCGACGGGGGACGGTCGTGCCCTGTCAACGGCCTATGCCCAGGCGTTCTTTGGCCTGGATGAGAGCCAATTGACCTGCCTGCTGTTTTCGCCCTTCATTCACCATGGCGAGCGATTGGAAGGTTACCTGCGCCAATGCCATCCGGGCATGCTGGTGGCGCTCCCCGAATTGCACAAGGCGCTTCAAGGCAAACCCGTCGCCGATATGCTGTTGCAGTGGGTCATTGACGCCAGTGGCTTGCCGTTGTCCTTGTTGCAGCATCTGTACCGCAAGCGGCCCCTGGAGGCCGGGCATGCGCGGAGGCGGCGCGGTACGCATGCCGAGGCGCAAGCCTTTCAGTTGTCCGGGCGTTGAGTCCGTGCGCTGGCGTATTGGTCCGGGTGCGTGGCAATGACCCTGCGTGGTGAGCGGCAGGCGGACTTTGCCTACCAGGCGGTGTACCGCTACATGATCAACCTTATCAACGAAGTCAGCCTGGATACCCCGGCCAAACTGCCGTCCCTGCGGCAATTATCGACGCGCCTGAATGTGTCGATCTCGACGATCCAGTACGCCTACTCGCTGCTGGAAAAGGAGGGCCGGGTCTACTCGGTGGCCAAATCGGGCTATTTCGCCTGGCCCGTAACGGCTAACCCACTGATGGCGGTGGGAGGCGACCTGCTCGAGCGCTTATATGCCGCCGCGCGGCGACCGGGGATGAGCGTGCTCAGCGGCGATGAGCCGACGCTGCTGGGCTCGCTGGATAGCGCCTTGCTGACGCTCGAGCGCCAACTGGTGCGCCTGCATCCGCGCCACCTGCAACCCTGGTCGCAACCGTGCGGGGTGTGGGAGCTGCGCGCGGCGCTGGCGGCCCGTTATACCTCGTCGCCGACGCGCTGCTGGCAGGCGGATGACGTCTATATCGGTGCGGACCTGCGCGGGGTACTGGAGATCCTGATCGAGGTGCTGGGCCTGAAGGGTAAGACGGTCGTGGTCGAATCCCCCTGCGATTACTTGATCCTGCGCTTGTTGCAGGCTGCTGGCGTACGGGTCGTCGAATGGCCCTGGCAGGCCGATGGCAGCCCGGACCTGGCGTTGTTCGAGCACTGGCTGCGCCACGAATCGGTGCACCTGGTGCTGCTGTCATCAGTGGTCAGCATGCCTTCGGGCCACGCCTTGCCTGCCTACGATCAGCTACGACTGGCGAGCCTGTTGGACCAAGCTGGCTGTTGGTTGCTGGAGAATGATTGTTTTGGTGAGCTGTGCTTCGCGCCACGCCAGAGAGCAATGCGTGACCTGATCAACCCTGAGCGGCTGATCGTGTTCTCGTCGTTCGAGAAAATGCTCGGCCCGGAGGCGCCCTTCGGGTATGTGCTGTCTCGTCATCTGGCCAGCGAGTTGCAGCGCCAGTTCCTGTTGCGCGCGTTTCGCCTGTCGTCGATGCGCCAGCATGCGATTGCGCGCCTGTACCAAAGCGGGCGGCTGGACCAGCACCTGGGGGCATTGCGTCAACGCTTGCGGGAACAGGCCGCGGCCATGAGTGAACGCCTGGATATGCGCCTGGAAGGGCGCGTGACCTATCGAATGCCCATCGCCGGGGCCAGTTTCTGGTTGCAGTCGGTGGCGGCGGTGGACATGCGCCAGGTATTCCAGCGTGCAGTAGCCCAGCAGGTCGTGATCGCCCCTGGTGAATTGTTCAGCCTCAGTGGCCTGCATCACCAGCATCTGCGACTGAGCCACACGTTCAATGGGCAGCCCAACCTGGACATTGCCCTGGATACCCTGGCGCAGGCGCTGTTGCAGGCACAGACCGGCTAGGATGTTAAAAAATTCTCTTAGGCTTGTAGGATCGATACCGTCGCGCAGTAGTCCAACTCTCAGTAAACTGTCATTTTTTCCGAATCCATCTCTCTGAGGTTTATGCATGACAATCAGTCCTTTTGCGGGCAAGCCGGCGCCAGCCCAGTTGCTGGTGGATATCCCGCGACTGGTCACGGCCTATTACACCGGTCAGCCTGATGCAGCGATCTCCACCCAGCGCGTGGCCTTTGGCACTTCCGGTCACCGTGGCAGCTCGTTCGACCTGAGCTTCAACGAATGGCATGTACTCGCCATCAGCCAGGCCATTTGCCTGTACCGCGAAGCCCAAGGTATCGACGGCCCGCTGTTTGTCGGCCTGGACACCCATGCGCTGTCGACGCCCGCGGGTGCCAGCGCCCTGGAAGTGCTGGCTGCCAACGGCGTCCATGTGATGCTGGCCGAAGGCGATGAATACACGCCAACCCCGGCGATTTCCCACGCGATCATCTGCTACAACCGGGGCCGCACCCATGGCCTGGCAGACGGGATTGTCATTACCCCGTCCCACAACCCGCCACAAAGTGGTGGCTACAAGTACAACCCGCCCAACGGTGGCCCGGCCGATACCCACGTCACCAAGTGGATCGAAGCCAAGGCCAACGAACTGCTGGCCGCCAAACTGGCCGGGGTCAAGCGCATCACCCACGCCCAGGCGCTCAAGGCCGACACCACCCATCGCCATGACTACCTCAACAGCTATGTGGCCGACCTGATCAACGTGATCGACATGGACGCGATTCGCAGTGCCGATCTGCGTCTGGGTGTCGATCCGTTGGGCGGAGCAGGGGTGCGCTACTGGTCGGCCATCGCCGAGCATTACCGCCTGAACCTGGACGTGGTGAACACCGAGGTCGATGCCACGTTCCGCTTCATGAGCGTCGACTGGGACGGCCAGATTCGCATGGACCCGTCCTCCAGCTACGCCATGCAGGGCCTGATCGGCCTGAAGGAGCGTTTCGACGTGGCCTTCGCGTGTGACCCGGACCACGATCGCCATGGCATCGTCACCCCATCCGGTGGGCTGTTGGCGCCGAACAATTACCTGGCGGTATCCATCGACTACCTGTTCCAGAATCGGCCTGACTGGCGCGCCGACGCCGCCGTGGGTAAGACCGTGGTCAGCAGCGGCTTGATTGATCGCGTGGCCGCACGCATCGGCCGTCGCCTGTACGAAGTGCCGGTGGGCTTCAAGTGGTTTGCCGACGGCCTGTTCGACGGCTCGCTGGGCTTTGGCGGCGAAGAAAGCGCCGGCGCGTCGTTCCTGCGCAAGGACGGCACGGTGTGGAGCACCGACAAGGACGGCCTGATCCCAGCGTTGCTCGCGGCAGAAATGACCTCGCGCAAAGGCCAGGACCCAAGCCAGATCTACCGTGGCCTGACGGACGCCCTGGGCGAACCCTTCGCCATCCGCGTCGACGCCAAGGCCACGCCGGCGCAGAAAGCCCTGCTGGGCAAACTGTCGCCGCAGCAAGTGACCTCTACCCAGTTGGCCGGGGAAAGCATCCAGCAGATCCTCAGCCATGCACCCGGCAACAACCAGGCGATTGGCGGCTTGAAGGTCATGACCGAAAACGGCTGGTTCGCCGCGCGCCCATCGGGCACCGAGGACATCTACAAGATCTACGCCGAGAGTTTCATTGGCGAAGATCACCTCAAGCAGTTGGTGGAAGAGGCGCAGGTGCTGGTAGACGGCGCCATTACTCAATAACGCCAGGTGGGAGGGGGCAAGCCCCAATGCCAGCCAGTCAAGGCGGCACGCTGTAACTGTGGCGAGCGGGCTTGTTGTGGCGAGCGGGCTTGCCCTAATGCCGTTCAGTTAAGGCTTTTTTGTAGGAGTGTTGCCCTGGTGGGCTTACTCGCTGATGGCGATGGCGAGCATCGCGATCCTGGGCTATCGCAAGATTGACCTGTCGGCGCGGGTGCTGTCGGTGGTGGTGATCGCCGAGTACCTGGCGATCCTGGTCCTGGACTTCGCCATTCTCAAGTCTGGCGGCGACAACGGCATCAACCTTGATTCGTTCAGCAGCAGCCATGTGTTCAGTGGCACGCCGTCAATCGGCCTGTTGTTCTGTTTCGCTGCCTTTATCGGCTTCGAGGCCACGACCATCTACGGCGAAGAGGCCAAGGACCCCAAGCGCAGTATTCCGATTGCCACCTACTGTTCGGTGTTGCTGATCGGTGGTTTCTACGCGTTGTCGGTGTGGTCGATGGTGGTGGGCGTGGGTTCAGACAAGATCGTGCCGCTGCTGCAATCCTTGCAGGACCCGACCACGTTTATCTACGGCATGTCCGACCACTTTGTCGGGCCGCAACTGACCCAGATCATTCGCGTGCTGTTCATGGTCAGTATCTATGCCGGCCTGTTGGCCTTTCACAATGCCGCCGCGCGTTACTTCTATGCCATCGGCCGTGATGGCTTGTTGCACAGCCTGCTGGGCACGACCCATCGCGTGCACCAGAGCCCGCATATGGGCTCGGCGTTGCAGAGCCTGATCGCAGCGGTGGTGGTAATGATTTTCGCCGCGATGGATGCCGATCCGATCCTGCAACTGTTTGCCTGGCTGTCCAACCTGGCCACGCTGTGCGTGATTTTGCTGATGGCACTGACCTCTGTGGCGGTGTGCGTCTACTTCCATCGCCATCCCGAGCTTAACGTCGGGCTCTTGCGCGGACGTATCCTGCCCGGTTTCTCCTGCCTGGCGTTGTTCCTGGTGCTGGTGCTGGCGGTGGTGCATTTCGATGTACTGACCGGTGCCAGCCAACTGCTGTCATACAGCCTCTGCGCGATTATTCCCGCGGCCCTGATCATCGGCATCGTGCTCGCCGCGCGGCTGCGAAGGATCTCCCCGCAACGGTTTCTCGCCTTGGGCAGCCACAAGCTCTAAGAACGCTCCAGTTAATCAGACAATTACCGCCTGTCGTTGCTCGACAGGGTGGGTCTGCACGTGAAAGGAAGGTTTCAAATGCACAACTACAAGATGCTCATCGATGGCGCTCAAGTGGCCGGCGAACAAGGTCAGTTTGACGTGATCAACCCGGCCACGGGTGTCGCATTTGCCCAATGCCCGGCAGGATCCCTGGGGCAACTCGACCAGGCAGTCAACGCTGCGCAGCAGGCATTCAAAAGCTGGCGCCACAGCAGCCACCCTGACCGCTGTGAGCGTTTGTTGGCGATTGCGGCGGATATCGAGCAGGAGGCCGATTCACTGGCCCGGCTGATTGTGCTGGAGCAAGGCAAACCGCTGGAGCTGGCGTTTTCCGAGGTCATGGGGGCCGCTGCCTGGACCCGCTACGCGGCCGCTCAGGAGATCGCGGTGGAACTGGTGGAGGAAACCCCCACGCAACGCGTCGAACTGCACCGTAAACCCTTGGGTGTCGTGGCGTCGATCACCCCCTGGAACTGGCCGTTCATGATCGCCGTCTGGCACATCATGCCGGCGCTGCGTGCCGGTAACTGCGTGATCAGCAAACCGTCGAGCCTGACGCCGCTGAGCACCTTGCGTCTGGCGCAAATCATTGCCCGTCACGTGCCCCACGGCGTGATCAACTGCGTGACCGGTGAGCAGGGCTTCGGCAGCGCGATCACCTCGCACCCCGGTATCCAGAAGATTGTCTTTACCGGTTCTACCGCTACCGGGCAGAGCGTGATGCGTGGCGCCGCCAGCAACCTCAAGCGCCTGACCCTGGAGCTGGGCGGGAACGATGCGGCAATCGTATTGCCAGGAACGTCGGTGGAGGCGGTGGCCGAGGAAATCTTCCAGGCGGCCTTTCTCAACATGGGCCAGACCTGCGCGGCCCTCAAGCGCCTGTATATCCACGAGTCGCAGTACCAGGCCTTTGCCGATGCGCTGACGCACATTGCCGCGCGCCAGGTGGTGGGGGATGGTCTGGAGGCCGGTGTGACCTTCGGGCCCGTGCAGAACCTTGAGCAACTGGAACTGGTGGAGGCATTGGTCGCCGACGCGCGGGCAAACGGTGCACGGGTGTTGTGCGGCGGTGCGCGCCTGGATAAGCCTGGGTTTTTCTATCCGCCCACGCTGGTTGCGGACGTTACCGACGGGCATCGCCTGGTGGACGAGGAACAGTTTGGCCCCGTGCTGCCCTTGATTGCTTACCGGGACGTGGGGGATGTGCTGCGCCGCGCCAATGCCGGTGACATGGGGCTCGGCGGATCGGTCTGGGGACCGGATACCGAGCAGGCCCAGGCCTTGGCCAGTCGCCTGGAAAGCGGGGTTGCGTGGGTCAATTGCCACGCACAGATCCAGCCGAACACGCCGTTTGGCGGCAGCAAGATGTCGGGGTTTGGCGTCGAGTTCGGCCTTGAGGGGCTGCTGGAGTTCACCGGCCAGCAACTGTTGTTTGTGCGCAAGCGCGCTGACGAACAAGGCGTTTGAACCATGTACGATCCAGCACGTCGCCCCCTATTCGGTCGCACACTGGTGTGCTTGTTGACGCTTGGCGCCATCAATCAAGTGCACGCTTATGAGCTGTACAGCGATGACAGTCGTCATCTCAACGCCAACATGACGGCGGTGTACGGTCAGTTCAACAGCCGCTACAACTACGATGGCGCGCCGGGCGGTTCCAGTTGGCGCGAGGGCTTTATCAAGTACGGCTTGAGCGCTGACCAGGCCTTGGGCGGGAATGGCACCGCGTACGGGGCTTTCGCCCTGGTCAGCTCCGCCACGTGGGGCGATGGGGATCCAGGCGGCAACAGCCTGGGCACCGAGCGTAAGACGACGGTTGAAGACGCCTACCTAGGCTGGCGCTCCGGTGACCTGTTTCCGCTGTTGGGCAAAGACGGCGTGGATATTTCCGGCGGACGCCAAGTGGTCAAGGTCGGTCAAGGGTTCCTGATCAACGATGACGGCCTGAATCCGGGCAAGGGCCCGGCCGATGGCAGCTTGAACCGTGGTGGCGCTTACTACCTGGCGGCCCGGCACTCGTTCGATCAGACCGCCGTGTTGCGCCTGGGTGGCCAGGATGGCCTGCATGGCAGCGTGTTGTGGCTCAAGTCGGACAACCGCATCCAGGCCGAGACCGAATTGGCCGCCGGCACCCTGGATTACACCGCCCAACCGGGGACGCTCGGCTTGACCTGGGTGCATGGCCTCGACGTGAACGATCAATGGGCCAGCGACTTTCAGCGCCAGCGCAAGGGCATGAACATCTACAGCGTGCGCGGTGAAGGCGATGCAGGTATCAAGAACGTCAGCCTGGCGTTCGAGTACGCCTGGCAGGACAAGGATACGGGGCCTGAGAAGGCCTGGTACGGCGAAGCCGGCTACACCTTCGCGGATACCGCCTGGGCCCCCAAGGTGACTTATCGCTACACCCGCTATTCGCAGAACTGGGACGCGCTGTTCACCGGTTTGAGCACGGGCTACGGCACCTGGTTCCAGGGCGAAGTGGCCGGCAATTACGCCGGGCCGTTCAACACCAATACGCGCATCCACCATGTCGGGTTGAAGGCAACCCCACTGGAAAACCTGAGCCTGGGCGCGCTGTATTTCGATTACGCCACCGTGCGTAAAAGCAATGCGCTGAACCTGGATGGCCGCGAGTTGGACGTGTATGCCGAGTGGGCGGTCAACCCGCACTTGATCATCACCCCGCTGGTGGGGCTCTACAAACCCAACCAGGACTCGACCACCGGTGGCAATCAAGTCGGCGGCAATGGCACCAACCTGTATAGCCAGTTGTCGGTGGCCGTACCGTTCTGAGCGTGACGGGCTAGGCCGTGGTGCTGCTCGGCGGGTTGCGCATGTTTTCGGCAATGCGCCGGGTGGTATCCATGACCATTTCGATCACGGTTTCCTGGCGCAGCAGCTTGAAGCTCTGGCTGCTGCCGACGGCGGACAGGCTGCCGACCACTTCGTCCAGGTCCGCCTGGATGATCGGCGCGGCGATACCGGTCAGGCCCAGGTTGAGTTCGTCATGGGTCAGGCAGTAACCGTCCTTGCGGATTTTTTTCGCGGCCTTGGAGAAGCTTGCCCAGTCATACGGGCTGTCCGGGTCGTTGGCCATGTGCTCGTCGAACAAGCGTTGCAGGCGGCGACCTTTCTGGAAGGCGATCAGAACCTTCGATTGCGCCCCGCGGAAAAACGGCAACGGTTGCCCGCGCCCGAACGCAAAGTGATAGGTGTCGGTGGGTTCGGCGATATAGGTGTTGATGATGCGCCCGTCGTAAAACACGCTGGCAAACACCGCCAGGCCCGTTTGTGCGGACAGCTCGTGCATCAACTCGCGTCCGGCGATAAGGATCGGGTCGTACTGACGCATCATCCAATCCAGCTCAATCACACGCGGCCCCAGGCCGTAGCTGCCGGCGTCCACGCGGGTGAGCATACCGGCGTCACATAAGTCCTTGACGTAGCGGTACACGGTTGCTCGTGACAGGCCCATGCGCTCGGCGATGGTGTCGGGTTCGATCTTCAGCGTCTGTGGACCAAACAGGTCCAGGATACTCAGCAATTTGCTCAGGCTGCTCATTGTGTTCCTAAAAGAAAGGGAAGGGCGGTTGTTGCGTACCGGCAGGGATCCGGCCACCCACGCGAGCCCCAAGCGCTGGAGCAACACTACCTCAGTGAGAGAAAAACGCAATCTTGGGCAGGTGTTTTCCCTGATTAAAATTGCATTTATCTCAATTATTGAGAAACACACTAATAAAACGCTTGTTGCTCGTAGTCTTTTGTGTGATAAATCTCATCACTGCAAATGCTCAAGCAAGAGGGCTGAAAATGAATGGTGCGCAACTGATAGTGAATGCGGCAGCGGCAAGCGGTATCGAGTACTGCTTCGCCAACCCCGGGACCACCGAGATTCCCCTGGTGGCCGCCATGGCCAGCGCACCTGCTCTCAAGCCGGTGCTGTCGCTTTTCGAAGGGGTCTGCACGGGCGCCGCGGACGGCTATGGCCGTATCGCCGGCAAGCCGGCGATGACCCTGACGCACTTGGGCCCCGGCTTTGCCAATGGCATCGCCAACCTGCACAACGCGCGTCGGGCCAATACGCCCATCGTTAACGTCATCGGCGATCACGCCTCATGGCATGTGAACTACGACCCACCGTTGGCGAGTGACATCCAGGCCTTGGCCGGCACTGTCTCGGGCTGGGTGCGCACCTCGCGCACGGCGGCAGGTATCGGTGAGGATTTGCAGGAAGCGGTACGCGCGGCGTGGCAGGCCAAAGGTCAGATCGCCAGTTTGATTTTGCCCATGGACCTGCAAGCTCACGCGGTGACGCACAACGGTGTGTTCGCACCGTTGCGCGCGCCGGTTCGCCGATTTGCCGGTGACCGGGTCGAGTCCGTGGCGCAGGCATTGCGTGACGGCAAGCGGCTGGTGTTTATCGTCGGCGATGAGGGTTTGTCGGTTGCGGGCCTGGAAGCGGCGGGGCGCCTGGCGCAACTGCCGGGTGTACGCCTGTTTGCCGAGACCTTTCCGCGCCTGAGCTACCGTGGCGGTGGTTTGCCGGATCTGGATCGCCTGCCGTATTTCCCGGAAGTGGCGATTGAAATTCTTGAGCAGTACGACCTGGTCGTGTGTGCTGGCGTGCCCGAGCCCATCAGTTACTTTGGCTACGAAGGCATCCCGTCGCGCCTCGCCGAACGTGAGCGCCTGCTGACGTTGGCCGAAGTCGGTGACGATGTCGCCGGCGCGCTGACGGCGTTGGCCGATGCCCTCGATGCACCCGCCTACGTACCGACCCCGGAGGGTATCGAACTGCCGCCCGGCCACGCCGAGTTGACGCCGCAGTCCATCGGCCAAGTGCTGGCCGCGTCACTGCCCCACGACAGCATTGTCTCGGTTGAAGGCGGCACCTGCGGTTATCCCTTCTTCACCGCCTCCGCCCGTGCCGCGCGGCATCGGGTATTGACCAATACCGGTGGCGCGATTGGCCAGGGTATTCCGGTGGGGTTCGGCGCCGCCTTGGCGGAACGCGGCAATAGCGTGTTCTGCCTGCAATCGGACGGCAGTGCGCAGTACACCATCCAAACCCTGTGGAGCATCGCCCGCGAGCAGTTGCCGGTGGTGATCCTGATTGCCGCTAACCATCGCTACGCGATTTTGCAGAACGAGTTGCGTCGTTTCGGCATGACCGAAATGGACCCGCAAGCCCTGCGCCTGACCGTGCTCGACAGCCCGCGCATTGACTGGAAAGCCCTGGCAAAAGGCTACGGCGTACCGGCCTGCACGGTGCAAACCAATGCCGAACTGCAACGGGCACTGGCCAATGCCAAGGCCGACGGTGGTCCTTGCCTGATCGAAATGGCGCTGTGAAGGAGTCGATGATGAAACAGTTCGAAGTGCTACCCGCTGTCCAGGCCTTTCTGTCCCAACCGGGCCGCTTGTTTATCGGCGGCAGTTGGCAGGACGCGGCCGCTGGCCGACGGTTTGCCGTGGAAAACCCAGCGACTGAAGAAACCCTGACCGAAGTCGCCCAAGGCGATGCGCGTGACGTGGATGCAGCGGTCGCCGCGGCTCGCGCCGCATTCACCGGCGCCTGGGCGCTGCAGTCTCCCGCCCAGCGCGGCCTGTTGCTGTTCCGCCTGGCGGACCTGCTGGACCAGCACCGCGAGGAGCTGGCGCAGTTGATCACCCTGGAGAACGGCAAGCCTATCGCTGCCGCTCGCGGTGAAGCCGCCAGTGCGGCAACCATCCTGCGTTACTTCGCCGGTTGGCCGACCAAGATCGAAGGCAGCACGCTGCCGGTATCGCCGGCCAGCGGCGCGCCGATGCTCAACTACACCTTGCGTGAGCCGGTAGGGGTCTGTGCGCTGATCGTGCCGTGGAACTTCCCGCTGAACATGTGTGTATGGAAGCTCGGCCCAGCGTTGGCGACCGGTTGCGTGGCGGTGCTCAAGCCTGCCGAACAGACCCCGCTGGTGGCGATTCGCTTGGTGCAGTTGATCGAGACCGCCGGGTTCCCGGCCGGGGTGGTCAACCTGATCACCGGCCTTGGCGCCGAAACAGGCGCGCCGCTGGCCCAGCATCCCGATATCGACAAGATTGCCTTTACCGGCTCGACCCAGGTCGGCCGGCTGATCGCGCAAGCGGCCACCAGCAACATGAAAAAAGTCTCGCTGGAACTGGGCGGCAAGTCGCCGAACATCATCTTGCCGGACGCCGATATCGTGCGCGCCGCCAAAGGTGCCGCCGATGGGATTTTCTACAACCAGGGCCAGGTCTGCACCGCAGCCTCGCGGTTGTACGTGCACGCCAGCGTGCTGGACCAAGTGTTGGAAGAGCTTGAGCGGCATGCCGCCGCCCATGTGCTCGGCAACGGCCTGGACCCGGCCAGCAGCATGGGGCCGCTGGTGTCGGGGCGCCAATTGAGTACGGTCAAGGGCTACCTGCAACGCGGCCAGGAGGAGGGCGCCGAACTGATCTGCGGTGGCGATCGCCCAGCCCACCTGGAGCGCGGCCACTTCATTGCGCCCAGCGTTTTTCTTGACCGCGCCGAGCGTGCCTGTGTCGCCCGCGAAGAGATCTTCGGGCCGGTGCTGACCGTCATGAGCTGGACCGAAATCGACGACCTGGTGCTGCGCGCCAATGATTCGCCATATGGCCTGGCGGCCGGCCTGTGGACCCGCGACCTGCGCTCGGCACACCGCGTGGCGGCGCAGCTCAAGGCTGGCTCAGTGTGGATCAACTGCTGGAACGTGGTCGACGCGGCATCGCCGTTCGGCGGCTACAAGCAATCCGGCTGGGGCCGGGAGATGGGTAAAAACGTGATCGATGCCTACACCGAGACCAAGAGTGTGTTTGTCGATCTGGCCTGAACTGAATAATCACAAGAGGTAATTGCTATGGATCTGGAATTGAAAGGCCGCGTGGCCATTGTCACCGGTGGTGGTATGGGCATCGGCAAGGAAGTCGCACGTTTTCTCTCCGAGGAAGGCTGCAAGGTGGTGATCTGCGCGCGGCGCATGGCGTTCCTGCAACTGGCGGCCGAAGAAATCAGCGCACAGACCGGCAATGAAGTACTGCCGCTGTTCTGCGACACCAATGACATGAAGGCTGTGTCGGAGATGGTCGAGGCGGCGTACGCGCATTTCGGCCGTATCGACATCCTGGTCAACGGTGCCGCGGCGCCATCCGGTGTCGTGCGCAATGACATCGAGCATGCCGGCGACGATGAGCTGCTGTCGGATCTCAACACCAAGGTGATCGGTTACTTCCGTTGCGCCAAGGCCGTGACCCCACACATGAAGGCGGGCGGCTTCGGTCGCATCATCAACATCGGCGGGCTCACCGGGCGCAGCAGCAAGGTGTTGTCGGGCATGCGCAACCTGGCGATCGCCCACATGACTAAAACCTTGTCCGACCAGCTCGGCCCTTCGGGCATCACGGTCAATCTGATTCACCCTGGCGTGGTGGACACCCCGCATATCCAAGAGCTGTACGAGCGCGAAGCGGTCAAGCAAGGCAAGACTGCGGAGCAGGTCGAACAGGCCTACATCGACGCAACGCCGATTCGCCGAACCCTGGCACCGATTGAAATGGGCTGGTTGATTGGTTTCCTCGCGTCGCCCAAGGCCGCCGCTGTGACGGGCGAGTCCATCGGTATCGACGGTGGTTTGACCCGTGGCATCTATATCTGAGGAGCATCTGTGATGAGTAACGGAACCCTTTTAGTCGCCACCGTCGGCCAAGCGGTGATCCGCAGTGCCGACGACGGCAAGAGCTGGCATCGCCTGGGCCTGGGGCAGGACCTGGAGTTCGACGCGATCACCCGTTCGTTGAGCATGCACCCCGACGCGCCGGAAGTGATCTATGCCGGCACCGATATCGGTTTGTGCGTCAGCCATGACACCGGCGGGCACTGGCAGCAGGTCGACTCACCGTTCAACGGCGAGACCGTCTGGAAGGTGGCGGTGGATCCCCAGGATGCACAGCGGATTTTCGTCGGCACGGGTGCGCCTTCGCGCGCTGTGCTCTGGCGCACCCTGGACGGCGGCACCAGCTGGGATCGCGCCCCGGTGGAGATTCCCGAGTTCTGCGACGGCGTCAGCCGTCCACGCCTGCTGGCCTTCGCCTATGACCCCACCGACCGCAACCAGGTGTGGTTCGGCCTGGAGGAGGGCGGGTTGTTTCATTCCCGCGACGGCGGTGACAGTTGGGCACGCATCGATGACCGGCTGCTGTGGGACTACAACTCGGACATCCACAACATCCTGGTACTGCCCAACCACGGCGAGAAAGTCATCGTGGTGGTCTGTGTCAATGCGGTTTATCGCAGCCTGGATGAAGGACTGACCTGGACCGGCATTATCGGCCGGGAAGCCTTCGGCCTGTACTACATACGCGCCATGAACGCGCCGTTGGGCACACAGAACGAGCTGTACCTGAGTATTTCCGACGGTACGCCGGGCACCACCAGCAAGATTCTGGTCTCCCGTGATGCCGCGCTCAGTTGGACCGTGCTGCCGCTGCCACAGCAGCCCAACTCCTGCGTCTGGGCGATTGCCTTCAACCCGGCCAACCCGCGCCAGATCGTGGCGGGCACCAAGTACGGGCATTTGTTCACCTCCGACAACGGCGGTGACGGCTGGCAGAAGCATTGGCGGGAATTCAGCGAGATCGCTGATGTGCTCTGGACGCCTGCGGTTGCGCAGATCAAGTCCGGGCACCAATCCATCGTCAAAAAACACTGAGGAATACCGCCATGAAGGTCGAGATCCTGCGTACTCACTTATCGCTCTGGGTCAGTGACCCTGACGTATCGGCACGCTGGTACGCCGACATCCTGGGCATGCACGAAAGTGCCCGAGGCGAGAGCTGGGTCATGATGGCATTTGGGGGCAAGCACCACGATATCGCCTTGATTCGTGCCGAACCGGGTGCCCATCAAGGTGGGCTCGGGTTGCAACACTATGGCCTGGAAATCGCCGGGGACATGACAACCTTGCGTCAGCTGTACGGGATGTTGCTGAGCAAGGGCGTCGAGGTGGTGAAGATCACCGATCACGAAATCGGCAACGGCCTGTATTTCAACGACCCCGATTGCAATCGCATGGAATTCTTTCTTGAAACCGAGCATGACGATGCGTGTGGCAAGGCCCGCTTCAAGGCCGCCGGTGCGCCGAGTCGCAACATCACGCTTGATCCACTCGAACCCCTTTGAACAGAGGCACACTGATGAAAACCGCAAATTTCGCCAGCTATCACATCCGCAAATGGTACAGCTTCGTTGAAGAGACCCTGGCCAATGAAACCGGGCAGTTGGCCGATGGCGAGCCGGTGTTCAAATACGCCGTCGCTGCTGTGATCGCCAACCCATATGCCGGCCGCTACAGTGAAGACCTGTCGCAATTGATCGAGCCGTCGCCGCTGTTGGGTCAAGAGTTTGGCCGGCGCATCCAGGCACTGGCCGGTTCGCGCCAGATTCAAAGCTATGGCAAGGCTATCCTGGTGGGCAGCGCAGGCGAGTACGAGCACGGTAATGCGTTCCTGACCAACCCGGCCGCCGATCCGATTCGCGTCGCGCTGGGCGGCGGCAAATCGTGGGTGCCGTCCACCGGCAAGCGTGGTGGCCCAGGTTCGACCATCGACGTGCCGTTGGCGCACAAGGACGCGTTGTACGTGCGCTCGCACTACGACAGTTTCTCGCTGACTTTCGGCGACGGTCCTTCGCCGGATGAGATCGTCGTGATCTGGGCCTTCGCCACGCGCGGACGCCTGCATGCACGCTTGGGCGGGCTGAAAGCCGAAGACGTAAAAGGCCTTGACGGTCTGCACTGATAAGCGCGCAGGATCAAGCGGTGCTGGACTCAAACCACAACAAAAAAAGCGGTGAATAGCGATGAAGCAGGAGAAGACCCAAGTTGTCATCGTGGGCGGTGGCCCCAACGGCATTACGGCCGCGCACTATATGGGAATGTACGGTGTCGACTGCGTCGTCCTTGAGCTTGCCGACTGCATATTGCCTTACCCCCGCGCGGTGGGCATGGATGATGAAGCGCTGCGCGTTCTCCAGGCGATCGGCATCGCTGAACTGGCGGTGCGCGACATGATCTGCGATGTGCCGCTGCGCTATTACAACGCACGCGGCGTGTGTTTTGCCGAGGTCAAACCGAGTACCGCCCATTACGGCTGGCCGATGCGCAACATCTTCATGCAGCAGTTGCTCGAAGGCACGCTGCGCGAAACGCTCGGGCAGCGCAGCAGTGTGGTGTTGCGCCAAGGCCATGAAATGCTCGAGCTGGAGCAGGATGGGGAGGGCGTGACCTTGCAGGTGCGCGATGCCCAGGGCGAGGTCTACCAACTGCGCGCCGATTACGTGATCGGCGCCGATGGCGGGCGCTCCACCGTACGCAAAAAGCTCGGTGTTGAACTGATCGGTCTGACCCATGCGCGAAAATGGGTAGTGGTCGACACCGCCAATGACACCTTGGATGCGCCTTATACCGCGCTGCACGCTGACCCGCAGCGGCCATTCGTATGCATCTACCTGCCGTACCAGCAGCGGCGCTGGGAGTTCATGCTGATGGAGGGCGAAGACGAGGCGAAGATGTGCGAAGAGAGCACCATCCGCGATCTGATTCGTGGGCATATCGGCGACGCGGTGGACACGTTGAACATCATCCGTATCCGCGCCTACACCCACCATTCCCGCGTGGCGGCGCGGTTCGTCCAAGGGCGCGTGGCGCTGGTGGGCGATGCCGCACATATTTCGCCACCGTGGGCCGGGCAGGGCCTCAATTCCGGGCTGCGTGACGTGGCCAACGTGGCCTGGAAACTGGCGGCGATCATCCACGGGCGCGCTGCCCATGGGATCCTCGCCACCTATGACCAGGAACGTCGTGGGCACGCCACCGAACTGGTCGCCCTGGCCGACAATATGGGCACGGTACTGGGGCTGACCAACCCGTTGATGGCCGGCGTGCGTGACTGGTTGTTCCAGGCGGTGAACAGCGTAGATAACCTGCGCTCGCATCTGTTGGAGTTCAAGTTCAAACCCAAGGCCACCATCACCAAAGGGTTGGTCTATCACGAACGTGCCGAACTGCGCGAAGACGACCTGGTCGGCCAGCTGTTTGTGCAGCCGTATATCGAAGATGCCCAGGGGCAGCGTCGACGTCTTGATGATGTGCTTGGCAATTCCTATGCGGTGCTGGGTTATCGGGTCAATCCGCGCGCGCAACTGAGCGAAGAAATGGCCACGTTCTGGGCACGCTGGGACACGCGCTTTATCCAGGTCAACCGTTCGCGCAGTGGTATGGGGCGCAACCAGCCATTGACGGCCACGGATGCCATCAGCGTGGAGGACGTGGATAACCGCCTCGGCGAATGGTTCTCGAGGGTGCGCGATTGCGTCGTTGTGGTGCGTCCGGATCGGTTTGTCGCCGCCATTACCACGCCTGAGCGGCTTGAATCGGTGTTGCGCAAGTTAGCGGAGCAGCTGTCATGACTGCCGATCATCGCGTATTGAGCCAGTTGGACCAGGCCACGCTCAGGGTGCAAGCCATTGCGCCGCTCCCCCCCGAGGCGCTGGACCTGAACGCCGGGTACGCGCTGCAACGCCAGGGGCTGGCTTTGCGCCAGGCCTTGGGCGAACAACTGAGCGGTTGGAAGATCGCCTTCGCCGGCAGCGCCGCGCAACGGCGCTTCGGCATTGACGAACCGGTGTATGGCGGCCTGACCGACCAGATGTGCGTACAGCCGAACACAGCGGTGGCGATGTCGCGGTTGATCCAGCCCAAGCTGGAGATCGAGGTGGCGATTGTGTTGGGGCGCAGCCTGGCGCCGGGCGAGTACAGCGATGAGGAGATCCTGGACGCGATTGCCGAGGTGGCACCGGCGTTCGAGATTGCCGACTGCCGTTGGCAGGGTTGGGCGTTCGGGGTGGGGGCCTTTCTCGCCGATAACGCGGCGGCGGGCCTTTATTGCCTGGGCCCCAGAATCGCGTTCGACCCTGTCAAGCACGCCAATGTGGCGTACCGCCTCGAATGTACCGGCGCGCTCTGTGGCGAAGGCGATACCGAGGGCCGCGAGGACCCGCCGCTGACCAACCTTTGCTGGCTGATTCGCCGCCTGCTGGCCGACCGTCAGCCGGTGGAGGCCGGGCAGGTGGTGCTGTCCGGTGCGTTGCTGGCGCCGATGGATATCCAGCCTGCCACGTACCGCCTGCATATGTTTGGCACGGAACTGGCTTTGCTTTTCACCACGGACAAAACCGCGGTGTGAACCATCGCTGCCGTCAAGGATGACTTCAGTCCCCTTCAGGCCAATGACGACAACGGGGCCCCCGAGGAACGACGACCATGCTTGCTGAAGTTCGAACCTTCAATGACCCTCAACTGCATGCCGGCTCCATCCAGGGCTGGCGGCAAGTGTATGACCAACTGGGGCGTGGTTGCCTGACGAGCGGGCTGCGCCAGTTGTCTGCCGAGCGCTTTCAGATCTTCCAGGAAGTGCTGGACAAACGCGTGGTGCAGCGCGGTTTTGCCCCCGCAGGGCGACTGTGCGTGGCCATGTCGTTGGGCAGTGCGCCGGTCGTACAGGGGCAGCAGGTGGGGGCGCACAACGTGGTGCTGTTGCGCGACGGCGAGGAGTTTGTGTTGCATGCGCCCGAAGGCACAGATTTCTTCGCGCTTAACGTCGACACCGTACGCTTTGCCAAACTGGCGGCCTTCGAGTTGTCCAGTGACCAGCTCAAACGCATAACCACCCGCTCCCAGATTTGCGTGGACGATGCGTTACTGCTGCGGATACGGCGGCGTATCTACCCACTGTTTCGTCACCTATTGCAACAGACGGAGGCTATCAGCACGAGCGCCGAAAAGATGCTCGAAGACGAACTGCTTGGCGCCTTCCTGGACCTGTTCAGCAACGCCACCGATGAGGTGCGTTGCCGGCGCGGCAATTTCGCCGTGAGTGCCTACCTGGTCAAGCGTAGCCAGGAGTTGATCGATGCCAGCGGCGATACGCCATTGAGCATTCTCGACCTGTGCGAACAGCTGCGGGTGAGCCGGCGGACCCTGCAGAACAGTTTCCAGGCGGTGACCGGCATGCGCCCGGTTGAGTACCTGCGAAACCTGCGCCTGAATGCGGTGCGTCGACGCCTGATCGCTACGCCGGCCTGCAGCCAAAACGTCGGCGACGTAGCGGTGACGATGGGCTTTTTCCACCTGAGCCACTTTGCCGCGCATTACCGCGCACTGTTTGGCCAGTCACCGTCGGAAACCCAGCGGGCGATCATCTGAACAGACGAAGGATCAGGTAGACGCCTCATCCAACCCCGGATCCACGCGTTTGCCGATGTCCTTGAGCCGAGCCAATTGGTCGACCACGCTGGGGGCTTCATCCAGGCAACTGACGAACGTCCACAGGTAAGTCATCACCGAATAGATATGCCCGGCCTTCACCGCAGGCGCCAGTGCCAGTTGGCTGATGGCGACCACAAACAGCAAGGCCGCGAGGATACCGATGGTGAGGAAGGCGATGGCCTCACGGTCCGACAGCCAGATACGCAGCCGTGACAGCACCTGATAGTGACGGCGCAAGGTGTGGGCACCGACCTTTTCCACCAGGCTGATTTCCTTTTCCAGGCGGTTGTTCAAGCGCTCATGCAAGCGCTGGTTGCGCCGCGCAAAGCCTGGCACCACCGCGAGACACAGCCCCAGCGCCACCAGGCACGCCAGGCCGACCCAAGGCTCAATCACCAGCAACATCGCGGCCGCGCCGATGATCGAGACCAGCGCCGTGGCAATCGTGGGCACGTGTTTTTCGAAAAAATCGACGAATTCCCGTGCCAATACCACCCGTGCGGCGGCCTTCGAGGTGCTATGACGTTGCAGGCGCTGGTTAAGAATCACCGGTACCGCAAGGTCAGCGTAGATACGCGTAAAGGTGCGGGTGTCGAGGGCGCGTCGGGCCGCGCCCACTACCCAGAAGCCCAACACCACGGCGGCATAGAACAAGGCGTTGCCGGCATCGCCACGGAGCATGGCGTCTACGGCAAACCCAGCAAACAACGGGTAGGCCAGCAGCAGCGCGTTTTCCAACGCCACCAGCGACAGGGTACAAAACAACTTACCGGGATAGGCCTTGGCGATCGCCTTGAGCGTCTGGCTGGCGGACTGTTGACCGAGCTTGCGGCTGTGCTCAATCAGTAGTGGAGGTGTGACGGAGGACATGGGCCACCTGGTTTGTGCAAAGTACGGGGGTGGGAACTCAGGGTTCCGGCATACAGACCGTGGGTGACGTCGAGCAGATAACGTGTCTCCTCGGTCATCAGTAACAAGTCGATCTGCACTTCTTCGATAACGATTTCCAGGATGATCAACAGGCAAATGGCAGGCGCGGTAAACAGCCAGTGGTAATAGGACTGGCTGACCAGCGAGGCGATAACACCGAGGATCCACAGTGACAACACCAGCCGGGGCGCCTGTTTCTGCAGGGGAATCCAGAAACGTTGCAGCCTCCTGAGCTTCGCGCTATAGAGCCGTACGGAGTCTTCAAGCAGGGTCACGTCAATCAAGTTTCGATCGCGATAGTTAGTAGACATACATGCAATCCCAGGCTGAACTACAAAGTGCGGGTGTTTGACCTGGCCAAGGCGTGCGCAGGCAGCGCCTTGTACAACCAGGCCAGGTTGACTTCGTTGACTTGCACCCATTCGCCGTTCTGTGGAGTCCCTTCGCAGCTCTTGAAAGCGATACAGCGTCCCTGTGTGTCGAGTAAGGCAAAGTGGCGGTACTGCTGAACGCTATTGACTCTAAAAATAGACAAGCGCATGTCGTCACCCGGGACGGTTGGGTTTAGATGGCGACCAGTTGGTCGGGCCAGCTCAGTTCGAATAAGGTGCCGCCGTTGTCCAGGTTCCGGCAGGTCACGCTGCCCCCATGGGACAGGGCAATTGCGCGCACGACGGCGAGCCCCAGGCCGCTGCCACCCTGGGCGCGGGATCGCGAGCTTTCCCCGCGCTGGAACGGCTCAAAGATGTGCGCTGCAAACGCTTCTTCAATCCCTGGGCCTTCGTCCTCGACACTCAGGGCATTCAGGCCATCCTGGCTGCTCAGGCGCACCGTGACATTGCCTGGGGTTGCATGCCGTTTCAGGTTGTCCAGCATGGCCAGCAACGCTTGGCGGATCCTGGCCGGATCACACTGGATGGGCCGTTCGAGCAGGTCCAGATGCAGCACGAACCCGGCGGCAAGAAGGCCTGGTTCAAACAGGCGGGCGTCTGCCTCGATTTCCTCGGCCAGGTTGGCACTTTGGATCTGGATTTCGAGGTAGCCGTTGTCCGCCAGGCCCACGACCCGCAGGTCTTCGATCAGGCGCGTCAGGCCTTCCACCTGGTTCAGCAGGCTGTAGAACTGCGCCTGGTCCGGCGTGAACACGCCTTCTGCCAACCCTTGCAAGCGGCCACGCAGGATGGTCAGCGGGGTGCGCAGTTCATGCGCAATCGCGGCGTTCCAGAAAGATTGTTCTTCAGCCATGCGTTTCAAGCGTTTAGCCATACTGTTGAAGTCATCCACTAACAGGGAGGCCTCAGCCAATGAGCGGTCGGAGGCCGTCGCCCGGGCATCGAGGTCACCGTCGGCAAGGCGGCGCAGGCTGGCCGCGACCGAGTTCAAGGGCATCAGAATGCGTCGGGACAGTTTGATCGCCACCACGGCCCCCACCGCCAGGCTGATGCAGGTGATCAGTGCCATCCATGCCCACTCCATGCCGGAGGGCAGCCATTCGTCCATGTCCAGATCCGACGGCGGCCAGAACATCCAGAGCAGCGCGTAAAACACATAGGAACCGACCACCGACAGTGCGATCACGCAGAGCACTACGGTAGACATCGACAAGATGATCTGTCGGCTCAAGCTGTTGGCGATCTTCATGGGTTGTTCCCGAACCGGTAGCCGACTCCACGGATACTGGTCGGTACGCCCTGTAGACCCAGGTCTTCGATTTTGCGCCGCAACTTGCTGATATGGCTGTCCACCGTACGCTCCAGGCTGTCACTCTCGGGCGAACACAGGGCCAGCAATTCAGCGCGACTGAAGACGCGCTTGGGCGCCTTGGCCAGTTGTGCCAATAGCCTGAACTCCGTCACGGTCAGGTTGAGCGAATGCTTATGTGCCCCGATCTGCACATTGACTTCATGGCTGTCGATATCGATTTCAAAGGCATTTACCCGCAGCACACTCTGGCGCGCACCGTAGCCGTGATCGAGCGAACGACGCAGCACTGCCTGGGTCCTGGCGACGACTTCGGCGGGGTTGAACGGCTTGACAATGTAGTCGTCGGCACCGATACGCAGCCCCATCAACTTGTCCACGTCCTGGTCCTGGGCGGTCAGCATGATCACCGGCGTGGTACCCCGGTGGCGGATCTCGGCCAGTACCATCCAACCGTCCAGTTTCGGCATCAGCACGTCCAGCAACACCAGGTCGGGCTTGAGCGATTGATGCAGTTCAAGGGCACGGCGCCCATCCAGGGCATGGGCGATCTGGAAGCCACTGCGCTTGAGATAGGCCGTCAGGATGTCGGCGATTTCGGGCTCGTCTTCAGCGATCAATATCAACGCCTGGCGTTTATCCGCGAAGTCCGTTGGCGTCGATTCAAGGTGCGATTCAGTCATGGTTGGCTCGGTCGTGCTGTTCGGTCATTACAGTATGGCGAATTACCCTGTAACGACGAAGGCTACTGTGCACCACGAGCATGCGCTTTCATGGGAGGTTTTATGGAGAAACGATGGAGACGCGGGTTTATTTGCCAACAGCCTGGTCAGGCGTAGCTGATCCTGTCGCTGTAGGCGTTTTGCGTCATCTTGCGTTGGTAGTCGCAGGGGGTGGTGCTGACCAGTTTCTTGAAGTCGCGCAGGAAGTGAGATTGATCGGAAAAGCCCAGGTCGAGGGCCAACTGCGAAAACGACACATCGTGCTGGGTATTGAGGGTGTCCAGGGCCGCCTGGCAGCGGATGATCCGGCAAAATGTCTTGGGTGACATACCGGTGTCCTGGTTGAACTGGCGGTGCAAGGTGCGGCTGGTGTAGCCGCTGAGGTCTTCGAGTTGCTGGACGCGAATATCGCCGCGATGGCGCATCGCCTGCTGGATGATCATGGCGGTGAGTTTCGAGGTCTTGCCCATCAGGCGTGGGGTCAGGTAGTCGTTGAACAGTCGCATCTGATCGCCCAGCAGCGGTGTCTGGACGATGCTTTCGAAGATGCGTTGGGCGAACTCGGAGACCTCCAGCAGGTCCAGTTCGCGTTCGGTCAACTCTTCTGCGAGCACATTGACGAAGCCCGGAATAACGCCCGGTGAGAAGCGTACGCCGAAGTAATGGTGGTGCTGGTGCAACTCGACCGCCTGGGCAACCAGCGGCGTGCCACAGATCCGCGCGGTAGGGCGCGTCGCATCACAGTCGAACAAGATATCTACGCAGCCGTCCGGGACGGCCAGCAGGTTGGCCGATTGCGCCACATCGAAGGCATAGAAGTGCGAGATCGCCGGATGTGCGCAAGGCATCACCGAATAGCGTGAAGAGTTGAGCACGAACCAGGGCTGTTCGTTCGCGGTGTGGTGCCGGGGAGTCGGCACGTTCTGTTTGATCATGGTTGCACCTTGGGAAGGCAGCGCTACGGGAAGTTTAACGCATTTATCGCGCCAACTATCGTCCTACCAGACTGAGCGGCATGTCCGAAATTTACAATACCGCCAACATCTCCCACCTGATACTCGATCTCGACAGCGTGGAGCTGCGCCTACCGCAGTGATATCACCTTCAGTCCGAGAATAACTATGTCTACAACTACAAAAATCGACTTTATCTACCTCTCCGAGCAGGACATGATCCGCGCGGGAGTGACCGACATGCTGGCCTGCGTGAATACCATGGAGGAGATGTTCGGCTTGCTGTATGCCGGTGACTACCGCATGGCCGGCCCGAACAATGATTCCCATGGTGCGATGGTGATTTTCCCGCAGGATTCGCCGTTCCCGAACATGCCCAAGCCCACGGCTGACCGGCGCATGATGGCGATGCCGGCCTACCTGGGCGGCAGCTTCTGCACTGCCGGCGTGAAATGGTACGGCTCCAATATCGCCAACCGCGAAAAAGGCCTGCCGCGTTCCATCCTGATGTTCACGCTCAATGATCCCGACACTGGCGCGCCGTTGGCGCACATGTCGGCCAACCTGTTGTCCGCATACCGCACCGGTGCGATTCCTGGCGTGGGCGCACGCCACCTGGCACGCAAGGACTCGAAAGTCGTCGGGCTGCTTGGCCCGGGAGTCATGGGCAAGACCACGCTGGCGGCATTCATCGCAGTATGCCCGCATATCGACACCCTGAAGATCAAGGGGCGTGGCCAGAAGAGCCTCGACAACTTTATCGCGTGGGTCAAAGAAACTTATCCGCAGATCACCACGATTACCGTGGTCGATACCCTTGAAGCGGTGGTCCGCGACTCGGACCTTGTTACTTATTGTAGCTCCGGGGAAACGGGTGACCCGTCGACCTACCCAATTGTGCGGCGCGAATGGGTCAAGCCAGGTGCGTTCCTCGCGATGCCGGCGGCCTGCTCGCTGGACGCAGGAATGGAAGAACCCGACGTGCGCAAGGTGCTGGACAACACCGGTCTGTACCAGGCCTGGTTCGAAGAGTTACCCAAGCCTGCGCATCACAACGTGCCGGTGATTGGCGTGCGCTTCATGGACATGATTGCCGAGGGCAAGATGCAACTCGATGAAGTCGAGGACATCGGCAAGATCATCGCCGGGGCCGCACCAGGCCGCAAAAACGATGAAGAAATCATCATCATGTCGGTGGGCGGCATGCCCGTCGAAGACGTGGCCTGGGGCACGGTCGTGTATCGCAACGCCATCGAAAAAGGCATCGGCGTGACGTTGAACCTGTGGGAAACCCCGGTACTGCGCTAAGCCTCATCTTCATCCCATTTGACGAGATATCCGACATGACAAAAATCACCAAGCTCAAGACCGGTTCCCCATTCGAAGACCAGGCCAGCTATTCGCGCCTGGTCGCCGTGGACAACTGGATCTACGTTTCCAACACCGCGGGCCGTAACCCGCAGACCAAGCTGATTCCCGAGGATGTCCTGGAGCAGACTCTCCAGGTGTTTGCCAACATTGAGTCAGCCCTGAAGGCAGTCGATGCGAGCCTGGCCGATGTGGTGTGTTCGCGGGTGTTTATCCAGGACCCCAAGGACGTGCCGGCCGTGATGGGGTTGATCGGCGAAAAGTTTCGCGGTGTCGATCCGGCCAGCACCGTTACCTGCCCGCCACTGGGCTCGACGGTCTACAAGGTTGAGCTGGAAGTGACTGCGTATCGCAACGCCTCGAAGGCGCAGGTCGACGTCATTCGCCTGTCGCAATAATCGTCACGTGGCGATGTGCATGCGTGGCTTCCCTAATTCGCTAACCGAGTCTTGACCATGGCACCGATAATAGCGCCCGTCACAACCTCCACCGTGTTTCCCAGCGCGACGTCCGTCGTCATCATTGGCGGCGGGATCATCGGCCTGACGGCTGCGCTCGCCTTGGCTGAGCGCAATATCGCGGTGGTGGTCCTGGAAAAAGGCCGGATCGCCGCCGAGCAGTCATCTCGTAACTTGGGATGGGTGCGCAAAACCAGCCGTCACGCGGCCGACATACCGCTGGCCCTGGCCGCTGACCGCTTGTGGGCGCAGATGCCTGAGCGGGTAGGGGCGGATGTGGGGTATCGCCAGGAAGGCATCATGTTTTTAGGCCGTACCCCGGCGCAAATGGCAATGCATGAGGGCTGGCTCAAGTCGGTAGAGCATTTGTCGCTGGATTCGCGGTTGCTCAGCAAGCGTGAGATTGATGCGCTGGTGCCGGGCGGCGTGGGTGACTGGGCCGGCGGTATTTTTACACCCTCCGATGCACGTGCGGAACCGACGCTGGCCAGCAGCGCCATCGCCAACGCCGCCATGGCCATGGGCGTAGTGATCATCGAGCAGTGCGCGGTGCGTACGCTGCAGATGTCCGCAGGTGCGGTCAGTGGCGTGGTCACGGAAAAAGGTGAAATTCGCTGTGATCACGTATTGCTCGCAGGCGGCATGTGGTCCCGTCGCTTTCTGGGCAATCTGGGGGTGTCGTTGCCGACCTTGCCCTTGACCTGCTCTGTGCTGCGTACCCAACCGATGGAAGGGCCGACGCAGATTGCCGTCGGCGCCCCGGATTTTTCGTTTCGCAAGCACAAGGACGGCGGTTTCATCATTACCCAGCGCGGCAAGTTGGATGCTTTCCTGACCCTCGACCACCTGTTGCTTGCCAAGCAATATATGCCGCAGTTTCGTGCGCAACGCAGCGTGCTGAATGTGTCGTTGGGCAAGCCGTTTATTAACGACCTGATGCTGGCACGTCGTTGGCACGCCGACAGTGTCAGCCCGTTCGAGCGCATCAGGGTGCAGGATCCGGCCGCCAATCCGCAGCTCAATAACGACGCGCTGAACAATCTGATTGCCGCCTGGCCGGTGTTCGAACAGGCCCGGATCGCGCATGCCTGGGCGGGCACTATCGACGTGACACCCGATTCCAATCCGGTGATCGGACCGGTAGCGCAGATCCCAGGCTTGACCGTGGCCACCGGCTTCTCGGGGCACGGGTTCGGTACGTCGCCTGCGGCGGGCCATCTCGCGGCGGATCTGGTCAGTGGGCATACGCCGATCATTGACCCGAGCCCTTATCGCTTCGACCGTTTCTAAAGGAGCAAGGCCATGCCTGCTGAGAGCTGTTTCTTCACCAATCGTTCGGGCTTGCGCCTGCATTATTTGCGCTGGGGCGCCTCGACAGGCGTGCCCCTGGTGCTATTGCACGGCTTGCGAGCCTATGCACAGACCTGGGAGTCGCTGGTACAGGCCCTGGGGGAGGGCTACTGCGTCTATGCCCTGGACCAGCGCGGCCGGGGGCTGAGCGACTGGGCCGAACCCGCCAGTTACCACACCCAATCGTATGTCGAGGATCTGGAGGATTTGATCGAGCATGTTGGCCTACAGCGTTTTGTATTGCTGGGCCACTCATTGGGCGGCGCCAACGCCCTCGAGTATGCGCGGCAACACCCGGGACGCTTGATGGGCTTGCTGATCGAGGATATCGGCCCCGGATCTTCAACCCAAGGCGATGGCGCCGCGCGTATTCGTCGCGAGATGGCCCAGACGCCATTGCAGTTCGAAAGCTGGGACGCGGCCCGTGCATTCTGGAAGGCCTCACGTCCAGGTTTGTCGGAGGAGGGCGTGGAATCAAGGCTGGCGCATTCGATGCAGGAGCGCGACGGAGTGATTGGCTGGCGCCATGATCAGCAAGGGATTGCCGAGGCACGACTGAGTATCGAACCCACTGATTTGTGGCCGGCGGTGCGCTCATTGGATTGCCCAAGCCTGTTCATTCGCGGTGGCCGCTCGGACTTTCTACCCCCTGTGATGCTGCAGGCCATGTGCGCCAGCAACCCGCACGTCCAAGCCGTGGAAGTGGCGGATGCCAGTCACTATGTTCATGATGATCAAGGCGAAGTGTTCAATCGTTTGGTCGCCGGCTTTTTGAGCGGCCTGGTGCATGCAGGTCAGTGAGCGGTTTTACTGACACACTGAACGTACCTGTGTGGATCGGTTTGGTTTGCGTGGTAGATGAAACTTCCCCCGGGAGGCGTGCTGCGCTGCCGGGGATTTGGTAGCCTCGATTTCTATTTGGAGATATCGAATGACAGCCAACGCCCAATCGAAACTGGCTGCCCGCTATGGCGCGGCGGACATCTCGCCCCTCAAGCCCTGGAACGAGACGATCGACCTGCTGCTCGACCATCGCAGCGTTCGTGCCTTTACTGATCAGCCACTGCCTGACGGCACCCTCGAGACCCTGGTCGCCGCGGCGCAATCAGCCTCAACCTCGTCAAACCTGCAGGTCTGGAGCGTCGTCGCTGTTCAGGACAGCGACCGCAAGGCGCGTCTCTCGTCCCTGGCGGGAAACCAGGCCTATATCCGCCAGGCGCCTCTGTTTCTGGTCTGGCTTGCTGACCTTTCCCGGATCGCTCGAGTGGCTGAGCAGCAAGAGGTGGAGCTGGAAGCCGTCCCTTACCTCGAGAGCCTGTTGCTCGGCACGATCGACGCCGCCTTGGCGGCTCAGAACGCCGTGGTTGCCCTGGAATCGCTGGGGCTGGGCAGTGTGTACATTGGCGCCATCCGAAACGACATTGAAGGCGTGGCCAAGGAGCTTGGTCTCCCTGCGCAGGTCTATCCCGTTTTCGGCCTTTGTGTCGGCCACCCCTCTACCGAACGGCCAGCGGAAGTGAAGCCAAGGCTCCCGCAACGCGCCGTGCTACACCATGAGACCTATTCGGCAGCGACAGATGTGGCTGCGGTCGCTCAATACGATGAGCGCTTGGGCGCCTTCTACCAACGTGAGGGCATGAAGGCGTCCGGGTGGTCGGAGCAGGTGGTCAATAGGCTTCGCAGTGTCGCAAACCTCCATGGGCGAGAAGAGCTGGTGGAAGAGCTGAAACGAATGGGATTTGGGCTTCGCTGAGCCATTAAAACAAAACCAGGGATGTCCTTGTTCAGACTGATCTCACTGGATTAGGGGGTTTACTTTTCAAAGGCGATTCAATATAAAATCAGCCCGGCGCGCACTCACTGTCGTGCCCTTTGATATTAACAGGAGGATGCTATGTCACCGTTAAACGTGATGAAGTTCTAAACGATCAAACTGTCACCCCCTCGCTCGAAAACCTTGAAACACGCTGGTCTCAACGTTGGCAGCTCGAAGGCACGTATGCCTTTGACCACACAGCCCAACGCGACGCTGTGTTCTCCATCGATACACCCCCGCCGACGGCCTCAGGCTCGCTGCATATCGGTCATGTCTTCAGCTATACCCATACAGATATCATCGCTCGATACCAGCGCATGCGAGGTAAGGCTGTGTTCTACCCCATGGGGTGGGACGACAACGGCTTGCCGACCGAACGCAGGGTCGAGAATTTCTATGGCGTACGTTGCGACTCGCTGGCAGCTTATCAGCCTGGTTTCAGGCCACCTGAGCCCATTCCATTAAAGCGAGGTGACTTTACTGTCATCAGTAGGCGCAACTTCATCGAGTTGTGCCACGAACTGACGGCCATTGATGAGCAAGCGTTCCGTGCACTCTTCGTGCAACTGGGCTTGTCCGTTGATTGGAGCCTTTCATATGCCACCATTGATGAGCGCTCCCAACGAGCGAGTCAGCGCGCTTTGCTTCGTAACTATCAGCGTGGCGAACTGTATAGCCAGGAAGCCCCGTGCCTGTGGGACGTAACGTTCCAGACAGCCGTGGCTCAAGCAGAGCTTGAAGAGCGTGAGGTCGCGGGTGCGTATCACGAACTCCGTTTCGAGACGGCTGATGGCGCCCCATTGAGGGTGGCTACCACTCGGCCTGAGCTACTGATGGCATGCGTGGCGCTGGTGGCTCACCCGGACGACGTTCGTTATAAGGCGCGGCTCGGACAATCCGTGCGCTCGCCGATTTTTGACGTGGACGTACCGCTGCTGGCACACCCTTTGGGCGATCCTGACAAGGGCACCGGCTTGGTGATGGTCTGCACCTTTGGCGATCTTACCGATGTGATCTGGTGGCGGGAGTTGCAGTTGCCAACGCGGTCAATACTGGGAAAAGATGGGCGCCTGTTGCTTGAGACGCCCCCCTGGTTGACGACACCCCGCAGCCAACAGGCCTATGCAGGCCTGGCTGGCCGTAATTTGTCCCAGGTTCGCACACAGCTCGTGTCGATGTTGCGCGACTGCGGCGCCATGCAGGATGAACCCCGACCGATTCAACACGCGGTAAAGTTTTTCGAGAAAGGCGACCGGCCTTTGGAAATTCTTGCCACTCGGCAATGGTACTTGCGTAATGGCGGACGCGACGCAAGCCTGCGGGACTTGTTGCGTGCCTCAGGCCAGACGCTGGACTGGCATCCGCCGCACATGCTCAGGCGTTACGAGCATTGGGTAGGCGGTTTGAACGGAGATTGGCTCATCAGTCGCCAGCGTACGTTCGGCGTACCGATTCCGTTCTGGTATAGGCTGGATGCACAAGGCGAAGCAGACTACAGCGCGCCGATTATTGCCGGTGAGGAAAGCCTGCCCGTTGATCCGAGCCTGGATACTCCGCCAGGGTATCGCCCCGAGCAACGTGGTCAACCGAATGGTTTTGTCGGCGAACAGGACATCATGGATACGTGGGCCACCAGTTCGCTGACGCCTCAGATCGCCGGAGGCTGGGGAGAGGACGACGCGTTGTTCGCCAAAATATACCCCATGGATCTCAGGCCTCAAGGTCACGACATCATCCGCACCTGGCTATTTTCGACACTGGTACGCAGCCATTTTGAACACGGTTGCGTGCCATGGCGTAATGTCGCGCTCTCTGGGTGGATCCTTGATCCCGACCGTAAGAAAATGTCTAAATCCAAGGGTAACGTGGTAACGCCACAAGCCTTGCTCGACCAGTATGGAAGTGACGGTGTGCGCTACTGGGCAGCCTCAGCGCGGCTCGGCAGTGATACAGCCTTTGAAGAACAGCAGATGAAGATCGGCCGCCGTTTGGCCGTCAAGCTGTTCAATCTATCGAGGTTGGTTCAAGGCTTTGCAAAGGATGACAACGGGGATATCGACCAGCCGCTGGATCAGGCCATGCTCAAACGCCTGGGCGGCGTAGTCCATGACGCTACGTGTGCGTTGGAGGCGTACGACTATAGCGTGGCGTTGTCACGTATCGAAGGGTTCTTCTGGTGGTTTTGCGATGACTACGTCGAATTGGTCAAGCGTCGCGCCTATCGACCAGAAGGCCATTCGGCCCGTAATGCTTTTGCACATGCACTGAGCGTGCAGCAGCGAATGTTTGCGCCATTTCTGCCATTTGTGTGTGAGGAAGTCTGGCAATCCTGGAATTGCGGCTCAGTGCACAATGCGCCTTGGCCGCAAGGGGATGCTTGTCCTGACGCGTCTATTGAAAGCTTATTGATGAGTGTCAGTGCCGTGCTATCTGCGATTCGCAAAGCAAAATCTGACGCCCGCCAATCCATGAAGGCTTCGGTAGCACGTGTTGAACTGGTTGACGGGGCTGCGCAGCTTGAAAGGATAAAAGGCGTTCGCCAGGACTTGATCGAAGCAGGTCAGGTTGAGGCTTTGGTGTTTATAGAGGGAACTGAGCAGCGGGTCGATGTATGGCTGAAGTGACGTAGACCTGAGGGCAAGTCAATTCGCGGAGCGATCAAGGAGATCGCTTCGCGAGCACGTCTATAGTCGTCCAGCAAACACTTGGGCTTTGAAGGGCTTGGAACAGGGACGGCGTGTTGGCTGCATGAAGTCCCCAGGGTTAAAAGTGGATTTCAGCCGCCTTGAGGCCCAAGTCGCGAAGTTCTGCGACCAAGTCATCCAAATGCCCGAAAGACTCGACCTCCTCGTTGTCATCAACCAAAAAATAACTTCTCCCGGCGTCCTTCTTGAAGAACACAATCCACTCCTTGGGGTTGGTTGGGTTTGCGATCACATGCGTGTCGAAGGTCACGCCTTCGGCATGTTTGGTTTTCACAGCTTGACGATTCATGTCTGTCACCACGCTACGCGCGTTTTCAAAAATTCTCTATTGGCAGTGCATCCTCGCTCAGCTCCCTCTGAGCTTCCACCCTAGACATCTCCAGCCGCACGAAGCAGTGGCGCCAGGGGATTTCAATTATCACTGGATGTTAATATTATGCACATGCATCCACTGAGGAGCTAGCCATGATTGCGATAGGTGAGGCATGGAAGGCGGGGTTGTTGGGACGAGGACACTGGCTTCGCAATGTGATGTCTGGCGTGATCGTCGGGATCGTGGCACTCCCGCTGGCCATGGCGTTTGCCATTGCATCTGGCGTCAAACCTGAGCAAGGCATCTACACCGCCATCATCGGTGGCCTGCTGGTTTCGCTCTTTGGCGGAAGCCGCTTGCAGATTGCCGGGCCGACAGGTGCGTTCATCGTGATTCTTGCGGGCGTCACGGCCGAGCATGGTGTTGACGGCCTGCAGATCGCCACGATGATGGCGGGGGCCATGTTGTTACTGCTGGGGATGGCCCGGCTCGGTGCAATCATCAAGTTTATCCCCGACCCGGTGATCGTCGGATTCACTGCGGGCATCGGCGTGATCATCTGGGTCGGGCAGTGGAGAGACTTTTTCGGATTACCGAAGGTCGGAGGAGAGCACTTCCATGAAAAGCTCTGGCATCTGCTCCAGGCCCTGCCGAATCTTCATATGGCCACGACCCTGCTGGCGGTACTCAGCCTTTTACTGGTCATCACTGCGCCCAGAATTCCCGGTCTCAAACAAGTACCGGGCCCACTGATCGCCATGGCGGTTGCGACAGCGATCCAGTCCACCTTTCACTTCGAGGGGGTTGCCACGATTGGCAGTGCATTTGGTGGCATACTTCAAGGTTTGCCAGCGTTGAGCCTGCCTGAAATCACGCTGTCGCGGGTCATCGATCTGATTGGTCCGGCGTTCACTATCGCCATGCTCGGGGCAATCGAATCACTGTTGTCCGCGACGGTGGCCGATGGCATGGCAGGTACCAAGCACGACTCCAATCAGGAGCTGATCGGTCAGGGGGTGGCCAATCTGGTCACGCCATTGTTCGGCGGCTTCGCCGCTACCGGGGCCATTGCCCGCACGGCCACCAATATCCGTAACGGCGGCACAAGCCCGCTGGCCGGCATTACGCACGCAGTCACCTTGGTGCTGATTATTCTGTTTCTGGCACCTCTGGCCTCAAACATCCCGCTGTGCGCACTGGCCGCGATACTTTTTGTGGTCGCGTACAACATGAGCGAGCTAAAGCATTTCAAGCGCATGGTCCAGCGAGCCCCGCGCGCGGACGTATCGATCCTGCTCATCACCTTCGGCCTCACCGTGTTCAGTGATTTGGTGATCGCCGTGAATATCGGCGTCATTCTGGCGATGCTGCACTTCATACGCCGCATGGCCTCATCCGTGGAGGTGCAACAGGTCGTCGAGTACGAGCTTGAAGAAGAGCTGAAAGCTAATGGCCATGCTCAACTGCCGCCGGGGGTATTGATCTATACGATTGAGGGGCCGCTGTTCTTTGGGGCGGCCGAGACGTTCGAGCGTGTCCTTGCACAGACTCATACCGACCCGCGCCTGCTGATTATCCGTTTGAAGCGCGTACCGTTTATGGATATCACGGGCTTACAGGTGTTGGAAGAAGTCATCCAGCAACTGCACAAGCGGCATATCGTGGTGAAACTCTGCGAGGCGAATACGAAGGTACTCAACAAGCTCAATAGGGTGGGCATCTTGCAAGAAATCGGCGCGGAGCATTACCACACCGACTTCAACACCGCGCTGGCGAAAGCTGTCAGTCTCGTGGAGGACACATCGACCCTCTAGAGGCTAACTGCCCATGTTCGGTTATGACTTGCTGCTGGTGGCGTACTTGCTTTTGGTCGAATAGCTGGCACCGTGGGTGTCCAGGTAGTCACGAACCAGCTGACGGACCACCTGCGAAGGCGTCAAATCCTGTGCTGCACAGAGCTCCTCGAACGCCTTTTTCTTGATGGGATCGATGAGCACAGTGAGGCGCGCAGTCTTGCTTTCCATGGGGTATTCAATCACTCAATCGCTGGATGTTAATCAAATTGTAATTGCCTTGTCCGGTGCTGTCACTGTTACGACTGAGGGGCGTTCGGCAGGTCGATTGTGATCGGTCATATGCGACTGGAAAGACTCCAGAGCTATCTCTGTCGAGCGCCTGGCGCAGCGGATCGGTTGTAGACCGGACGACCGGTTGTGGCAGGATCGATACCCTCAAAACCCAGTACGCCCAGGTCGAGTTCATCGACCGCGCGCACTGGATCGTTTATTGAGTCTTAGCGCTTTACGACTAACGTCAGAATGTCATAACTGGCGACCAGTTCGCCCATCTGGTTGGTCACCTCCACATCCCACGCTACCACCCCTTGCGCAATGCCTTGCGGGCTCTTCTTGCCCTGGTCGATTTTGCGTTTGCAGGTCAGGCGGGCCTGGATGGTGTCGCCGATGCCCACCGGGTTGATAAACCGCAGGGTATCCAGGCCGTAGTTAGCCAATACCGGTCCTGGCGCTGGTGACACAAACAACCCGGCCGCCGCCGACAGCACGAAGTAACCATGGGCGATCCGCTTGCCGAACTGCGATTCCTTGGCGGCGATGTCGTCGAAGTGCATGTAGAAGTGATCGCCCGACAGGCAGCCGAAGTTCACCAAGTCTGCCTCGGTGACGGTGCGGCGGTGGGTCAGGAGGGATTCTCCGACTTGCAGGTCCTGGAAGAAGCGCCGGAACGGGTGTACTTCGGTCTCGATGACCTTGGCGCCGCGTATGTGTTCGCCGGTGACGGCCGCCAGCATGGTTGGCGAGCCTTGTACTGCAGCGCGTTGCAGGTAGTGTTTCACCGCGCGCAGGCCGCCGAGTTCTTCACCGCCGCCGGCGCGCCCTGGGCCGCCGTGCTTGAGTTGAGGCAGGGGCGAGCCGTGGCCGGTGGATTCCGCGGCGGATTCGCGGTCGAGTACCAGCAAGCGGCCGTGCCAGGCAGCAGCCACCGGTATGGCTTTGGCGGCGATCTGCGGGTCTTTGGTGATCAGGCTTGCCACCAGGCTGCCTTTGCCGCGCGCGGCCAGGGCCAGGGCTTCGTCCAGATCGTCGTAGGCCATCAGTGTGCTGACCGGGCCAAAGGCTTCGATATCGTGGGCGCCGCCTTCGGCGTGTGGGTCGCGTGATTGCAGCAGGGTCGGTGCAAAGAACGCGCCTTGGCTGACGTTTTCGCCACGCGGCTCGAAACCGTCGCGAGCGCCGAATAGCAGCTCGCTGCTGTGCAACAAAGCCTCCAAGCGTTCGGCCACATCCTTCTGTTGATCATGGGACGCCAGAGGCCCCATGCGCACGCCTTCCACCGACGGATCACCGACGACCACCTTGGCCAAGCGCTCGCGCAGGCGGCTGGCGACCGCATCAATGTGCTTGGCCGGCACAATGGCGCGGCGGATGGCGGTGCATTTCTGCCCGGCCTTGACGGTCATTTCGCGGGCGACTTCTTTGATGAACAGCTCGAACTCTTCATCGTCCGGCGTCACGTCCGGGGCGAGGATTGCGCAGTTCAGCGAGTCGGCCTCGGCATTGAACGGCACCGAATTGCGGATCAGGTTCGGGTTCACCCGTAGCTTGGCCGCCGTGTCGGCGGAACCGGTGAAGGTCACCACGTCTTGGCCTTGCAGGCGGTCGAGCAGGTCACCGGTGCTGCCGATCACCAGTTGCAGGCTGCCCGCCGGTAACAGGCCGGACTCGTCCATCAGGCGCACCACGGCTTCGGTCAGGTAGCTGGTGGCGCTGGCGGGTTTGACGATGCAGGGCACGCCGGCCAAAAAGCTCGGGGCGAATTTTTCCAGCATGCCCCAGATCGGGAAGTTGAAGGCGTTGATGTGCACCGCCAGGCCGCCACGTGGCACCAGGATATGGGTGCCGGCGAACGTGCCTTTTTTACCCAATGGCTGCGCCGGTCCTTCGTGGACAATATTGCCCGATGGCAATTCCCGCGAGCCGAGGCTGGCGTAGGTGAAGAGGGTGCTGTTGCCGCCTTCGATGTCGATCCAGCTGTCGGCGCGGGTTGCGCCGCTGTGGTGGGAGATCGCGTAGAGCTGTTCCTTGCGCTCGCTCAGGTACAGCGCCAATGCCTTGAGGCGTTGGGCCCGTTGCTGGAAGTCCAGCGCCATCAAGCCGCTGACGCCCAGGCTGCGGCCGTGGGCGACGGCTTCGGCGAAGTCCGGACGCTCTTCATGGGTGCGTGCGAGTTCGTGGCCGTCGATGGCGCTGCGCAGGACTTGGGCACCGTGTTGGCCGATCCAGCGACCGGCGATAAAGCTTTGCAGGGTAGGGGCGTGAGGCATCACGATTCCTCCAGGGTAGACATTCAAGGGTTAGTGTTTGCTGGCGTCCGAGGCGCCGATTCCGGTCATGGAACGGATGAACTGCGCCAGGTATCGGCCGCGCTCAAGGGCTGCACGCGGCGAGGTGTCGGTGACGGAAAACAGCCAAGCGCTGAAAAACGCCAGGCTCATGGAAAACAGCGCCGGGTTGGAGTAAGGGAACAGCGCTTTGTTGTAATGCAGCACGTTGACCCACACCGCAGGGCTCAGCACCAGCAGTACAATCGCCGAAACCAGCCCGGCCAGGCTGCCGGTCACGGCGCCGCGAGTGGTCAGGCCCTTCCAGTACATCGAAAGGAATAGCACCGGGAAATTCACCGACGCCGCAATCGCCAGCACCAGGCCGGAGAGAAACGCGATGTTCTGCGATTCGAACAATAGGCCGAGGATGATCGCCAGCACACCGATGCACAGCGTGGCGACGCGCGACACGCGGATCTCCTGCTGCTCGGTGGCCTGGCCTTTGCGCATGACGCAGGCATACAGGTCGTGGGACACCGCCGAAGCGCCAGACAACGCCAGTCCGGCCACCACTGCCAGGATCGTGGCAAACGCCACCGCCGAAATGAACCCGAGAAACAGGTTGCCGCCCACCGCCTGCGCCAAGTGCACCGCGATCATATTGCCGCCGCCGATGATCGCGCCGTTGGCGTCACGGAACGCCGGGTCGGCGCCGACCATGACGATGGCGCCAAAGCCCACCACGATCAGCAGCAGGTAGAAATAACCAATGAACCCGGTGGCATAGAACACGCTCTTGCGTGCTTCCTTGGCATCGCTGACGGTAAAGAAGCGCATGAGGATATGGGGCAGGCCGGCGGTGCCGAACATCATGCCCACGCCGAGGGAAATCGCATCAATGGGGTTGGACAACAAACCGCCCGGCGCCATGATTGCGCCGCCCTTGGCATGCACGGCCGTGGCGCCGGCAAACATCGCCTCGGTGCTGAAACCGAAATGCTTGAGCACCATGAAGGCCATGAATGTGGTGCCGAACAGCAGCATCACCGCCTTGATGATCTGCACCCAGGTGGTCGCGAGCATGCCGCCAAAGGTCACGTAGAACACCATTAGCACACCCACCAGCATCACCGCATACAAGTAGTCGATGCCGAACAGCAGCTCGATCAATTTGCCCGCGCCGACCATCTGCGCTACCAGGTACATCAGCGCCACGGTGAGGGTGCCGAAGGCCGAAGTGAGGCGTACAGGGGTTTGCTCCAGACGGTACGACACCACGTCGGCAAAGGTGTACTTGCCCAGGTTGCGCAGGCGTTCGGCGATCAGGAACAGGATTATCGGCCAGCCGGCCAATACGCCCAGGGCATAGAGCAAGCCGTCATAGCCGTTGAGGAACATCATCGCAGAGATGCCCAAAAAGGAGGCTGCCGAGATCATGTCACCGGCAATCGCAAGGCCGTTCTGGAAACCGGTCATGCCGCCGCCGGCGGTGTAAAAGTCACTCGCCGAACGCGTGCGCAACGCCGCCCAGCGCGTCACGCCAAACGTGAACAGCACAAACACCAGGAACATGCCGATGGCGTTCCAGTTCAGTGGCCGCGCCACGCCATCGGCAGCGATGGCCAGGTCAGTGACCAACGCCATGGGCAATAGGCACCACGCAATCAAACGGCTCATGCGGCGCACTCCTGCTTGAGTTTGTCGTTGAGCGGGTCGATCACATGGTTGGCGCGGTGCACATAAAAACCGGTCAGCGCAAAGGCCAACAGCACGATCACTACGCCCACCAGCATGCCTACCGTGGTGACGCCACCGCTCAGGGACCGCCCCAGGGTGGCGGGGGAGAACGCCACCAACAGCACAAAGCCGAAATAAACCACCAACATGATCAGCGACAGTGACCAGTACAGGCGCTGTTTGCGCCGTACCAACTGGATAAAGTCGGGGTGCCGGTGGATGCGTTCGATGTCGTCGAGGGTCATGGCGCTGTGGTCCTTTTTATTGTTGTGTTGGGGTGTGGCTGCACGCGTCAGAGTTGGTCGAAGTCCAGTACCACCTTGTCGCTGATCGGGAAGGCTTGGCACGACAGAACGTAGCCGGCGGCTACTTCGTAGTCCTCCAGGGCGTGGTTGCTGTCCATTTCCACTTCGCCTTCGATGACCTTGCACTTGCAGGTGGAGCACACGCCGGCCTTGCACGAATACGGCAGCTCGGCGCCCTGGGCGTTGCCAGCGTCGAGGATGCTCTGGCTGTTGCGCGGCAGGTCGAAGGCCAGGGCGCGGCCGTCGCTGATCACGGTGATCTGGCTGACGGCGGCGTCCAGTTCGCGTGCGGCTTCGCGGGCTTCACGCTTTTGCTGGCTGCCGGCGGCGGCGAACAGCTCGAAATGAATACGCTCAGCCGGCATGCCTCGGGCCTTGAGACTGTCGCGAACGGTCTCGGTCATTTCCTGCGGGCCGCAGATAAACGCGGCGTCGAGTTGCTTGACGTCCAGCCAGCGGGAGAAGAGCTGCTCGCACTTATCGCCGTTGATGCGGCCGTTATAGAGGTCGACGTCCTGCTGTTCGCGGCTGAACAGGAAGATCAGGTTCAGGCGCTGCAGATAGCGGTTTTTCAAATCTTCGAGCTGCTCGCGAAACAACGCGCCAGAGCTGGAACGGTTGCCATACAACAGCGTTACGCGACTGTTGGGCTCTGTTTGCAGCGTGGTCTTGATGATTGACAGGATCGGCGTGATGCCGCTGCCGGCTGCCACCGCCAGGTAGTTACCGTGGCGCGCAGGGTCCAATTCGACATGGAAATGCCCGGCGGGTGGCATCACCTCCAGGCGGTGCCCGACCTTGAGTTGTTCATTGGCAAACGCCGAAAAACGCCCGCCTGCCACGCGCTTGATGGCGATGCGCAGTTCACCGTCGTTGACCCCGGTGCAGATCGAATAGGAGCGGCGTACTTCTTCGCCGTCCAACTGGGTGCGCATCACCAGGTGCTGGCCCTGGGTGAAGTGAAAACTGTCCTGCAGGTGCTGCGGAATCTCGAAGGCGATGGACACTGCGTCACGGGTTTCGCTGCGCACATCCTTGACGATCAAGCTGTGAAATTTGCTCATTTTTATTCTCCAACCGAGGTGGCCAACGACCCCTCAGATGCACTTGAAATAGTCGAACGGCTCGAGGCAGTCACGGCAGCGGTACAGCGCCTTGCAGGCAGTGGAGCCGAATTCGCTGAGCACTTCGGTGTGGGTGCTTGCGCATTGCGGGCAGACCACAACCGGGCTTTCACCGAGCAGCCTGAGCTTGCTGGTACTGCCCACTGGTGGTGCGATGCCGTAGGCACGTAGGCGTTTGCGGCCTTCTTCGGTAATCCAGTCGGTGGACCAGGCCGGGGTCAACTTGCGCTCCAGGTGTGGCGCGCGAAAACCGGCCTGCTCCAGCGCTTCACGGATATCGCTCTCGATCACTTCGGTGGCGGGGCAGCCGGAGTACGTCGGCGTGACCACCACATGCAGATGACCAGCCTGCCAGTCGAGGTCGCGCACGATGCCGAGGTCGACCACGCTGACCACCGGCACTTCCGGGTCCATCACCAAGGCCAGGGTGGCCCAGGCGACGGCCAGTTCGGTGGGCTGCGCCGGCCGGTCGCTGGCGATCAGCTCACCAGGTCGCATCGGGGTACGCTCGGGGCAAAAACTGCATCTCGGCCAACAGAATGCCCAGGTGCTCGGTGTGCAGGCCACGCCGGGCATTCAAGTAGAAGTAGCTCGGTGCCGGCGGTACGGGCAGGGTGGCGATGGCAAACACATCGTTGACGGTGTTTTGCCAGGCGGCGGCGACCTGTGCGGTGTCCGGGGTGATGCCGGCAACGTACAGGCGCTGTTCGCTGTCATCGGTACTGGCCAGTTCGACGGTGAAGCGCCACACCTCGGGAATAGCCGCGAGCATGCGTGCATGGCTGTGCTCGGTACCGTCGCCCAGACGCTCCACCCACTCACCGGAACGGCGCAGGTGGTAGGTGACTTCCTTGACGGCCTTGGCGGCGATCCCGGCGATGCGTTGATCACTGGACTGGCTCAGGCCCACCAGCACCGGCAAGTGCCAGGCGTCGTACAAAAATTGCTTGAGGATGGTCACTGCGTAATCGCCGTTGGGTTGTTCCACCAGCAGCAGATTGCGGTAGGCGCGCTCGTCGCGGCGGAAGGCCAGGTCGTCGGCCGTGCGGCCGTCGTCCAGCAACTCGGCGGCGTATTCGAGCCAGTTGCGTGCCTGGCCCACCAAGTCGAGGCCGACGTTCATCAGCGCCAGTTCTTCTTCCAGCGCCGGCGCGTGGCCGCACCATTCGCACAGGCGCTGGCCCTGGATCAGGGCGCTGTCACCGAGGCGCAACAGGTATTCGATCAGATCGGTTTGCGTGTTCATGGTCGACCTCACATGTGCCCGACTTCGGCCGGCAACTCGTAGAAGCTGGCGTGGCGGTACACCTTGTCGTCGGAGGGGTCGAACAGCGGGTCTTTTTCATCCGGCGACGAAGCGGTGATCAGAGCCGAGGGCACCACCCACAGGCTCACACCTTCGCTGCGACGGGTGTACAGCTCGCGGGCGTTCTCAATGGCCATGGTGGTATCGGCGGCATGCACGCTGCCGACGTGTTTGTGGTTGAGGCCGTGCTTGCTGCGCACGAAGACTTCAAAAAGGGTCCATTCAGACATAGCGGTAACTCCGGATCAGGCAGCGTTCTTATTGTGTTTTTTTCGGGCGTGGGCAACGGCGGCTTCGCGCACCCAGGCACCGTCTTCAATGGCTTTGCGGCGGGTTGCAACCCGTTCCTGGTTGCACGGGCCGTTGCCCTTGAGCACTTCGTAGAATTCGTTCCACTGGATCTCGCCGAAGTCGTAGTGGCCGCGTTCTGCGTTCCACTTCAAGTCCGGGTCGGGGCACGTGCAGCCCAGCAGTTCCAGTTGCGGGATGGTCTGGTCGATAAAGCGCTGGCGCAGCTCGTCGTTGCTTTGACGCTTGATCTTCCAGGCCATTGATTGGGCGCTGTTGGGCGAGTGTTCATCGCTTGGGCCGAACATCATCAGCGACGGCCACCACAGGCGGTTGATCGCGTCCTGCACCATGTCTTTTTGCGCCTGGGTACCGTGACGCATCATGGTCAGCAGAATTTCGTAGCCCTGGCGCTGGTGGAAGCTCTCTTCCTTGCAGATGCGCACCATCGCCCGTGAGTAGGGGCCATAGGAGGTGCGCTGCAGCACCACCTGATTGACGATCGCAGCGCCATCCACCAGCCAGCCCACGGCGCCCATGTCGGCCCAGTTCAGGGTCGGGTAATTGAAGATGCTCGAATACTTGGCCTTGCCGCTGTGCAGCTTGGCGATCTCTTCATCGCGGTCGGCGCCCAGGGTTTCCATCGCGCTGTACAGGTACAGGCCGTGACCGGCTTCGTCCTGGATCTTGGCCATCAGTTGCAGCTTGCGCTTGAGGGTCGGCGCACGGGTCACCCAGTTGCCTTCGGGGAGCATGCCGACGATTTCGGAGTGGGCGTGCTGGGAGATCTGCCGGATCAGGGTTTGACGGTAGGCGTCAGGCATCCAGTTCTTGGCTTCGATCTTGATTTCGGCGTCGATTTTTCCCTGGAAATGGCGCTCCTGTTCGGACATCTCCGACAGGTCCTTGATGCGCTTTACTCCGGTCTCTACAAGCTGTGCGTACATGGTGGGGTCTCCCGCCTGGAATCTGTTAAAGGCATGGAGAACTTTATAAGTGATACAGAAATATTTATCAAACACAAAATAACGTGTCACAAGTGTTTTTGTATCGCTTTACTGGTTATGGTTTTCCTGCGAGCAAAAAAAAGCCCCGCCGGAGCGGGGCTAAAAAGTGCAGCAGTCATGCTTTAGGGCGGTTATCGATCACGTGGCAGGCCTTGCCTTCAGAGCGTTTGATTGAATGCATGGGCTGCAAAACGATACGCGTACTGATCCCAATATACGTTTTGATGTGACGGCTCAGCTCGCCGGCAATTACTTTTTGCTGTTGCTCGCCCAAGTGCTGGTGCTCGGCCTTGAGCTCCACATGCACGTCGACGCTGTCCAAATTGCCGTTGCGATACAGATGGATTTCATAGCACTCGCACAGCTGTTTGACTTTCAGTACCTGTTCTTCAACCTGAGTGGGGAACACGTTGACCCCACGTATGATCAGCATGTCATCACTGCGGCCGGTGATCTTGTCGATGCGCCGCATCGGCCGCGCCGTGCCGGGCAGCAGGCGCGTCAGGTCGCGGGTGCGATAACGGATCATCGGCAGCGCTTCTTTGCTCAGGGAGGTGAACACCAGTTCGCCCATCTGGCCGTCCGGCAGCACTTCACCGGTGACCGGGTCGATGATCTCCGGGTAGAAATGGTCTTCCCATATGGTCGGGCCGTCCTTGGTTTCGGCGCATTCCATGGCCACGCCCGGCCCCATGATTTCCGAGAGGCCGTAGATGTCGAGGGCGGTGATGCCCAGGCGGTTTTCGATGGCGCTGCGTAACTCGCCGGTCCAGGGTTCGGCACCGAAGATGCCCAGGCGCAACGCGAGTTTTTGCGGATCAAGGCCCTGGCGTTCGATTTCATCGGCGATGTTGAGCATGTAGGAGGGCGTAACCATGATGATGTCCGGCTGGAAATCCTTGATCAGTTGCACCTGCTTTTCAGTCTGGCCGCCAGACATCGGGATCACTGTACAGCCCAGGCGTTCGGCGCCGTAGTGCGCGCCCAGGCCGCCAGTGAAAAGACCGTAGCCATAGGAAATATGCACCTTGTCTCCCCGTCGCCCACCCGCTGCACGGATCGAACGGGCGACGACGTTGGCCCAAGTGTCGATGTCGTTCTGGGTGTAACCGACCACCGTCGGCTTGCCCGTGGTGCCGCTGGAAGCATGCAGACGTACCACGTCGTGCATAGGCACCGCGAACATGCCGTAGGGGTAGTTGTCGCGCAGGTCTGACTTGGTGGTGAAGGGGAACTTCGCCAGGTCTTCCAGGCAAGTGATATCGCGGGGGTGCACGCCTAGCGCATCAAAGCGCTGGCGGTACAGCGGCACATTGTTGTACGCGAGGTTGAGGCTCCAGCGCAGGCGCTCCAGCTGATGCTGGCGCAACTCATCGATGCTGGCGGTTTCCAGCGGGTCCAGCACAGGTTCAAGCACGGATTGGGCAATTGGCATGTTCATGACTTCACTCGAATTATTGTTGTGTTCCGGCCCTGTTGCACCAGGGCTTTGAGTGCATGTCCCAAGGATACCGCTCGGCTCCCCGGGAATTCAGGTTATTTGGCTCTATAGGCGCTCGATGATCAGTGCGATGCCTTGGCCGACGCCGATGCACATGGTGCACAAGGCATAGCGGCCCTGGCGCTCCTCCAACTCATGCAGGGCAGTCGTCACCAGGCGTGCGCCACTCATGCCCAGCGGATGGCCGAGGGCAATCGCGCCGCCGTTGGGGTTGACCCGTGGGTCGGTGTCGCCCAGGCCCAGTTCGCGCAGTACGGCCAGGCCCTGGGCGGCGAAAGCTTCGTTGAGCTCGATTACGTCCATCGCCGCCAGGCTCAGGTTGGCCAATTCCAACACCTTGAGGGTCGCTGGCACAGGGCCGATGCCCATGATGCGCGGCTCGACGCCCGCAGTGGCCATGGCCACCACCCGGCCGCGCGCCTTCAGACCATAGGCCTTGGCGATTTCCGGGCTGGCCAGCAACAGTGCACATGCGCCGTCATTGACCCCGGACGCATTGCCGGCGGTGACACTGCCGCCTTCGCGAAACGGCGTGCCGAGCTTCTGCAGTTGCTCAAGGGTGGTGTCGCCACGCGGGTGTTCGTCATGCTCCACGACCTTGGCCGGGCCCTTGCGCTGTGGTATTTCGACTGGGACGATTTCCTTGGCCAAGCGCCCGCTGGCTTGCGCAGCGCCGGCGCGTTGCTGGCTGCGCAGGGCAAAACCATCCTGGTCGGCGCGGGAAATATTGAACTGTGCGGCGACGTTTTCGGCGGTCTCCGGCATGGAGTCGATGCCATACGCCTGCTTCATCAGCGGATTAACGAAGCGCCAGCCGATGGTGGTGTCATGGATCTCGGCTTGGCGCGCAAACGCCTGCTCGGCCTTGCCCATCACCAACGGTGCGCGGGACATCGACTCTACGCCGCCCACCAGCATCAACCCCGCCTCACCGCAGCGAATGGCGCGTGCGGCGGTGCCGATGGCATCCAGCCCGGAGCCGCACAAGCGGTTGAGGGTGGTGCCTGGCACGTTCACCGGCAAGCCGGCCAGCAGCGCCGACATGCGCGCGACGTTGCGGTTGTCTTCACCGGCCTGGTTGGCGCAGCCGTAGATCACATCGTCCACGGTGCTCCAGTCCACGTTCGGGTGACGGCGCAGCAATTCGCGCAGCGGCACTGCGCCGAGGTCGTCGGCACGCACACTGCTCAAGGCTCCGGCGTAACGGCCGATGGGGGTGCGCACCGCATCGATGATCAGGGCGTCATTCATTCGGGGTCTCCTGCGCCAGCACCGTGCCGCGCACTTTGTAGGATTTGCCATGGAACAGCGCGATCAACTCGCCCTGTTGGTTTTCGATACGCACGTCATAGTTGCCGATGCGACCGGAGCGGCTTTGCTCGATGCATTCGGCATTCAGGGTGTCGCCCAAGCGGGCCGGGGCGACGTAGTCGATACTGCAACCCATCGCCACCGTGGCGTTGTTGTAACTGTTGCAGGCCAGCGCAAAGGCCGAATCGGCCAGTGCAAACAGGTAGCCGCCATGGCAGGTGCCGTGGCCCTGGAGCATGTCGGCGCGCACGCTCATGCCCACGCGGGCGGTGCCCGGCGCGACCGAGAGCAGGCGCATGCCCATTCCCTGGCTGGCGCTGTCGCGATCGAACAGGGCTTGGGCGCAGGCACTGGCCAAGCGCATCGCGTCGTGATTAGTCATGCAAACGTCTCCCTTCGGCCACGCGACGGCGCAGTAGCAGCGACGGCCGGTAGCGTTCTTCGCCATAACTGGCTTGCAGGTTTTCCAGCACACGCAGCACATGGGCCAGGCCAATGGCATCGGCCCAGGCCAGCGGGCCTTGGGGGTAATTGACCCCGGCGCGCATGGCCAGGTCGATGTCGGCGGCAGACGCCACGCCGTGTAGCAGGGCGTCGGCCGCTTCATTGGCAAGCATCGCCACCGTGCGCAGCACGGCGAGGGCCGGGCTGTCGCTGAGCAGGCTGACGCTGAACCCGGCGTGTTGCAGCAGCGCCACGCCATCTCCAAAGGCCGCCGGGTCAATGCCGGCCGCGCAACTGATGGCGAGGCGGCTCGCAGTGCCGTAGTCATGCGCCAGGTCCAGCAGAATCAGGTTGCGCAGGCCATCTTCCTGGGCGCGCTGGCAGGCCATGCGCCCGTCGCTCAAGGCCAACACCGCATCGCCGACCCGCAGCAGGCCTTGGCCGTCGCGGATGAGGACTTCGATGGCTTGCTCGCGCATGCGTGGGATCAATGCGTTGGCGATGCCCAAGTCACCTTCGACCACGCAGCGGGTGACGGTCCGCTCGCTGTGGGTGGTTTTTGCGGATGCGCGCTCGGCACCGTTCGCATAGTTGTAGAAACCCTGGCCGCTCTTGCGGCCCAGGCGCCGGGCGTCTACCAGGTCTTTTTGGATCAGTGAGGGTTGGAATCGGTTATCGCCGTAGTAGGCGTCAAACACCGAGCAGGTCACCGCGTAATTGACGTCATGGCCGATCAAGTCCATCAGCTCAAATGCGCCCATGGCAAAGCCGCCGGCGTCGCGCATCAGCCCATCCAGTGTCGGACAGTCGGCAACGCTTTCTTGCAACAGCCGCAGGCTTTCGGCGTAGAACGGACGGGCCACACGGTTGACGATAAAGCCCGGCGTCGAACGGGTGTGCACCGGTTTTTTGCCCCAGACCTGGGCGGTTGCGTAGAGGCAGTCGGCCAAGGCTGGGTCGCTGGCCAAGCCGGAGACAATCTCCACCAGCGCCATCACTGGCGCAGGGTTGAAAAAATGCAGTCCAAGCAAACGCTGTGGACGTTCCAGCTGGGCAGCAATGCTGGTAATCGACAGCGAAGACGTGTTGCTGGCCAGGATGCATTGCTCGCCGCAGATACCTTCCAACTGGCGGAAGAGGGCGCGCTTGACCTCCAGGTTCTCGACGATAGCCTCGATAATCAGCGCGCAATCGGCCAAAGCCTCGATGGACTCCACCGCCTGCAGGCGAGCGATGGTAGCCGCACGGTCATCGGCCGAGAGCTTGCCTTTTTCGACGCGTTTACCTAATTGCCGGTCGATCCCGTCGATGGCCTGGGCGGCGGCACCAGGGCGGTTGTCCAGCAGCAGCACCGAATGGCCGGCCTGAGCCGCGACCTGGGCGATCCCGGCGCCCATCGCGCCGGCGCCGATCACCGCAATGCGCGCAGTGGTGTTCAGTGTGGTCATGGCTCAGCGTCCCTTGAAGCTTGGGGTGCGTTTTTCCATAAAGGCGCTGACGCCCTCACGGTAGTCCTCACTGCGCCCGGCCAGGCGTTGCAGGTCTTTTTCCAGCTCCAGCTGTTCGTCGAAGGTGTTGCTCAGGCTGGCGTTGAGGCTGCGCTTGATCAGTGCCAGGCCGTAGGTCGGTTGGGTGGCCAGGTGGCGTGCGAGGGTCAAGGCCTCGTTACGCAGCTCGGCATCGTCTACGCAGCGGTAGATCAGCCCCCATTGCTCAGCCTGTTCGGCGCTCAAGCGGTTGCCCAGCAGCGCCAGTGCCTTGGCCCGGGCCATGCCCACCAGGCGCGGCAAGGTCCAGGTGCCGCCGGAATCGGGGATCAGGCCGATCTTGCAGAAGGCCTGGATAAAGCTCGCCGACCGTGCGGCCAGCACGAGGTCGCATGCCAGCGGAATATTCGCCCCGGCCCCGGCCGCCACGCCATTCACCGCGCAAATCACCGGCATCGGCAGGTCGCGCAGCTGGCGGATCAGCGGGTTGTAGAAATTCTCCATGGACTCGCCCAGGTCAGGCACGGCGCTGCCCGGTGCGACGTTGCGGTCGCTGAGGTCTTGTCCAGCGCAGAAGCCGCGGCCTTCACCGGTCAGCAGCAACACGCGCACGTCTGGGCTCTGGCGCACTTGCTTGAGGGCTTCTTTGACTTCGCCGTGCATCTGCGTATTGAAACTGTTGAGTTGCTCCGGCCGATTGAGGCTGAGCAGGGCGACGCCGGCGTCGATGGAAAACAGGATGTGCTCGAAGGTCATGATCAGGGTGCTCTCTGGGAAGACTGGGATTACTGGCCGGTGAAGCTCGGCGGGCGTTTTTCCTGGAAGGCGCGGATGCCTTCGTCGCGGTCGCGTGTGCCGGCCAAAACGGTAAAGGCGTGGCGCTCAAAACGCAGGCCGCTGGCCAGGTCTGTGTCCATCGCCTTGAGCAGTGCTTCCTTGGCCAGGCGCACGGCGAGCGGCGCTTTGCCGGCGATGTTGCGGGCGATCTGCAGGGCGCGTTCGACGGTGAACTCAGGTTGGGTCACTTCGCTGACCAGGCCGGCGCGCTGCGCATGGCGGGCATCGATGGGCTCGCCGGTGAGCACCATCTGCATGGCCATGGACTTGCCCACTGCCCGTAGCAGGCGTTGGGTGCCACCAGCGCCGGGCATGATGCCCAGGTTGATTTCCGGCTGGCCGAAGCGGGCGTCTTCGCCGGCAATGAGAATGTCGGCATGCATCGCCAGCTCACAGCCACCGCCAAGTGCGAAGCCGTTTACCGCCGCGATCAGGGGTTTGTTGAAATGGGTAATGGCGTGCCAGGCAGCCTGGCGTGGGTCATTGAGAATGCCCACCAGATTGTGCTCCGCCATTTCATTGATGTCGGCGCCGGCGGCAAAGGCCTTGCGGCTGCCGGTGAGCACTACGGCGCGGGTGTCGTCGTCTGCTTGGGCGCTGGCCAATTCGGCGGCCAGCTCTCTCAGCAGTTCGGTGTTGAGAGCATTCAGCGCCTGGGGGCGCTGCAGGGTGATCAGGCGCACGCCCGGTGCAAAAAACTCGACGGCAAGGGTCTGAGGCACGGCGGATGCCCTCGGTGCACGCACGGCGTGGACGCCGGCTTATTGTTGGATCGGCCGCAGCTGGCCGGTTTTGCCCGAGTATACCTACAATGCGATACGCAAAATCAAGAATAAAATTAAATTAGTGTGTCCTATTTTTGTGATTCTGCTCTTCGGCCAAGGTGGAATTGTGGGCCATAGCCGCTATTTCCTGAGCGGATCTTGCTTTTTACGGGGGTTATAAGCGGGTCGCTAAAAGCGATACGGTTTTTTGTTGTTTGTGTTTTAAATGTGACGTGATACAAAATAAGTCTGCATGCGCATCGCTTTGCACCTTCAAGGAGTTTTCTATGACGTGCTACAGCCTTAACGGCCTCACCCCGGTGGTGGACCCCAGTGCCTATGTGCATCCTTCGGCCGTACTCATCGGCGATGTCATTATTGGCCCGCACTGTTATGTCGGGCCGCTGGCCAGCTTGCGTGGTGACTTTGGCCGCATCGTGCTGGAGGAGGGCGCTAATATTCAGGACACCTGCGTCATGCACGGTTTCCCGGAGAGCGACACGGTGATCGAGCGCAATGGCCATATTGGTCACGGTGCGGTGTTGCACGGCTGCCGCATAGGCGAAGATGCCCTGGTCGGCATGAATGCAGTGGTCATGGACGGCGCAAGGATTGGCTCGCGTTCATTCGTGTCGGCCACAGCCTTCGTCAAGGCGGGCTTTGAATGCCCCGAGCAATCCCTGGTGATGGGCACCCCGGCCAGCGTCAAGCGCGGCCTCAGCGATGCGGAAGTGCGCTGGAAGCAGACCGGCACCCGCGAGTACCAGCAACTGGCCCAGCGTTGCCTCACGCACATGCAGGAATGCGAGCCACTGCAGGCGGTTGAACGCGACCGGCCACGGGTTAGCGACAGTGGCCTGCGGCCCAAGGGTGCAACGCTGTGAGCCTTCATTGCATGCGCAGGATGGTCACAAGGCCCGCTCGCCGGGTATATTTCAGCCTTTTTTCCTGTCCGGTACGCCCATGTCGTCCCTAGCCCCATTGAATTCCCTGATCACGCGCTTTCAGGAGCAGACGCCGATTCGCGCCAGTTCGCTGATCATCACCCTCTATGGGGATGCCATCGAACCCCACGGTGGCACCGTCTGGCTTGGCAGCCTTATCCAACTGCTCGAACCCATTGGTATCAATGAACGGCTGATCCGCACCTCGATTTTCCGTTTGACCAAAGAGGGTTGGCTCACCGCCGAGAAAGTCGGGCGGCGCAGCTACTACAGCCTGACCGGCACCGGGCGTCGGCGTTTCGACAAGGCCTTCAAGCGCGTGTACAACTCCACCGTGCCGGCCTGGGACGGTTCCTGGTGCTTGGTGATGCTCACGCAGCTAGCCCAGGACAAGCGCAAACAAGTGCGTGAAGAACTGGAATGGCAAGGTTTTGGTGCGATCTCGCCGGTCTTGTTGGCCTGCCCGCGCAGCGACCGCGCCGACGTCAACGCGACGTTACAGGACCTGGGTGCCCTGGAAGAAACCATTGTCTTCGAAACCACCGCCCAGGACGTATTGGCCTCCAAGGCCCTGCGTCTGCAAGTGCGCGAAAGCTGGAGAATCGAGGAACTTGCGACCCATTACAGCGAATTCATCCAGTTGTTCCGCCCACTCTGGCAGGCGCTACGCGAGCAGGAAAACCCGCTTCCAGCCGACTGCTTCCTGGCACGGGTTCTGCTTGTGCATGAATATCGCAAATTGCTGTTGCGCGACCCGCAGTTGCCGGACGAGCTATTGCCCGGGGATTGGGAAGGCCGCGCCGCACGACAGTTGTGCCGTAACATCTACCGTCTGATCTTCGCCAAGGCCGAAGAGTGGTTGAACAGCGCACTGGAAACCGCCGACGGCCCCTTGCCGGATGTCGGCGAAAGCTTCTATCGACGCTTCGGTGGGCTTAAATAACCCGCCACCCATCAAGCCATATCGCTGTCCGTTTTAGCGTGGATCGACGTAGATAATAAAAATAAGCCTGCGTGAGGCCTCACATGAATTCTTCAATTGCACAACGCCGTGATGGGTTCGATCAATGGGTCCATCAGATCAACCAGATCTGCGGCGCCTTCAGCGCGCAAACCCTGGGCGACGGATTTTCCGGGCATATCCGCGAATACCAGAGCGGCGCGCTCAAACTCAGTTTTGTCGATGCCTGCCAGGCGCGGCTGTACCGCACGCCACGGGAGGTCGCGGCGGGCGAGGGCAGAAAGTACTTCGCGGTGTTCCAGCTCGAAGGCACGGCCTGCATGGCCCAGGGCGACAACCGGGTGGCGTTGTCGGCCGGTGATATCACCCTGATCGACGCTTCACAGCCCAGCGATTTCACCTACAGCGAAAGCTCCCGGCAGTTGTCGTTGATTTTGCCGTACCCGCTGGTGGAGCAGTCCCTGCGCTTCAATCCGGTGAAGTGTGGTCATCGAATCGCCGCAACGTCACCCATCGCCACGCTGTCCCACCACTTGATACTGGACGCCACGCGCCACAACACCTTGAGCCAGCAGGAAAGCGAAGCGACCCTGGACGCGGTGGTCAGCCTGCTGCGCCCGGTTATCACCCACAGCGATGCGGCCGATGATCTGCACGAGCGGATCTTTCGCAAGACCCTTGGCTACATCGATGAGCACATTCGCTCCGAAGACCTGTGCCCTGAGTTGCTGGCGCGGGAGGTTGGGGTTTCGATGCGTGGGCTGTACCGGATGTTTTCGCGCAAGGGGTTGGTGGTGGCGCGCTACATCAAGAATCGCCGCCTGGATTTATGCGCCGAGTCCCTGCGCCAATCGTGTGCGGAACAGAAGCTGTCGGCATTGGGGTATTCGTGGGGGTTTTCTGATTCGAGTTACTTCTCTACCGCGTTCAAGTCGCGCTTTGGCATTTCGCCGGGCGAGTATCGCAAGCAACACGCCTGAAGCCAAAAAGCCCCTGTCGCGAGGGTGACAGGGGCTTTTTGCTACGTGGGTCATTTAGGTGAGTTGAGGTTCAGTGTCGGCGTTTCATCAAAGAAATTCCACGGTTTGAGCAGTACGTGCACCCACTCGGTCGGCATGATCGGCCACTCTTCCGCCCGGGCGATGTGAGTCGTGCCGGTGGTCAGCCAGACCACGTCGTCGCTGTTCTCGATCGACTGGTTGTCCTGGGTGAACTGCCCAAGGCCGGTGTCGCTTTGCGAACGGTTCGGGTACTTGCCCTCCGGGTACTTCTCCTGCGGGTTGTAGCGCGTCACCCACAGCTGTTTGTCCATGAAGCTCAGGCGGTGATAGAGCCATTCATCCTTGCCAAAATTGGCGCCCTTGGCCACCGGGTGTGTACCGCCGGCGTAGGGTATCAACTGGTAGGAAACCGGGTTGCCGACTTTGTTTTCCTTACCGAAGTTGGTCAACAGGCGCACGGTGGAGGGGTCGAACTTCTGTGCGGCCTGCTGCTCGGTGCTGACCACTCGTTGTTCGGTCTGCATGGTGCTGGTGCGCGGCCCACCACGGTCGTTGGGCGCAACCACCGGGTTCACTTCCACCAGTGAGTTGTTCTCGCCGTCGATGTCCATGTCCAAGCGGAAGTTGTAGATATGCTGGTGGGTGGTGCCGACGATGTTGTGGTCCAGCAGCGTGCCGTAGCGTGTGTCTTCCTTGGCGGTGGCCTCGTGCATGGTCTTGGATTTGACACCCTTGACCGCTTCGATGCCGGTGGCGCCGGCGTCGATACCGATGGTGCCGTTCTGCTGGAATACCCAGTCGAAGATGTAGTCGTAGTTACCCACGGTGCTGATCCAGCGGATCACCAGCTCTCGCCGTTCGGCGCTGATGTTGGGCTGGCCCATTTCCTGGTGTTTGTATTCGGGGCCGGCGTAGCGCTCGAACACCGCAATCGCATGGGGGATGGTGGTCGGGGCGCCGGTGTAGTCGGCAATGGTTGCGTCCAGCAGCACGGCGTTTTCCGGGGCGTCTTTGCCACGCGCAATCGGCGAGGTGAGGGTGCCCATGCCGTAGTCGCCCGAATCAAGGTAGGCCTTGAAGTACCAGCCGGCATCCGGGTCGCCGTACGGCACGATCATACCGCCCAGGTTGCCTTCGTACATGATCTTGCGTTTCTTGCCCTTGTCGTCATAAGTGACCGTGGACAGGATCGGCCCGACGCGGGAGTCGAGGCGCACATGAAAATCCCAGTTCTGCCAATGGATGCTGTTGCCGGTGATGGTGTAGTTCTTGCCTTCCGGCTCAATGATCTCCAGCGGCTTGAGCGCCACGCCCTTGCGGCCCCGGCCGTCATATGGGGTGGGTTTCATCGGTATAGGGACAACAGCGCCATCTTCGACTTTGATCAGTTTTTTCTGCTCAAGATCGACCACTGCCACCAAGCCCTCAATCGGGTGTGCCCAGTAGTTGCCGTCACCGGTGTCGAGGTAGCTGACGATTTTCAGCAGGCGCTTGTCCTGGACTAGACCGTCCTTTCCGTCGAAGTAACCGACGGTCAACGGCGTTGTCACCACTTTCTTGATGTCGGTGATGCCACGCTTGGCCAATGCCTGGGCATATTCAGTGCTGGTGGTGATCACCGATTGCACGGTGGCGAAGTCGTCCAGCAGCACCATGCCATGGGCGCCTTCAATTGGCTTCCAGGACAGCAGCGACTTGCTGTCCAGGTCGACCTGGCCCTCGATCACATGCTTGCCATCAAGCACCACGATATTGGCCTGGCGCGACTGGGTCGGTTTCTGTCCGCTGTAGATGAAATTCCACACCTGATCCTTGGGCGGCGTGTGCACCGACACTTCGGTGAAGCGCAAACCTGGCTTGTAGTGTGCCGAGTGCTTGATGATCTCGACTGCGCTGTTGATCTCATCCGCGCTCAGCGGGTTGAGCGGGCTGGGGCGGGTCTCGACGATAAAGGTCTTGTCCAGGCCGGATTGGAACACCTGGTTGATAAAGTCCTTGGACATGTACGCGGTCTTGCCCTTGAACACCACCGGCACCTGCAACTCCATGCGCTTGCCGTTGAGTATGGCGACCTTGCTGTCAGGCTTGACCTTGACGTAGGCGCCGTCCTTGGCAATCACGAATAAGTTGGCGTAGTCGTCCCATTTGACGGAGGCGCCAAACGCTTCAAGGGTCGATTGCAGCGGCACCATTTCGGCAGTACCGCCATGGGCCTGCGCCGCGGATTGCAAGCCAGGCAAGCCGAAAGCTCCCAGGGCAATGGCCAGTGCGAGCCGGGCCAGGGGGGTTCTTTTGAGCAAAGCGGCGGACGAAAACATGGCTGAGTTCCTTGAGGAAAACCGAGGACAGTGACAGCGCACTTTGCTACAGCCTGTAGAGCGATGCATTTGGATTCTCGCCAAAATACTTTGGCTGCGTGCCTGAATCAGTAGCTCATCCCATCATCAATCGCAATTCCCCGGTCACGCATCGCCTTGACCAGCGTAGCGCGGGTGCCTGGCAAGTTGAGCATAGCCTCCTCGCGCAGTGTCTTGACCTCTTTCGCGGTGTAGGGCGTGTAGTCCATTGGCGTGCTGCTGCCGGCCATGCCGTCTTTGCGCACGAGCCAGTTCAGCAGGTCGGCCAACTGGGCATTGTTCAACGCCGACTGTGACATCCCGGGTACCCGCACGAGAAACTCACGCCCGCCCGGCACTTTGAGGAAATTACCGACAAACCCCTTGAGTCGGGGCGTGTCGTTGGCAGCCGACCCCATGCCGTCGCCCAGGTGGCAGCCGGCGCACTGCAGTTGATAGTTCACGCTGTTGCTGTAGCCGGCTTGTGAAATCGGGGTTTGCGGCGCTTCATTGCCCGGCGCATGCCGCTGCGCCGGGTTGGGAATAGCCCTGGCGTACGCCAGGGGAGCGGTCATCACACAGGCGAGACCGAGGGCTAGCAACCTACGCATGACCGCCTCCTTCTTAGACCGCGACGCCGCGAATGACCGACACGGTGCAGTGGTAGATGTGGGATTTGGCGGCCAGGCACCAATTCACATCGTTGTTGTTGAATGGGCGATAGGCCGGTTCTTCACTGTCGTTACGGGTGCAGGCGCATTGGGCGCAGCTTTGCTTACCGCAGCAATCGTTGTACGAAATGATGTAGTCCTTGCCATCGGCCGGGTTACGGCAGGTGCCGATCCAGGTGACCTGCGACGCCTCGGTGCCCGGTGGGCACGAGGTGACCGAGCCGCCGCAGCAACTGCACAAGAAGCCGTCAATGGAGCAGTAGCGCCAGTAGTCACAAGTATTCGGGTCGCCGGGGTCGCCCGCTTTCGGGTTGTCGGCAGCAAGGGCCTTGCTGGTGCGGTCCAGGGGCAGCAACAGCGGTAGCGCGGCGCCAGCTACCATCAACGAGCCCATGCGAGACAGTAATTTGCGCCGAGACGTTGTGTCGGCTACCCGGCGCGTGGAGCGTTCAAACAACAGGTCCAGTAGTTTCATGAGGTATTCCTGCCTAGATCAGTGGCTGTGGACGTGTGGGTGCGGCTGGCTGTTCAGGTATTCCTGCAGCGTGGCGCTGTTGAGGTGCTCGACTTCGAACAGGCTGTCCAGGTGCTCGCGTGAGTTGACCAGGCCCTTTGCACGCAGGGTGCCGTTCTTGTCGATCAGCGCGGCATACGGCAGCTTGCCGATCTGATAGGTCATGCCCACTTCCGGGCCGACTACGTAAGTGGCGTGCTCCAGTTTGTGTTCGCGGATCAGCGCTTGCTGGGCGTCCATGTCGCCATCGCTGATGAAAACCACGTCGAGGCGGTCGGCCTGTTCCCTGGCAATGGATTTGATTGCTGGCAACAGCGACTTGCAGATGGGGCAAGTGGGCGAGAGAAAGAACAGCAATTGGTTCTTTTCGCCGGCGTAGCCGAAGTTCACCGGGCGGCCGTTACGGTCGGAAGCAGTGACTTGCGGAGCGGCTTCGTTCACGGCCACGCCCTTGTCGACCATCAGCGCGCCGGCTGGCGCCAGGCGGCCGTGGAGCACACCAATCTGGCGGACCAGGCCCATGACCACAAACGCCACGGCCACCAGCAACACCCAGAGCAACACGTTGGATACGATTAAACCTTCCATTGATCACCTACCAATCAGTTTGAGCAGAAGAGGGGAGTTCGCCAGCAGGCCGTCGGCCGCGGCGTAAACCAGCAGCAGCACGGCGGTGGCCGCTACGCTGACAAAACTATCGAAAACACCCAGGTCACGGGCCACCGGTGCCACGCCAGCGAGCAGTGCCAGCCCCACCAGTGCGCTGTTGCGCAGCAGCAGGAGCGGGCGAAGTGGTTGTGCCTGGTCCGGGCCTGCACAGCCGCAGTCGATATCCCGACGGCCGCGCCACAAGTTGATCGCGATCGCCAGGGCGTACAGCGCAATCAGGCCAGCGGCAGCCAGTGCCGCTCCGCCTCGACTGGCGGGGACCAACAACGCAAAAGCCACCATCAACTCCACCAGGGGGATCACTCGGGCAAGGGGGCGTACCGCTGAATCGGGCAACAGTTGATAGTCCGCCAACTGCTTGGCGAAACGTGCCGGTGCGCGCACCTTGTGGGTCGCGGCGCTAGCCAGCAATACCGCGAGCGTGAGCGCACTGGTGAGGATGAAGATCGGGTCTAAGTGCATAGCCGAGCCTCCCTTAGTAGCTCATGATCTGGGTCGCGGTTTTGGCGACCTTGGGCATGCTGGCGTTGAGCTTGTTGGTCTTGAGGTCGAAGATCTGCAGGCCCCCTTCGATGTCGGCGCCAAGCAGCAACGGCTTGTCATCGCCGGTCGCTTGCAGGCTCCACACCGGCACCGGCGCTTCCAGGGTGGCGACTTTTTTGTGGGTCTTGAGATCGAACGCCCAGATCAGCGGGCTGGGGTCTTCCCACTTCATTGGTTCATGGGCGTCGTGCATCAGCACGTACAGGCGGTTCAGCTTCGGCGCGACCGCCATCAACTGCCAGCCTCCTGGCGCCCAGCCGGCTTGCTTTTCCGCCTCGGTGGTGAGCGTCCAGGAACCGAGGATTTTCGGCGCGTCTCCCGAGAAATCCACCGGGCGCACCGTACCCGTAGTGGTGGTGAAGTAGTAGGTGTCGCCCACGTTCACCGCGCGCTCGTTGAGCTTCTCTGCATTCGGGTCGAAGAACGCTGTGCGGCTGCGAGCCGTTTCCTGGCCCTGATCGTTGAGCGTGACCACCTGCAGGCTGCCATCGCCGCAAAGTGAGGCAAAGCGACGATTGCCCACCGGGTAGTTGAGCACGCAACCGGGAATCGCCAGCTCGGCGGTAACAGTCTTGGCCTGGGTGTCCACCACGGTCACCGAGGTGGACGGTGTGAAGTTGTAGACGTAGACGAAGCGGTCATCGGCGCTGGTTTTCAGGCCGTAGCGCTGGGTCAGCGACTCGGCGCGCTTGCTGGGAATCAATACCTCCCAGGCTGGCGAGAGGGTGGAGCTGTCCCAGGCGGTCAGCACGTCGGTGCGGGTGCCACGGGTGCCGCGTGAGTAGAAGATGTCAGCGCTGTACAGGGTTTTCTGGTCGTGACTGAGCGTGGAGGGGGCAGCAAAGCCCGTGGGGACCATGCCGAGCACGCGTTTTTTATCGGGGTCGACCACGGTGACGCGGCCTACCACAAAGCTTTCGAACTCGACGTCGACGATAAACGCGCGGTGGGCTTCAGGTGGAAACGCCAACACGGTGTTGCCGATGGTGTCGGCCGGCAGGTCCGCGTTGGCCGTATTCAAACCCAGTACCAACAGGCTGATGCCCAGCGCTGAGGGAACGGTGATTCTGGTGGCTCGCATTCGGGGGAACTCCCTTGGTTATTGTTCGTGCAGATCGCGGTGGCAGAGTGCTGCAGTTCGATTCTGCCTGGGTCGGCGGGTGCGGGAATTAGGCTGCGTGCCAACCGTTTGTGTGTGTGTGCCAGTTGCTGGGCATGGGGCGTCGGCTGGCGGAGCGTTTCAGATTAACGGGGAGGTTCAAATCCGAAAGCTCCCCACCAACTGCTTTAGCCGCTCGGCTTGTCGTTCCAGCTCTGTACAGGTCAGCAGGGTCGCTTGCAGGTTTTCCACGCCCTGGCTGTTCAGCAGGTTGATCTCGGTGATGTCCACATTCAACGCTTCGACGACGGCGGTCTGTTCCTCGGTGGCGGCTGCGACCGATTGGTTCATGTTGTCGATTTCACCGATGCGTTGCGTCACGCTGCCCAGGCGTTGGCCGGCCAGGTGGACGGTGCTGACGCTGGATTCGCTGTGTTGCTGGCTCTCGATCATGGTGGTGACGGAGTCGCGGGCGCCGACTTGCAGGGTTTCGATCATCTGTTGGATCTCCTGGGTCGACTCCTGGGTGCGATGGGCCAGGCTGCGTACCTCGTCAGCGACTACCGCGAAGCCACGACCGGCTTCTCCTGCGCGGGCGGCTTCGATGGCGGCATTGAGCGCCAGCAGGTTGGTCTGCTGGGAAATGCTCTTGATCACTTCGAGGATCCGCCCGATGTTTACCGTTTTGTCGTTAAGCACCTCGATATTGGCGCGCGAGGTACTGATCTTGCCGGACAGTTCGTTGATTAACTGAATCGTATGCTGAACCACTTCGTGACCGTCACTGGCTTGTTGCCGCGCGGCGGAGGCTTGCTGCGAGGCGACGGCGGCGTTGCTGGCGATTTCCTGGGCGGCGGCCCCCAGTTGGTTGATCGCGGCGGCCACGCTGTTGGTTCGCTGGGATTGTTCGTCCGAGTTGCGCAGCGACGAGTTGGATGCCAGCAGTACGCGCTTAGCCCCTTCATTCACGCCCAGCGCGGCTGATGACACTTCGCGGATCGACTGGTGAATGCGCTCGACGAAACGGTTGAACGCCGTCGCGAGTTGGCCGAGTTCATCCCTTGAGTGCACGTCCAGGCGGCGGGTCAGGTCGCCTTCGCCCAAGGAGATGTCTTCCATGACCCGCGTCAGCACCTGCAGCGGGCGGGTGATGCGAAACGCGGTGTACCAGATCAGTAACAGACCAAGCAGTGCCGAGCCGCCGCCCAGCAATAGCTCCAACACCTTGCTGCGGGCGCTCTGCCCATCCAGTTCGTATTGCAGTGCCGTGACCGGCGCCAGCAACACGGCCTGCGGTACGCTGACCAGCACGCCCCATTGCGCTACGTCGGCAATCGGCGGCAACGGCTCAAGCACTTTGATCTGTTGCGGGTCGACAAACACCTGGGGCTGGCCTTGGCGCAGGGCATCCATGATGCCTGCCGCTTCGGATGTGCCCAGGCGACTGACGTCTTGACTGTTGGCCGAGATCACCCCGAGCGGGCTGACGATGCTGATCTGGCCCTGGCCACCGAACAGTTGCTGAGCACTGGCTTCGCTTTTGTGTTGCAAGTCGGCGAGGTTGATATCCAGACCGACCACGGCGATGACCTTGCCATTCTCCAACAAGGGGAACGCAACGCTGGTGACCAACTTGCGGCTGCCGGAAGCTTCATCGAAGTACGGCTCCAGCACGCAGGCTTTGCGACTGTCGCGGGCGCACGTGTAGAACGCGTTGTAGGGCGCGCCGCTGGGGCCTGGGGCGGTGTTGGCAAGTAGTGCTTCTTCGCCGACGACGGCTTGTAGTTCGCCGGGTTGGCTTTGCACCCAGTAGAGTGAGAAGCGCCCAGCGTCGTTGCTGCCCAGTGCAGGCTGGTTGGCAAAGTCGATGTCGGCGCCGTCCAATGCATCGGGCTCGAATATAACGTAAATCCCCAGGAGGTCGGGCTTGTCGATCAGGGCCTGGTGAACCTGCCGGGTCACTTCCTCGCGCAGTTGCTGGCGCGTCAGGGTGCCCTTGGCGTGCAGTTGGCGCAGGTACAGCAGGTACCGTGACAAGCCTTGGCCGTACTCGTGGGTCAGCGTGAACGTGCGCTGCACCTGCATCGCCTGCAATTTACCCAGGGCCTGCATATGCTCCCTAGCCGCATCGGCCAGCATCGCGGTGCTGGCTTGGTCGACTTGCTGGCGACTTTGATGGGTTTGGTAGAGTGACAACCCCATCAACATGCCGACTACCAATAGCAGGCAGAGGCCGGCGAGCAGGGTGATCTTGCTCTGAATCGTCAGGCGTTTTATGTGCATCGGATAAGCCTTATTCCACCGGTGCAATGGCGTATGCCACTGCACCGGCCGGGGTTAGAAGGTGGTGGCGAAGACCAGTTGGCTGTAGACATTCCTGTCGTTATTACCCAGTTGGGTGCCGCCGTTTTCGGCGCTCTTGTCCGGTTGGTAGAGGCCTATCAGCGGCATCACCGTGAGGTGCGCGTTCACCCGCCATTCGGCGAACAGGTCGATCTCGTGACCATCGGTATTGCCCTGGTCGCGGTCGAGGGTGTCGAAGGCAAACAGCACCGCGCCAATGCTGACGCTTTCCAGGGGGGCGGCTTTCAGCGTGACCGACTGGATGCGCGAGTTGGTGTTGAACGGGCCGGCATAGTTGCCTGCCACCTCACCCTGGAACCAAGTTCCGTAGCCACGGTTGAGGCCGTAGAAGAGCGGGTCGAAACCTTTCGAGAAGCGGCTGTAGCGATAGTTGGCACTTGGCGCCCAGGCGATGTCGGAAAAGGTCCAGCCGGCTTCAAGGTACCAGGCGTTTTCACTGGCGGTGTTGGGCTTGTTCTGCTTGGCGTATTCACCGGACAGGAAGAGATTGGTCACCCCGGCATTGCCCTGGGCGCGCAGGCTATAGGTCTTCATGCCGTCGCGCTCCGCCTGGATGGGGGAGGCGTATTGCATGTCGACTTTGGTGCTGTCGATGTAGGTCAGGCCCACGGTCCCCTCGGGGGCCACGTGTTCGAGCGTGCCGACGTACATTTCAGTCTTGGCCTGGGCGCGGTTATCGGATTTGAGCCACATCAAGTCACTCCGCCATCCTTGCTTGCCGCCCAGGCGGAGCACGGCGGTCTGGTCGAAGGCCTTGCGCGCTGCCAGGTAGTAGGCGCCGCCGCGATTGTATTCGCCGTCGGCCAGGCCCTTGCCCATATTCAAGGCGTCGCCGTTGATCAGGAAGCCGTCGCCGACCACGATGTTCTGTCGACCGAAAGACAGGTCTACGCCGTCGTCTCCCAAGGCTTCGAACACCTTGCCGGAGCGCCAGCCGAGATACGCGTCTTCAAATTGTGTGCGGCGCTCGGAACCGTCGCTGAAGCCTGCGGCATCGCCGTCGCCCCAGGTGCCGGAGCTCAGTATGTTGGCCGCGCCATAGGCGGTGCCCTTGCCGGCCAGGTCCTTGTCGAAGCTCAAGCCATATTTGATATAGCCCTCGCGCCACGCTGAAGAACCTTGGCTCAGGCGGCCGGACGGGGCGTAGTTTTCCTGGCTGTGGAACAGGCCGAATACCGCTTCGAGCGTGGCATTCAGATGGCTGTCACCATCGCCGTAGAGTTCGTACGCGTGGGCGTGCCCGGCACTGAGCAGCAGGGCGAGAGTCGACGTGCAAAGCTTGGGAGACTTGAGCATGAGGGGGCATCCGTTTTTGTTCTTGAACGCGGGTTTGCGCTCCTTTTCGATACTAAGGCGCGGAACTTTTGCGGCCTTTTGTGTGGTTGCCAAAGCCTTGGTTGTGCTTGCCAGATTGCACGGTTTGGCAGGCCGGCCAAAGTAACTGGCACGCAGGGAAAACCCGGGCGTGCAACGAGCACCGACAATCGCGACAACCCTGCCGAACCCTCGGCGATTCCCTGGATTGAAAGGTTGCTTGCTTATGTTCTGCTCTCTGCGGTTGCCCCTTGTCGGTTTGCTGTCATTGACCTTCGCCCATGCCGTGCTGGCGGGCGAATGCGCTCCGGTCCTCCATCAAGGCGCCGAGGTTTTCGCCCGGGAATGTGCGGTTTGCCATGCGGTGAGCAAAGGCACAACCGGCATGATGGGGCCGAATCTATCGGGTGTGATCGGACGCAAATCCGGCACGTTGACCGGGTTCAACTACTCCCAGGCTATGCGCGACAAAGCCATCGACTGGCAGGCCGAGACCATCACCCAATTCATCACCCAGCCCCAGGCCTACTTGCCGGGCACTTATATGCCCTACATGGGCCTGGCCGACGCGGGCGATCGCGAGGCGGTCGTGTGCTACCTCAAACAACAACAGTGAACGTATTGGAACGGAAGGTGAATCATGAGCAACGTTAAAGTCCTGCCGCAGGTTGCTGCATTCCTTGACCGTCGCCACGGCTGCTTGATTGATGGCCAGTGGGTCTTTGCCGAAGGGCAGCGAATTGCGGTGGTCAACCCGGCAACCGGCCAGACCCTGTGTGAAACCCTGGACGCCCCGCCCGAGCTGATCGAACGTGCCGTGCAGTCGTCCCATGCGGCGTTCAAGTCCGGCGTGTGGTCTGGTTTGCGTCCCGCCGACCGCGAACGCATCCTGCTGAACTTCACGCGCCTGGTAGAAGAGCATGCCGAAGAGCTGGCGCAACTGGAGACGTTGAGCCAGGGCAAGTCGATCAACATGTCGCGGGCCCTGGACCTGAACGCCACGGTTGAATTCATGCGCTACATGTCTGGTTGGGCCACCAAGATCGAAGGGCAGACCTTTGACGTTTCGATCCCGCTGCCACCCGGGGCGAAGTTCACCACCTTTACCAAACGCGAACCCGTGGGCGTGGTGGTCGGTATCGTGCCGTGGAATTTCCCGCTGATGATCGCCGCCTGGAAGCTGATGCCGGCCCTGGCCACGGGCTGCACGGTGATCATCAAGCCGGCGATGGAAACCCCGCTGACCGCCATGCGCCTGGCTGAACTTGCGATAGAGGCCGGCATTCCTGCGGGTGTGTTCAACGTCGTGACCGGCGGCGGAGCCTCGGTGGGTGGCGTGCTCACTACGCACCCGCTGGTGAGCAAAGTGTCGTTCACCGGCTCAACCGCAGTCGGCAAGAGCGTCGGCGTGGCGTGCATGCAGAACATGACCCGGTTTGCCCTGGAGTTGGGCGGCAAGAACCCGATGATCGTGCTCGCCGACGCCGACCTCGACAAAGCCATCCAGGGCGCAATCCTCGGCGGCCTGCTGAACAACGGCCAAGTCTGTGCAGCGGCATCGCGCTTCTACGTACATCGCTCGATCCACGACGCATTCGTCAACGGCCTCGCGGCAGCAGTATCGGCGTTGCCGATGGGCGCGGGTATGGACAGCGATGCGGTAATCAACCCGTTGGTATCGCGCAAGCAGCAACAAAGCGTGCTCAAACACATCGAGCAGGCACGCGCTCAAGGCGCGCGCGTGGTGTGCGGCGGCCAATTGCATGAAGGGGAGGGCTTCTACGTGCAGCCGACCCTGCTGGCCGATGTGGACCACAGCATGGCGGTCGCCCGAGAAGAAGTGTTCGGCCCGGTGCTGGCGGTGATGGCGTTCGACGACGAAGACGCGGCCATTGCCCAAGCCAACGACAACCCCTACGGCCTGGCTGCCAGCCTATGGACCAACGACCTGACCAAGGCACTGAACCTGGTACCCCGCATCGAAGCTGGCACCGTGTGGATCAACGCACACGTGCTGCTCGACCCGGCGATGCCGTTTGGCGGGGTCAAGCAGTCTGGCATGGGGCGCGAGTTTGGGCGGGCGGTGATCGAGGCTTGCACCGAGCTGAAATCGGTGTGCATTGCGCATTGATTGCGACTTTTTTGATCGCTGAAGTGAAAGGGGGCGATACCCGTGGGTTTGGTACCGGGTATCGATCCTCGCACTGCCGATGTTCGCCTATCTAGTCACGAGGGCTGAGTTGCGTTCTGCGAGAGCTTGGGATTGGACATTCCCAGGTTCAAGCGTGGAGGGGCGTGAAGTTGAGCGGGGTATCTGCCCGTTCCTTGGGTAGTCATGCCGCCTGGCAATCGACGCGGTCTCGATGCCCTTTGCCGGGCTTGATGGGCTGAAAAGCCCTTATGTTTTCCACATCCCAGAAAAGCCAATGCCCCGGCAAGTCGGGGCATTGGCTTTTCTGATGAGCGAGTGGTCGGTTTGTATTGTTTTGTATCTGCGCTTTGGATAGATACACAGCGATTCTTTTAAGTCGGTTGATGACACATACGGGATACCTGCGGGGCTTTAAATGAACCCATCGAGAAGGCGCAAACCTTCTCCAATGGATGACTCATTTAACTCGCGGCTGTCTCTGCGCGTTTCGCGACGTTGTCGACCTATGACTTATAGGAAATTCAAAATGCCTGCAGCTACGTTCGGTTTCACCTGGCGCCATTGTCTGGCTTCTTCCGTGAGAATGGGCGTTTTGGGGTTGGCCCTGATAGCCGGCAGCGGTGGTGCCTGGGCTGCTGGCCCGGCCGCCGATGCGTCAGTTGCCAGCTCGGCCTCGACCAATCCCGAATCGATTCGACCTTATCGAATTCACGTCGATGAAGCTCAATTGACCGATCTGAAAAAGCGCATTGCGGCGACCCGCTGGCCGGACAAAGAGACCGTCAATGACGTTTCCCAAGGCGTGCAGTTGGCCCAGGTCCAGGCGCTGGTGAAGTATTGGGGCAGCGGCTATGACTGGCGCAAGGCCGAAGCAAAGCTCAATGCGCTGCCTGAATTCATCACGACTATCGACGGCGTCGATATTCAATTCATCCATGTTCGCTCGCGAAACCCCAACGCGATGCCGCTGCTTCTGACACACGGATGGCCAGGCTCACAGTTTGAGTTCCTGAAGACTATCGGCCCGCTGACGGATCCCGTTGCTTACGGCGGTAAGGTTGAAGATTCGTTCGACGTGATCATTCCATCGATTCCGGGACACGGTTTTTCCGGTAAGCCAACTGAATTGGGCTGGGGGCCGGATCGAGTCGCGAAGGCTTGGGATGTGCTCATCAAGCGTCTGGGTTATACCCACTATGTTTCCCAGGGCGGAGATCACGGTTCGGTGATATCGGATGCATTAGGCCGCCTGAATCCGCCGGGTCTGTTGGGCATTCACTTGAACATGCCGGCCACCATCCCGCCCGAATTGGTCAAGCCGATCAATAGTGGTGACCCGGCCCCTGTCGGGCTCACTGAGCCTGAACGCAAGGCGTTTGATTCCTTGAGCACCTTCTTCGGCCGCAATGCAGCATACGGCGCGATGATGGTTACGCGCCCGCAGACTATCGGTTACCTGCTGGCCGATTCGCCTACCGGTACTGCGGCGTGGATGTACGAAAAAATCGCCGCGTGGACGGACAGTGATGGTCAGCCTGAACGGGTATTGACCCGTGACGAGATGCTGGACGATATCAGCCTGTACTGGCTGACGAACGCAGGCGCATCGTCATCGCGTTTCTACTGGGAAAACAACAACAACAATTTCAGCGCTGCCGCGCAGAACACCGCAAGCATCAAGGTGCCGGTGGCGATCACGGTCTTCCCGCACGAGATCTATCAGGCGCCAAAAAGCTGGGCGCAACGCGCCTACCCATCACTTTCCTACTACAGCCAGGTTAACAAGGGCGGCCACTTCGCCTCCTGGGAGCAACCTCAATTGTTCAGCGAAGAGTTGCGGGAGGCCTTCCGGCCGCTGCGCGCCAAGCTGAGCGCAACGAAGACAGCCCAGTAGCTCACACGCAATCCAGTCAACACAACCGAGCCGCTATTCGGCGGCTCGCTACGGAGAAGCACCATGGAGATGACCTTGCTGAACAACCAAAATAAATCCAGCCGCCTGCGGGGTCTTGCCCCATCGCTGTTGGCAGCAGCGGTGCTGCAATTCGCAGCGGTGGCTGTCGGTTTTTCCCAAGCCAGCGCGGCTGATGTACCCGCGTCCACCATTGGGGCTATCACGCCGGGAGCCCACACCTCTCTCGGTGCTCTTAAGCATGTGAAAGCGGGGCTGCTGGACATTTCTTACGCGGAACTCGGCCCAGCCGATGGCCCTGTGGTCATTTTGTTGCACGGCTGGCCCTACGATATCAACGCATACGCTGATGTCGCTCCTGCTTTGGCGGACAAGGGATATCGAGTGTTGATCCCTTCTGCGCGGGGTTATGGCGATACGCATTTTCTCTCGGCCAAGACAGTTCGCAATGGTCAACCTGCTGCGCTGGCGACTGACCTGATCGACTTCATGGACGCGCTGAAGATCAAGACGGCGGTGCTGGGTGGGTTTGACTGGGGCGCCCGCACTGCAGATATCGTTGCCGCACTGTGGCCGGAAAGAGTGAAAGCCCTGGTCGCTGTGAGCGGTTACCTGATAGGCAGCCAAGAGGCGGGCAAGGCGCCATTGCCGCCAGCCGCCGAACTGCAGTGGTGGTACCAGTTCTACTTTGCGACCGAGCGCGGGCGCCTGGGCTACGAGAAAAACACCCATGACTTCGCCAAGCTCATCTGGAAGCTGGCGTCGCCACAGTGGAATTTCGACGACTCCACTTATGAGCGTAGCGCGGCGTCCTTGCAAAACCCTGATCACGTGGCCGTGTCGATTTTCAACTATCGCTGGCGCCTGGGGTTGGTCAAGGGCGAGGCCAGATACGACGCGCTGGAGAAGAAACTCGCGGTATTTCCATCCATCAGCGTGCCCACCATCACCCTGGAAGGTGATGCGAACGGCGCACCGCACCCACCTGCCGAAGCGTACGCCAAGCGCTTCACTGGCAAGTATGAGTACCGATTGCTCACCGGCGGTGTTGGTCACAACTTGCCGCAGGAAGCGCCGAAAGCCTTCGCCCAGGCGGTGATCGATGCCGATCATCTTTGAACACCGGCTGAGAGGATGGCGATGATGAAGCTGAAATTTCTTGCCGCGATGTCGGCTGCCATTGCAATCGCAGCGTTGACCGCTACCGGTGTTGCCTCGGGCGACGCCAGTACTGGCGACGCCTCACCGATCTATGGCGTGAAATTGCCTGAAAACTACCGCCTATGGCCGCTGATTGCGCCGGCGCAGGAAGCAGCCCCCCTGAATGAACTGCGAGCCGTGCTGGGCAATGACTCGGCCATCAAGGCTTATCAGGACTCAACGCTGCCATTCCCCGATGGCACGGTGCTGGTAAAGCTGGCCTGGAAACATGTGCAGTCCCCGGAATTCGAGCCGGCGTCCATCCCGGGGCCGGCCACGACCGTGCAGGTGATGGTCAAGGACTCGAAAAAATATGCAGCAACCGGTGGTTGGGGATTCGGGCGGTTTATCAACGGTAAACCGGCCGATGAAGCCCAACACGAAACCTGCTTCGCCTGTCACCAGGCGCGAGTGCGGAATCACGACTTTGTCTTCACTCGCTTCGCCCCCTGATTCCCGTCAAACCCGGAGTTAGCAATGAAAAAGGTATTAACCGCACTGGCCGTCGCCGTCAGCCTGAGCATGGCGACATACGCCTGGTCGCAAACTGAAAAACCCACGATTGTGCTCGTACATGGCGCCTTTGCCGATGCGTCGAGTTGGAATGGCGTCGTGAAGATTCTCGAGAAGGACGGTTACCCGGTGGTTGCCGCTGCCAACCCATTGCGCGGTGTAAAGAGCGATGGTTCGGCAATCTCGGCATTGCTGACGAGCATTCATTCGCCGGTGGTGTTGGTCGGCCACTCCTATGGCGGCAACGTTATCAGTGATGCGGCCAACGATCATGTCAACGTCAAAGCCCTGGTTTACGTCAGTGCGTTTGCACCTGAGGCCGGGGAAACCGTCGCCGGGCTGGCCGGCAAATTCCCAGGCAGCACGCTGGGCCCAACGCTGGCTGCGCCTGTACCACTGGCCGATGGGGGCAAGGACTTGTACATCCAGCAGGACAAATTTCACAACCAGTTCGCCGCGGACGTCCCCGCGAAAGAGGCGGCATTGATGGCCGCCACCCAACGTCCGGTAACGGAAGCGGCGCTCAATGAAGCGTCCGGCAGCCCTGCCTGGAAGCATATTCCGTCCTGGTACATCTACGGCGACAAGGACAAGAACATTCCACCACAAGCCATGGCGTTCATGGCCAAGCGCGCAGCTGCCAAAGCCGTGGAAGTGGTCAAGGGCGCTTCACATGTCGTGATGGTATCGAACCCGGAACCGGTTGCCCGCCTAATCGAAAAAGCCGCCACGGCGAAGTAACACGCCAAGGGCGAAGCGGCAGTGGGAGACATCGCTCTGATCATCCCCCTCCGTGTTTCGTAAGTAACCTTTCCAAAGAGGGCCCATTCGGGAGGCTGCAGATTTCCGCGCCCGTCATCCGGAGGGGCGCACGTGAGCCGATGCCCGGCTGAAAAGCGGGAGAGGGTGGGGCGACGACGAGGCCAACGCCTGGGCATACCGGGCGTTGTGCTTATCGCGGGCAACCGCAATCAATCAGGTACGCCACGATGTGGAAGATCAATCACAGTTACATTGATGGAGCATTCGTTCCCGTTCAGGGCAATGAAACGGTGCAATGCATCAATCCGGCTACCGGGGAGGTCATCGGTACGCTCACCCTGGCTGATCGTGAAGATGCCAAGCGCGCTATCGCGGCGGCTTCGCGTGCTCAAGTCGCGATGGGCCGCACCTCCAAGGCCGAGCGTATCGACATGCTCGAGCAGTTGCAGGCTGCCGTGCTGGCGAGCACGAATGAAATTCGCGATACCGCCATCGAAGAGTACGGTGCGCCGTTTGCCCGTGCGCAATGGGTCAGTCGCTACGCCTCGCAGTCATTTACCAATGCGGCGCAGGTGTTGAAACACTTCGACCTGAGTCGTTCGGTCGGTGACGCTACCGTGGTGATGGAGCCGGTCGGAGTCGCGGCGCTGTTTGCCCCCTGGAACAGCACCGCCGGGACGATATGCAACAAACTGGCACCGGCCATTGCGGCTGGCTGTGCCTCGGTCATCAAACCGAGCGAGTTGAGCCCCTTGCAGACCACCGTGCTCGCCCAAGCGTTGCATCGCGCAGAGTTGCCCAAAGGGGTTTTCAACATTCTGTTGGGACGCGGCAGTGATGTGGGTGACGAAATCAGCGCCAGCCCACTCATCGCGAAAGTTTCATTCACCGGGTCCACCGCCACCGGAAAGCTCATTGCACGCGCCGGAATCGAGACCATGAAGCGAGTGAGTCTGTCGCTCACGGGGAAGTCGGCCTCTATCATCCTGGATGACGCCGATCTCGACATCGCCATTCCCCTGGCTCTGAATGCTGCGTTCATGAACAACGGTCAGGCATGTGTCGCCGGCACACGTCTGCTGGTGCCACGCACGCACGCCGAGGACATTATCAACCGCGTCAAAAGCCTGGTTGGAGCGATGGTCGTCGGCAATCCGCAGGATCCGGCCACTGCGCTCGGGCCGCTGGTCAATCGCGCCCAATTCGACCGCGTACAAGCTTTCATCCGCCGCGGGCAGGCGCAAGGCGCGACGTTGATTATCGGCGGGGAGGGCAGACCAACCGGCTTGGATAAGGGCTATTTCGTCAGGCCTACGGTCTTTGCCGACGTCAGCAGTGACATGGACATCGCGCAAGAGGAGATTTTCGGCCCGGTGCTATCGATCATTGCGTATGACTCGCAAGAACAAGCGATCGCTATTGCCAATGCCAGTATCTACGGTTTGCAAGCTTATGTGTTTTCCCGGCAACTGGAACGTGCCCAACGCCTGGCAACCCAACTGCAGGCCGGCTCGGTGTTGATCAACAGAATTTCGCCAGAGCTGCTGGCGCCGTTCGGCGGGGTAAAGCAGTCCGGTGTCGGTCGGGAGTTTGGAGTCTTTGGGCTGGAAGCATTTCTTGAGGCCAAAAGCATCGTGTCCGATTAGCCTGGGGGTGGCGGGAGATTGCCCAGTAACCTGGCATGACACGCAATTGAACAAGTGGGCGATGTTAGATGTTCATAAGCAGGTCAACAGCCCAAGAATACTAGCTCAATACCCTTGAAATGAACGCAACTGTTCACCGATTGATGTTCATAGACCCAGCTTTCCCCGTCATTAGCCTCGTCAACCCGAGCTTTATTTGTCCTTCCAGTGTTGCTGGAGGTATGTTCGATGGTGGCACGGGTTACGCTTGCGTGGCGTCTAGAGAATCCGAGGCGATTCAGTACAACAGGGTAACCGTCCGAGCAACACATCTTCCTGATGCCATCGGTTAAGGCGATGGTGTCCACCTAAATTTAAGTGGACACCATTTTTAGCCTTTTTAAGCGGACGCCCATGCCACAAGAACGCCGTTCCTATTCCAAGTCCTTCAAGGCCCAGGTCATTACTGAGTGCGCCCATCCTGACACTTCAATTGCCAATGTCGCCTTGACCCACAACCTCAATGCAAACCTCGTCCATAAATGGATTCGGGTGCATGCGCAGAAAAGCCTGGCACTGCAAACTGCCTTCATCCCGGTCAAGACTTCGCCGCCGGTGCCGATGCATCAGGCCCTTCCTGCCACGATCCGAATCGAAGTGCCGCATCCAAAAGGTGTAGTCGTGGTGAGTTGGCCAGCAGAAAATGCAGCGGCGTGTTCTGCTTTCCTACGAGACCTGCTGCGATGATCCGCGTCGATTCCATCTGGCTCGCCACCGAGCCCATGGACATGCGCGCCGGCACTGAAACCGCGCTCGCACGAGTCGTGGCGGTGTTCGGTGCGGCGAAGCCGCACTGTGCCTATCTGTTCGCCAACCGCCGCGCCAATCGAATGAAAGTGCTGGTGCATGACGGCGTGGGGATTTGGCTTGCCGCCCGGCGTTTGAATCAAGGACGCTTCTTCTGGCCGGGTGTGCGACACGGCTCCGAAGTTGAGTTGGATGCCGAGCAACTTCAGGCCCTGGTGCTCGGTTTACCTTGGCAGCGCGTCGGTGCAGGCGGAATCATCTCGATGCTTTAACATCTGCCATGGCGTGCTTGCCAGCGCAATTGGCCCATAAGTCTATCGTCGCCATCAGCCCTCTCTGGCAAAATCGGCGGCATGACTTTGCATCCAAATCTCGATCAATTAAACCCTGAACAACTGCGTGCCCTGGCGGCGCAGTTGATCCAGCGCGTCGAGACAATGGACAAGCAAATCACTCATCACAAGTCGGTCAACGAGAAACTGGCCCACGAGATCGCGCTGCTCAAACGCTTCAAGTTTGCCAAGCGCAGCGAGCAGTTGAGCCCGGATCAAGCCAGCCTGCTCGACGACTTGATCGATACGGATATCGCCGCTATCGAAGCCGAACTTGAGGCGCTGCAACCGGCACCTGTCGAAGCCAAAGTGCGCCAGCAACCCAAGCGCGCACCGCTGCCACCGCAGTTTCCTCGCACACTGATCCATCACGAACCGGACAACAGCCACTGCCAGTGCGGCTGCGCCCTCAAGCGCATCGGCGAAGACGCCAGCGAAAAGCTCGACTACACGCCCGGCGTATTCACCGTCGAGCGTCACATCCGTGGAAAGTGGGCCTGCGAGCAGTGTGAAACGCTAATCCAGGCGCCGGTACCGGCGCACGTCATCGACAAAGGCGTCCCGACCGCAGGCCTGCTGGCCCACATCATTGTGGCCAAGTTCGCCGACCATCTGCCGCTGTATCGCCAAGAGAAAATCTTCGGCCGCGCCGGGCTGCCCATCGCCCGTTCGACACTGGCGCAGTGGGTGGGTCAAACCGGCGTACAACTGCAACCGCTCGTGGAAGCACTGCGCGAGGCAGTGCTGGCCCAGCGAGTCGTCCATGCCGATGAAACACCCGTGCAGATGCTGGCACCGGGTGAAAAGAAAACGCACCGAGCGTATGTCTGGGCCTACTGCACGACACCATTCTCGGCACTGAAGGCGGTAGTCTACGACTTCAGCCCGAGCCGTGCTGGCGAACATGCGCGCAACTTCCTGGGCACTTGGAACGGCAAGCTGGTCTGCGATGGCTTCGCAGGCTACAAGGCCGGCTTCGAAGGGGGCATCACCGAAATCGGCTGCATGCCCATGCTCGCCGCAAGTTCTTCGACCTGCATGTGGCGAACAAAAGCCAACTGGCCGAACAGGCGCTGCACTCAATCGGCGGCCTATACGAGGTTGAACGAAAGGCCAAAGAGATGAGCGATGAAGATCGCTGGCGATTACGTCAAGAAATGGCGATTCCTATCGCGGAGAAGTTGCATGAGTGGATGCTGGCTCAGCGCGAACTTGTGCCCGAGGGCTCGGCCACAGCCAAGGCTCTGGATTACAGCCTGAAACGCTGGGTAGCGCTGACGCGCTACCTCAATGATGGTGCTGTGCCCATCGACAACAATCGGGTCGAAAATACGATCCGGCCTTGGGCCCTTGGCCGTTCGAATTGGCTCTTCGCCGGATCACTGCGCAGCGGTAAACGAGCGGCGGCAATTATGAGCTTGATTCAATCGGCACGCATGAATGGGCATGATCCGTTCGCGTATCTCAAGGATGTACTGACGCGGTTGCCGACACAGAGGGCCAGTGCAATTGACCAATTACTACCGCATCAATGGGCACAGGGCTCCTAACACGCTATGAGCTACATTCAGTCCGACGCGTCTGAATCTAATGGTGTCGATGGAGGTATTTGCCATGCGGGTTTTTTGTCATCCTGACTGTCGAAAATACGCCGCGCCTTGCGGAAATCCTCAACGTTCTCGACAACCCAAGTCCAGATAGGTGACATGCGGATCAACAGTCCCATACCCAGCGGCGTCAGCTCATACTCGACACGTGGCGGAATCTCACCGAACTCCCGCCGAACCACTAGCCCATCCCGCTCCATGGAGCGTAGCGTCTTGGTTAACATCCGCTGAGTCACCCCAGTCATCTGCCTTTTTATTTCGGCATGGCGCATCGTGCCGTAAACCCCCAGGGCATGCAGAATACCTAACGACCAGCGGCTACCTGCGTGAGCAAGCACTTCTCGTCTGACGCCATCATCGTCTTCTCTAAGCGTTCGGCAAATTGTTTCTGCCTGGCTGAGAGCCTCCTGATCGGTCATTTCATTCTCTGGTATCACAGGTGTGCCTTCTTACGAACGTTGCCTAATCGTGCAAGCATTTGTTCATCTTACAGGCAACAGGTCTCAGGAGAAATCATGACCGAAGTGACCCAGCTTTCCCCCCAATCCATTCTCGTTCTAGGCGCCGGTGAGCTTGGGCTGCCGGTTCTGCGCAATCTTGCGCGAGTAGCAAAGCGCGCGCCCGGCTCCACAATCAGCGTCCTGCTCAGGGATTCGACCATCAACACTCAGGTGCCCGAGAAAAAGGTCGAAATCGATGAGCTTCGAGATTTTGGCATCCAGATGGTGGCCGCAGATCTCGTGAATAATTCAATCGATCAGTTGGCTGAAGTGTTCGCACGGTTCGATACCGTAATAGGCTGCGCAGGCATGGTTGCAGGCCGGGAAACCCCGATGAAGCTGGCTACAGCAGCTCTCAAGTCCGGTGTGAAGCGCTACTTTCCTTGGCAGTTTGGTGTCGACTTCGAGGTAATCGGTCGGGGCAGTCCTCAAGATCTGTTCGATGCTCAGCTTGATGTACGCGAATTGCTTCGCGCCCAGGATAAAACTGAATGGGTAATCATCTCGACGGGTATGTTCACCAGCTTTCTATTCGAGCCAGTATTCGAGGTGGTTGACTTCGAAAACGATACCGTGAACGCGCTAGGCAGTCTTGAGACCAGCGTGACGCTCACGACTCCAGAAGACATTGGTGCGTTGACAGCGGAAATTGTTTTCTTCGAACCTCGCTTCCGCGATCAGATTGTGTACCTCTCGGGAGATACAGTGACGTACGGAGAGGTTGCGAGCCTCCTCGAACGTGTACTGGGTCGCCCGTTCAAACGTAACGTGTGGACTGTTCCGTACTTGCTCCAAGAATTGGAGAGAGACCCAACGCATCACATCAAGAAGTACCGCGCTGTGTTCGCCCAGGGCAGAGGCGTGGCCTGGCCTAAAGCAGGCACTTTCAACGCGCAGCAGTCGACTCAAGTCACGACCGCTGAGGAGTGGGCCCGTGCAAATCTGGCAACCTCATCAGCATAAGGGCAGTAGCTGAACGAACGTTCTCGCGCTCGGAGTTGACCTGCTAAAAAGCTCCTCAGTCTGATAATGGGCGCTGATAACCGAAGCTAAGGCGCGGAGAATGGGTCTGGTAATCCAAGACGACCGAATCTTTATCTTATCCGCACCATCTGCCGAGGTCTGAGGCGTCCCACTTCACTATCTATTGAGTTTTCTAAGCGCGAATTCCGAACCACGGTGACTTAACCAAGCGCTTACTAAAGCCTTGCAAATGAGCGTGGTTTTGAGGAGCACGGGGGAGAATGGTGTGGTCAAGGTGTGTCTGCCGGACGCTTACACAACAGGAATCCTGGAACCGCTTGATAGGCCAAAAAAAGGCCGCTATTGAAAGCGGCCGTCTGACTAAAGAGCATTTCGATAAATCATTCCAAGTCAGGCGGATGCTACCGATCTGTTACCCGAGCTGTGCTGCGGATAGCTTAAGGAAGAACCCGAGTAATCGCCTGATATCCACTGGCAACATCGAAGCAGTGTTTCGCTGTACCTGGAATACGATCCAGTATGCGCCTGAGCATATCTGGATCGTCTTTGAAAACCGTCATCCAAATGGACCAGAAACCTTGGATCTGCAACACAATTTGATCGCGCATCTTTGGGTGATCCAACTCAAAAAGGTTCTGCTTCGATTCCAGCGCGATGTCCCATGCCTCGCGCCGGTTGTTCCAACGACGGTCGGATGCTTCATTTTCCTGATCATTAACGCTAGGAACTTTGTGTAGACCAACAAGGCGGATCGTGCGAGTGGCTCGAACATTGTCATGCCCTGGTGCGGCTTCGACCAACCCACCTTGCTTGTAGATTAAGGCAAGAAAGGTGTTGTCCCGATCCGGCCACATGTAGTCATCGAGCACAACGTCCTTATTGTCCTTCGTGCTATTGCAATTTGTACACGCAAGTAAAAAGTTGTCCCAACTTAGCTCGCGAACCAGGTCATTCGCGATGGCGCCCGGCGGTTTCTTCGGCTGGACATGCTCGATGGCCAAACTAGTATCAAGATGCACTTCACAATAGGAACAACATTCGCCGAGTCGCTCGATAAGCTTACCCCGAGCCATTGCGTAAGCTTTAAATACGACAACCCTTCCATCTGCTCCAGTGGGGCAGGCCCCGCGAATGACTGGTCTCATTCATCATCCGCCTTAGGGTTTCCCTCAGGAGCACCATCGATACCCGAAACCAATCGCTTCATTGTCAAAAAGGCGTGATAGGCAACGTTGTCACTAAATGGATCGGACAGTGCGTCAAGGTCTGCTTTAATAGCTTCCTTCTGCTCATCACTCACATCTCCAGCAGCATCATTGAGCAGCCGGAAGTATTCAATGGCCGCCTCATGCATTTTCTGGTAACGCTCCCCACGCTGCGGCACCGGAATCTTCATGACCTCTTCGGTGATGTCCTCAATAGATCGATTAGCGTATTTTGCCTCCGAAGCGGGAGCGGCAATACCATCAGGAATCGAGTCCGCTTGAGCGGGTTTTAACCCCCGCTCCAGGTCTATAACTTCCCCCGGCTCTAGAGACTGCAAGATGAAAGGGGAATGAGAGGAGACAACAAACTGCAGAAGCGGAAATGCATTTTTCAGGTCCGAAACCACACGACGCTGCCACTTAGGGTGCAGATGCAAATCAATTTCATCGATCAACACGATCCCTTGAGTTTTGATAGCTGCATCCACACCTAAATGCGGGTTTAAGCGTGAGGCACGGTGCGCGATGTCCGCAATGATGCCAACCATATTGCGATACCCATCACTGAGATCATCAAACGGCATTAAGCCTTCATGATCCAACGCAATCATCAGGTGATCGTAACCCGCGTCGAAATAGAAATTTTGCGCACCAGGAATACAAGAGGTCACCGCATTGGTCACCGCATCCAGTGCAGGTATGTCTTTCCCTTTTTGTATCTTTGCCATAGATAAGCGTTTGAACCATTTCTCAAACGCTTTGTGATCCGATTTCGGATCGAGGCAATAACGGTAGCCCGTTAGGCGGGAAGACGGGCTGTCCGCCACTACATCATCATGCTTATCCCATAGTCGCCCCGCGCCGTAGTAAAGCAGCAGCGGAAGATTCACATGAGGCTGATGTATAACGCGCTCACGCGCTTCTGCACCAACCCTGACGAAATCCTTAGCCTTCTTACCACGGTCACCCAGATCTCGCCGCCAGCGAATGGGCGGTTCTTCGTTCGTTTGACAGACAGCCTCCAGCCAGACCTCCGTAAATGCCTCACGGAACACCTGACCTTCGACCTCTTGAAAAACAGCTCGCGCATCCGAGTCCTTGATCGTGCCGCCACCAGTCGTCAGTTTGCCGCCCTGAAAGTAAGTGTTGAGCAGCATCGCCAGTGCGTCGAGTATGGTCGTTTTGCCCTTACCATTGTTACCAATCAGGACGTTGAACTGGGGATTGAACTGGAGATAGGCTTCGTCGTACTTTCGGAAGTTGTGCAGCACTAATTCAGTGATTTTCATGAGTTACCAAACTGGGTGAGTACGAACTTCAGGGCCAGCTTGAGTTCTAGGAAGGTGCTGCCGCTCTAAAATCTCTGCGGCCCGGCCTCACACGTAGGATCTGCAAGCGGGAATGTTGAGTCACGTCGATGAGTCGATGATAGCAAGATACAACGCCTTAAGCCTCAATTCGAAACGGGTTGCTAACGAGGTATGGTCACACGGCTACTCGCTCTGAACTCAGCTTCGCAAGCGAGCAATAACAACGATGTAGCTACGCGCCCGATTGAGGCCAACACCTTTGTAGTAGGTGCTCAGGAGCAATGGGTCAACCACAGCACAAACCCAGCCATCCCTCGAACCCTGCCTGAATAATCCTGTAGTGCATACGCTTTTTCTAGCCCTGGCAGGCCATCAGATTGATCTTATCAAAGAGGGTAATTGGACCAACATGATCCGACATCGTGTTGACTTGGCAGGTGGCCACTACTCTCGAGGTACCCCAAGATCTTTTGCCCAATCGACTGGCCATAGCCTGTATTTTAAGACCGCGTCAGCAAGCTGGTATCGCCATTTAAGAGCGTGCGGTTGAATCGCCCCAGGGGGGGCGCACATCACCTACAGGTGCAGGCCACTAGGCCGTCCTCGTCGAGATTCGGCCGAGCAATCCTTGGATCCAAAATATCTTTCAATTAAAACCGACTTCGGGCTAATCTGCATCAGTAATGGCTCCATGCCATCCTCAGAGATAGATCGTCGAGAAAATTAAATTGGATATAAAAATAGTTACCGTTTTACATCAAGGCGATGAGAAAAAAGAATACATTGTGCTTCAAGCATTAGATAAATGCAATTTAAAGCCTTATATGATTCTTGATAACACCTACGACACTGATGGAGTCGCGAGCAATAAACATCGCCACGTATTTAAGTTCCCTGACTGGACAGTTGAAAAAAATGAGTACATTTTTCTAACCACCAAGCCTGGCTTAAACAAAAAAGGGCAAACTAATACGAAGGAGCCCGCCAGCTATCTGTATTGGGGTTTGAATAGCCCTGTATGGAATCAAAGCGGAGATAAAGTTCATTTAGTAAAAATTACAGATTCAACCGTATTCAACGTGCCAAGCGTAGTCTAGTTTTTCACTCCGAATCAATCAAACCTCGTGGGCAAGGTTTGATTTTTTTCAGAATTTACGTAATTTTTTCATCGTGTGCATTGATGGTAGATGCGAATACTACAAGGAGAGTTTCTTGACCGCAAAAAAATTTATTACGACGATCAAACAGATTCCTGTTGGCCAGGGTGGATTCCTCATAGGCCAAATAGAGGATGAACATTCACGAATTTTCACCTACGCTTTCGATTGCGGCTCGATCAATCGAGAGCACTTCGAACAAGGGCTGAAGATGTGTTCGCTTCAAAAAATTGACATACTATTTGTATCACATTTAGATGTGGACCATGTAAGTGGAATTGATGCACTGGCAGCACAGGTGCAGATTGACATGGTCGTTCTTCCCTGTCTGGACGCTCTTCACCTCACAATGATCGCATGTGAAGCAGCAGGAAACTCTACACTTCGATTGTCGACTCAGTCGTTTTTGACAGACCCCTTTGGATGGTTAGTCGATCGGGGGGTCAAGGAAATCATTCAAGTACAGCGCGCAGACGATACACTTAATGTAATTCCTTATGAGCCTGATCCAGAAGGGCAACCCGATAGCATTATAGTGCCCGTGCCCGAAGGCGGTGACCCGAGTCGCCCATACACAATCAGATCAGAAATGGTAGAGGAAGCTAAATCTGTTCGTTCAGGTGCCGGTACTGTCCGAACACTCGGGGAACATACATCGATCTCTGTGGAGGTAAAGGGTAAATCAATTCCTTCATGGCTGCTCGTCCCTTATGTGCATCCATTTCCCAAAGAAGCTATCGCGAGCTTTAGAAGAGCTGTAGGAAAACAGTTTCCTCATACATTCGCGGGGCGTTCACTGGCATCAAAAGCCTTTACTAAAAAACTGATCCAGTTGTTAAGTGACAAGGCAAGCTGCGAAGAATTGAAAGCTTGCTACTCCATCATATCAAGAGATCACAATAAAATCTCACTGAGTCTGTATTCAGGGCCTCAAGCTCACAAAAACAACTTGAAAATCTCTCGAACCAATAAAAACTTCGATTGGCCATTCCCTAAGCCTTATCAAATAATTCACTCGGAAGATACACTTATAAGAAAAAACGGTGGTGCGTGGATTTGTACGGGTGATGCAAATTTAAACCAGCGCGGTACGAGATCGGCGTGGCTTAAGAGGTTCGGCAAGCTCCTAAAGAATGTAGATGTTTTTATTTTGCCCCACCATGGCAGCAACGATAGCATTCACGATGAGGTTATCAAGAAACTAAATAACTCAGAGATGATTGTTTGTGCAGCAGCCGGTCGTGAAAAACACCCCCACAATTTGTTGCTGGGTCGGCTGCGCAGTTACGAAAGCAGCCTTTGGCATGTTTCGGAGAATCCTGAAAGCGGTTTTACATTAAAGGTATCTTTTTCAGTTTGAATATGGTGAAAGGCGCTCACGGGGTGATCACCGGACTCCCTGAGCGCTTTTTTCTCACTACGAACAACCTAATCCCCATGAACAGTATTCGTTACGTGCTTTCGAACCAAGCTTCAACAAAAAGCTGGCATCACCGAATCCCGACAAGCTTCATACATCGATAATGCATTGAAATCGAAATTCAACAACACCAACAGCAGGAATCGAACGTTTTATTCGTATCAACAGCCCCCACCCGCCCGTTGAGCTTTCTCAGATTAATAACGCAACGGCCCTTGATCTGAATCTGTACCTCACGCTCATCCCGCGAGCTAGTCGCGTCGTAACCAGCCTGTCTTGCGCAGTGCAAATTCAAGCCTAGCGTCCGCACATGATGTCACCGTCGAACTTTCTCTCTTACGAGATTGATCGCAAGCCGAGTTTGTAGTGGTCAACTAATCCCGGACACGACGTTAAGTTTTTTCTCGGCCTGAGCCGGTGGCAGCCCACCATTAAATTGGTGCGGTCGAATCCAGTTGTATCGGTGCATCAAAAAATGGCTGATATCCCGCTGAGCTTGTTGGACCGTCGTGTAGCCCATGGTCGGTATCCACTCGGTTTTCAGGCTCCTGAACACCCGCTCCATCGGCGCGTTGACGCTCCTATGTCAACAAGATCGAGCTGAATCGGCTAAATCTGCCAGGATCAAAGGGTATAGCTCCCTGACGATATAGCGCTTTAAACAGCGCTGGATTTCTTTGGAAGACAAACCTTCAGCACTACGACGGGCGACGTAGCTTTGGGTTTTGGGATCACCTCGCATGCGTACCATCGCAATGGTCCATAGGGCGTTGTTCGCAGACCGATTCCCACCTCTGTTTAAACGATGTCTCACCGTTTTACCCGAGGATGTCCGGTTTCATTAGACCACTACAATGAGCGCCGTCTGTGTTTGCGAAACCGAGAGGAACTTTACATCCATATCTACACCACCTTTTTCTATTGATCTAAACTCGGCGCACTTCTGAGAGCGTCAGGACAGGCGGACGGCTCGTGCAGCAACCGGAAAATAGAGCCATCGCTGGCTCACGGGCTTGCCGGTTGCGCTGAGAAGGGCATGGCCATAGGATTCTAGCTGTGGCCCATGCAAGGCTATCAGGTCGTCGTCTCTGGCTGACCCCGCGGGGTTCGACTTGTGGTCCACCAGAATCCAGCCGTCTGGCAACTCCACCAGCAAATCGATGCGGCCCCGGATACGAGTGCCGTTCGGGCCATCTGCTTCGATGGGTACCTCGACGTAAACGGGACAGTCGGGCCAGCGCTTGGCTATCCAAGCTTGGAACGCTGAGGTCTGGGTGCACACGGCATCCTTATCTACAGAACCAGCCACGGCCCAGGTCTTCAGAATGCCCTCGACGTCAGGGGGAGAAATACCGCCAAGCACGCCTGCGCGTGCGATACATAGATGAAGCGCCGTGCCCAGCGATGCCATGTCGGGCTTGCCTGCCAGGCTTAGCCGAACTCCGACGGCGTCGGTCTCGACAACCGTGAATGCACCGCCCGAAGCAGAGCTCGGTCGGTGCCACAAAGGTTCGGCCTGCACGCGCGGACGAGTTGTAAACCAGTGGCAAGCCTCCGGGGCTTTGGCAGGTGGCTCCGTTGAGCACTCATCCTTGTTCCAGGACTTAGATAGCCTGGAAAGCTGTTTGCCTTCGGAAGTCGTTATTATTTCTGAGTCACCGAACAACAGCTCGGCTGCACCTTTAATCTCGCCGACCCAGGCGCGGCCTGGGCCTGACCTGCGCACGAAAGATAGTGCGACGTTCATGTCACGTGCACGGGTCAGGCCCACATATAGAAGACGCTTGTTCTCCGCCAATGCCTCTGCCTGCATGGCTTGGCCAGTTACGCTGGCTTCGGCATTGAGTGCGGCTTGGGGCTGGGACCGCTTGCCCCAGGTCTTTAACCAGCAGTGGACGAAGCGGTTGGCGAGTGGCTGCTGCGGGTCGAAGTCTCCAACTGTCCTCGCGCGCACGCCCCAAAGCGAAGTACGTGCTATCGCATCGAGGCTTGTCAGCACGACGACTGGCCACTCCAGTCCCTTTGCCCCGTGATAAGTGAGAACCGAGACTGCGTTGTCTGCTGAAGTTGCCCGATTATCATCCTCTTGGCTAGCGAGTTCGTCCAGCCAACGAAGCATGCCGCTAACCGTCGCTGGCCGCTTCGCGGCGACGCACTCGTCCTCGAAAGTCTTTCCGAGCTCGACCAGTGCCTCGACGTTGGACATCCGGTTGCGGCTCTCGTGGGGGGAAGTGGACCATTGACCGACCAGTCTTGCTACTTGGGACTCGGCAGCAGCAAGTCGCAGCACTTCCAGTGGCGTCAAAGCCATTAGCGTCGGACGCAGTGTTTCCAATCGGGCAATTAGTTTATGGGCGCTATCGCCCGTCGTGAGCCACTCGTATGGCTTGGTCTCGTCCGTTGCGAGATGCTGCAGCCTGTCTGCAAGCCAGGTTTCGATCGGAGTGCTGTCAGCCAGGGTTAGAACCAGCGCGGTGGCGACAGTGTCGGTTGGGTCGCTCATACGCCTCAGGCAGGCCATGACATAGATGGCTTCGGCAGTTCCCAATAAGCCGGAGCGTGGGCTGGCTGACGGGATGCCCCAGTGGGTGAGCGACGTAACGGCAAATTCGACCTGGTCGTTGTAGCGACAAAGCACTCCTATATCACCGGACTGAATCGGACGGAGCTCCTTGGTGTCCTTGTCTTCGACCTTGGCCCCGGACTCCAGCAGCTCGCGGATGGCCTGGCCAAGACATAGGTAATCCGAGTCGTTTCGGCTGCTCTCGAAGTTCCAGTTCAACAGCGCGGGCTGGTCCGGAATGTCCTTGCGCAGTGGCTGCAACCGAACCTGTTCGGGCGTCAGCTCGGGCTCGAACGCAGAGATGAATAGACCATTAGTGAGCGAGACCAGGCTTTCGTTGGAGCGCCTGGAGGTGTCCAGGACCTTCCCTAAGATTCCGCCCCAGCCCTTGATGGCGTTGAGAACGCCGGAAATGAGGCTTGCGTCAGTTCCGCGGAAGCCATAGATAGCCTGCTTGGGGTCGCCGACCCACACCGACTTCTTAGCCAGCTTGGCCAGCTCGATGAAAAGCGCCAGCTGGAGAGGGCTGGTGTCCTGGAACTCATCAACCATGATGAGATCCAGTTCTGCCGCCAAGACTTCCCGGACAGATGGCTTTGTCCTCAACGCACGTAGCAGCAACACCTCTTGGTCGCTGAAGTCGACGGCACCCAGCGCCTTCTTAGCCTGCTCGTAGGCATTGAGAACGTCGGCGGCGAGGTTGAATATCTGGTCAAGGTACTGGCGGACTTCGGCATGAAAGGCCGGGTGAGACTCGTGGACCTGCGCTGCGGATTTGACTGGCGCCACGATATCTCTGACCTTGGCGCCGGCGTCAAATCCGGCTGCGCCGATCCAGTCGGGCCAGCACCAGCGGCCTTCACGGAAGAGTCGATCTAGCTTCTGAAGTCCCTCTAGGCCTTTTAATAGGTTGTCTGCAACTTTGGCACCGACAGCTTGCTGCTGTTCTACGTATGCCGCTACCCCCTTGTGTGCTTCGGCCAGCGCAGTCGCCAATGCTTCGGTTGGGTCCAGCCCAGTAGCCGGAGCAGGCCAATTCGTGAGCATCGCGTCCGCGTTCTGGGAACCCATCACTCGAAGCTCCTCCGGTCCAATATCGTTGTCGAGCGCGGCCTTAACGACAGCCTCAACAGTCTTGGACCAGTCCGCCTGCTCAATGCCGAACCGCTCTGTGAGCCGAACAAGCTCCGTTTGAGCGTCGGCTTCCATCGACTCGGCAAGTGTAGCTTTGAGCAGTCTCTTGGATTGACCTTCGCCCAATACAGTCTGATCGGGAGACAGGCCCAGCTCAAAGCAGAAACGCTTGAGCATCTGGCCGCAAACGCTATTGACGGTGCCCAAGCGGGCCTGGCCGATAGCTGTGGCCAGGTCTATACGTCCATTTTCAAGCAGCCAGGAGCGGGCGCGTTCGCGCAGCTCGGTAGCCGCCTTCACGGTGAAGGTCGTGGCCAAGATGGCGTGAGGGCGCGCTGTGCCCGATTCGAGAGCTTGAGCGAGTGTTTCGGTCAGCTTGTAGGTCTTGCCACTGCCGGCGCCTGCACTGATGAATTCGATGCTGTTCATCATTTCCAGCCTCCCAGCAAGATAAGGTGGTCTCGGTCCCATTTGTTTGGACCGTTGACCGGAAGGGTTCCCTCAGGGCCTTGGAACTCGTCACTCGGATCTTCCGGAACGACTTCGATGGTCCCCGCATCCAACTGCTGTTTGCGCCACTCCCACGTGGTGCGGGCACGGTCTAGTAGGTTGGAGACGGTTACGCCGTCGGGCGGTCTTCTGACTTGCGCTTTTGGGAAAATGTCGGCAGCGGTGATGTACAGTCCGCCGCTTTCTAGGATGAAATAGCCAAGCGCGGCGGGTGCGACACCGCTTGTTTGCTCTATGAGGCTGGAGTAGAGCGCCAACTGTAAGTGCTCACCAGAGCGAAGCAGCCCGGCGTAGTAGGTATCGCCTCTCCACTTTATGTCCAAGGCGACAGTTCGCTTGTCACCAAGCGTGACCAAGAGATCAATTTTGCCGATCAGCGGAACTGCTCCCAAGGTTCCTCTGAACTCCACTTCAGTCTGAACCTGAATGGCACCTGCGAGCCTGAGGTGATCGAGGAGACTCCCTATGGCTCGTTCGCAAACCTTCCGGAAGTGTTGCTGCGTTACCCCCGCACCCTGCATAAGCAGTACAGCGCCTTCAGTCAGCAACAGCGAGTCGGCTTCGGCGCGGAACCAAGCAATGGCATCGGCGTTTGACCAACTCAAGGCATTGTTGTGCGCGAAGAGTTTCTCGAGCACCCGATGAGCGAGGATGCCCAGCAGGCGGTTGCCCTCATCAACCCCCAGGACTGAAGTAGGATCTAGCTTCGCCACTCGTTTCAAAACGAATAGAGCCGCGTCATTGAAGAGCTCGTTGAGCGTAGTAAACGACTGTGAGGCGTCGCCGAGCTGCACGGGATGAGGGAGTTGGATGTGTCGTGGAATAGCGGGCAGCGCCTGAGGTGCAAGCACCTCGGCGGTTACCCCGAGAAGCGTGGAGTTGAGTGCAGTGTCCAAGTCAAGCGAAGTGGACTCGATATCCGGTACGAGCTTCTTAATAAGCTGGCGAATCGGATGTATTTCTGTACCAGGAGGAGGGCAGACGATGATGAATCTTTTTCTCGCGGCAAGTAGTGGCCGCAGCCACTTCAGTGCTAACGACACGAGTTCACGCGCCGGGTCTCGCAACTGCACACCTGATTGAGTCAGAGCGTTCACCTCGGCAGGAGACCAAGGTAGAGGCGAGGGCAGGGCAGGCGTCGACGGCATCCACCAGATCACTTCATCAGCTGCTTCGATGCACGCGGCTGCCGTACTGGTCGAGCGCATGCAACCAACTTGGGAAACCGCAGTGGGGTCGGTTGCTCCGGCGGGTGTGGCGTGGGCAACCAACTGCTCAACTTCTCGAGGCAATAGCGTAGCCATACCTTGCCGAGCCAGCTCGATTAACGCTTCTTGAACAGCCGCACATTGGCTATGCGCCGCAACAAAGCTTGCCGCGTCAGCGGGCTCACCTGAGAGGCGACGCCGCATAGCCTCCTGCATCCGATCGACACGAGCAATCAGTGCATCTAGCGGCACGCCAACTGTGCGTGACCAGCGCTCTGACTCCAGCCAGAAGGTGATTTCATTTGTCACTTCCTGGGCATCGTCACCTGCAGCGATCCTGTTCTTGACCGTCGTCCAAGCTTCGCCGCCTATCCCGGGTTGGTTGGCGACAGCGCGTGCGAGCTTGCTTCTCGCAGCGCGACTGAATGGGCCGACCGGATGGGTCAGGAAGTCCAACAATCGGTTCATGTCCACTGGGTCCCAGCACAGCTCCAATGCAAGGGATAGAGCCTGAAGGGCTGGGCGGAGCTGACTAGGGCGTTCGAACCCGCAGTTGACGTTGCCAGTCACGGACAGCGATACGTCCAACGAGTCTCCAGCCTCCTCGGCCAAGATCATTCGGTCTTCGGGCATGTGCGCGTGTTGCATGCTTAGCCAGTGTTCGGCAGTAGTGGCTGCGAGGGTGTGTACCAGCAAAACGCTCCCGTCGGTCTGCACGGCCAAACTCCCCGCAGAGCCTCCGTTCAGTACGGTCAGGGCGTGCTCCTGCACCTCGCGAAGTTGGCCTGCTCCCTGTGGTTCAGGAAGGCGAACTTCAACCTCGGGTAGGTAATCCAACACCTGTTGCCAGAGGCGCGGGAAGTCCTCCGGCGGGTCAACCAGGTGAACTGACTTGATGGGACCAGGGCCGGAAGCACTCAGAGTGTATATCACCAGATGCAAGCGTTCGGCCTCTCCTGGCGGTAGAGCTGCGAGAGCGGCGTTTTCGACGGCTGCAAGGTCCTGGATTCGCGGTGGGTGCTCCGGGTTCGCGCAACCGTCCCAGCCGCCAAGCCGCCACTCGTCACGCCAAGCAAGGAGGCGCGCGGCCGTACCGATACTGTCGACTTTCAAGGACTCACTGTAGAAGCGCGAGCCGTTGTCATTGGCCCGCAGCAGACCAGAGTAGATGGTCACGCGTCTGGCCGCTGAGGCTTCTGGCGCGCTTAGACCAAGGTAGGTCTCCAGCAGTGACAGAAAACCGAGGCGACCGACTATCGGGCTATTGAAGAAGTTCGTTGGGGACGGTCCCTGACGGGCATCCAAGAAAAGGCCAAAAGTGATGTGCATGCTGCGCTGACTTCCTTGACGGCAATCGAATGCAGGTGTCCTATTGCATCTTGTTCCCCTGCTCCTAGTCGACAAGACTAACCGAAAGTCAGCATTCGCGTACCGTTATTGGCCTCTGTTTGACTGATTGAAGGAGCGCCACCACTTGGCAACCATTTACTGCAACCTCGCAAGAAATATCGGTTTTCCGTCACGCACTGGGCGCCGTTCGCTCTGGATGAATCACCGCCTACAAGCATTGGCTGTGGTGGTTACGCACTAGAATGGAAATAGCACGGCCTATTCGCGCAGACTGGAACGCGTGCAAGTTGCCAGCACATGGCTTACCTCGCCCTGGACTGTACGCAGAGCGGGCTGAATGAGCATGAGTTCGAACAATCTTGCGCCTCACTATAATAAGATGTGAAACCAGCCGGGGAGTGGAGCCTAGCCACATGGAGAAGTACACGTTTATTGATCGGTATTTTCACAGCCAGCGCGAACTGTTGGACATCAGGCATTCTGAAGAGCGGGACATCAACACGCTGTTTACCTACCTGAATAACCTCCACTCTACGGCTGATAAGCTGCTTGAGCTATTCAACTGCAGCATCAAAACTGCTCCAGAATTCAAAATACTCCGGCTTATCAGAAACTATTTTCACCATGTCGGCGACGTTGACGAAATTCGTCTCCGTGTCAAGGTCGAGGAAAATGTTCTCGTTAGCCATTCGCAACACCTTCTAATACCACTAGAAGTGCTCGCAAAAAGCGTGAAATCATTTATCGATAACACGATACCTGACGAAAAAAACAAAAATTACAAAGCCAAATTGCGATTCATTCAAAGGGAAATGAGTAATATCGCTGAGATCTTCGACTACGCCGCAAATCTCACGAAAGACCTCGAAATGTTCTGCCAAAAGCCTAGCCTAAGGCTTGACGGAAGGGTCTACGAACTCGGATTTGATATGTACAAATTCGTTTTCAACATTACGAATACTATTGCAGACAAATGCCGAGAAATCCCAGAGCTACGCGAAAAGAAGGTAATCCTGGAGCTCGATTGGTCTTATCGCGCTGAAAACAACATTGGCAAACACGACGTTTTTTGCAGCCCGTCCAACGTACCAATCACCACCACCGAAGGCTTCGTATACGCTAAGGACATTGATCTGGTTCGTTAACTTGCTTGCTGTGAACCGCCTGCGTTTGCAGCCCGCGGAAGCAATGCGCTGGTTCGACAACTCACTGGATTTTCAATCGCGGTTACCAACCCCTCGAAATTTGGTGGTGTCGGCGTACGCGGAAGGTTTCATCTACCTGTTCCGCACCGACGCTTCTGCGCTGACATTCACTCGTATTGTGGCGCAGTGGCAAAACACGATGCGCCCGTTATGCCGGCTCACTCTCATTGGCCTGTTCCTGGCCAGTGGCGGTTGCTTCTTGTGGTTTGTCTTCCTACAGCTGAAGATTCTCCTGCCGAATCTGCTTTGAGTTGCTGTCTGACGAAGTCTCAGCGGCAGGCAGTGAGCCTGCCGCATCAAACTCCCAAGCAAGAACCTAATTCAGGCTTGAGGGGAGGTTGGAGTGGGCGGTTTGACCGGCTCCGCCTCACCAGCCCGAGTCTGTCCACTCCGGGTTTTATCAATGCCCCACACCGCCTTCGCGACCTCCTCAATTTTCGCCACGAACTTGTCGACGTTGAAGCCGGCTATGAAGGCCAGTGCGAAAAATCCAATTTCGCTTGCTCCGGCGTTCGCGGTCGACTCCAGTACCAACAAGCCTGCCTTCAAGAAGAGGTAGCTCACCGCACCGGCGATTGTGCTGGTGATGGGGCGGATGAAATACCAGACGTGCCAGTCCGGATCCCAGCGCTTGTGGACGCACTTGTTGAGGTAAATCGCACGGAAGCAGTACAGGGCACCGCCAACGTAGGCGATCGCGCCACACATCAACGGCACTCTCAGAGGCCTATAGGGCTCAGAAAGCCAACCCAGAGCCATCGCACCGATGGAGTAGGTCGCGAAGACCAGAAGTGCCAGCAGATAGATGATGATGACGATCGTCAGATCTGTCTTTGGCTTGGCTGAAGTGGTTTCACTCATCTTCTGCTGACTCCTTGCGAGCATTCTCAATCCGAAGCATCACAATCTGCTGATGCTCACTGACCGGGTCGCCTGGCTTCACATTCAGGTTCAGCCGGCGGTTTAGGTAATACAACTGTGGCTTGCGAGCTCTGAGCCGAGCTTCGCCATTCACCATCTGGTAATCGTGCTCGATTGCTTTTTGCTTTTGTGGCGGGTAGCTCGGATTCGGGCCGATCACCACATCGATGAAGGTCTCCCATTCAACGTCCTCTGGCACCTCTGAAGGAGGGGCAAACGAAGTCTTCAGGGCATTGATGCGACCTAAAACGAAATCCTTGAATATCCCTGACTTGAAGCAGAAGGCGCGGGTGTGCCAACGAAAGCCGTCATGGGCGAACGATGTGGGGAAGATAGTCCGAACAGCTGGCTCGTCGAAATTGGTCATTGATCGATAGTCGACGTCCACTGCCTCGCCTGCCTGGAGCGCCCTGATGAGCTTGATCAGGATCTGTTGATCAACCTGCCTCATGGGAGAAGGTAGGTTCGCCACTGGGGGCGCCCAGCCGATGAAACTATCCGTTGGGGCGATATTGCCTATGCCACGCTGCTGTAGCTCATTTAGATAGTGCGCTGGATCCGGGTTGGTCAAGACGGGTTTGAAGTCAGGGCCTGCCACGTACGCTTTCAGCGTTCGGTCATAGGCCATGTTGTCAGGAGCGAGTTCTTGATAGGTCGCGAAATCCAATGACGCTTGAGGAACAGAAATCCCAAAAAAAATGGTCAGGTCTGAGCGATTGAGTTTTCGCTCCCACAGCAGCCGAAAATCTATAAATTCAAGGCGGCGTTCCTGGCCCCAGCGTCCGGTACGAGTAGCGGTAGCAGTCATCTGAAATCAGCCTGGTAGGTAATTGGTATAAAAAATATTCGAATAGTATCTAGACGGGTTGAGTTTCTATACGTATCTTACAGTATCTGTAGCATTTCTCAAAGATGGCCCAGTGCCCGGGGAGGGATATATGGCTGCCAAGGTGACGTTTTTTCAAGTGGGTACGGGTGACATGACGTTGATCCGGTTGGCCGATACGTTGGTCACCACCATTCTGATTGACTCGCGGATCCGCCAGGCTGCGGACAACCCAGACGATGACACTCCTGACGTGGGCAGGGCATTGCGAGAGCGGCTGCAGTGGGATGCCAAAGACCGCCCATTCGTCAACGCCTTCCTATTGAGTCATCCTGACCAAGACCACTGTGCAGGCCTGAGAAATCACTTCTGGCTTGGCGATCCTGCGGACTACCCTGACGACGGCAAGGATCGTTGGGAGAGGCGGATTTTGATCCGTGAAATGTGGTCGTCGCCTCTGGTATTCCGTCGGAGTTCGAAGAACCACATCCTCTGTGACGACGCGAAAGCTTTCGATAAAGAAGCGCGGCGGCGAGTGATCTACTGGCGCAATTATCGCATTGCAGGTGATGGGAACCGCATTCGCATCATGGGCGAAGACAACCAGGGGAAGACTGACGATCTTGGCCCAATCCTGGTTAAAGCCGGCCAGACTTTCAGCCAGATCGCAGGTGAAAACCTTCCGCAGTTTTTCACCTCGCACCTGCTCGCACCGGCACCGCATGAAGATGATGCGGATCTTGAAGAAGACCTGACAAAAAACGAATCGAGCGTGATCATGAATATTCAGATCTCGCCGTCGGCTTACTCGCAAACCAAAACCAAATTCCTTGTTGGCGGTGACGCTGAGGTATTGATCTGGGAGCGGATGTGGAGTCATTACGAGTCCACGCCCGAGGTGCTTGAATATGATCTGCTCCTAGCTCCGCACCACTGTTCCTGGCACACGCTTTCGTGGGACAGCTGGTCGGGCAAGGGCGAGAACGCCAAGGTAAGTTGGGATGCCCGTCAAGCCCTGAGCCAGGCACGCAATGGTGCAACGATCGTTTCCAGCAGTGTTGAGATTCTCGACGATTATTGCGATCCACCCTGCATCCGGGCGAAGCGTGAGTATCAGGGCATCCTGGACGAAGTTGATGGTTGGTTCTCTTGCACTGGGGATCTCGGTGAGAAGGCTTGCATGGACTTCGAGGTTCGGTCGGATGGTAAGGTCAAACTGCTGGCCGTTGCTGCAGCGCTTGCTGGAGCTGTACCGAGTTCCGTAGCGGCGTCGATTCCGCCACGCGCTGGCAAGTTCAAATGATCGATTACTACGAGCTCGGTGAGGTTTTGGACTGTGCAGATGAGGATCACCTCTATCCCCATACCCAGGCACTCCTCAAAGCTTTACGTGCTTGTCCCTACACCGATGTTCGAGAAATCAGGAAGGACAAACCAGGGACGATAATCAGCGAATACATTGTCATCGATGCCGGCGACGGTACAGTGGATTCGGGTAATCTCGGAGGAGTCAGGCGACGCGAGCGATTGGCGGTCGGTGTAAACCCCGACTTCCGCGTGCCGGTAGTAGTCTACACGCTGCGCAAAGACTTCCCTGTGCTGTCGCACCAGCATCCACCTTCCATAGGCGGGGCTAGGGTGCTTTGTCTGTACGACAGCAATTGGTCGACGGTCGAGCGAACCTGGACGCCGGAGCGTTTCATCGCTCGAATGTTCTGGTGGTTGCGAGAGTCTGCTCTGTTGAAACTGCACCGGAGTGATCAGCCGGTTGAGCAGCTTTTTTACATGAGCCCTTACCAGCTTATCCTGCCTTCCAACTATACCGATTACGCAAAATCGGGTAGCAACACGTTGACCATTTGCAAAGTGGATGTAGGTGACTCGATCATCTTGAGGGCCGATCCCACTCGGCCAGGCGACCAGTCGAAGCTGGTCAGGATGGTCTCAATGGTGGTCAATCCTGTGGGATCCCCAACGTTGGCTCGCTATCCAGAGACCTTGGGTGATCTGCATGATCAACTCGTAAGCTGGGGCAGCGACCTCTATCAGTCGCTTCATGCGACCGTTTACGACGCCATTGAAGGCGGTGTTTCTGCTGCTCCCGCCCAAGGCCAAGGTGTACTCATTACTGTCTGGATTCCGCGCGTACGCGACGGCGAGGCTGAACGCTTTGACGTAGCTGGGTACATGCTGGACGTCTCTCTGTTTGACCTAGCAACGGCCCTAGATATGCTAGGCCCCCCTGATTCGAAAGGGCTGAGTCACCGTAGCGTGATCCTCGGTGGAGCTGGCAGTATTGCCTGGCGATTGATCCCGCTCATGTCGGTAGAAGTTCGAAGTGCTCTCACAGCCAAAGTCGCTCGTGATCTATCGGGCACCCCTGAGGAGAACAGTGACATCCAAGGCGTCCTGGCCGGGGTGGGGGCGTTAGGTAGCGTGTTGGCTGATCTATGGATTCGCCAAGGCTGGGGGCGGTGGACGTTCATAGACCCTGATCGGGTGCTGCCTCACAATTTATGCCGCCATGTGGCGTTCGATTTATACATTGGCCGGCCAAAGGTCAACGTAGTGAGGGATCTGGCTGTAGAAATCTTTCCGAACTGGGATCCACCCAAGGCAATTGCCAAAAGCATACTTGAGGATACCGAGGAGATCGCCTCGTCGTTGAGCGTTGCCCAAATCTTGGTGGATGTAACGACAACGTTGGAGGCACCACGTGAGCTCGCCCGTAGACCGGAAGCTCCCCGCACCGTGAGCTTGTTCGTTACACCTTCAGGTCTCTCAAGTGTGATGATTCTCGAAGATCAGGACAGGCTTCGGCGCATTGACGGTCTGGAGGGACAGTACTACCGAGCGATACTGGAAAACGAGTGGGGTCATCAGCACTTGGCCCAGCCTCTGGGGGATCGCTGGGTGGGCGGTGGCTGTCGTGACATTTCGGTAAGGATGTCGGGTGAATCTATTCATGGTCATGCAGGAATTCTTTCCAGGCAGCTTCGGCAGTCAGTCGCCAAGTCGCAGGCAAGGATTTGTGTCTGGGAATCAGATGACCGATCCGGATCAGTTACCGCTCATGAGATCGACACCGCGCAAGTGCATACTGCGCAATCATCTGGCTGGACGGTGAAGTACGACGAGTCACTGGTTCAGAAATTGTACACCGCTCGACAGAAGGCCCTTCCGAACGAAACGGGTGGCGCAATCCTCGGCGTCACGGATCTCAAAACGAAGACGATTGTCATTGTTGACGTTCTGCCGGCACCGCCGGACAGCGAGGCCAGTCCGAGCCATTTCATTAGAGGGCAAGAGGGCCAGGCAGAAGCGCTGGAGGTAGTACACAAGCGTACTGCTGGCATGGTGGATTATGTGGGCGAATGGCATTCGCATCCCGACGGTTGTCCGGCTCGCCCGAGTGAGCTCGACGAGAATTTGCTGAGTACCCTGCATAGGCAGATGAGCGTTGAAGGATTGCCAGCGCTGATGGTGATCGCTGCCAAAGGTGCTGTAGGGATCTTTGTGTGTTGATTCACCAAGCACCCAGGCCCACTGCTCGTCAGTAGCCATGAGATGAACCTTTTGGCTAATAGAGGAGGCAGTGGGATGATGCCTCCCGCCGTCGGGGTAGAAATCGTATTTTTCTCTATCGGGCGAACTCTGGTGGGGGAATGCGTTGACGGCGTGATCCAGCAGGTTTTCTCATCACCCCTTTCAAGCGCTCAGCAGGACCTTCTAACTCGGACGGCGACTGAATCGCCCTGCGTTTTGTAGATACCTCGCTTCCCTAAACTGAGGCCGAGTACGAGGAGCCCTAAGCAAGCCGCGTCTGGTTGAAAACACAACGGCGATAAAAGGGTGAATACGAGGGAACGTCTTATGAGAGTTCAGAGCAATACAGCAGAAAGGCAAAAGCCCGGTCGTTACCGGGCTTTGCAGATCCCTCAAGGGGAGGTAAAGCTGAAGTGCCTCAAGGGCTACAAGCCAAACTCTACGAGCGGTTGGCGCTCATGTCAACGCTCTGCGTGTAGGTCGAAGTAGTTAGGATATGTGTACCGTAATGTGTAGTCGTCAGAGCTGAGACAGTCCTGTCTAGCACTGTGGGCAGGTTACCATGCCGCAATCTGTAGTCGATACGAAGACTACTAATCTTATCTATTGGGTGTTTCTCAACGGTGCCATAACTGACTCTACGTCCAGACCGTTCATGAGGCAGTTGTGTGCTATCACTGACAGAGCCTCGAAAAGCTTGTCTCGCTGTATTGCCAACGCAGCGTTCTCCGCTTGAAGACTTGCAATACGCTCTTCGAGACTCCTGCGCCGGCGGGCACCATCCGGATCCCTCCCGCTTTCCCTCATTTGAACAACACGAGCGGCCTCAATTCTGTCTCCACGGTCACCTCCTAGCGTAGCTCGGCTTGTCAGGCCCAGCCGGCGCTGCACCTCCGGTCGGGAAATGGGAGCGAGCTCCACTCCTGAGCTAATCATCTGGGCGAGGAGAGCGTCTATTGCTTCGTCAAGAGTGCCGCCCCTCAATGTCTGTCGTCGCGTCATAATTGCCCCTAGTCATCTGAAACCGAACTGTGTCGTTTGTCCGAGTCCGCAACCGTCATTGGACGCCCACTTTGAAACACGCGTTGTACACCTGCATTGGTGTCGCGTGCTAGGACGGATTTTAGATTATTGAGTTTCTCCTGTTGGTCCGCCAGCCATACATCGCTGCCTGCCTCTCCGGCGCCGGCATCGCGCATGATAGTAATTGCGGCCGTAAGATTTTCGGCTTGTTTCTCAAGGTTCGTCCGTTCCGATGGAGTGCCCATCAGATGGAGATGCGAGCAGCCATTCCAGCACTGAAGATGCTTAGGGCAGGGCGCTTGGGAGAAGTCGTGAATGCAACCTCCAAAGGGTGTCACGTGCAGCGCCGTTGCGTGTACGGTGAGGAATGCTTCTGCCGTGATCGTGCCTTTATCTGACAGCAGCGCATGGTAACTGTCGGTCAAAGCGCCCTGGATGCGCTTATCTCTTATGCCCGTATGTAGAAAGTCAATACGCTCGTGATGACTATTAAACGCCAAGAACTCTTGATGGGCAGCAGTATCTTCTTCAATGCTTGTGTGTTGGTAATAGACATTCTGGTCTATGCGTTTTCGACCAAGGGCCAATGCCTGCTGAACATTACTCATGCCTGTAAGATGGTAAATAGTATTTCGCCAGTGGCGCGGTTGATGACTAGTTAGCTTGATCGGCGTCCCGTCCGCCTCCAATAATGAACGGCGCGAGAATATGGACGAGAATTGCGGATCCGCACCGAGAGCCCGGTTGATGTCAGCCAACATGACTCGCCGCGGTACGGCACGGAACACATTGCTCTCACGGCCACCTAAACGAAATTGGCCGTCAAACGCAATTGCAAGCGTTTCGCTAGTTGTAAGTACTTTCCGAGGCATACCACCGAAATTCTCCGTTAGCACCTCATGACCGCGCAACTTAGGAATGAGTAACTTTTCAATCTCACCGGCTAGGTACCTCCGCCTCCTAGCTTCAGTGCGTTTAAGCTTTGTTTCATCGTCGAATGGGGCAACGCCATTTCTAGAAAGATACAAGTAGAGATTCCGACCTGAGCTTAACCCGTCACTAAATCCAAGCCACTCGAGAACTTGATTTTCAGTCAGAATTGCCTGCGGCGAGTAATGCCAAAGACGTCCCGGATTGGCTTCTTGCCATCTAGCGATTTCTCGCTGTTCATGCGTCAGTACCTTGAGTCGTTTGACTGCACGCCTAGCTAGAGGAATGTCACTTTTTGCAAACCAATGAACACGAGATTGAAAATGTTTTTCCGCAAAATATCTGATTCCACATTCGATCAGACGCTTGCCATTTGCATCTACAACTACCTCGCCTGTTGCTCCTTTGATTGGCCTTTCGACCCAACAGTCAAAAGGAATTACCGCTACCTCGTTCCCCCTTTGGCCTGTCGCGATCAGTAAATCGATAACTCGCAGCAAGATTTCTTCGCCGTCATTAAGTGGGTTATTCGAGCAAAGGGCGTAGGCCTCCATCGCCTCCCGAGAGGGTAGCCTCTCGTCAGATTTACGCTGTTTTACATCACGATCAGGATCATGCAGTGAAATGTAATCGTGACGACGCTTTTCTGGTTTTGCATCGTGTTCAAAGTGGATGGCGATCTCGGTTAATTGCAGGCTATCAATCGTATCGGCTACTACTTGAAGATGAGAGATCGCGTCGTACAGATTCTTGTAACCACTTCGGCTGAGGAACTCTACGACGCGATCAAAATCGCCTCTTGTCAACTCTGTTGGATCAGATGCGCCGCGCTCAAATAAGGGGTTGTACAGCCGCCGTATAGCAATATTGTATGCAGCCACCATCGAAAACTTCAGGCTCCGGGTGCGCTGTAAATACACAATCAGGGCCTTGTTAAAATCTTGGAACACGAGGGGGAGTGGGCCCTTCGCCGGAGAAGGATAGCCCGTTTTTTCGAGTGCTTGTCGGTGCGTCTCGAAGGTGAGCGTATTTTGCTTTCCCCGTTGCGGTAACCAGCCTCCGACGCCCCATAACGATGACGCCCACAGTGTTGAAATCGGTAACGAATGGAAAATCGCTTGTTCTTGTGTAACAAAACCTTCGAGGCGTTGATTTGCTCTAGACAGCGTCATCTGCAGCATCCTCAGTTTGTTGCCGGCAGCGCTCGATCGTAGCGCTAACCGCGAGAATGGTTGTCTGATGCTGGGCCAGGGGCCGGTTGTGAATGATATCACCGGCTAGTTCTGCCATATCAATGAACCGTTGGACCTCTCGCTGGAGCGCATCCTTTACCTGCTCATGGCGGCCGTCAGCAAAGGGGTGGAACTTCTTGCAGGTGTAGCACGCGTATATAGGATTGTAGGGGCAGTGGGTATGGACGGGCAGGGCGCAGGCACCAATATCGCCTATGTACTGCGTATCAATGACGCCTCGGACGGCTCTTTCAGGAGCAGTATCGCGGCGTTGGACGATTTTCCCCGTTAGTAAACTGCGCATGATACGTTGATAGGCCGGGCTCTTCCCCAGTGCTTTCTCTTTGATACGGGCAATGTTGGGGGTGGCCGTTACGTAAGCACGCGCCGCAACCGTGCTGTTGTGTCCGAGCAGTTCGGCAATCATGTCTGCCGGAGTACCCTGATCCGCCAGGCCTTGCCCGAGGTGATGACGCAACAATATGGATACCTGATTCGGCCTATCTATACCAGCTTCACCCAGCTCGTGTTTGAGACCTGAACCGATTTCGCTAACCGAGAGACGCCTTCCACAAGGATTGACAAATAATGGTTCACAGTCGCTACCAAAACGGTGTTGAATTTCTAGAATGTGGCGTGAGATTTTCACCCCCAGGCGCGAGGTTATTTTACGGGGGCGCCGCTCAGGTCTGAGTTGGCCAACTTTTTTGGCCATGGGTAGCCACAGGGTGTAGTACTTCTCGTGATCAGCGCTTTCAATAAACTCAAAATCAGCAATGTCTAGCGAATGAAATTGAATCGATCGAGGTGCGAGTTCGAAACCTAAGTGAAGTACTATATTAAACTGGACATCCTCCCAAGAGTCAGTCAAAGATTGTCGTTCAATGCGTTTAAGCAATAGAATTTCCTCATCGAGTTCCAAGCCTGACTGAGAGAGAAAAATTCGAGAGTAGGGAGATGAGCGTTCGGTTTTGAAGTCCTTGATCTTTAGATAAATATCGTTACTAAATCCGGCAATTCCTCTATCCATTACCCAGCGATAAAGCGTGCGAAAGACGACTACGTACTCTCTTGAGCTGTTCCAACTGTTGAATGCACTAATAATTTCGTCGGCTGCCCAAGGGAATTTCAAGGAAATATCACTTTCCGAAACCCGATGGAGCATTCTGGCGGCCCTATATGCAGTTGAAGGGGAGTATTTCTCTAACATATGTGCCATAAATGCCTTTGCTATTTCGACAAACTCCGAGCTCAACTTTAGACCAGACCAATCAATATTCATTGCCGTTCCGCCGTCGTACCACGTCCAGACGTTCAATCGAGTATCGACATACTTTGGCTGGTCATTAGTGCGAGTCCGAATCGTAACGTAAGCGGGCCCCCTGAACACGTAAGCTGGAAAAGAGGAGGCCGGTGATGCGTGTTCTTGATCGGCTGATTTGGTCACGGCGTACCTCCTTAACTGTCAAGTCGGCTCCAGGCTGCCGAGGTGCGCTGGGCATTGTGGAGGTTGGCCGACTCGGCTAGATAACGACCTGCGTAACGGCGTGGCATAGTCGAGGTCTCAGACCAACCGCAGACTCGCCGTAGTTCGTCCGTGGCCAGCTCGAGGTCATGCCCACGCTTTTCGATCAGGTAAGCCAAAAAGTGGTCTGCAAAGGTGTGGCGAAAGTCATGCGCAGAAAGTGTAGGCAACAATCCTGGATGAGCCAGCTCAATGGTCAGAAACAGCCGATCAAGAACGTTAGACAACGCGCGGATCGACAGCGGGCGGCCACGATCCGAGATGAACAAATAGCGATACAGCAATTTCATCGGTTTACCGTCACGCAGAGGGCGCCGGTCGCTCTGGATATAGCGCTCGTAGACCTCATACAACTGTGCGGAGATGCCTACGGTCCGCCCATGTGTTTTGAGCGCAGGCTCTTCAATGCGCGGGTCGCGGGGATCATGTTCGCGATCATTGATGCTGACATAGGCGTGCTGAGACCCTTTATTGATATCCGTGGTGTAGAGCTTCAGAAGCTCTCCGCGACGGATGCCGGTCTCCAAGAGCAATTCAATCATTAGCCAGTTACGCAGTTGCAAACGTTCTGGGAACGGATTCTCCGCAGCGCCAGGGCGAATCAGTGTGCGAACGATCTGTAGTTGCGTATCTGTCAGGCTGCGGTAACGAGTGCGGTCGGGACGAGCATTGATGATATGGCTCTCAAAGCGCCGCTCAATGACGTCAGCTACATCGGCAAATACCACGTTGATGTCAGCCTGTGTGGCTGAATTCTGACGGGCGCGCGGGATGTAACGGGTGACGCACCAAGACAGGTATTTCTTCAGCAGGCGCAGGTACTGGTCACGTGTTCGTGAACTGATCTGCTGAAAAAGTACAGTGCCAGGTTTGCCGATTCGGGCGATCAGATTATCGGCATGACGGCCACTTTGGAGCCAAATAGCGTAACCGTCCAGCAAAGCCAGAATCGCCTCAAAGTGGCAGGCCAAAATGGCCTCATCGATATCCATATCTCGGCTTTTGGCATAGGCGTAGAAAGCCTGGATCGCGCGCAGGTGCGCCGCAGCCGTGTTGTAAGCGCGGTGCCTGAGTTTGAGTTGGACGTAGATGAACGGAATGAGTATGGGCAACGGCGTCGCATCACCAGCTTGTACAAGCAGCGGTAGTCGTTGACCTGAAGAGAAACGGCACTGAATCAGTTTCATCGACAGCCACCTCATTCAAGGAATCGTCATGAACACTATGGACATGGCCCGTTGAGAGAGTAGACGTCAAATACGAATTCGTCGAATCAGTGACTTACGTGGCTTATGAACATATCTGACATAGCACCTGATTTAACATAATATACATTATGCGTAATACGATGTTACGTCTTGAGGGACAATGCCCACCGGATTTCAGCAGGCAAAACCCCTCTTGGCCATTGGCCAAACCTGCGTCGTCTCAAACCTGAGCGAAACCGCCATCCACGAACATTTCGCTCCCGGTCATAAAGCTGCTTTCTTCCGAAGCCAGGAACAATGGATTCTGGCTTGAGGTGCGCACTAGGCCGAAAAAACAAACCATCCATTTCACTTGCTAGCTTGCAACCCAGGTTTTCATTCTTCAGGATAACGTCCCATTCCAACGTCTGAATAAGGTTCTTCCCATGAAGCTACTGCGCATCTGGCGTGAGCGTCAGGAACGCAAAGCGCTGCGTGCACTGCCGAAGCTTGAGCGTGCAACACACAAACTGCGCAACCGTTATCCGCAATTCAGCTTTGGTATTGGCACCTATGGCGATCTCAAGGTACATGACTGGAATGAAGGAACGACATTGCGCGTAGGCGCTTATACTTCGATTGCCGGCAACGTCGAAGTGTACCTGGGCGGTCATCACCGCATCGACTGGCTAAGCTGTTATCCGTTTCCCGCCAAGGTCGAAGAAGTTGCCTATATTACTGACTTTGGCGGCAGCAATGGCGACGTGGTGATCGGCAATGATTGCTGGATCAGTTCACATGCAAAGATCCTTTCGGGTATCACCATTGGCGACGGCGCCGTTGTGGCGGCCGGCTCGTTGGTGACCAAAGATGTGGCGCCCTATTCAATAGTAGGCGGAAACCCGGCCAAGTTTATCCGTTGGCGTTTTGATGAGCCTGTTCGCCAGGTTTTGGAACAATCCGCCTGGTGGTATTGGCCTGAGAGCGAGGTACGTAGTGTCGCGCATCTGCTGTGCAGCTCTGATATCGAGCCGTTTATCGAGTACTTAAAACAACGTCAATAAGATAACTCGCTCTTGGCTATCGAGCGCTTTAGCCTGGATATACGTCATATGAACCTTCGATTGCGCTGCAGCATGGACGTTATAGCTAAATCCAGCGCCGGGAGCTTCGCAATTTTCCCGGTACTGGATTCGGCCTTATCAGGCCGCAAGTACCATAACGTCAGCGTCATTATGCGTAATACGATGTTACGTCTTGAGGGACAATGCCCACCGGATTTCAGCAGGCAAAACCCCTCTTGGCCATTGGCCAAACCTGCGTCGTCTCAAACCTGAGCGAAACCGCCATCCACGAACATTTCGCTCCCGGTCATAAAGCTGCTTTCTTCCGAAGCCAGGAACAATGCCGCGGCGGCAACTTCTTCCGGCTTGCCGATGCGGCCCAGTGGCAACTGCGTGATCATACCGTCGACGATCGCATCAGCCTGGCCCGTTGTGGCCAATGCCGAATCCAGGCCAGGTGTCGAGATCGGTCCTGGCGAAAGCACGTTGATGCGTATGCCCGTGCCTTTCAAATCCAGCGCCCAGCTCCTGGCGAAATTACGCAGCGCCGCCTTGGTGGCGCTATACACGCTGAATGCCGGCGTACCCATGCTTGCCGTCGTCGAGCCGGTCAGGATCACCGAGCCGCCCGCGCTCATCAGCGGCAAGGCCTTTTGCACGGTGAACAATGTACCTTTGACGTTGATACCAAACGTGCGGTCAAAAGACTCTTCAGTGATCGATCCAATGGGCTGGAAATCCCCAAGCCCTGCATTGGCGAACAGGATGTCGATCCGCCCCTTGTCCGCCTTGATTTGCGTGTAAATACGCTCAAGGTCGTCCAGCCTGGAAATGTCGCCCTGGATCGCAACGGCGTCGTGGCCGATGAGCTGCAACGCCTTGTCCAGTTCCGCCTGACGGCGTCCCACGACAACGACCTGTGCACCTTCATCAGCGAAACGTATGGCAGCGGCCAGTCCGATGCCGCTGTTCCCGCCGGTAATGACTGCAATTTTTCCGATGAGCCTGTTCATGATGGTTTCCCAAGAAAAGTTGAGGCCCAACTGTAGATCCGCGCTTTTAATTTGAATAGTATGCACCTTTTGGTAAGTACCCAATCAGTGAGCACGAGCATGGCCAATAACGCTTTCAGTTGCGGGCTCGACGCGGCCCTTGCAGTCATCGGCGGGAAGTGGAAACCGCTGGTTCTTTATCATCTGGCGAAGGATGTTCACCGTTACGGCGAATTGAGACGCGCCATTGGCGGTGTGACCGATAAGGTATTGATCCAGCAATTGAAAGAACTGGAGCGCGACGAAATCATTGCGCGTATGGACTTTCAGGAGATACCGCCCAAGGTCGAGTATTCCCTCACGCCTTTCGGGCAATCCCTGGCCACTGCGCTGGGCGCGCTGTGCGCCTGGGGGACGGAGCATATGGAAACGGTCGAGCGCATCAGCGAGCGAAGAACAACCGCCCTCGCCCAGCCTTCAGTTTCCTGACGTTACTCAACTCAACTAAATGACTATTTAGTTGAGTTAAATCAATAATTTACATTAAAAACCATCAAAGGCGAAAACGATCGACTGACTGTGAGAGCTCACCTGCCAGCAAGGACAACTCATCCGTCGTCGAGGCCGTTTGTGTTATCACCCGGGTATTGTTTTCCGACATGCCCGCGATCATCTCCACTTGATGGGCAATTTCATTACTGGCCAGGCTCTGCTCGCTGATGGTGCGGGAAATATCGTTCACCAGTTCCGTGGTATTGAGGGTGGCCTGCAGAATCTCGCGGATGGCGCGCTCGACGTCAGCGGTCACCGCCATGCCTTTATCGACTTGGGCGACGCCCTCCTCCATGCTGGTCACCGCCTCCCGGGTGCTTTGCTGGATACGCCCGACCATGCTGGCGATTTCCTGGGTGGATGCACTGGTGCGTCCGGCCAGGCTGCGCACTTCATCGGCGACCACCGCAAAACCACGCCCCTGCTCACCGGCGCGAGCGGCCTCAATCGCGGCGTTCAGGGCCAATAGGTTGGTTTGGTCGGCGATCCCCTTGATGACCTGGATAATGCTGAAGATCGCTTCGGATTCCTTGTCCAGTGTACGGATCACCAAGGCCGACTGCTGCGCTGAACGGGCAATGCCGTCCATGTCACTGACGACCTGGTGAATCACCCGCCCACCATCGGTGGCCAAGGCTTGCGCCTGGTTGGCCATGGTCAGGGCTCGTCCGGCATGGCGGGTGATTTCCTCAATACTGGCGGTCATTTCACTCGCCGCTGCGGCCATGGTACTGGCGGCGGCGCTCTGCTGTTGGCTACTGCCTGACACCTGATGGCAGCCATGGCTCAGTTGCTCGCTCATGCCATTGACGCCCTGGGCATTGCTGCGCACCACTTCGATCATGCCGCGCAAATCCCGCTGCATTGTGGCGAGGCTACGGATCAGCGCGCTGGCTTCGTCCTTGCGTTTGGGCTCGATAATCGGCTCGCTCAAGTTGCCATGGGCAATGCTGTCGGCAATACGGCTGGCGGCCTGTAACGGCCCCATAATGCTCAGGGTGACCCAGCGCCCCTGCGCCAGGAGCAGCAAAAGACTGGCAATCAATACCGCGCCCAGGGTGAAGTTGGCGTTGCTGATAGTCTGGCGCGTCTCGCTGCCGGTTTGTTGGGTGTTGTTTTCGATCAGGCCACTCAAGGTCGCCATCTGTTCTTCCAACTGGCTGAAAATGCTGTTGAACGCGCCCAGATCGGCACGAGCAGCCTCTGGATTCTCCAAGGCCAGCGCGACGATACGCTCGCTGGCGCTGATATAGGTGTCGAGACTCGGTTTGATTTTTTCCAGGGCGGCCTTGAGCGTGTCATCCAGCGGCAGCTTGAGGTTATCTCCCAATACCTGCCGGAAGTGTTCGGCATGCTCGTTCAGCGAGGCAGTGACCTCGGCTTTGGTGCTGGTGCTTTTGCCCAACCCCACCAACATCGCCGACAACACGTCGGCGCGCAGGGCGTCGTGCATCATGTCGGCTTCCATATGGTTGCGCAGCACCGTCATGCTGACCTCGTTGTCCCGCACGGCATCGCTCATCTGGTTATTCCCCAGATAACTGGCCAGGCTCATGATCAGGGCGGTGATCAACCCGGTCGCAATCAACAACATCAAGCGTAGTTTGATCGTCATGCTGGTTTTCCCCATAGCCTGGACCGCCGGTTGGTAGCCCTACCGCTTGAACATCACTGAACACGTTATCGGCTGAAGCTCTATGTTATTGAAGCCTAAGTTCGAGCAACTGCGCGGTTTACCTCAAAGCCGGTGCAGCGGCTTGTTTGCAGGGAAGCGGTTCTTTAAGCTGATCGGCCTTTGCTTCGCCCGGAACTGCCATGCCCAAACGTATCGCCCACCTCGCCGTGCTGTTGGGCCTGATCACCGCCGTCGGCCCCTTCGCCATCGATATCTACCTGCCCGCGCTACCGACCTTGGGTGCCAGCCTGAGCGCTTCGCCTTCGGCAGTGCAGATGAGCCTCACGGTGTTCTTCATGATCATTGGTGTGTGCCAGTTGTTCTATGGCCCGATCAGCGACGTATTCGGGCGCAAGCTGCCGATCTACGCCGGCCTGTTGATCTTCGCCGTGGGCAGTATCGGTTGTGCCTTGGCGCCGAGCATTGAAGTATTGATTGGTTTTCGCGCGGTTCAGGCCTTTGGTGCGTGTGCCGGGATGGTGATTCCCCGGGCGATTGTGCGCGACCTGTACACCGGCCATGAGGCCGCGCGCCTGATGGCATTGCTGATGCTGGTAATGAGTGTGTCGCCGATCCTGGCCCCGCTGGCCGGTAGCCTGGTCATCTCGCTCTGGAGTTGGCGCGAGGTATTCGTGGTACTTGCCGTGGTGGCGCTGCTCTGCCTGGTGATGACCATCGTGCAACTGCCCGAAACCCACCCCGCCGAACGCCGGCTGGGCAAGACCCTGGGCAGCGCGTTCGGCAGCTACGGCGCCCTGCTGCGCGACCCGGTGTTCACCGGGTTGTCGGTGGTGTGCGGGTTTGGCCTGGCGACGTTCTTCGTGTTTATCGGCAGCGCACCGTTCGTATATATCGAGTATTTCGGCCTGACGCCGACCCAATTCAGCCTGTGCTTTGCGCTGAACGCGGCCTCGTTCTTTGCCATGAGCCAACTCACCGCACGCCTGAGCGCACGCTTTGGCCTGGCGCCGTTGATTCGCTGGTCGGTGGTGGCGGTAGCGGCGGTCATGCTCGTGTTGGCCACCACCACGCTGTGGGGCAGCCACTTGGCCTTGATGATGACGCTGCTGTTTATCGGTTTTGGCTTTCTCGGCTTGCTGTTGCCGGCCGCCGGGGTGCTGTCCCTGGAGGATCATGGCGCGGTGGCCGGTTCTGCGTCAGCCCTGCTCGGTGCCATTCAGATGATCACCGCGGCCGCGTCCATGACCCTGGTCGGGTTGTTTGCAGACCACACCCCGGCCCCCATGCTACTCGGTATCGCGCTGTGTGCCGTGGCCGCAATGCTCACCACTTTATGGACCTTGCGCCGTCTGCCGGCACACTTGCGCTCCAGTGGCCTGCCTTCGCCGTAACCATTCGTCGGGCCTGGAAGGCATCCATTACAACTATCGCGGGCGGGCAAACACCTAATTCCATAGCACCCTTAAACAGCTACGGAGTTTGAAATGACCGACTACCCTCGCCCGCCTTTCGCCCCTCAAGCCCAATCGGTACCCGGCTCCCAGAAAAAAATGGACCCGTACCCCGACTGCGGCGAGCAGAGCTACAACGGCTCAGGCCGGCTGGCGAATAAAATCGCCCTGATTACCGGTGCCGACAGCGGTATTGGCCGCGCCGTGGCCATCGCATTTGCCCGCGAAGGCGCCGATGTGGCGATCGCCTACCTGGACGAACATGAAGATGCCCGTGAAACCGCACGCTGGGTCGAGGAAGCCGGTCGCCAGTGCCTGTTGTTGCCCGGTGACATCGCGCAAAAGGCCAACTGCCAGGCGCTGGTCGACAAGACTGTCGAACAGTTCGGTCGCATCGATGTGCTGGTGAACAATGCTGCCTTCCAGATGACCCACGAAACCCTCGAAGAAATCGAGGATGAAGAGTGGGTCAAGACCTTCGATATCAACATCACCGCGATGTTTCGTATCTGCAAGGCTGCCCTGCCCCATATGAAGGCCGGCAGTTCGATCATCAACACCAGTTCAGTCAATTCCGACATGCCCAAGCCGACGTTGCTGGCCTATGCCGCCACCAAAGGCGCGATAGCCAACTTCACCGGTGGCCTGGCGCAGTTGCTGGGCAGCAAGGGTATTCGCGTCAACAGCGTCGCACCCGGCCCAATCTGGACGCCGTTGATCGTGGCGACCATGCCCGATGAAGATGTGCAGAGTTTTGGCAGCGAAACACCGCTGGGCCGTCCTGGGCAACCGGTAGAGGTGGCGCCGATCTATGTGCTGCTGGCCTCGGACGAAGCCAGCTACATATCGGGCTCCCGTTACGCCGTCACCGGCGGTAAACCGATCCTCTGATCCTGCACATTACCCGGTGGGAGAGGCTTGCTCCCTCCCACACGGTTGAACAGTGCGCTGATCGTTTACAAATCAAACCGGTCCACCGCCCGCCGCCGCTCGTTGTCGTCACGCACGTCATAACTGGCGGTGGTCTGGATATTGGTGTGGTGCGCCAGTTTCTGTGCGATCGACAGGTCGTGCTCTTCGATCACCCGCGTGATAAACGAGCGGCGGAAATCGTGGGGCATTATCTTCACGCCGACCTGCTCACCGCGCTGACGGGCAATGTAGTAAATCGCGTGCTTGGTGATGCGCTCGCGTGTGATATGGCTGCCCCGACGGATGCGGTTGAAGAGAAAGGTATCGTCTTGTTCACCTTCCTTGAGCTGTTCGCGGCGAAACGCCAGCCAGGCCTGCAACTTGGCGAAAGCCCAGTCTGGCGCGTACTTGACCAGCTCCTTGTTGCCCTTGCCGATCACCCGCAAGCTGCGTTCCTGGAAATTGATCTGCCCCAGGTCGAGGTTGACCGATTCCGACTTGCGCATACCTGAACCGTAAAGGATGCCGATCACAGCGGCATCGCGCAGGCCCTGGGGGCGCGGGTCGGCGGCGCAGACTTCCATCATTTCGCGGATCAGCGTGCGTCGCAGGTTGCGCCCCTGGCCCAGGCGGCTGCCAGGAGTCGCCTTGACCGAACGCATCTTCAACAGATGCTCCTGGCTGATCAGGCTGATGCGCCAGGCTTCGTTCATCACCCCGCGCACCGCGTTCACATACAACGATGAGGTATTGGGGGCATAGCCGTCCTCGCGCAAGGCAGCGACGAGCGCGATCACGTGTTCAGGTTGCAGCAGGTGCCAGTCAATGTCTTCGAGGTTGATGTCCTCGTACCCCAGGCGGTCGGCTGCGTCTTGCAGCACATAGCGCATGGTCAATTGGCTGGAGGGGGCCAGGCGAGTGAGATAGAGGGTCAGTGGATTGCGGATAGACTCAGTCAAGGTAGATCAGCCTTTGGATTAAATACCTCGATCAAGTCATTGTTAAATCGAGGTATTTAGTGAATGGCGAGGGGCGAGTCTAACGCAGGACCCGCCCGCCTGCCACATCACGGGGCCGTTTCGTCATCCTCGGTGGGTTCCTGAGGCTGAGGTAGGGTCTGGGACTGGCTCCACTCGGCATCCTGCTTCTGCATCAGCGCAAACCAGTGCTGGCGCATGAACGTCAGGTAGTTCTCCGGCGCCTTGGCAAAATCCTTCTCGTCGGTATAGCAACCCGGCAACGGCAGCTCGGTACCCTGCTCCTTATACTGGCTGACCAGCGCCTGTTGCCCGGCTACGCTGCAGTCCTTGGGCAACGGCATGCCGCGCAGTGCGCCGGCCTCTTCGTCCCACCAGCTTGCGCCGTAGCGGTCGACACCGCGCAAACGGTACTTCTGCGACTTGCCCACATGCATGATCAGCTTGAATTCGTTAGGGCTGACATCGCTGGTGCAGGTACGCGAGTAACCCACGGTAGCCTGGGTGAGGCCGTCGCCGGCCAGGTCGGTGACCTTGGTGGCAGCCATGTCGAAGTGCAACGCCGCGTCGAACTCACAATGCTGTACATCGTCGTAGAGCATCCACATGCGTTTGGGGCGGTCGCCATCGATCAGGTATTGGGCTGCATAGACAAATGCCGATTGGGTGCCATCGTCCTCGCGTTCATTGAGTTGTTCGGCGAGCACCAGCAGGTTCTTGCCCTGACGGTCGTCCCATGTATAGGCGGCAACCTGCTTACCACGGACTTCAACGCCCTCCGGCACCTGGGTGACCGGGGTCAGCGCCACCCCCTCATCGGCCTGCACGGTCGTGATACACGCCATCGTCATCAACAAGCCCATCAACGCGGGCCGCAACTGGCCACGCAAAAGCTGCACGCTATTCATCCGAGTACCCTGGCAAGAGATGGCTTACTTTACCGGCACTTGAGCGGCAATGCAGAGAAGATTGTTGAATAAATTCGGCGGTCGAAGCCGTTGTTTGCCCGCAGGCTCCCATCAGCGGCCAACACGCGTCTATTTCGCGGATTTACCGCACGGCTCAACACGTTAGGTACCTAGCTGAACCCTAGCTGTCTACCTGTCAAATAAACGAGTTTTTCATCAGGCTTTCATATTCGTACAACATTTTTACGCTTAATCTTGGGTTCACGGACTTGAGAGCAAACCGCGCTTTACGGACTAACTAGTTGATTACCCTTTACCTTTGCGCAAAACGGTCTTTACTCCAGTTCACTTAGGAAGAACACACGGTCAGCCTTCAGGACGTTGAATGAACACCACGCACCCCACTGCCTTTTGATCAGTTGCCTGCATTTTCGCCCACTGATTGCTGCTGTTTTCACGCACCAAGCTGATCTAACCCCGAGGTCATGAATCTTTGAAACCCTACCCTATTCATTGTGTGTCGATCGTTATTCCGGTCTACAACGAACAAGAGAGCCTGCCTGAATTGCTGCGTCGCACCACCGCAGCCTGCAAGCAACTGGCCTACGAATACGAAATCATCCTGGTGGATGACGGTAGCCGTGACAAATCCGCCCAGTTGCTGGAAAACGCCGCCGAAGAAGACGGTAGCAACGTGGTGGCGGTGATCCTTAACCGCAACTACGGCCAGCATGCGGCGATCATGGCTGGTTTCGAGCAGTGCCGCGGCGACGTGGTGATTACCCTCGACGCCGACCTGCAGAACCCGCCGGAAGAAATCCCGCGCCTGGTGGAACAAGCCGCCCTGGGTTACGACGTGGTCGCCACCGTGCGCAACAATCGCCAGGACTCGGCCTTCCGCCGCTGGCCTTCGCGCCTGATCAACCTGGCTGTGCAACGCTCCACCGGTGTGGCCATGACTGACTACGGCTGCATGCTGCGCGCGTACCGCCGCACCATCGTCGACGCCATGCTTGCCTGCCGCGAGCGCAGCACCTTTATCCCGATCCTGGCCAACGGGTTTGCCCGCCACACCACGGAAATCCTCGTAAACCACGCCGAGCGCGAGCACGGCGAATCCAAATACAGTGCCATGCGCCTGATCAGCCTGATGTTCGATCTGCTGACCTGCATGACCACCACCCCGCTGCGCCTGCTGTCTATTGTCGGCTTCTGCCTGGCGGGCCTGGGCGGGCTGTTCGCATTTGCGCTGATCATCCTGCGCCTGGCCTTCGGTGCCCAATGGGCCGGTGATGGCACCTTCGTGCTGTTTGCGGTGCTCTTCGTGTTCACCGGCGGCCAGTTCATCGGCATGGGCCTCTTGGGTGAATACCTGGGCCGCATGTACAGCGATGTGCGCGCCCGCCCTCGGTTCTTTATTGAAAAAGTGCTGCGCAACCAACCGGCAGCACCGGCACCCGTGGTCGTCGTCGACGGCCTGGCGTCCTCCCATACCACCACTACTTCTCCTTCCGATCAGGTTTCGTCATGAATTCAAAAGCCGTTGTATTCGCTTATCACGATATTGGCTGTGCTGGCATTGAAGCCTTGCTGACGGCTGGCTACGACATTGCTGCCGTGTTCACCCATGCCGATGACCCCAAGGAAAACAATTTCTACGGTTCCGTCGCGCAACTGTGCGCCCGCAACGGCATCCCGGTGCATGCACCGGAAGACGCCAACCACCCGCTGTGGATCGAGCGCATCGCCAAGCTCAACCCGGACTTCATCTTCTCGTTCTACTACCGCAACCTGCTCAGCGAAGCCCTGTTGGCCACCGCCAGCAAAGGCGCGTTCAACCTGCACGGTTCGCTGTTGCCGAAATACCGTGGCCGCGCACCGGCCAACTGGGTACTGGTCAAGGGCGAAACCGAAACCGGCGTGACCCTGCACCGCATGGTCAAGCGTGCCGACGCTGGCGCTATCCTCGCCCAGCAGAAAGTCACGATCGAGCGCACCGACACCGGCCTGACCCTGCACGCCAAACTGCGTGACGCCGCCACCAACCTGCTGCGCGATGCCCTGCCACAACTGGCCGCGGGCAAGCTGACTGAAACCGCCCAGGACGAAAGCCAGGCTACCTATTTTGGCCGCCGTACCGCCGCTGATGGCAAGCTGGAGTGGAAAAAGCCGGCTGAAGAACTGTTCAACCTGGTGCGTGCCGTGACCCAGCCTTACCCAGGCGCCTTCTGCGCCGTGGGCGAGCACAAGCTGATCGTGTGGCAAGCCGAAGTCGTCAAGGGCAACGAAGGCCTGGCGCCCGGCCGCGTGATCAGCGTCAACCCGCTGCGCATCGCCTGCGGCGAAGACTCCCTGGTGGTCAAGTTCGGCCAGCGCAATGACAACGGCCTGTACCTGGCCGGCCCGTCCCTGGCCAACGAATTGGGCCTGGTCGACGGCTCCGTCCTGCGCGGCGCCGAATCCGGCCGCAAGCCACGTCGTACCCGTGTACTGATCCTAGGCGTGAACGGCTTTATCGGTAACCACCTGTCCGAGCGCCTGCTGCGTGACGACCGCTACGAGGTCTACGGCCTGGATATCGGCTCCGACGCCATCGAGCGCCTGCGCAGCCACCCGAACTTCCATTACGTGGAAGGCGATATCAGCATCCACACCGAGTGGATCGAGTACCACATCAAGAAGTGCGACGTCGTCCTGCCGCTCGTGGCCATCGCCACTCCGATCGAATACACCCGCAACCCGCTGCGCGTGTTCGAGCTGGACTTCGAAGAAAACCTCAAGCTGGTGCGCTACTGCGTCAAGTACAACAAGCGCGTGATCTTCCCATCGACCTCCGAAGTCTATGGCATGTGCCAGGACCAGTACTTCGACGAAGACACCTCCAACCTGGTGGTCGGCCCGGTCAACAAGCAACGCTGGATCTACTCGGTCTCCAAGCAACTGCTCGACCGCGTCATCTGGGCCTACGGCGACAAGGGCCTGAAATTCACCCTGTTCCGTCCGTTCAACTGGATGGGGCCACGCCTGGACCGCCTGGATTCGGCGCGTATCGGCAGCTCCCGTGCGATCACCCAGTTGATCCTGAACCTGGTGGAAGGCACCCCGATCCGTCTGTTCGACGGTGGCGAGCAAAAACGTTGCTTCACTGACATCGCCGACGGTATCGAAGCCCTGGCCCGTATCATTGATAACGACAACGGTGTCTGCGATAGCCAGATCATCAACATCGGCAACCCGGAAAACGAAGCCAGCATCCGTCAACTGGGCGAAGAACTGTTGCGTCAGTTCGAAGCTCACCCGCTGCGCAGCAACTTCCCTCCGTTCGCCGGTTTCCGCGACGTAGAGAGCAAGGCGTTCTACGGCACCGGTTACCAGGACGTGGCGCACCGCAAGCCAAGCATCGAAAACGCCAAGCGCCTGTTGAACTGGGAGCCAACCGTTGAGATGAGCGAGACCATCGGCAACACCCTCGACTTCTTCCTGAAAGAAGCCATGCTCGAAATCGCGGACAAGAAGTAATGCAGGCAGGTCTTCGCATTGATGTCGACACCTACCGTGGCACCCGTGAAGGTGTGCCGCGGTTGCTCGAATCCCTGGATGAAGCCGGGGTGAAAGCGACGTTCTTCTTCAGTGTTGGGCCGGACAACATGGGGCGCCACTTGTGGCGCCTCATCCGCCCGCAGTTCCTGTGGAAGATGCTGCGTTCCAATGCCGTAGGCCTGTATGGCCTGGATATCTTGCTGGCCGGCACCGCCTGGCCGGGCAAGCCGATCGGTCGTGACCTGGGGCACTTGATGCGCCAGGCCAAGGCCGCCGGGCACGAAGTCGGCCTGCACGCCTGGGATCACCACGGTTGGCAGGCCAACACCGGGCGCTGGAGTGAGGCACAACTAGTGGAGCAGATCCGCCGTGGCGTCGACACCCTCAGCGATATCCTCGGTGAACGCATCGACTGTTCAGCGGCGGCCGGTTGGCGTGCCGATGAACGCGTGGTGCAAGCCAAGCAAGGCTTCAACTTTCGCTACAACAGCGATTGCCGGGGCACCAGCCTGTTTCGACCGACATTGGCCGATGGCAGCGCGGGCACCCCACAAATTCCGGTAGACCTGCCGACCTTCGACGAAGTCGTCGGGCCGGTGGTGGCTGCCAAGGACTTCAACCGCTTCATCCTCGACCGCTTTGCCGAGTCGAAGCTGAACGTCTACACGATCCACGCAGAAGTAGAAGGGATTCTGATGGCCAATGATTTTCGCCAGTTGCTGGCCCAGGCAGGGCAGCGCGGCATCGACTTCAAACCCCTGGGCGACTTGTTGCCCGCGGACCTGACCACCCTGCCCCAGCAACACCTGGTGCGTGGCGCCCTGAGTGGGCGTGAGGGCTGGCTTGGAGTGCAACAGGCATGATCCGCCGTTGGGCGCTGCCCCTGCTACTGTTGGCGTTCGGTGTGTTTTATCTGCTGCCGCTGGCCACCCATGGCCTGTGGATTCCGGATGAAACCCGCTACGCGCAGATCAGCCAGGAAATGCTGCTGACCGGCAAGTGGGCCTCGCCGCACTTCATGGGCATTCGCTATTTCGAAAAGCCGGCCGCCGGTTACTGGATGATCGCGCTGGGCCAGGCGATCTTTGGGCAGAACCTGTTCGGCGTACGCTTTGCCTCAGCGTTTAGCACCGGCTTGAGCATCCTGCTGGTGTACCTGGTGTCGCGCCGGCTGTGGAATGACCCGCACAAGAGCCTGGTCAGTACCGTGCTCTACATGAGCTTTGTCAGCGTCGCCGCCCTGGGCGGTTACGCCAACCTGGACCCGCAGTTCACCTTCTGGGTCAACCTGACAGGCGTGGCGCTGTGGTTCTGCTTCGATAGCACCACGCGTAACGGTCGCCTGGGCGCCTGGGCATTGCTGGGCCTGGCCTGCGGCATGGGTTTTATGACCAAGGGTTTTCTGGCGTGGCTGCTGCCCGTGCTGATCGCCCTGCCCTACGCAATCTGGCAAAAACGCTTTCGCGAGCTGCTCGGCTACGGCGTGGTCGCCGTGGCCGTGGCCATCGTCGTCAGCTTGCCCTGGGCGTTGGCCGTACACTCGCAGGAGCCGGATTACTGGAACTTCTTCTTCTGGCACGAGCATATCCAGCGCTTCGCCGGCGAGGACGCCCAGCACGCCGAGCCATTCTGGTACTACCTGCCGCTGCTGCTAGCCTTCTCGTTGCCGTGGATGGCATTGCTGCCGGCTACGCTCAAGCAGGCCTGGCTGGAAAAACGTACCCCCAGGATCGCCTTCCTGTTGTTGTGGTTGCTGATGCCGCTGGCGTTCTTCAGCCTGGCCAAGGGCAAGCTGCCGTCCTACATCATGCCGTGCCTGCTGCCGCTGGCCTTGCTGATGGGCAACGCCCTGGCCGATAAACTGGCTCAGGGTCGCGACCGCGCCTTGCGCATCAATGGCTGGCTGAACCTGGTGATCGGGGTCGTGGCGCTGCTGGCGTTGACCTGGCTTCAACTGAAAAAACCGGTGTACGAGCACGGCCAGGAAACCCTGAGCCTGGTGCTGGTATTCGTTTTCCTGTTCGGTTGGATCATCGTCAACCTGCTGCAAGCCGCGCGCCCGCTGAAATGGTGGGCGGCACCGGTGCTTGGCAGCTGGCTGCTGGTGGCGTTGGCCCCGGCTGCGCTGCCCCATTCGGTGGTGTACAACAAGACCCCGGACCAATTCATCATCGATCACCTGCCGGCCCTTCAACCGGCTGCCGCGTTGCTGAGCAATGACCTGGGAGCGGCATCGGCCCTGGCATGGCGCCTGCAACGCCCCGACGTCACCCTCTATAACACCGTCGGCGAAGTGAAATACGGCCTCGCCTACCCGGACGCCACCCATCACAAGGTCGACATGACCCAGGTCAAGCAATGGATGAGCGATGCGCGTAAAAAAGGCGTAGTCGGCGTGGTGATGCGCGTTAAAGGCGAGGATGAAATAGCCGAGGTTGCGTTACTGCCTAAAGACGGCCAGCGCTTTGAGCAAGGCAATCTTGTGATTCTGATCTTCCCGCAGGTTACGCCATGATCACCCTGCTGCTGTTGTTGAGCGCCTGCCTGCTCACCTGCATGGGCCAGGTCTCGCAGAAGTTTGCCGTGGAAAGCTGGCGCGACCAGCCCGACGGCTGGGCGCTGAAACTGCGTTCACCCTGGCTGTGGGCTGCCCTGCTGTGCCTGGGCTTCGGCCTGCTGGTGTGGTTGCTGGTGCTGCAGCGCCTGGAGGTCGGAGTGGCTTACCCGATGCTGAGCCTGAACTTTGTGCTGGTCACACTGATGGCGCGCTTTGTGTTCAAAGAGCACATCGACAGCCGCCATTGGCTGGGCGTGGCATTGGTGATTGCCGGTGTCGTGCTGCTGGGGCGTCAGGTATGAGCCGGGCGCAAGGTTTTGCCCTGGCCCTGGGCAGTGTCGGCCTGGTCAGCGCCGCCCAGTTGGGCATGCGCTGGAGCATGACGCGCCTGCCCCTGCCCAACGAATGGCTCACCACCACCATCGACCTGTCTGCCCTGGGCGTAGTGATCCTGGCGATCATCGCCTATGCGCTATCGATGCTCTGCTGGCTCGGCGCGCTTAAACACCTGCCCCTGGGCCGCGCCTATTCGCTGCTCAGCATCAGCTACGCGCTGGTGTACCTGCTGGCAGCCAGCCTGCCGGTGTTCAACGAACATTTTTCGCTTTCAAAAACCCTGGGGGTGGCCTTGGTCATCCTCGGAGTACTGGTTATCAACTCTCGCCGTGCTAGCGCTGCAAGCCCCAGGAATGCCCCATGAAAATCAGTGTATTTGGTAGTGGTTACGTCGGTCTGGTGCAGGCCACCGTATTAGCCGAAGTCGGTCACGATGTCATCTGCATGGACGTTGATCAGAACAAGGTCAAGCTGCTGCAGCAGGGCCATGTGAGCATTTTCGAGCCAGGGTTGGCAGCGATGGTCAAGGAGAACCTGGAAAGCGGTCGACTGAACTTCACCTATGACGAAAAACTCGCCGTCGAACATGGTGAAGTGCTGTTTATCGCCGTGGGTACGCCGTCTGATGAAGACGGTTCTGCCGATTTGAAATACGTGCTGTCGGTGGGCGACGCAGTTGCCCGTCATCGCATCGAACCGGTGATCCTGGTGGAAAAATCCACCGTTCCCGTCGGCACCGGCGACACTTTGCGCGCCCATATCGAGAAAGCCCTGCACCTGGCTGGCCGGCACCTGGAGTTCGATATCGTCTCCAACCCGGAATTCCTCAAGGAAGGCTCGGCGGTTGCCGACTGCCGCCGCCCGGACCGGATCATCATCGGCTGCGAGCGCGAAGAAGTGCGCGATGTCATGCGCGACCTGTACGCGCCGTTCAACCGCAACCACGACCGCATCATCTTCATGGACCTGCGCAGCGCCGAACTGACCAAGTACGCCGCCAACTGCATGCTGGCCACCAAGATCAGCTTTATCAACCAGATCGCCGAGCTGGCCGAACACCTGGGGGCGGACATCGAAGCCGTGCGCCTGGGCATTGGCGCCGACTCACGGATTGGCTACCACTTCATCTACCCGGGGTGCGGCTACGGCGGCTCGTGCTTCCCCAAGGACATGCGTGCTCTGATCCACAGCGCCAAGCAGGCCAACTGCTCCAGCGACCTGCTGGAAGCCGTGGAAGCCATCAACCAGCGCCAGAAGAGCAAGCTGTACGAGCGCGTCAATGCCTTCTTCAAGGGCAACCTGCGTGGCAAGACCTTCGCGCTGTGGGGCCTGGCCTTCAAGCCCAACACCGACGACATGCGTGACGCCCCAAGCCGCGTGCTGATGGAAGCACTGTGGGCCGCCGGCGCCAATGTGCGCGCCTTTGACCCGGAAGCCATGCAGGAAACCCAACGCATCTACGGCGATGACCCGCGCCTGATGCTGATGGGCACCCCCGAATCCACCCTGAGTGGCGCCGATGCGCTGATTGTCTGCACCGAATGGCAGCAGTTCAAGGCACCGGACTTCGACCTGATCCACCAGCGCCTGAAAACCCCAGTGATCTTCGACGGCCGCAACTTGTACGACGGCGAGCGCCTGGCACGCAAAGGCTTCCAGTATTTCCCAATGGGCCGTGGCGACTCCTGCCAGTTGCCGATTCCCCAGCAGCAGTGGGTACCGCAGGTTGTGGAAGCCTGAGACGTGAACAAAGCTCAAGCGCCCCTGCTCACTGCAACGATTCGCCGACAGTCCCTTGGCTTGGGGCTGCTGGCGTTGCTGTTGTTCATTGCCGGCAACTGGCACCAGGCTATCATCGGCTTTGACTCGCGCTTCGTAGTGTTCGCCCAGGAGATGCTGCGCCATGGGCCAAGCTTCTTCCCCACGACCTACGGGCAACCCTACGCCGACTACCTGGCGACCTCGACACTGATGACCTGGCTGCTGTCCTTGCCCTTGGGCCAGGTCAACAGCTTCACGGCCTGGTTGCCAACGTCCATTGCTTCGGCGCTGATTGTCATGCTGGTGTACCGCCTGACGGCGCCGTACTCCCAGCGCTGGGGCCTGTTGAGCGTAGCGATGTTGCTGCTCAGCAGCACCTTCATCAGCGAAACCCGCGCCGTTTCCTTGGACCAGATGCTCGCGGCTGTCGCCCTGGCAGTCTTCTACCTGGGCTATGCCCATGATCACTTCGGTGCGGGCAAGCGCCTGCACTGGCTGTATCTGCTTTTGCTCGTGGGGTTTGCGATTCGCGGGCCGATCGGCCTGGTGATCCCTACGGGCGTGCTGTGCAGCTACTACCTGATCAACCGGCAATGGCGCCAGCTGTTCAGCTTTGGCTTCCTGGCCCTGGCCCTGCTGGTGGCGTGTGTCGGCCTGCTGTTGCTGCTGGCCAAGCTCAGTGGCGGCGAAGTGTTCATGCAAGACGTGATCCGCATGCAGTTCATGGGGCGCATGGATGGCAGTGAAGGCTCCAGCGGTGTGCTGTATTACTTCACCAGTTCCATGGGCAATTACGCGCTGGCCTACCCGTTGGCCTTGCTGGTGCTGCTCGCGGTGGCGATAGGAGGACGGCGCGCGCCGGATCCAGCCCTGCAGTTGGTGCTGTATTGCGCGGCGGCGGGCCTGCTGGTGATGCTCGGCTTGTCGGTTCCCCAGGCCAAGAAGGCGCGGTATGTGCTGCCGATGCTGCCGATGGCGGCAATAATTGCGGCGTATCCGTTCCAGGTGACGCAGGGCCGCCTGTTTGGCTGGTTGCGCGGCCTGATGCTGGGGCTTTGGACGCTGCTGCCGGGGCTGCTGATCGTCGGCCTGTGGCTGGCACGCCCACGCTATCCCGAGCAATTGAGTCATCTTGGCGGCGTCTTCGGCATACTTGGCGTGCTGCAGGTACTGGCGCTGCTGGCGCTATTCAAGTCACGGCTGCGCTCACTCGCGCCTGCCTTGACCGCGGTGCTGGCGGTATGGAGCACTTACATTCTGGTGGTCGAACCGCTGGAGCGCAGCCTCTACGACACCCGCACCTTCAGCCTTGCTGTTCAGGCGCAGGTCAAGCAGCAACCGGCGCCTGTCGTGCTGCATGCCCTGGGCAAGGACGCCAAGGCGATCAAATTGATCGTCAACCTTGATTGCGACCGGGTACCGCTGTTTACCCAACTGCCTGCCGAACTGGCGACGATCCAGGGGCCAGCATGGCTGGTGATGAGCAAAGCTGACTTTGAAGAGCTGCAAGACCCGCGTTTTCGTTCGATCACGCCAACGCTCACCGGCGAGTTCGACAAGAACCCCTACGTGCTGCTGCACCTGTCCAAAACCATCCAACCGTGACGCTGCCGGCTTCGGCCGGCACTTCCCGGAAAACTCCTACACAACTATGGGTAATGGCGCGTGGCGCTCCCCTTCCCCGTGCTCGAAGCCCAGCGGTAAACTCGCTCGTCAAAGGCGGTAACTATTTGCCACGCCTTGATCGAATGGATAACGACAAGGACGCTATCAGCCGCAGGCAACCCAGTGGCGTACCTCATTAAAAAGGATGATGCCGTGCGCGATGACTTATTGCTTGATGCTCCTTTTCCGTTGACGCATGAGCACGTCCATCTCGGCTACATCCCCATCCCCAGGCTGGAACGCCTCATGGAATTGCGTAACGCCCTGGTGGCGCTGAAAGGTCCATTGTCCAACGACCCCAAGGTGCGCGAAAACCTGCAGGAACGGCTCTTGAGCGATGAACTGCATAATCGCATCCTCGGCCAGGTCTGCCAGGCCCCCACTCCTTCGCCGCAGCTCAACTGAGTTCATCATTATTGAACTTAACCTTCATTAATATGCATTGGCGACCTTGCATCAGGGCCGGCACACTACGCAGGTTCCTCCCCCAAATGTTGGAACGTTCAAAGGGCTTTTCCGGGCAACCAGGCAAGCCTTTTTTTTCGCCTGCTGTTGACGGACCCTTTCTCAATGCTTGCTCGCTGGTTACCTGCTGCTATCAATACCCGCCCCGCCGAATGGAGCCGTGCCGCGATTGGCATGGCCCTGGGCACCCTGCTCAGTGTCTGGGTATGCGCCCAAGTATTTGGCATGGAAGTCGCCCTGCACTTGCTGGGGCCTCTGGGCGCTTCGGCAGTGTTGCTGTTCGCCGTCTCATCCGGGGCGCTGGCGCAGCCGTGGTCGATCATTGGCAGCTACCTGTGTGCCGCAGTGGTCGCGCTGTTGGTTGCTCGGGTACTGGGGCGCACCCTGGGCAGCGCCTGCCTGGCGGCGGGCATGACCGTCATCCTGATCTGCTGGCTGCGCTGCCTGCACCCGCCGGCGGGCGGCCTGGCGATGACCCTGGTACTGGCCGACCCCAGCTCGGCGGCCCTCGGCTGGCAGGAACTGCCGGCGGTCATGCTCGGCGCCGCTGCCTTACTCATGTGCGCGCTGGCCTACAACAACGCCACACGCACGCGCTATCCCAAGGGCGCGACCGAGGTACCGGGCATCTTCACGAATAAGTCTCAGGCAGCAAGAGACCCATCGATCACCGCCGCCGACCTCAAGCTGGCGTTAGCCGACATGGAGCAGTTCTACGACATCGAGCCCTCCGAGCTGGAACAGCTGATCCACGCTGCCGAAAGCCATGCGCGGCGCAGAAGTATCGGCCAAGTGTTGGCGAGTCGCGTGGAGTAGGCGCATTCACGACGAATGGTGTTTACGCCCGTGTGTGATGGGCTAAGGTTGTACAAACCACTTGTTGTTGTCTGCTTTTCTCTGAATTCTGGATCGCCGTAAACCAGTAGCGAAGACATTGGATCGTCTGGCTATCAATGGGTGCTCACAGAGCGGTGATACAGGTCAAGGCTTTCCCGGTTCCGCTCTCATCGTCGTTCCACATGCTGGCCCTCCTGCTCAAGTGTTTTGAATGCTCCATTCAAACCTGGTGAGGATCCATCGTGGACGACCACTTGCAGAAGGTGCTGCGCGCGCCGCTTTTCGACCCCCGACAGCGTTATCACCTGCCCCTTAGAGCCTACATGGACCTGACGATCAGGCGCATGCATGCGATTTTCGATGCGGGGCTGATCAACAACGACATGTGGCTCGGCCAACCCGACGCTTCACATTTTCGAGACCTGTGCGAACGCATCGGCCTGATCGGCGCCTACGACTACGCCCTGTATTCCTCGCTGGTGGATCACATGATCGCCGCCAACGCCCTGCTGACCCAGGGCAGCCCCGAGCAGGTGGCGCGCTACCGTGATGAAGTCATCCAGATGCGTGCGGTGTATGCGTTTGGCTGTACTGAAATCGCCAGTGGCACCGACGTCCGTAACCTCAAGACCACCGTCACCTATGATCCTGAACGGCACTGCCTGGTGCTCGATTCGCCCTGCGCAGAGGCCTGCAAGTATTGGATCGGCAACAGCCTGCACGCGGCGCAGGTGGTAATGGTGCTCGCGCGCTTGCTGGTCGACAGCCAAGACCAGGGGCACCACTGGTTTCGCGTGGTGATTCGCGACCAGGAAAACGGCCCTCTGCGCCCAGGGCTGAAGGTCATTGCCTGTGACCCCAAGGGCGGTATTCATGCCAATGAAGTCGGCGCCTTGCGTTTTTGCCAGATGCAACTGGGTACCGATGCGCTGTTGCAGCGCTACGCACGGTTTACCGCCAATGGACAGTTCATCAGCGACTTGCCCAAAGGCGAGCGCTTCATCAATGCACTGGAAACGTTCCTGCAAGAGCGCCTGTTGTTGATGGCCGCCTCGCGCCACGGTGCCGGGCTGTGCGCATACCTGACGTATCGATTTGGCCGCCACCGGCTGTTAGCGGTCGGCCCGTTGCTCGGCAACCCGCTGTTCCGTCAGCGCCTCTATAACGCCCAGCTCAAGGCACTGGCGCTCAAATACCTCGAACAGGCCATCCTCACCCGCTTCGAAGCACACTGGCCGCATACCGAGCAGCGCAAGGCGCTGCATATCCTCGCGGCCCTGAGCAAATGCGTCGGTACCTGGATGGGACTGGAAGTGATCGCCCAGTGCCGCGAACTCTGCGGCTCCCAGGGGTTCCATCACTACAACCAGATCGTCACCCTGCGCATGGACTTAGAAATCAGCATTACGTTCGCCGGTGACAACAGCGTGATGGCCTATCAGGTAATCAAGGATGCCCTGGCGCGCCCACGCTTCGACCACGTACCGCCGTGCAACCTTGGCCAGCAGATCGAGCAAACCATTGTCCAGGAGTGCCGACCGGGCAACGACTTTTCCCATCGACAGGCGGTCGGGCTGGCGTACGCCCGCGCACTCGACCTGATCATCCAGGCCGCCGAATCCGCACGCCTCCAGCCGCCCATCCTGCACGACCTGACCCACGTATTTGTTGCGTACCTGCACCACTGGGGCCTGCTCGCCAGCCCCGCGGAACAGCGGCCCAGCGTGGCACGCCTCGCCCAATTGGCCGCTTGGTTGAAGCCACCTTCGGTGTTGGTCAACGCACCGATCGCCAAAGCCGACTACATCCATCAATTCACCCGTGCACTGTATAGGGAGCAATGAACATGGCCCGTCCATCACCGCCCGACTTTTCCAACCCAGACACCGTTCGTGATCCCTATCCGGCGTTTGCCTGTCTGCGCGAACATTATCCGGTGTACTGGTGCCCCCATTTCCACGCCTGGATGCTGACCCGTTTTGATGACGTCTACGCAGCGCAGGGTGATGCCAGGCGCTACTCCTCCGACCGGATACGCCAATTGGTGAATGCCCAATTGCCAGAGGACAAACGCGCGATGGTCGAGCCTTTTGTGGAAAAAGCCTCGCGGTGGATGTATGCCCAGGACGGCCAGGCACACCAGGCCAGTCGCCAATTGTTGAGCCGGGCCTTTACCCCGCGCGCCATCGACGCATTGCGCGCAGATATCCAGGCGATTGTCGATGAGCTGCTGTCGCAATTGAGCGACGAACCGGAGCTGATGGCCGAGCTGTTCAACCAGGTGCCGGCGCGTATCCTGGCCAAACTCTATGGGATCCCGCAAAAAGACGCGCTGAGGCTGCGGCGCTGGACTGATGACATTCTGGTGTTTCTGGTGGGCAGCCTGGACCCGGCGTATGGCCCCCGCGAAGCCCTGCAAGGGCTGGAAGAAATGTATGAGTATTTCGGCGACCTGATCGATCAGCGCCGCCAGGCGCCCGAAGACGACCTTGTCAGCCGTGTGATCGCCGCGGGCGAGGCAGCTGCCATCACCAAGGGCAATTTACTCGCGCAACTGGCGTTCGTGCTGGTGGCCGGCAACACAACCAGCGCCGACATGCTGGGTATTGGCCTGCTGCACTTGCTGCTCAATCCCGATCAGTTGCAGGCGCTGCGGGCCGACCTTTCACTCATGGCGTGCGCCATCGAAGAAATGCTGCGGATCGACCCCTCGGGTCAATTCAGCCACCGCGTGCTGCGGGAGGACATCGAACTCAAGGGCCGCATGATGCGCAAGGGCGAGCTGGTATTTCTGGTCCGCGCCGCCGCCAACCGCGACGCCGCGCACTTCCTGGACCCGGACCGTTTTGATATCCGACGCGAAAAGAACGACCACCTGGCCTTTGGGCGCGGCGAACACTTCTGCATGGGGACCGCGCTGTTTCGGCTGGAGGCCCATATCGTGTTCACCAGCCTGCTGATGCGGTTCCCCAACCTGCGCTTGATCGATGGGAAGCCACCGGTTTGGCGCACCAACAACTTGCAGTTTCGAGGCCTGAAAACCATTCATGTGGAGCTCCACTGATCATGAACAACGATCCGATTCAGCGCTGCTTCTCAGCGGCGAAATGGGAAAAGGCCGGTGGCTACTGCCGCGCGTTGCGGGCCGGTAACATCATTGTCACCAGTGGCACAGTGGCCTTTGACGAAGACGGCAACCCCTACGCCCCAAACGACGTGTACCTGCAGACCCGGCGCTGCCTGGAGATCATCGAAGCGGCGCTCCAGCAGTTGGGCACGGACCGTACCCGAATAATTGCCACGCGCATGTACACCACCAACGTGAATTGGTGGCCGGAAATCGCCAAGGCCCATAAAGCGTTTTTTGATGGCTGCGAACCGACCACCATGTTGCTGGGCGTCTGCGCGCTGATCGGTCCGGAATATCTGGTGGAAATCGAAGCCCAGGCACAGGCGGCGACACCATGACCCCGGAACAAGCACGCAAGGAGGTACGCGATGCCGTGGTCATGGACGTCAGCGACCTGACCTTGGCGACCGAGGGACGACCAGTGGGGGTGCGCCTGTACCGCCCCGCGCGCCCTGCCCCGGCGCCGGTGCTGATGTACTTCCACGGTGGCGGTTGGGTCACCGGGGACCTGGACACCCACGACAGCTTTTGCCGGGTCATGAGTGAGTGGGCAGGTTGCGCCGTGGTGGCGGTGGATTACCCCCGCCCACCGGAACACCGCTTTCCCGCGGCGGTGAAGAGCTGCTATACCGCCACTTCCTGGATCGCCCGCAACGGTGCGTCCCTTGGGCTGGATCCGCAGCGCATCGCGGTCGCCGGGGGCGGATCGGGTGGTGGGTTGGCGGCGGTGATCTGCCAAATGGCCAGGGACCTGGGCGCCCCGCCCATCGGTTTCCAACTGTTGCTGTACCCAGTGCTCGACTGCCTGGCGCGCAACCGCTCCCGCAGGAACTTTGCCAACGGGTTTGGCCTGACAGCCGAACTGATGGACTGGTACCTCGACCAGTACGTACCGCCCGGTATTCCCCTGGGGCATCCCTGGCTTTCGCCGGCGCGCGATACCTCGCTGCAAGGGTTGCCCGCAGCCCTGATCATTACCGCCGGCTGCGACCTCTTGCGCGATGAAGGGCGCGCCTTTGCACGTGGCTTGAAACGGGCGGGCGTGCCGGTGCAACACAAGGAATACACCGGCATGCCTCATGGCTTTATCAACTATCCTGCCACTGAGGTCAGTGCCCGGCGTGCCGTGCTGCTCTGTGCCGAGGCCCTGGCAGGCTTTTTCGACCCGCCCCCAGCCTGAGCGGCACTTCTGCATAAATGCAAAAACGACCTGCAGGATTCCGGGTTGTACTGGGCAAATTTGCACTGGTAGGATCGCGAGATGGTTCATCCGCAAACATCTAGATAAAGAACAATAAAAGCAGGGAGTTACAGATGACTGCTCAGGTTTCATCCGAAGCAAGCCATACCGATAATCTGCAGCACGAAGTACTGGCCCAAGTGCGTAACCATATTGGCCACCTCACCCTCAATCGCCCTGCCGGCTTAAACGCCATCACCCTGGACATGGTCCGCAGCCTGTCTCGCCAGCTGCAGGCCTGGGCCGATGACCCTCAGGTCTACGCCGTGGTACTGCGCGGTGCCGGCGAAAAAGCCTTCTGCGCCGGTGGCGATATCCGTTCCCTCTACGACAGCTTCAAGAACGGCGACACGCTGCACGAGGATTTTTTCGTCGAGGAATACGCCCTCGACCTGGCCATCCACCATTACCGCAAACCCGTACTGGCCCTGATGGACGGGTTTGTCCTTGGCGGCGGCATGGGCCTGGTGCAAGGCGCGGATCTGCGCGTCGTCACCGAACGCAGTCGCCTGGCGATGCCGGAAGTGGCTATCGGTTATTTCCCTGACGTGGGCGGCAGTTATTTCCTGCCGCGCATCCCAGGCGAGCTGGGTATCTACCTGGGCGTCACCGGCGTGCAGATTCGCGCGGCTGACGCGCTGTACTGCGGGCTGGCGGATTGGTACCTGGACAGCACCAGGCTGGCCGACCTCGACCAGAAACTCGATCGCCTGGCATGGCAGGACTCCCCACTCAAGGACCTGCAAGGCGTACTTGCCAAACTGGCCGTACAGCAACTGCCCGACGCGCCGCTCGCGGCCTTACGCTCGCCTATCGATCATTTCTTTGCACTGCCGGACGTACCGAGCATGGTCGAACAGTTGCAGGAAGTCACCGTGGCTGACAGCCATGAATGGGCCATGACCACCGCCAACCTGATGAAAACCCGCTCGCCGCTGGCCATGGCGGTGACCTTGCAAATGCTGCGGCGCGGTCGCCGTCTCCCCCTGGAACAGTGCTTTGCCCTGGAGCTGCACCTGGACCGCCAATGGTTCGAGCGTGGCGACCTGATCGAAGGCGTGCGCGCCCTGATTATCGACAAGGACAAAACCCCACGTTGGAATCCGCCGACGCTCCATGAGTTGAATGCCAACCATGTCGAGAGCTTCTTCCACACCTTCAAGCAGGTTGCGAACTAAGCCATGCAAGATATTGAATACACTGAAGAACAAGTCATGATTCGTGACATGGCACGCGACTTTGCCCATGGCGAAATCGCCCCACACGCCCAGGCCTGGGAAAAAGCCGGTTGGATCGATGATGCCCTGGTCGCCAAGATGGGCGAGCTGGGCCTGCTGGGCATGGTCGTGCCGGAAGAATGGGGCGGCACCTACGTCGATTACGTGGCCTATGCCTTGGCGGTGGAAGAAATTTCCGCCGGTGACGGCGCCACGGGCGCACTGATGAGTATCCATAATTCAGTGGGTTGCGGGCCTATCCTCAACTACGGCACCACCGAACAGAAACAAACCTGGCTGGCGGACCTCGCCAGCGGCCAGGCCATCGGCTGCTTTTGCCTGACCGAACCCCAGGCGGGGTCCGAAGCCCATAACCTGCGTACCCGCGCCGAATTGCGCGACGGCCAGTGGGTGATCAACGGCGCCAAGCAGTTTGTCAGCAACGGCAAGCGCGCCAAGCTGGCCATTGTGTTCGCCGTCACCGACCCCGAACTGGGCAAGAAAGGCATCTCCGCCTTCCTGGTGCCCACCGATACGCCCGGGTTCGTGGTGGACCGTACCGAACACAAGATGGGCATTCGCGCGTCCGACACCTGCGCCGTCACCCTCAACCAATGCACAGTCCCCGAGGCCAACCTGCTGGGTGAGCGCGGCAAAGGCCTGGCAATTGCCCTGTCCAACCTCGAAGGTGGCCGTATTGGCATCGCCGCCCAGGCCCTGGGCATCGCCCGTGCCGCCTTTGAAGCGGCGCTGGCCTATGCCCGTGACCGCGTGCAGTTCGATAAGGCAATCATCGAGCACCAGAGCGTCGCCAACCTGTTGGCCGATATGCAAACCCGGCTGAATGCCGCGCGCCTGCTGATCCTGCACGCCGCGCGCCTGCGCAGTGCCGGCAAGCCCTGCTTGTCTGAGGCGTCCCAGGCCAAGCTGTTCGCCTCGGAAATGGCTGAAAAGGTCTGCTCCTCGGCCATGCAGATTCATGGAGGGTATGGGTACCTGGAGGATTACCCGGTGGAGCGTTACTACCGGGATGCGCGGATCACGCAGATTTACGAAGGCACCAGCGAGATCCAGCGGATGGTGATTGCCCGAGAGCTCAAGAATTACCAGCTTTGATTGAAACGGCTGTGGGAGGGGGCTTGATGTGGCAAGTGGACTTGATGCGGCAAATGGGCTTGATGCGGCAAGTCGGCTTGATATGGTGAGCAGGCTTGTTGTGGCGAGCGGGCTTGCCCCGCGTTGGGGCGCGAAGCGGCCCCAAAACCTGACGATTTAATAGGCCTGAATAAACGCGAGGGCCTTATTGGGGCTGCTTCGCAGCCCAACGCGGGGCAAGCCCGCTCGCCACAACAGGCCCACTTGCCACCAAGCCCGCTCGCCACTAGGCCCGCTCGTCACAACAAGTCCATTTGAACCCCGGTGTTCCGGATACCGGGTTATTTATCCTTGAACGCTGGCGCGCGCTTGGCCACGAACGCCGCCATCCCTTCCTTCTGATCCTGGGTGGCGAACGCTGCGTGGAACACCCGACGCTCAAAGCGCACGCCTTCCGACAGGCTGACTTCAAACGCGCGGTTCACGCTTTCCTTGACCATCATGCTGATCGGTACCGACTTGCTGGCGATCAGGGTGGCGACTTTCAGCGCTTCGTCCAGCAGTTCATCGGCTGGCACGATACGCGCGACAATCCCGCATCGCTCCGCTTCCACCGCGTCGATGAAGCGCCCGGTCAGGCACATTTCCATGGCCTTGGCCTTGCCCACCGCGCGGGTCAGGCGCTGGGTTCCGCCCATACCCGGCAGGACGCCAAGGTTGATTTCCGGCTGGCCGAACTTGGCAGTGTCGCCGGCGAGGATAAAGTCGCACATCAGCGCCAGCTCACAGCCGCCGCCGAGGGCGAAGCCGTTGACTGCGGCGATGATCGGCTTGCGGCGGTTGGCCACGCGGTCGCTGTCGCTGAACAGGTCATCGAGGTAGATCCGGGGGTAAGTCAGCTCGGCCATTTCCTTGATGTCGGCACCGGCCGCGAAGGCTTTCTTCGAGCCGGTGAGCACGATGCAGCCGATTTCCGGATTGGCTTCCAGGCTGTCGAGCGCCAGGTTCAGCTCACTGACCAGTTGCGCGTTCAGCGCGTTCAGGGCTTGCGGGCGGTTGAGGGTGATCAGTCCGACACGGCCCTGGACTTCGAGCAGGATGGTTTCGTAACTCATGTTTCGGCTCCTTAAAGATTGCGTGAAATGACCATGCGCTGGATATCGCTGGTGCCTTCGTAGATCTGGCAGACCCGCACATCGCGGTAGATCCGCTCCAGGGGGAAGTCGCTCAGGTAACCGTAACCGCCCAAGGTTTGCAAGGCGGCCGAACAGACTTTCTCGGCCATTTCCGAAGCGAACAGCTTGGCCATGGACGCCTCGACCAAGGCCGGTTTGCCGCTGTCACGCAGGGCTGCGGCGTAATGCACCATCTGACGGGCAACCGCGATTTGCGTGGCCATGTCCGCCAGGCGGAACGCCACGGCCTGGTGTTCGATCAAGGCTTTGCCAAAGCTTTCGCGTTCACGGGCATAGTCGCGCGCCGCTTCGAACGCTGCGCGGGCCATGCCCACTGATTGCGAGGCAATACCGACGCGACCGCCCTCAAGGTTGGCCAGGGCGATACGGTAGCCTTCGCCCTCCTCGCCCAGGCGATTCGCCACCGGCACCTTCACATCCTCAAACAGGATCTGGCAGGTGTCGGAGGCATGCTGCCCCAACTTGTCTTCAACCCGCGCCACGGTGTAGCCCGGTGAATTCGTCGGCACGATGAATGCGCTGATCCCGCGCTTGCCCGCGGCGGGGTCGGTGACCGCAAACACGATCACGATCCCGGCGTTTTGCCCGGAGGTGATGAACTGTTTGCAGCCGTTCAACACGTAATGGTCGCCTTCCAGGCGCGCCCGGGTTTTCAGGCTGCTGGCATCGGAGCCCGCTTGGGGCTCGGTGAGTGCAAAGGCGCCGAGCATGGCGCCGCTGGCCAGGGGTTTGAGGAATTGTTCTTTCTGCTGATCGTTGCCGAACGTAAGAATCGGCACGCAACCGACGGAGTTGTGCACGCTCATGATGGTCGAGCAGGCGCCGTCACCTACGGCGATTTCTTCCAGGGCCATGGCATAGGCCAGGTAGCCGGTGTCGCAACCGCCCCATTGTTCCGGCACCAGCATGCCGAAAAAGCCCAATTCGGCCATTTCGCCGATGGCTTCCTTGGGAAAGCGGTGCTCGCGGTCCCATTCGGCGGCGAACGGTTTCAGGCGTTCCTGGGCAAATTGCCGGGCCGCGTCACTGATTTGCAGCTGTTCGTCATTCGGGAGCATGGTGCAGAGTCCTTAATACAGGCATTCGACGGCCATGGCCGTGGCTTCACCACCGCCGATGCAAATGGCGGCAACGCCACGCTTGAGGCCTTTTTGGCGCAGGGCCGAAAGCAGCGTCACCAGGATCCGCGCGCCGGAGGCACCAATCGGGTGGCCCAGGGCGCAGGCGCCGCCATGGATATTGACCTTGTCGTGGGGAATCTCCAGCTTGCTCATGGTGACCAGGCTGACCACGGCAAAGGCCTCGTTGATTTCAAACAGGTCCACGTCGCCCAGGTTCCAGCCGGTCTTGCTCATCAGCTTGCGAATCGCCCCCACTGGCGCCACCGGGAACAGGCCCGGCTCGTCGGCAAACGCCGCATGCCCGTGGATCACCGCCAACGGCTTGAGCCCGCGCTTGTGCGCCTCGGACTCACGCATCAGCAGCAACGCCGCCGCGCCATCGGAAATCGAACTGGAGTTGGCCGCAGTGACGGTGCCGCCTTCGCGGAAGGCCGGCTTCAGGCTGGCGATCTTGTCCAGCTTGGCCTTGGGGGGTTGCTCGTCGTGCAGGATGGTCTTCTGCTCTTTGCCCACGGTGACCTGCACCGGGACGATCTCGGCGGTGAAGCAGCCTTGGGTGATGGCCTGCTGCGCACGGGTCAGGGAGGCAATGGCGAAGGCGTCCTGGGCTTCACGGGTAAAGCCGTTGTGCTCGGCGCAATCTTCGGCAAAGGTGCCCATCAGGCGGCCCTTGTCGTAGGCGTCTTCCAGGCCGTCGAGGAACATATGGTCGAGCACCTTGCCGTGGCCCATGCGGTAGCCGCTGCGGGCGCGGTCCAGCAGGTACGGTGCGTTGGACATGCTTTCCATGCCGCCGGCAACCACCACGTCGACGCTGCCCGCCAACAGCGAGTCATGGGCCAGGATGGTCGCTTCCATGCCCGAACCACACATCTTGTTGAGGGTGGTACAGCGCGTGGCCTTGTCCAGCCCGGCGCCGAGGGCCGCCTGGCGCGCAGGTGCCTGGCCGAGGCCGGCCGGCAGTACACAGCCGAACAACACCTCATCCACGGCATCGTTGGCGATACCGGCGCGCTCGACCACCGCGCGAATCGCGGCAGCGCCCAGTTGCGGCGCGGTCAGGCCCTTAAGGTCGCCCTGGAACCCGCCCATGGGCGTACGCGCGGCACTGACAATCACGATGGGATCATTCATGACGCATCCTCCTCACTTGGCTGCCATGCGCAAGGCACCGTCGAGACGGATCACCTCGCCATTGAGCATGCTGTTTTCGATGATGTGCCGCACCAACGCGGCGTACTCGGCAGGTTTGCCCAGGCGTGGCGGGAATGGCACGCCGGCGGCGAGAGAATCGCGGACTTCCGGGGTCATGCCCGCCATCATTGGCGTTTCGAAGATGCCCGGGGCGATGGTCATCACGCGAATGCCGAATCGCGCCAGTTCCCGTGCCGCCGGCAGGGTCAGGCTGGCGATCGCGCCTTTGGAAGCCGCATACGCCGCCTGGCCGATCTGCCCGTCAAACGCTGCGACCGACGCGGTGTTGATGATCACCCCGCGTTCGCCCTCGGCATTGGCTTCGGTTTCGGCGATGGCCGCCGCGGCCAGGCGCAGCAGGTTGAAGCTGCCGATCAGGTTGACGTTGATCACCTGGGCGAAGCTGGCCAACGCGTGGGGACCGTTCTTGCCGAGGATTTTCTCGCCACGCACCACGCCGGCGCAGTTAACCAGGCCATGCAGACCACCAAAGGCAGCCACGGCGGCCTTTACGGCGGCTTCGGCGGCGGCTTCCTGGCTGATATCCGCCACGGCGCTGCGGGCGTTGTCACCCAGTTGCCGGGCCTTGGCGGCGACGGCTTCGGCGTTCAGGTCCACCAGCATGACCTTGGCACCGGCCGCGATCAGCATCTCGGCCGTGGCCGCGCCGAGGCCCGAAGCGCCGCCGCTGACCAGAAAAACCTTGTTTTCAATCTGCATCATTGTTTCCTTGAGAGGTGGATCACGCCAACGCCGCTTGGGCCTTGGCGATTTCCTGGTTACGCAAGATAAAACGTTGCAGCTTGCCGCTCGGAGTCTTGGGCAAGTCGCTGACAAATTCGATTTCCCGCGGGTAGGCATGCGCGGCCAGGCGCTTGCGCACATGCAGACGCAGCTCTTCGGCCAGCTCCGGGGTCGCTCGGTATTGCTCGTTGATCACCACAAAGGCTTTCACCAGCTCGGTGCGCTCCGGGTCGGGCTTGCCGACCACGGCGGCTTCGACCACGGCCGGGTGTTCAACCAGCGCGCTTTCCACGTCGAAGGGGCCGACCCGATAGCCGGAGGTGGTGATCACATCATCACTGCGCCCCACAAAGCTGATGCTGCCGTCCGGGTTCAATTCGACCGTGTCGCCACTGAGGTAGTACTTACCGACGAACGCCTTGGTCTTCACCCCGTCGTAGCCGGCGAACCAGCACATCGGCGATTGCTCGCGGTCAATGGCGAGAATGCCCGGTTGGCCGGCGGGCAGCTCCTGGTAATCGTCATCCAGCACCACGATGCGATGCCCCGGCGAAGCAAACCCAGCCGAGCCGATGTGTACCGGATGCGCCAGGCCATGATGGTTGCACAGCACCATGCCCAGTTCAGTCTGGCCGTAGTGGTCGTGGATGGTGACGCCCAGGTTGTCGGCAAACCAGCGGATCACTTCCGGGTTCAACGGTTCGCCGGCGCTGCTGACAATACGCAGCTTGCCCTTGATCGAACGGGCGAACTGCTCGCCCCCGGCAATCAACAGGCGATAGGCCGTCGGCGAACCGGTGAGGTTGGTGATCCCGTATTTATTGATGACCCGGCAGGTGCTTTCCAGGGTGAACGGGCCGTCGTAGAAGGTGATCGGATGGCCCATGGACAACGGCCCGGTCACGCCGAAATAGATGCCGTAGGCCCAGCCCGGGTCGGCGACGTTCCAGAACGCGTCTTCAGGACGCAGGTCGACCGCATCACGGGTATAGCTCTGGAACGCAACGATGGCCTTGAGCGGTACCGACAAGGCTTTCGATGGCCCGGTGGTGCCCGAGGTGAACATCAGCAGGAACGGCTCTTCGGCGTCCAGCAGCACCGGCTCGCAGAGCTTGGAATAGTTGGGCAACTCGGCCCAGAAGCTGAAATCGCCCCGTACCAGACCTTCACCTTTAGGGCCGGTGACCGTGACGATGGTCGGGCAGCCCTGAACCTCCGCGAGCTTGGGCCGATTCACCGCATCGGTGACCACCAGGGCAGCGCCGGAACTGTTCAAGCGGTGTTCAATGGCCTTGGGGCCAAAGGCCGTAAACAGCGGTTGATAGACCGCACCGATACGCCAGGTGGCGAACACCACCACCAGCAACTCGGCGGTGCGTGGCAACAGGCCGGCGACCTTGTCGCCACGCTTGACGCCCTGAGCCAGCAGGAAGTTGGCGAAGCGTGCCGCCTGGTCCTGCAACTCGCTGAAGGTGGACGTGGCGCTACGCCCGTCCTTGCCCTCCCAGAACAACGCGATACGCCCCGGCAAGGCATGGCGGTCGCAACATTCAACACAGGCATTCAGGCCCTGCAGGTTGCCAGCCAAGGCGGCATCTACGGTGTGCTGGTAATCAAACTCGGTGGTGGCAGCCAAATACTCACGCATCGCTTTAAATCCTTCTGTATTTTTATTTTCAGGACGTAAACGGAACCCGTGAAATAGTCGCTCTAGAGCGTTGCAGCAGCAATGGTCAAAGCCATCAACCTGGCTGACTGGTTTGGCCAATGTCCTTTCATCATAGACCCCACCGATCAGCCGGTCGGCCCAAGCGATTGGACGGTTCGCCCGCCAGCTTCTAACCTGATGGCCTGCGCCACCTAAGAAGCCCCCTTGCGATGATCGTTCGCCCCAAACCCAACCTCCTGGGCATCCTGTTTTCCCTCAAGGGCTCGATTGCCAAGCGCATCGCCCTGCGCAGCCTGCTGGTGACATTGCTGGCCTCGGTGATCGTGCTGGTGGAAACCCTGCACCCCGCCTATTTCTCCAAGGTCAACGCCACGCCGTTCACGCTGCTGGGGCTGTCGCTATCGATCTTCATGAGCTTTCGCAACAACGCCTGCTACGACCGCTGGTGGGAAGGTCGCAAGCAGTTGGGGCAGATGCTCATTGATGTGCGCTCGTTGATACGTGAAACCCAGGTGCTCGGCGACCCACTGGAACGGGCAAGCCTGTTGCGCGGCTTGTGCGGTTTTGCCCACGGTTTGATCGCGCGCCTGCGCCTGGAGGATGAAGCCCAGGCGATCAAGCCCTGGATCGGGGTGCCGGCGGCCCATCCCAATCTTCCCGACCAGGTCCTGCAACAGCTGGGCGCGCGGTTTTCCACGCTGGCCGAACACGGCGTGATCAGTGAATGGCGCTACACCCAGCTCGAAACCCGCCTGGTCAGCCTCTGCCAGGTACAGGCTTCCTGCGAGCGGATCAAGGCCACGCCCCTGCCCTTTCCCTACACGCTGCTGCTGCATCGCACCATTTACCTGTTCTGCATTCTCTTGCCATTCGCCATGGCCGAACCGCTGGGCTGGCTGACGCCGGTGTTCACCGCCATCGTCAGCTACACCTTCTTCGGCCTGGATGAAATCGGTGACGACCTGGAAGACCCGTTCGGCTTCGACGAGAACGACCTGCCCTGCAACGCCATCGTGCGCACCCTGGAGCGAGAGGTCCTCGCCGCCCTCGGTGCAACCGACCTTCCCCCTGCCCTGGAGCCGGTGGACTACGTGCTGACCTGATGCCGGTTTGACACTCGCCCTGGTCTGACCGAAGCTGAGCGCTTTGTAATAGCTGCCCAAGCTTTCGGACGCCTGCATGTCAAAGTCACGCCGTTACTCCATCGTCGGCCTGTGCGCCCTGTTGTTGATTGTGCTGATCACCTGGTATTTCTCACGCGCCACCCCGGTCGCGGTGCCCCCTGCCATCGCCCACGGTTATTCCAAGGCCCTGAAACAGGCGCACAACGGCGAACCGGGGGCGGCCCGCGTGCTGTATCAGCAGTTGGCCCGGCCAGACCTGTCCGACGAACGTCGCGCCGCGCTGCATGCCGAATTGCCCAACTACCCCAGCCCCCAGGCCTTGAAATTGGCCGACAAGGACCTCGCCAATGAATCGCCACGGGTTCGTGAGGCGGCGATTCGCAGCATTGTCGGCCTGGTGCCCACCGGCCAGCGCACCCTGTTGCTCGGGCCACTCCTGGAGGACGCCGAGCAAAGCGTGCGCTTTGCCGCCGCCAACGCCTTGCTGGGGCTCTCGCCGGACACCCTGGGCCTGTATTTCGGGCCATTGCAGCAAGTGCTCGATGAATTCGTGAAAACGCTCAAGGCTCAGCCTGAAACGGCTGAAAGCTGGATTCAACTGGCGCGGCTGTACATCCACAGCGCGTTGCTGCCGGAGGCACAAAACGCCCTGGAACAGGCGATGCGCTTGCAGCCGGACAACCTGCAGGCCGTAGTCGCGCAAATTGAGCTGCTGGACAAACAAGGCAAGACCGACGAATCGCGCCAGTTGCTGGCTCGCCAATTGGCGGCGCACCCTGAGTCCGCCTACCTGCAACACGCCCTGGGCATGTGGCTGCTGCACCACGGCGAGCGCCCTTATGCGCTGCTCGGCCTGTCCAAGGCCGTGGAGCTGGAACCCGACAATCAGGATTACCGCTACGACCTCGCCACCACCCTGCATGCCCAGCAGGAGCTCGAGGCCGCCCAGCGCCAGTTGGAAGAAATCATCCAGCGCCACCCTGCCAACCGCAAGGCGCGGGTGTTGCTGGTCAATTACTGGAAGGAAAGCGGCCAATTGCAAAATGTGCAGGTACTGCTGGCCCAACTTGAGCAACAGAACCCAGACGACCCGGCCTTGCAACAAGGTCTTTGATACCAGGCCTGCATAAACCTGCGAAACGGACAAACTAATACAATGGGTTGAACCGCCACACGCCACCACGGTCAAGAGTTTATGGCGCGCCCTGAGGCGGCGCCCCTTCTACTTGTACGTGACCCGAGGGCACTTCTTGTCTACATCCAAAGAGCTGTTCAGTGAAAAGGCGGCCACCGGTATCGAAGGTCTTGATGACATTCTTTCCGGGGGACTCTCACGCAGCCATCTGTTCTTGCTGGAAGGCGAACCCGGCACCGGCAAAACCACCGTGGCGCTGCACTTCCTGCAAGCGGGGGCACACAACGGCGAGCGGTGTTTGTATATCACCCTGTCAGAGACCGAGCGCGAGTTGCGCCAGGGCGCCAAATCCCATGGGTGGGAACTCGACGACCATATCCATATCTTCGAACTGACCCCGCCGGAAAGCCTGCTCAACGCCGAGCACCAGCAGAGCCTGCTGTATTCCTCCGACCTTGAACTGGGGGAAGCCACCCGGCAGATTTTTGAAGTGGTCGAGCGAGTCAAGCCGACCCGCGTAGTCATCGACAGCCTGTCGGAGATCCGGCTCCTGGCACAAAGCTCGCTGCGCTATCGCCGGCAGATCCTGGCGATCAAGCATTACTTCGTACGCTATGACGCCACGGTGCTGCTGCTGGATGACCTGACCACCGAATCCCTGGATAAAACCGTACACAGCGTGGCCCACGGCGTGATTCGCCTGGAAGAGCTGACGCCCACCTATGGCGCTGAGCGGCGCCGTATACGCGTGGTGAAGTACCGTGGCCAGAAATACCGAGGTGGCTTCCACGATTTCACCATCATGGGCGATGGCATCCACGTGTTCCCGCGCCTGGTGGCAGCCGAACATCGCGGTGGCTACATCCGCGAGACCTTGAGCAGCGGTATTGCGGAGATGGATGCGTTGATGGGCGGCGGCGTGGAAACCGGCTCCAGCAGCTTGATCCTCGGCCCTGCTGGGACCGGCAAGTCATTGATCTCGATGATCTTCGCCGCCGCGGCGGTCGCACGTGGCGAAAAAGCCGCACTGTTCATCTTCGATGAAGAGCTGGGGCTATTGTTCGAACGCATGAAAAACATGGGCATCGACCTCGCCGCGATGCAAGCCACCGGCAACCTGCTGATCGAGCAGGTCGACGCAGCGGAGCTGTCGCCGGGCGAGTTTTCGCACCGCGTGCGCCGCTGCGTGGATGAACGTGGCATCAAAACCGTGGTCATCGACAGCATCAACGGCTATCAGGCTGCCATGCCGGAAGAAAACGCGCTGATCCTGCATATGCATGAACTGCTGCTGTACCTCAACCGCCGGGGCGCCGCCACGTTCATGACCGTCGCTCAACACGGGCTGGTCGGCGATATGCAGACCCCCGTGGACATCACCTACCTGGCCGACACGGTCATTCTGCTGCGTTACTTCGAAGCATTGGGCAAAGTGCGTCGGGCCATCTCGATCATCAAGAAACGTACCGGCTCCCATGAATCGACGATCCGCGAATACCGTATCGGCAGCGGCGGCATGACCGTGGGCGAGCCCCTCGACAACTTCCAGGGTGTATTGCGCGGTATTCCGATCTTCACAGGCTCCGGCTCACCCTTGCTCAAGGAAGAGGGATAGTGAGCGGTTTTTCCCCCCTCTCCGAGCGCGCAATCATCCTCGCACCCTTGGGGCGCGATGGTTCTCTGGCGCTGATGATGCTCAACGAAGCCGGCTACAGCGGTATGGTAGCCAGCAACCTGAACATGCTCTGCGACGCCTTGGAGCACGGTGCCGGCCTGCTGGTGATCGCCGCTGAAGCCTTGCGCGGGGTCGACCTCGAACCGCTGCTGGATCACCTGCATCAGCAGCCGGCCTGGTCAGACCTGCCGATTGTGCTGATGACCCACCACGGCGGCAGCGAACAGAATGGCTCCTCGCACCTGAGCGGGTTGCTGGGCAACGTGACCTTCCTGGAGCGGCCTTTCCATCCGGTGACGCTGATCAGCCTGGTCAGCGCCGCCCTGCGTGGTCGACGCCGGCAATACGAAGCCCGCGACCGCCTGGTGGACCTGAGCGAAAGCGAACTGCGCCTGCAACGCACCCTGGAAACCCTCGAACAACAAGTCGAGGAACGCACGGCCCAACTGCGCAGCAACGAAGAGGCATTACGCCAATCGCAGAAAATGGAAGCGGTCGGACAGTTGACCGGCGGTATCGCCCATGACTTCAACAACATGCTGACGGGGATCATCGGCAGCCTGGAGCTGCTGCGAAGGCGCGTATCGCGGGGCAAGCTGGATGACCTCGATAGCCTGATTGATTTGGGGGTGACGTCCGCCAACCGCGCTGCCGGCCTCACCCATCGTTTGCTGGCGTTCTCGCGTCGCCAATCGCTGGATTCCAAACCGGTGGATATCAACCAACTGGTCGCTTCCATGGGAGAGTTATTGCAACGCAGCATCAACGAAAGCATCGACCTCGACATGCACCTGACTGATGGCTTATGGACCGCCGAAGCCGACCCCAATCAACTGGAAAGTGCTCTGCTCAACCTAGTGATCAACGCGCGGGATGCCATGCCCGGCGGCGGCAAACTGCTGGTTGACACCACCAACCGCCATCTGGACAGCGTTTTCACGGCGGCCTACGGCACCTTGAAGCCCGGCGACTATGTAGAACTCAGCATCAGTGATACCGGCTGCGGTATTCCGGAACACTTGATGGGCCGAGTCTTCGATCCGTTCTTCACCACCAAGCCCATTGGCCAGGGCACGGGCCTGGGGTTATCGATGATCTACGGCTTTGCCCGTCAGTCCCACGGCCATGTGACGATCCACAGCGAAGTGGGCAAAGGCACCACCGTCAGCCTGTTCCTGCCGCGCTTTGTGGGCGAGCTCACTGCGCTGGAGGCCGACAACCCGACGTTGCTGCCCTTTGCCAATGCGGGTGAAACGGTATTGATCGTGGAGGACGACCCGGCCGTACGCGTATTGGTCTGCGCGGTACTGAAGGAGCTGGGCTACGGCTTTGTCGAAGCGGGAGATGCCGACGCGGCACTGCCGATTATCGAGTCCGAACAACGCATTGACCTGATGATCAGCGACGTCGGCCTGCCCGGTATGAACGGGCGGCAGTTGGCAGAAATCGGTCGCCAGATACGCCCGGATCTCAAAGTGCTGTTCATCACCGGTTATGCCGAACACGCCGCCGTGCGCGGTGGTTTCCTCGACCCGGGAATGCAGTTGATCACCAAGCCATTCACCTTTGATCTGTTAACGGCGAAGGTCAGGGAGATGATTCAGGCGTGACGCGGGTGAACGGGCCGATCTAGGCGGCAATCCGTTGGTTCGATTTAAAGCAGTGTCCCCTCATGCGGACACTGTCGCCTTGGGCTGTTTCAAGCTAAAAGTCGCTGGATATGCTCTTGCAGCGTATCCAGGTCAAACGGCTTGGCCAAAATCGGCGCATTACGCGTGATCGGGCTATTACAGTCGAGGATTTCCTGCGGGTAGCCGCTGATAAAGATGACTTTCAACTCCGGCCGCAATTTGATCGCCGGCTCGGCGATCTGCACCCCGGAGATTCCCCCAGGCAGGCGATAATCTGTGACCATCAGGTCCAAGTGTGGCTTGGTTGCGAGGATTTCAAACGCCTGCTCCCCATCGATGGCCTTCAATACCCGGTAACCCAGGCCGGCCAGGTATTCACCCAGCACGAACATAATGGATTCGTCGTCTTCGACGATCAGTACGACATCTTGTGCATCTTCACTCATGGGAAGCCTTTGTTCGGTCATTTGCTGCAAATACGACCATAGGGTCATGCAGAGGTTGCGTCGAGGTGACGATTGATTTCACACCGGCGCATCCAGGGGCAGGCACACCCGGAACAGCGCGCCCTCGCCTATCTGGCTCTCGACTTCGATGGTGCCGCCGTGGGCCGCCACGATCTGCTCGGAAATAAACAGCCCCAGGCCCAGGCCCGCGGCTACATGGCTGGCGGATACGCGCTCGAACTGCTGGAAAATCCGCTTCTGGTTGTCTTCGCTGATCCCGATACCATGATCACGCACTTCCACCCGCGCCTCGCCGTGCACGGCATAGACGCGCACCTCCACCGGGCTCTTGGCCCCGTAGCGCAACGCATTGGTCAGCAGGTTGGAGACCACCTGCTCGATACGGAACTCGTCCCAGTTGCCCTCCACCGGCCCTTCGGCGTCCAGTTGCATCGACGACTCGGCGGCCGCCACCTGGGGGGCAAAGTTCTCCAGCAGGTTGCGTACCAATTGCGTCAAGTCAAAGCGTGCCGGGCGAATCGACAGCTTGCCGGTGCGGATACGCGACACATCGAGCATGTCTTCGATCAAGCGGATCAGGCTCTGGATCTGGCGCTCATCGCGGTCGACCATCGCGTGCATCTTGTCCAGGGTAAACGCGGCGGCGTTATCCCGCGCCAGGTGCATCTTGCGCAGTTGGGTTTCGAGGATCAGCCCGTTGAGCGGTGTACGAACCTCATGGGCAACGATCGACATAAAGTCATCGCGCATGCGCACGGCCTGTTCCAGTTCAGCCTGGGTGGCCTGCAGGCGCGTCAACAGCAGTTCCTGTTCGCGGCGACTGCGCTCAAGGGCTTCGACCTGCAGTTTCATCGCCTTGCTCTGGCGGTAGAGGTCGACGAACACATTGACTTTGCTCTTCACCGCATGGATGTCCAGGGGTTTGTGCAGGAAGTCCACGGCGCCACTTTCGTAGCCCTTGAAGGCGTAATTCAGTTCGCGGCCCGCGGCGCTGACGAACACAATCGGGATGTTCTTGGTTTTCTCGGTACCGCGCATCAGTTCGGCCAGCTCGAAACCGTTCATGCCGGGCATCTGTACATCGAGGATCGCCATGGCGAACTCATGCTCCAGCAACAACGACAAGGCCTCGTCGGCGCTCAAGGCCTTGAAGACCTGGCGATCCTCGCGCTTGATCAGCGCCTCGAGGGCCAGCAGGTTTTCCGGCAGATCGTCGACGATCAGCAGTTTGGCCTGGACAGTACTTAACATGGGGAAGATTCCAGGGAAGCCAGCAAGGAGGCAATGCGGCTCAAGGTCAGAATATGGTCGGGGGTGTGCAGGGCCAGGGCTGCCCGTGGCATCACCGCAATGCGTGCTTCGTCGGGGTCCTGTACAACCGTGGTGCCACCGCTGTGCTTGACCTGCATCAGGCCATGGGCGCCGTCCTGGTTGGCGCCGGTCAACAGAATCGCGAGCAGGCCCTTGCCATAGGTATCGGCGGCGGAGGCGAACAGGTAGTCGATGGCAGGCCGGGAATGATGTACCCGGTCTTCCTGGCTCAGGGACAGGCTGCGATCATGCTCCACCGACAAGTGATAGCCAGGGCCGGCGAAATACAAGGTGCCCGGCTCGATCGCTTCTTTGTCCTGGCCTTCCCGTACCGGGATGCGCAGGCGCCGTGAAAAAACCTCGGCCAACTGGCTGCGGCGCTCATCCGGCAGGTGCAGCACGGCGACGATCGGCAGACCGAAGGTGTCGGGCAAGTCACTGAAAATACTCAGCAACGCCTCGACCCCGCCAGCGGAAGCGCCGACGACGATGGCTTCAATCCCGCGAATCGGGTTGGCGGCGGCGTCGTTCATGATTTTCGGTAGATCCGTTCCTGCTTGACCAGGGGTTCGAATTGCTTGCTGTAGCCGGAAAATTCCAGGGTTTCCTTGCTGCCCAGCACCAGGAAGCCGCGATGGCACAGCGACTCATGAAACAATCCAAACGCCCTGTCTTGCAACTTTTTATTGAAATAAATCAGAACATTACGACATGAAATTAATTGAGTTTCTGAGAACACGCTATCGGTCGCCAGGCTATGGTCAGCGAAGGTCACATTCTCACGCAGCGTCTTGTCGAAGATCGCGTAATCGTAAGCCGCGGTGTAGTAGTCGGCAAATGAACGCTGCCCGCCAGCCTGCTGGTAGTTGGCAGTGTAGGCGCGGACATTCTCCAGAGAAAAGATCCCCTGCTTGGCTTTGTCCAGGGACGCCGGGTTGATATCGGTGGCGTAGATGATGGTGCGCTCCAGCAACCCTTCTTCACGCAGCAGGATCGCCATGGAGTACACCTCCTCCCCCGTGCTGCAGCCGGCGATCCAGATCTTGATCGACGGGTAGGTCTTGAGCAGCGGCACCACTTCCTGGCGGATCGCGAGGAAGTGCGACGGGTCGCGAAACATCTCGCTGACCGGAATCGTCAGGAATTGCAGCAATTGCATGAACGCCGCCGGGTCGTGCAGCACCCGCTCCTGCAGCGCCGAAATGGTCGCGCAGTCGAACTGGCGCAGGGCGTGAGCCACGCGGCGTTTTACCGACGCACCGGAATAGTCGCGAAAGTCATAGCTGTACTTGAGGTAAATCGCCTCGATCAGCAGGCGCAGCTCAATATCGCTGCTTTTTTCCAAAAAACTTCGCTCCACTTAAATGCGTTCCATCTTCGGTAGCCATACGCGGATCAGCGAGAACAGGCGATCCAGGTCAATCGGCTTGGCCAGGTAATCGTTGGAACCCGCCGCAAGGCAGCGCTCCTGATCGTCCTTCATGGCCTTGGCGGTGACGGCAATGATCGGCAGTTTTTTCCAGCGCGGGTCCTGGCGAATCAAGGTGGTGGCTTCGTAACCGTCCATCTCGGGCATCATCACATCCATCAGCACCAGGTCGATATCGTCGATCTCATTGAGTCTATCGATGGCTTCACGACCGTTACGCCCGATGACCACCACAGCCCCCTTGTGCTCCAAGGCACTGGTCAGGGCGAAAATGTTGCGCACATCGTCGTCCACCAACAGAATCTTGCGGCCTTCGAACACCTTGTCGCGGCTGCGGGCAGTCTTGAGCATCGTCTGGCGTTCATGGGACAGCTGGGATTCGACTTTGTGCAGAAAGAGTGTCACCTCGTCCAGCAGGCGCTCCGGGGAACGGGCGCCCTTGATGATGATCGAGCGCGAATACTTGCGCAGTTCGGTCTCTTCATCGCGGGTCAGGTTGCGCCCGGTGTAGACAATCACCGGCGGGAACGAGCAGATATCCTCGGTGGCCATGCGCTTGAGCAACTCGTTGCCGAGCATGTCGGGCAGCTTGAGGTCGATGATCATGCAGTCATAGACGTTGGCGCGCAGCAGGTCGAGGGCCTCCTGGGCAAAGCCGACGGCGGTGATTTCGATGTCATCGTCACCGATCAGGCGGGCAATGCTGTCGCGTTGCAGGTCATCGTCCTCCACCAGCAGCACGCGCTTGACCTTCTGGGTCAGCTTGGCTTCCAGGCGTGCAAACACGTCCTTGAGCTCTTCGCGGGTGGTGGGCTTGACCGCATAGCCGATGGCGCCCATATGCATGGCGGCTTCGACGCGGTCTTCCACGGAAATCACATGCACCGGGATATGCCGGGTATTGGCATGTTCCTTGAGGCGCTGCAACACGGTCAGGCCCGAATGATCCGGCAGGCGCATGTCGAGCAGGATGGCATCGGGGATGTATTCCTCGGCCAGGCTGTAGCCTTCGTCTGCGCCATGGGCCACCAGGCAGTGGTAACCCAACTCATGGGCCAGGTCGAACAGGATGCGGGCGAAGTTCGGCTCGTCTTCCACCACCAGGATGCAACGGGTGGTAAACGGGGCTTTCTCGCGATCGTCGGCAAACCGTGGGATCTGTTTGGCGTCCGCGATCGGCAAGGGTGATACCGCGATCGGCTTGGGCGCCGGGACCGCAACCACCTGGCGTGGCGGCTCGATAGGCGCCGCGTCTTCCTCACGCTCGATGTACTGCTCCGGCAACACCAGGGTAAATACGCTGCCCTTGCCCGGCTCGCTGGTCACGCTGATATAGCCGCCGAGCAAGGTGGCCAGGTCGCGGGAAATCGACAGCCCCAGGCCCGTACCGCCGTAACGGCGGTTGGTGGTGCCGTCGGCCTGGCGGAAGGCTTCGAAGATACTTTCCTGCTGGTCCGGGGCAATACCGATGCCCGAATCACGCACGGTAAAGGCAATGCCCTCCCCCGGCGCCCGGGAGACCGACAGGCTGACTTCACCTTGCTCGGTGAATTTGATGGCGTTGGACAGCAGGTTCTTGAGGATCTGCTCCAGGCGTTGGCGGTCGGTGAACAGCATGGTCGGCGAGCCTTCCAGCACTTCGACCTGGAACGCCAGCTTGCGATCGGCGGCGAGCGGTTCGAACATCCCGCGCAGGCCGTCGACCAGGCGCGCCACACTGGAGTTTTCCGGGCGCACCTCCAGTTTGCCGGCTTCCACCTTGGAAATATCCAGGATGTCGTTGATCAGATTGAGCAGGTCATTACCCGCCGAATAGATCGACTCGGCGAACTTGACCTGCTCGGCACTGAGGTTTTCCTGGGGGTTCTCGGCCAACAGCTTGGCCAGAATCAACGAGCTGTTCAGCGGCGTACGCAGCTCATGGGACATGTTGGCGAGGAACTCGGACTTGTACTTGCTGGAGCGCTGCAACTCTTCGGCGCGGTCCTCGAGTTCGAGCTGGGCCTGGTTGAGTTCGACGTTCTTGCGGTCCATGGCGTCGCGCTGCTCCGCCAGGGTCTGGGTCTGCTCGGCCAACTGCTCGTTGGTCTGCTCCAGTTCCGCCTGTTGGGTCTCAAGGTGGGCCTGGGACTCCTTGAGGATGCGCGACTGTTCTTCGAGTTCTTCGTTGGCGGTCTTGAGCTCTTCCTGTTGCACTTGCAGCTCTTCGTTGAGCTGCTGGGTCTCGGCCAGCACTTCCTGCAGGCGCTGGCGATAACGCGCGGCTTCGATGGAAGTGCCGATATTCCCGGCGATCAGCTCCAGCAAATCAACGTCACGCTCTTCCAGAGGGCGCAGGAAACCCAGTTCGATCACGCCGTTGACCCGGTCATCGTCGCTCGTCGGCATCACCATCACGCTGCGCGTGGCGCCTTCGCCCAGGCCGGAGCTGACCTTGAAGTAGTCCACTGGCACGTCGTCGAGGCGAATCAGGCGATCCAGTTGGGCAGCCTGCCCGACGATACCTTCGTCACTGTAGATCGACTGTTCCTGCTGCTCCTGCTCGCGGGAGAAGCCGTACGTGGCCACGCGCTTGAGGCCGCCGTGTTCTTCGCGCACATACAGCGCCGCGACGGCCGAGCCCATGTACTGGGCGAAGAACTGCAAGATATTGCGGCCCAGCATGTTCAAGGTCAGTTGGCCGAGGACCTGTTCGGCCAACTCGGTCTGGCCATTACGCAACCAGGCTTGCCGCTCGAGGCGCTGCGCGATCTTCTGTTGTGACGCGAGGTTTGCGCTGTAACTATCGGATAAGGAAAGTAAATTCTTACGACCGATGTAGGCCAGAAAGCCACTCAACCCGAGTACAAATGCCAGGTACAAGCTGACGCTGATGACCGTGGTACGGGTGACGTCTTCGTTGCGGGCGATACGGAACTGCTGCTCCATCGCCACCGCATCGTCGTATTCCTTGCGAATTTCATCGGTCAGGCGCTTGCCGCGGCCGGCCTTCACAGCGCTACGGTAATCACCGCTCTCACGCTGCATATCAATCATCGATTGGGCGTACTTGTTCCACTCGATCTGCAAGGCTTCCAAGCGCTTGAGGCGGTCCACCTGCTGGGGGTTGTCCGCCACCAGGTCCTGCAAATTGCGCAAATCGGCAATGATGCGGGGCTTGGCCACTTCATACGGGTCGAGGAAATGCTCGTCACCGGTGATCAGGAAACCGCGCATGCCGGTTTCCAGGTCGACGGTCAGCTTTGACGTCTCATTGAGGTTGTTGATGACCCGGTCGGTGTGCTCCACCCACTGGATTACCGACAGCAAATAAGTGATCAGGCAGACGAAAAATACCGCGCTGAGCACGCCCACGCCCAGGGGCAGCGCGACGTTTCGGCCCAGCAGTGTACGAAAGCTCTTTTCATCGACAGTCGACGCGGGAGTCATGGGCATGCCTTGGCCAATTCAGAAAAACGAGGAGTTTGCCCCAAAGTTGCGCGCGAACGCTATTTTTCTGTATTGATTCGGCTGCTTAAATATCAGGCTGCTTGGCTCCGGAACTCCTCGCGCTTTCTTCCTCACCCCAAGAAGCAAGGGGAACAGAACAACCCGACGGGACATTCTGCTCCACGAACGTCACAATGCCAGCAATTACTTTGGAACTTGCTGGCGTTGCTTCCACTCATTACTAAGTTGTCTTTTTGCCTTTCACGCTCAGCCCCTCACCTTTCAGGAATGTCTACTATGCCCACCGCCTCCACCATCCTTGTAGTCGAAGATGACGCCATCGTGCGCATGCTGATCGTCGATGTACTCGAAGAGTTGGAGTTCGCAGTGCTGGAGGCCGCTGATGCCGAAAAGGCGCTCGAAGTGGTTGAAGACACCCACCAGACGATTGATCTGATGATGACCGACATGGGCCTGCCGGGTATGGACGGCAAGCAACTGGCGGCCAAGGTCCGTGAGTTGCGTCCGACCTTGCCGATATTGTTCGCCAGTGGCTATGCCGAAAATATCGATGTGTCTACCGGTATGCAGGTGATCGCCAAGCCGTTCTCGATCGATCAGTTGCGCGACAAGGTCAAAGCGATGTTGCCGCCTGCCGCATGACCGCCCACTGTCAGCGCATGCTGCCCACCCTGGACGGCTGTCAGCGCCTGCGCAGCCTCTGACGTTGAATTTCTCATTTATTGATTCGATCGGCCAAGTCAACGGCGGCTGCACGCCTGATTTCGTGCTTTTAACGTGACGTTCGGCCAATAAAAATGGAAACTCATGGCGCATCCGCGCCATGTACCATAACTCTCCCCACCAAGCCCCCCTGGAAGGACGCAACAACATGATTGGAAAACCGACGCGCCTGCTGTTGGCGAGCCTCTCGATACTCATGAGTACCGGTGCCTGGGCCGATTTCACGGCGACGCCGAGCGAAGCGCGGGCCATTGCCAAGGAAGCCTACTTGTATGGCTATCCAGTCGTTGAGATGTACAAGACGCTCTACACCCAGGCCGTTGATAAAGGCGGGGCCAACTTCAAGGCACCGTTCAACCATATCGGCAATACCGCCCAGGCGCTCACGCCAAAGGACACCGCATTCGCGACCCCGAACATCGACACACCCTATTCATTCGTGTGGATGGACCTGCGCAGCGAGCCGCTGGTGCTCACCCTGCCCAAGATCGAAGACGACCGTTACTACTCGGTGCAACTGATCGACCTCTATACGCAGAATTTCGCTTACCTGGGCACCCGCAGCACCGGCAACAATGGCGGCCACTACATGGTCGCCGGCCCGGACTGGAAAGGTCAGCAGCCAGTCAACGTGGACCGTGTGGTGTACAGCGAGAGCAATATTGCCTACGCCCTCTACCGCACTCAGTTGTTTGATGAAAAGGACCTGAACAAGGTCAAGCAGATTCAGAACGGCTACAAAGTGCAGTCGCTGAGCAATTACGTGAAGCAAGCCGCCCCGGCCAAGGCAGCCAAGATCCAATGGCCCAAGCCATTGGCGACCATGACCGAAGGACCGCAGTTGTTTCGCTACCTGAACTTCATGCTGGCCTTCGCCGCGCCCCAGGACAGCGAAAAAGACCTGCTGGCGCGCTTTGCCAAGATCGGCATTGCCCCTGGCGCCCCGTTCAAGGTCAACCAGTTGACGGCTGAACAGCGCAAGGCCCTGGAAGACGGCATTAGCGACGCCAGGGCGGAATTCGCAGCCTTTAAAAAGGACAAGCTCGACACCCATCAGGTCGCCAGCGCCGACCTGTTCGGCAGCCGTGACCGCCTGAAGAACAACTACCTGTACCGCTACGCTGGCGCCAACATCGGGATTTTCCGCAACTCGGCCGATGAGGCGGCGTCCCTGAGCTACCTCATCGACAGCGAGGGTAAACCCGCCAACGGCGCTCGTCACAGCTACACCGTCCACTTTGCCAAGGGCCAGCTGCCGCCGGCCGATGCATTCTGGTCGCTGACCATGTACGACGCCAAGACCAAGCTGCTGGTGCCCAATCACAAGAAGCGTTACCAGATCAACTCGCGGATGCTGCCCAACCTCAAGCTGGACGCCGACGGCGGCTTGACCCTGGCGCTGCAGCACCACGAACCGCCGAAAGAAGAACAAAGCAATTGGCTACCTGCCCCTCCTGGTCCGTTCTACGCGGTACTGCGGATTTACCTGCCCAAACCTGAGGTGGGCAACGGTGAATGGAAGCTGCCACCGCTGACCCCTCTCAAGTAGACGTTGGCGGACCTAGGGCTTTCTGAACTTCAGGGAGGACTGATGCAGGTCCGACGCCCAGCCATCGATGACGCCTTTTACATCATTGGGCGTCATCGCTTGTGCGTCGTTTTCCAGGGGTTTGCCGGTGCCTTTGCGCACGACCTGGGCGACGACGTTGCCGTTGGCCCCATCGAGAAACTGTGCCTCGGTACCCAGGATCGTGTCCTGGTCGCGAATGCCGCTGCCAGCGCTGACCGCCGCCGCGACTAACGCAACAGGCACATACTCATAGGGCTTGAGCCCCTGGGTCTTGGTGCTGACCGCCGTGATCGCTGCCCGCACCACCAATACCCCGTTGCCTGGCCCTTGCGCCAGGGGCAATGACTTGCCGAGCTCGCGCTTGAGCGCCTGGTTGAAGTAGTCGTTGATGCCGCGCAACGTGCTTTCGGGGATTTTCGTCGTGGCGTGGGGCTTGGGGTAGAACTGGGTGGGTTCGATATACACCGCGTTGTAGCGACTCACATCCAGCTTGGGGTCGACCCAGCGCATCACTTCGGCCCCCGAGGGCGACTTGGCCTCCTTAAGGCGACTGTAGTCGGAAAGGAACCCCGAATATTCATCCGGTTGTGTAACTTTGCTGGCACAGCCCACCATCCCGATCGAAGCGATGCAGAGCGTGCTGATCATTCGCCTTAGCTTCATGCTTGAACTCCTTGGCAACCATCATCAGAACGTTGAGCTGTAGGTATAGCCAATCACGGAAAAATCGCGCGCTTAGCCGCGTTCGCGGGGAATCAGGCTCTGTAACTGCGCCGCGAGGAAGTTGGCGTCGAAGCCGAAGGTGTCCGGGTCTTTCAGGCCGTTGGTCTTCTTCCAGAGCCAGTCGTTCTTATCCGCGGGCAATACCAGCGAGACACTGCCATGCCGCGCGGCGGTAAGGCCCATGACCGACACGCAGATCAACCCGCCGGCGCCCATGACCTCGGGCACGAACTCGACGTTTTTGCCGGTGATCTGCACCGTGAGTTTTTCCGTGTTGAAAGGCGATGTCTCCACCGGCATGCTCGGGCCGCTGGCCACGTAGGCTTCGCGGTGAACCTCCAGCAAGCCATGGGTCTTGACCGGTTCCAGCCACTGCTCGATCTGCTGGAACAACTCGCCGAGCTTTTGCGCCCAGCGGGCTGATTGCACATCGAACTGCTGTTTTTTATGCGCTTCGCTATCGGCGTAATGACGAAGCATCTCGCCCAGTTGCTGTACATCGTCCATTGCGGATTTCCTTGGGTGAGCCCATTTGCGAAACCCGATCATGGCAGATGCGGCGCCTGGCCGTACGATTAACGCCCGCCAGGCTATCGCCTGCGAAACAACGGCCGTGGCTCGATGGCGCTGCGGCCATACAGCACGCTCATCCCCGCCAGGCCCTTGAGGGCATCCTCGGCGGACTTGTCGGCCCGCAGCGCAAACGCATCGAACCCGCATTGACGCATATGGCTGAGTTGGTCGCGCAATACATCGCCAATTGCGCGCAACTCACCTTGCCAGCCCAGTCGCGTGCGCAACAGATAGGCTTGGCTGTAGGCACGTCCATCGCGAAAGCTGGGGAAGTCCAGGGCGATCAGCGGCAAGGTGGCGAGCCAGGGTTGCAGGTGCTCGACCTCATCATCCGGCCCCAACCACACACCCTGCCCCGCCTCATAGGCCGCCAACGGCAGGATCAACGGGCCAGGCGCTCGCACCTCGTCGCGCACCAATACCCAGGGATCATCCTCGACGATCCGCGCCACACCCTGTTCCAGCCTCAATAGGTTGATCATGCCGGCTGCCCCGCGTAGACCCGTTCCTTGAACGGCTCCAGGCCAATGCGCTGCAGCGTGTCGACAAAACGCTCCTCGCTTTCGCGATAGCGCACGAAGGTGCTGATGACTCGCTCGATCACATCGGGAATTTCCACGGCGCTGAACGATGGCCCGATCACTTTGCCCAAGGCGCTGTGCTTGCCCTGAGCGCCACCGAGGGTGATCTGGTACCACTCGCTGCCATTCTTGTCGACGCCAAGAATGCCGATATTGCCGATGTGGTGATGGCCGCAGGCATTGATGCAGCCGGAAATATTCAAGCTGATATCACCCAGGTCATGCAGGTAGTCCAGGTTATCGAAACGCTGCTGGATCGCCTGGGCGATGGGGATCGACTTGGCGTTGGCCAAGGCGCAGAAATCGCCGCCCGGGCAGGCAATGATATCGGTCAACAAGCCGATATTGGCCGCACCCAGGTCGTGTTCGCAGGCCAGTGTCCACAGGGCATGCAGCTGCTCCTTGGGCACGTCCGGCAGCACGATGTTCTGCTCATGGGCGATGCGTATTTCCCCAAAGCCGAAACGCTCTGACCACTGCGCCACGGCATCCATTTGCCGGGCGGTCACATCGCCCGGCGGCGCGCTGATTCCCGGCTTGGTGGAAAGCACCACGCTGGTGTAGCCCGGTACTTTATGTGGCATCACATTACGGCTGACCCAGCGTGCAAAGTGCGGGTTGTCCGCCAGGGCGGTGCCATAAGCCAGGCTGGTGTCGGCCAGGTGCGCATAGGCCGGTGGGACGAAGGCCGACGCCACACGGGTATATTCGGCGTCGGTCAACTGCGCCGGGCCATCGCGCAGGTACTGCCACTCTTCTTCCACCTCGCGGGAAAACGCTTCGATCCCCAGGGCCTTGACCAGTATCTTGATGCGCGCCTTGTATTTGTTATCCCGCCGACCGTGGCGGTTGTACACGCGCAATATCGCCTCGACATAGGACAACAGGTGCTGCCACGGCAACCCCTCGCGAATCATCAGCCCCAGGATTGGCGTGCGCCCCAGCCCACCGCCCACCATCACGCGCAACAGCATGTCGCCCTGGCGGTCACGGTAAAGGTACAGGCCGATGTCATGCATCATGATCGCGGCGCGGTCTTCGTCGGCCGAGCAGATGGCGATCTTGAACTTGCGGGGCAGGAACAGGAACTCCGGGTTGATGGTCGACCACTGCCGCAGGATCTCCGCCAGCGGGCGCGGGTCCAGAATCTCATCGGCGGCGACCCCGGCAAAGGCTTCCGTGGTGATATTGCGCACGCAGTTACCGGAGGTCTGGATCGCATGCATGTCGACCTGGGCCAGGCGTTCGAGGATGTCGGGCACCTGGTGCAGTTCGATCCAGTTGAATTGCAGGTTCTGCCGCGTAGTGAAATGGCCGTAGCCACGGTCGTAATCCCGTGCAATGCCAGCCAGCGTGCGCAATTGCCCGGCACTCAAGGTGCCGTAGGGGATTGCCACACGCAGCATGTAGGCATGCTTTTGCAGGTATAGGCCGTTTTGCAGGCGCAGAGGCAGGAACTCCTCCTCGCTCAGGTCGCCGGCGATAAAGCGTTCCACCTGGTCACGAAATTGCGCCACGCGCTCGAACACCAACGCCCGGTCGTATGCGTCGTATTGGTACATATCACTGCCTCATCAGGGTGGGCCGCATCCACGGTGCGGCTTCTATGGCACGACTATGCACCTGCGGCGCAGCGCGTTATAGATTCACATCCAGCGATAAAAAGCGGATCAGATGGCCTTGGAGCAGCGTTTTCAGGCTGGATGAACTGATCCGCAGTAATGAGATTTTTCTGAGTCTGTTTTGTTTTGCCCACGCTTCCTACAGTGCCACCACTTGGAACCGTGGGAGGACTGAGCATGACTACAGCAACAACCGGACAGGCCTATAACTATAAAGTCGTCCGCCAATTCGTGATCGCCACCCTCGTGTGGGGCGTGGTGGGCATGGCCATGGGCGTCTGGATCGCCTCGCAACTGGTCTGGCCCGAGATGAACCTTGACCTGCCCTGGACCACCTTTGGTCGCCTGCGACCGCTGCACACCAGCCTGGTGATCTTCGGTTTTGCCGGCAGTGCGCAATTTGCCGCCAGTTACTACGCGGTACAACGCACCTGCCAGGTTCGGCTGTTTTCCGACACGCTGGCCGCATTCACCTTCTGGGGCTGGCAGTCAGTGATCGTGATCATGCTGGTCAGCCTGCCACTGGGCTACACCACCACCAAGGAATACGCCGAGATCGAGTTCTCCGGCGCGGTGTGGATGACCGTGGTGTGGGTGGCCTATGCCATTGTGTTTTTCACCACCGTGGTGCGGCGCAAGACCGCGCATATCTACGTGGGCAACTGGTTCTTCGGCGCGTTTATCCTGGTGATCGCGATGCTGCACGTGGTCAATCACCTGGCGATCCCGGTGGACTGGTTCAAGTCCTATCCGGTCTACGCCGGGGCCACCGACGCGATGGTGCAATGGTGGTACGGACATAACGCCGTAGGATTTTTCCTGACTACCGGTTTTCTCGGGATGATGTACTACTTCGTGCCCAAACAAGTCGGGCGTCCGGTGTATTCCTATCGCCTGTCCATCGTGCACTTCTGGGCGTTGATCACCCTGTATATCTGGGCCGGCCCACACCACCTGCACTACACCGCGCTGCCGGACTGGGCACAGTCGCTGGGCATGGCGATGTCATTGATCCTGCTGGCGCCAAGCTGGGGCGGCATGATCAACGGCATGATGACCTTGTCCGGCGCCTGGCATAAGTTACGCACCGACCCGATCCTGCGCTTTTTGGTGTTGTCGCTTGCGTTCTACGGCACGTCGACCTTCGAGGGCCCGATGATGGCGATCAAGACGGTCAACGCGCTCTCCCACTACACCGACTGGACCATCGGCCACGTCCACGCCGGAGCCTTGGGCTGGGTGGCGATGATTACCTTTGGCGCGCTCTACCACATGATCCCCAAGGTATTCGGGCGTGAACAAATGCACAGCGTGCCGCTGATCAACCTGCACTTCTGGTTGGCGACCATCGGCACGGTGTTGTACATCGCCTCGATGTGGGTCAACGGCATCACCCAGGGCTTGATGTGGCGCGCGGTGAACGATGACGGCACGCTCACCTACTCGTTTGTCGAAGCCTTGCAGGCCAGCCACCCCGGCTTTGTGGTGCGTTTTGCCGGCGGCTTGTTCTTTCTCAGCGGCATGCTGCTGATGGCCTACAACACCTGGCGCACGGTGCGGGTCGCCGACTTGCATGTGGCCCAGCTCGATGCGCGGATCGCTTGATATGTGGAGTTTCCTCATACTGATATGCCTGTATGGCGCGGTGGAGTACTGCCTGCGCGGGCAGACCAACGAGAGCCTGGATGAGGCCAGTCTGATTCCCTTTGCCGACGACCCGGAAGTGGCACGGCGGGTGGAGCTGGCCACGGGAAAACCGGTCCACGCGGTGGCACCGGAAACCGCCCGGCCGGGCTGGATCAACCTGGACATGTGAAACTGCTCCGGTCATTTGCTCGGCAACTGCGTATGACTATTCGGCGACCGATGAGTAAGGTGGGGCGACATTCCTTGTCAGGAGCATCGCATGCGCACCATCGGCCTTATCGGCGGCATGAGCTGGGAGTCCAGCGCCGAGTACTACCGCATCATCAACCAGCACGTGCGCGACCAGCTCGGCCCGCTGCGCTCGGCGCAATTGTTGATGTACAGCGTGGACTTCGGCCCGGTGGAACAGGCCCAGCATGCCGGGCGTTGGGACGACGCCGCGCTGATCCTGGAAGATGCCGCGCGCCGCTTGCAGGCCGGGGGAGCCGAGTGCGTAGTGCTGTGTACCAATACCATGCACCTGGTGGCGCCGCGTATTGAGGCGGCGGTGTCGATCCCATTCCTGCATATCGCCGATGCCGCCAGTGCGGCGGCCGTCGAAGCGGGCACCTTGACGGTCGGCTTGCTCGGCACGGCGTTCACCATGGAGCAGGACTTTCTCAAATCACGCCTGGCCGCCCAGGGCTTGACCGTGCTGGTGCCCGAGGCGCATGAACGCCAGGCGGTACACCGGATCATCTATGAGGAGTTGTGTGTGGGGGTGATCAGCGAGGCGTCCCGCCAGGTATACCAGCGGGTGATCGAGTCCCTGGGCGCGCGCGGCGCCCAGGCCATCATCCTCGGGTGTACGGAAATCAGCCTGCTGATCAAGCCGGAACACAGCGACCTGCCGCTGCTGGACACCACCGAGCTGCATGCGCAGGCTGCGGTGGCGTTTGCCTTGCAGGATTAAGCCGACCGACGCAGGCGCGCCATGCTCAGGGTGTCGACGAAGACGCCATCACGCAGGGCGTAATCGCGCAGCCGCCCTTCGACTTCGAAGCCGAACTTGCGATACAGGTTATGCGCGGCTTCGTTGTCGGCATACACCGTGAGTTCGACACGGTGCAGGTTCATCCAGTTGTCGGCCACGTCCAGCGCAGCGGCCAACAACCGCGAGCCCACCCCCTTGCCTTGCCAAGCCGTGGCCACGCCCATGCCGAACGATCCCACATGGGCCTGGCGTACGCGCAGGTACTGTTCCAGGCCAAGCTGGCCAATCACTTCCCCCCCATGCAGCGCCACCAGTTGGAGCCGCCGCTCGTTGTCCATCACCAGGCGTTTGCGCCAGGTTTCAGCGGACTGGAAAGGCATCTGCAGCACCTGACGGCACACGGCCGGCTCGTTGTAGAGCGCGGCGACGCCTTCAAGGTGGGCTTCGGTAAAGCGCTGGATCACGATATGGGGTTCAGGCGGGTGCATTGTGTTTCATCCTTTGAAAGACAAGTGGCCGCCCAGTGTAGGGGTGGCTCTATCGGCGGTGCAACGCCGCCAACCGCCACACCCGCGCAATATCCGCCGACCTCTCCCGCAACAAGCGCGGTGCCTCACTGCACGCCTGCTCCAGGCTCATCGGCCCGGAGGGCAAAGCAAAAGCCGCCGCCACCCCATGGGCGTACATCTGCTCGTAGCCCTCGCCCAGGGTGCCGGCGATCACGATGACAGGGACGTTGTGCCGGTGAGCGATACGCGCCACACCAAACGGGGTTTTGCCCCGCAGGGTCTGGGCGTCGAAGCGGCCTTCGCCGGTGATCACCAGGTCGGCGCCGCGTACGGCTTCGTCGAGGCCCACCAGTTCGGCCACCACCTCCACACCGGCGCGGAACTGTGCGCCCAGAAAGGCCTTGGCGGCGAAGCCCAGGCCACCGGCGGCACCGCTGCCGGGCTCGTCGCGCACGTCCCTGGGCAGGACCTGGGCGCAATGGTCGGCAAAGTGGCCAAGGGCGGCGTCCAGCTGTTGGACTTGCTCGGGGTTGGCGCCTTTCTGCGGGCCGAAAATCGCCGAGGCGCCGTGGGGACCGCATAACGGATTGTTCACGTCGGCGGCGATGTCGAAACGCACTTGGGCCAGGCGCGGGTCCAGTTGCTCGAGGCTGATACGTGCCAGTTGGCCCAACGCCAGGCCACCCGGTGCCAGGGCCTGATCTTCGGCGTCGAACAGTTGCACACCAAGGGCCTGCATGGCCCCCGCGCCGCCGTCGTTGGTCGCGCTGCCACCAATCGCCAGGATGATGCGTTGGGCGCCAGCATCCAGGGCCGCGCGGATCAGTTCGCCGGTGCCATAGGTGGTGGTCCGGCATGCATCGCGCTGGCCTGGCGGCACCCGTTGCAGGCCACTGGCCTCGGCCATTTCGATGATGGCGGTGTGGCTGTCGGCCAACCAGCCCCAACGCGCGTCAACCGTCGCGCCGAGCGGGCCGCGTACGCGCTGGTGACGCAGCTCGCCATTGCACGCCGCAAGCACCGAATCCACCGTACCTTCACCGCCATCCGCCATCGGGCACTGGATCAACTGTGCATCCGGCCAGACCTGGGCCAAGCCTTCGGCAATGGCCTGGGCGACGCCGTCGGCACTCAGGCTGTCCTTGAACGAGTCGGGGGCGATGATGATTTTCATGGGCTTTCTCCGGTTTTTATGACGCCCATGCTGCCAGTTGGCTCCGGGAATAACGCCGGTCCGATGCACAAGTGCGGGTGGGGTTTGTTGTTCATTCGGACAAAGGCTGGGGCAATAGCTGCACGCCAAGGTACAGCGCGAGCATGCCATCGAGGGTCAGCGGGTCGACGCCGCTCAGCTCGGCGATGCGTTCCATGCGGTAGCGCAGGCTGTTACGGTGGATACCCAAGGCATCGGCGCAAGCCTGGCTTTGCCCATCGTGATCGCACCAGCTGCGCAACGTGGCCAGGAGTTGGCCGTTGCTGTCTTTGGCCAGCACTTTGCGCAAGGGGTTGAGCAGTTCGTCCAGCGCATCGTCGTTGCGATGGCGCCACAGCATCACCGGCAGACGGTAACGGTTGAGGGTCAACAGGCGCGACTGGGGCAAGATATCGCGCCCATAGGCCAACAAATCGCCGACCCTGCGGTAGCATCGACGCAATCCCGCCAGCCCATCGGCCTGCCCGCCAACGGCGACGCGCAGGATGTTCCAGCCCAGGCCCTGAAGCTTCTCCAGCAGGCGGAGGTTGTCCACCGGCACGGCTGCCGGTCGGCACCACAGCAGGGAAAACTGCGCCGAGCTCACACACCAGCTGTCCGGGTAGCGCGATGTCAGCCAGGCACTCAAGGCCTCCGCCGATTGCCCCACCCCCAATTCGAACAGGTAAGGCGTGCGTGCCATCTGCGGTTTGAGCCCCAGTTGTTGGGCTTCGTCCACCAGGCGGGGAGAGTCGCCGCTGTCAGCCAGCAACAAGGCGAGCAGATCGTCGCAGCGCTGGCGCCGCCATTGTTGTTCAACCTGCTGGTGACGTTGGCTGACCAACATTTCGGCGGTCATGCGCACCAGCTCGGCATAGGTGCGCAGCCCTTCCGGCTCGCCGGTGATGCCCAGCACGCCGATCAGACGTTGGTCATGCATCAACGGCAGGTTGATACCGGGCTGTACGCCTTTGAGGTGCTTGGCAGTCTGCCCATCGATTTCGACCACGCGGCCATTGGCCAATACCAGTTGCGCCCCTTCGTGGCGGGTGTTGATGCGTTCGGGCTCACCGCTGCCGAGGATCAGGCCCTGGCTGTCCATGACGTTGACGTTGTGGGGCAGGATCGCCATGGTGCGGTCGACGATATCCTGCGCCAAGTCATGATCCAGCTCGAACATGGGGCCATCTCCTGGAAAGAAGTCGTTGAAAGGGAGGGTTGTTCATCGGCACAGCGCAAACGATGCTTCACTGTGCGCGAGCACAAAGACAGCACCCCGCCAGGTGGCCGAGACTCGTTGGGCGATCAACGTTACCTGCGCATCGCGAAAAATCATAATAAAGAGAGATCCCCATGTCACAGAGCGCCGCTGCCACACTGGCCACCGATGACGATAAAAACGCCATCTACAAGCGCATCACCCTGCGCCTGATTCCCTTCATCTTCATCTGCTATCTGTTCAACTACCTCGACCGGGTAAACGTTGGCTTTGCCAAGTTGCAGATGCTCGATGCCTTGAAGTTCAGCGAAACCGTCTACGGCCTTGGCGCCGGGATTTTCTTTATCGGCTACGTGCTGTGCGGCGTGCCGAGCAACCTGGCGTTGACCAGGTTCGGCCCACGACGCTGGATTGCATTGATGATGATCGTCTGGGGCACGCTGTCGACCTGCCTGTTGTTTGTCACCACGCCGACGCACTTCTATACCTTGCGCCTGTTTACCGGTGCCGCAGAAGCGGGCTTCTTTCCCGGCGTGGTGTTGTACCTCTCGCAGTGGTTCCCGACGTTCCGCCGTGGTCGCATCATGGCCTTGTTCATGTCGGCGATCCCGGTCTCCGGCTTGCTCGGCAGCCCGTTCTCCGGCTGGATTCTCAACCACTTCGCTGCCGGCCAAGGCGGCCTCGCGGGCTGGCAGTGGATGTTCCTGCTGCAAGGCATCCCGACCGTGATCCTCGGCGCCCTCGCCTACTTCCTGCTCAGTGACAGCTTCGCCAACGCCAAGTGGCTCAAACCCCATGAGCGCGCGGTGCTGGAGGCCGACCAAGCGACGGACTTGGCGAACAAGCCGAAAACCACCACGGACTCCCTGGGAGAAGTGTTCAAGAATCCGGCGATCTGGGCTTTCGGTCTGATCTACTTCTGCATCCAGAGCGGCGTGTACGCGATCAACTTCTGGCTGCCGTCGATCATCAAGAACCTGGGGTTCAGCGATAACCTGGTGATTGGCTGGCTCAGCGCGATTCCCTATCTGCTGGCCGCGGTATTCATGTTGCTGGTGGGCCGCTCCGCCGACCTGCGCAAGGAACGGCGCTGGCACTTGGTGGTGCCGATGCTGATGGGCGCAATCGGCCTGGTCATCGCGGTGAATTTCGCCACCACGCCGGCCATTGCGATTCTTGGCCTGACCATCGCGACCATGGGCGCCCTCACCGGCCTGCCGATGTTCTGGCCGGTACCGACCGCCATGCTCAGCGCAGGCGCAGCAGCCGGTGGCTTGGCGCTGATCAACTCCATGGGCCAGATGGCCGGCTTCCTCAGCCCGTATATCGTCGGCTTTGTGAAGGATGCCACCGGGTCGACGGATATGGCGCTGTACTTGCTGGCGGCGGTGATTGTCGCGGGCAGTGTGTTGGCGTTACGCATGACGCGGACCTTGAAGGCCTGACGCCGTTTATGTAGGAGCAAGCTTGCTCGCGAAAAACGTCAACGATAACGCGTGTTTCCTGAATCAACGCGGTGCCAGTGAGTTTTTCGCGAGCAAGCTCGCTCCTACAGAAGGCGAGGTACGCTTAACTGGGAGACCCGTTTGCCGGGCGATAGCGCTACAGCAGACCGCCGCCGTCGATATCGATCACGGCACCGGTCATAAAGCCATTCTCCATGGCCAGCACATACCCGGCCGCCACCTCCTCCGCTTGCCCCACGCGCCCTACCGGCAACGCGCCGCCCGCCTTGGCAAACATCGCCAGCCGTTGTTCTTCAGCCAGCCCGGCATATGCCGGTGTGTCGATCACGCCTGGGCTGATCACATTGACCCGACGCGGTGCCAGCTCCTTGGCCAGTTGCTTGCCCAATGCTTCAGTGGCGGCGTTGATGCCGGTCTTGATGAACTGCCCCGGTGCCAATTTTCTCCCCAACTGGCCAGAGGTCAGGCTGATGCTGCCGCGCTCATGCATAAAAGGCAGGGCCAACTGGATGGCGCGCAGTGAACCCCAGAGCTTCACGTTGAAATTGTCCTGGGCTTCGTCCAGGTCCGTTTCGACCAGGGGTTTGGCCCGTACCGAAGGGCCCGAGGTATAGACCAGGTGGTCAAAGCGCCCCACGCGTTCGAACAGTTGCTGGAGGGAGTTGGCGTCGGTCACGTCCACCGGTTCGCTGCGCACGCCGTTATCGACGCCGGAGGACAGGCGTCGGCCAGCCAACACCACCTGCGCACCACGTGCGGTCGCCGCCTTGGCCACGGCGGCACCGATACCGCTGCTGCCGCCGATCACGATCACGGTTTGACCGCTGAGGGAGGATGTCATGGGGAAATGTCCTGGGTTAGAAAGTGAGCGTTCATCTTCCCAGCTTGGCAATCGACGAAAAATCCCGGTAAAACGACAGGATCTTTAAAGGATTTTTATAAATGAGCTCGATTCTCGACCTGGAAGTCTTTGTTCGCACCGCCGACACCGGCAGCCTGTCTGCCGCCGCACGCAGCCTGGGGCTGAGCCCGGCCGCCGCCAGCATCGCCCTCAAGCGCCTGGAAACCCGCCTGGGCAGTCGCCTGCTGGCCCGCTCCACACGCAGCATGCGCCTGACCGAAGAGGGTCGGCGTTACCTCGACAGCGTGCGCGAGGCGCTGGCGACGCTGGCCGAGGGTGAGCAAGCGCTCAGGCAGCAAAGCCATGGCTTGACCGGGTTGTTGCAGTTGGCGGCGCCGTCGGATTTCGGGCGCAACGTGGTGCTGGGCTGGCTGGATGCGTTCAAGCTCGAGCACCCCAACATCCGTTTGCAATTGATGCTCAACGACAGCAATGCCGACCTGTTCCGCGAAACCGTCGACATCGCCCTGCGTTTCGGTGTCCCCCGGGACTCCAGCCTGGTGGCGCTGCCGGTGGTGCCCGATCATCGACGCATCCCCTGCGCCAGCCCCGACTACCTGGCGCGCCATGGCACGCCGCGCACCCCGACGGAGCTGGCGCAACACAACACGCTGCGCTACATGCGCCAGGGGCGCGCCAACAACACCTGGTACTTTCGCCAAGGCGCCGTGCTCCAGGAAGTCGAGGTGACGGGCGATTACCTGAGCGATGACGGTGAAATCGTGCGGCGCTGGGCATTGGCCGGCCATGGCATCGCCTATAAGGCCAACCTGGATATCGCCCGCGACCTCAAGGCCGGACGCCTGGTGCAACTGCTGCCGGACTGGCAGGGCGAACCGACGCCGTTCAACCTGATGTGCCCCCACCGCCTGCAAGTGTCGGAGCGGGTGAAGGTGTTGCACCGTTTTTTACAGGTGCGCTGCCAGGCCTTGCTGAACGAATGAAGAAACGCGCGCAGGGCTTGTTCCAGAGCCTGCGAGTCTGGTATTGCATAACGTACATTTGCGCGTTTCGAGGAGCTTTCCATGATTTACCGCACACTGGGCCAGTCCGGCTTGAAGGTCAGCGCGCTGACCCTGGGCACTATGATGTTTGGCGAACAGACCAGCACCGAGGACTCGCTGCGCATCATCGACAAGGCCTGGGACCAGGGCATCAACTTTATCGACACGGCCGACGTCTACACCGGCGGGCGCTCCGAAGAAATCGTCGGTGAGGCCATCGTGCGTCATCGCGAGGACTGGGTGGTGGCCTCGAAAGTCGGCATCGGCCCCGTCGACGGCGTACCCAACCGCAGCGGTTTGAACCGCAAGCGGATTTTCAACGCGCTGGAAGCCAGCCTGAGGCGCCTGGACACGGATTACCTGGACATCTACTACCTGCACCGCGAAGACCACGGCACGCCGCTGGAGGTGACCGTGTCGGCGATCGGCGACCTGATTCGCCAAGGCAAGATCCGCTATTGGGGCCTGTCCAACTACCGGGGCTGGCGCATTGCCGAGGTGATCCGCGTGGCCGAGCGCCTGGGTGTCGACAAGCCGATCATCAGCCAACCGCTGTACAACATCGTCAATCGCCAGGCCGAGGTCGAACAGCTCACCGCCGCCGCCGCGTACGGCCTGGGCGTGGTGCCTTACAGCCCATTGGCCCGGGGCGTGCTCAGCGGCAAGTATGCGCCCGACGTCACCCCTGAACCGAGCAGCCGCGCCGCGCGCCAGGACAAACGCATCCTGGAAACCGAATGGCGCGTAGAGTCACTGCGAATTGCCCAGCAGATCCAGCACTACACCCAAGGGCGCGGTGTGGGGATGGTCGAGTTTGCGATTGCCTGGGTGCTGAACAACTCGGCAGTGAGTTCGGCGATCGTCGGGCCTCGTACCGAAGCCCAGTGGGACGCCTACACCGGAGCGCTGGATGTGCACATCAGCGCTGAGGATGAAGCGTTCATTGACTCACTGGTGACACCGGGGCATTCGTCGACGCCGGGGTTCAATGACGTGGGCCACTTCGTCTCCGGGCGAATCGCGCGACCTTGAGCCGACGCCCATCGCTTGGATGTGCGCCGCTGGCTCAGTCCAGCGGCACATCCAGGCTGACCTTGACCCGGTCCATCACCACGATGCTGCGGAACCACTTGATATTGCGGTTCTCGTAGAACAACTGCCGGGCCAGGGTCTCGTATGCCTTCATGGTCTCCACCACGATCACCAACATGAAATCCGCATCGCCAGTGACGTAATAGCACTGCTGCACCTGGGGAATCGACATCTGCGCCTTGAGTACATCAAGGTCTTCGATGTGCGTGCGTTCGGCGTGCACCTCCACCAGGATCGTGATCGGCTTGCCCAGCGCCTCCTGGTTGACCACCGCCGTATTAGCCGTGATCACCCCGCTCTGCTGCATGCGTTTGATTCGCCGCTGCACGGCAGCCGTCGACAAGTTGACCTGCTCGCCAATCACCCGCAGGGCGGTGGTGTTGTCATGTTGCAGGTGCTTGAGAATCGCCACATCGAATGCGTCGAGGGGTGGCTGCGGGGGGATGGACATCCGTACGAACCCTGGGTGTGAGAAAATTTCCCATAAGATGCCCCAAAACAGAGCAAACGTCTCAGCTCAAAAGCAATATATTCCCAGCCTGAAATCCCCCCTCTTTTTTAGCTATCGGTTTTCGCGAGGACAGCGTGTCTAAAGGTGTTGTGTTATCGGTATCGGCCTCGGTGTTATTTGCCGTGATGTATTACTTCACGTCATTGCTCACGCCATTGAGCGGCCTGGAGATTTTTGGCTGGCGCATGTTGCTGACCGTGCCGTGCATGACGGTGTTCATGCTCGTTACTGGCGAATGGCGACGGGTGTGGGAACTGTTGCGCAGGTTGGCGGCCCAGCCACGGCTGATTGCCGGGGTGGTGGTGTCCTCGGCTTTGCTCGGGGTGCAACTGTGGCTGTTTATGTGGGCGCCGCTCAACGGGCGCAGCCTGGACGTGTCGGTGGGGTACTTCCTGCTGCCGCTGACCATGGTGCTGACCGGGCGCCTGGTGTATGGCGAACGCCTTTCGCGCCTGCAACAGATTGCCTTGGTCTTCGCCGCCCTGGGGGTGCTGAACGAGTTGTATCAGGCGGGCGGTTTTTCCTGGGCCACGTTGGTGGTGATCATCGGCTACCCGGTGTATTTCGTTGTGCGCAAATACCTGGCAACCGACCACTTGGGCGGGTTGTGGCTGGACATGGCGTTGATGCTGCCGGTGGCCTGGTGGTTCGTGCAAAGCGGCGAACAAGGCTTCGCGGTGCTGGATGCCTATCCGAAGCTGTACGCACTGATCCCGATGCTGGGCTTGATCAGCGCTTCGGCGCTGGTGAGCTATATCATTGCCAGCCGCTTGCTGGCGTTCAGCCTGTTCGGCCTGCTCAGCTATGTGGAGCCGGTGTTGCTGCTCGGCGTGGCGTTGCTGCTGGGTGAAGGGATCAAGGCCGGGCAATGGCTGACGTACATTCCGATCTGGCTGGCGGTGATGGTGCTGGTATATGAAGGCTTCAAGCACCTGGTGCGCCAGCGAAAAGCCTGACGCCAGGCAAAAAAAATCGCCCGGCCGAGGCAGACCTCGACCGGGCGGTTTTTTGTTCAGTCGGCGGTCAATACACCGCGACGTACCTGGTCACGCTCGATCGACTCGAACAACGCCTTGAAGTTGCCCTCCCCGAACCCATCGTCGCCCTTACGCTGGATGAATTCGAAGAACACCGGGCCCATCAGGGTTTCCGAGAAAATCTGCAGCAACAGGCGCTTGTCGCCTTCAATGGACGAGCCGTCCAACAGAATGCCACGCGCTTGCAGTTGGTCCACGGGTTCGCCGTGGTTCGGCAGGCGGCCTTCGAGCATTTCGTAGTAGGTGTCCGGCGGTGCCGTCATGAAACGCATGCCCATGCGCTTCAACGCGTCCCAGGTCTTGACCAGGTCGTCGGTGAGGAACGCCACGTGCTGGATGCCCTCGCCGTTGAACTGCATCAGGAACTCTTCGATCTGCCCTGCGCCCTTGGACGACTCTTCGTTCAACGGGATGCGGATCATGCCATCCGGGGCGCTCATGGCCTTGGAAGTCAGGCCGGTGTATTCACCCTTGATGTCGAAGTAGCGGGCTTCACGGAAATTGAACAGCTTCTCGTAGAAGTTGGCCCAGTAAGCCATGCGCCCGCGGTACACGTTGTGGGTCAAGTGATCGATGACCTTGAGGCCGGCGCCTACCGGGTTGCGCTCCACGCCTTCGAGGTACACGAAATCGATGTCATAGATCGAGCTGCCCTCACCGAACCGGTCGATCAGGTACAGCGGTGCTCCGCCAATCCCCTTGATGGCCGGCAGGTTCAGTTCCATCGGCCCGGTTTCGATATGGATCGGTTGCGCGCCCAACTCCAGGGCACGGTTGTAGGCTTTTTGTGAATCCTTGACGCGAAACGCCATGCCACACACCGACGGGCCGTGTTCGGCGGCGAAATACGAGGCGATGCTGTGGGGCTCGTTGTTGAGGATCAGGTTGATCTCGCCCTGGCGATACAGCTCCACGTTCTTGGAACGGTGGGTCGCGACCTTGGTGAAGCCCATGATCTCGAAGATCGGTTCCAGGGTGCCGGGGGTGGGCGATGCGAATTCAATAAATTCAAAGCCCATCAGGCCCATCGGGTTTTCGTATTGGTCTGCCATGTTCGGCGCCTCATCATGCTTATGATTAACGGATATCAATTGCCAGCAAGGATGAAGCGCGAGGGCGGTGCACACGAGAGGCCCCGCACGCTGCGGGCGAGGAAATCACCAAAGATGAGGGGGGAGCCGAGTAGCTTCATGGTTACATCAGTCTCTGACGGCCGAGGCTTGCGTGAGCGCAAGTCCATATTCTTGTATGCGTAAATCGATTCTACACAGCGTAACCGAGTTTGTCCGTACTCTTATCAAATCCCCATTGCCCTGACCCGCGCAAGGGGTTTGTTGCACAGGTAGATCCCCAGCAGGATGACCGCGCCCCCCATCAGCATCGGCGCAGTCAGAGGCTCTCCCAGCAGCAATGCGCCACAGATCACGGCCGTCAGCGGATTGAGCGCGATAAATACCCCGGAACGTGTCGCACCAATGCGCCGGATACCCTCGTAGTAGCCGATATACGCCAGGGCCGAGCCCAGCACACCCAGGTACAGCAAGCTCAAGAGTTGTGGCAGATGAACGTTGCCGAGTGCTGCGGTGGTGAAGCTTCCCGTGGCCAACGTGGCAGTGCCCAGCATCGACGTCCCCAGCAATATCGACCAGGTCACCGTCTGCAAGGGGCCCAGGCTTTGGTTGAGTCCACGAGACAGCAGCGAGTAGACGCCCCACCCCGCCACGCAGCCGAGAATGAGCAGGTCGCCGATCCAGGCGTGGCTGGCCCCCTGCAACACGTGCGGGTTGCGGCTGACGATCACCGCCGCCGCGCCAACCAGGCACAACACGATGCCCAGCCACTGGGCGCGACCCAGGCGCTCCTTGAACCACAGCCAGGACGCCAGGCCGATCACCGCCGGGTTCAGCGCGACGATCAGTGATGCCCGCGAAGCATTGATGTACTGCAGCCCATAGAAGAAGCACAGGTTGTAGAAAAAGATCCCAAAAAACCCCAATACCGCCAACCGTGCCAGTTGGCGGGGGCTTGGGCGTACCAGCGCAATGCGCGCGCAAGCCAGGTACAGCAGCAGCGCCAGGCTCGCCAGGAGAAAACGCAGGCTGGCGGCCAGCAATGGATTGATCTGATCGGCCAGGTAACGCCCGGCGACGAAGGTGCCGCCCCAGACCATGGTAACGGCGGCGAGTTTGCAGTAAGTCAGGCGATCCGGGCTGGGGCTCATAGAAAGTTGCTCGAGGGGCGAAAGAATGCAGTTATTCTTTTGCTAATACTTCCTCATCGTAAAATGAGTGTTTGCTCATGACCCTGACTCAATTGGAAATCTTTGCCCTGGTTGCCGAGCTGCAAGGCTTTACCAGTGCGGCCCACCGGCTGGGCATCAGCCAATCCGCGGTATCCCACGCCATCAAGGCGCTGGAGCAGGAGTTGGGCGTGGAACTGTTTCGACGTCACCAAACCCTGGTGGAGCCGAGCGATATTGGCCAGCAATTACTCGGACGCGCCCGTGCCATGCTGGGCCTGGCCAACACCCTGCAACAGGAGGCCGCCGATGCCCGAGGCATGAAGCGCGGCACCTTGCGCATCGGTTCGTTTGGGCCCACTGCGTCAAATCGCTTGCTGCCGAGCATTCTCAGGCGGTTTCGCGCAGCGCATCCCGGCATTGAAGTGCACGTGGACGAGGGGCCTGATCGGCAAGTACTCCAGTGGCTGGATGAGCGGCGTATCGACGTCGGTTTCGTGGTACTGGAACAAGAGCGCCTCGATACCTTTGCGGTGTTCGAAGACCAGTTGGTGGCGCTGTTGCCCGCCGATCATCCCCTGGCCGCACGAGAGGCCCTGACCCTGCGAGACCTGTGTGACGATCCGTTCATTCTCACCGAGGCCGGCTCCTCGGAGTTGGTCACTCGCCTGTTCAGCGCGGCCCGGTTGCAGCCGAAGGTACGCTATCGCTGCGCCCAACTGCTCAGCACCCTGGAAGCGGTCAGTCGTGGCGATGGCCTGAGCATCGTGGCAGAAGCCTCGTTACCGCAGGCAAGCGACCCGCGTTATGTCAAACGCGCGTTGTCACCCCGCGTGCCGCGCCAGATCGGCCTGGCCGTGCTGGACCGGCGTCAGTCGTCTCCTGCCACGCTGGCCTTTATCGCGATGGCACAGGCCCCGGGAATGGCGAGCATATTTCCAGCCGGCCATCTATCATCGACGCATCCCTGACCGGCCTACCGGTACATTCCCCCACTGTGTAACAGGCCGTAGAACTCATGCCGCTCACCGTCCAAGGTCCTCGAAAGCCCTTCACACGCTACTCGATCAGTGCATTGTCCGGGCTGCTGCCGATCCTGATGGGTGTCGTCATCCTGTACTGGCAAGCCGAAGGCACGCTTGAACAGAGCACGGCCCAGACGGCCCAGGAGGCCGTGCGCCAGTTCGACCTGATGCTCGACAACACCGCACTGGCGGCCCAAGCCTTGCTCCCGCTGGCCGGCCAACCCTGCGACGCCGCTACGCAATTGGCCTTGCGCGAACAGGTCACGCGCCGACCGTTCGTACGCGCCACCACCTTGTCCTGGCAGGAAAACATCTATTGCAGCTCATTGTTCGGCAGCCACTACGCATCGCAGGTCAATCCGGATGATTATGTGGACGGTCGCCTGTGGTTGATGAATGGCAACCCGGTCACACCGGATACCGCGCTGCTGGTCTATCGCCTGGTCGAAGGCGACCAAGGTGCCTTTGCCTCGATCGATGGCTACCACCTGACCAACGCCCTGCGCCTGATCAGCCGCTATGCGCAATTGGTCCTGCAAGTGGGCCCCCATTGGCTGGACGCTGAGGGCAACGTGCATGACACGGCCGTGCCGCAGTTCGCGGTGGCCCATCACCACCTGGTCTCGCCGCGCTATCACTACAGTGTCGAAGCCGGTATGCCGGCGGGCGAAACCTGGCGTTATATGCAAGCGCGCTACCCGGCGATGTTCAGCCTGGTCGTGTTCTTCGGCATCCTGGCGGGCCTGCTTGCGCACTGGCTGCAAAAACGCGTGTCGGCCCCCTCCCATGAGTTACAACGCGCATTGGGGGCCAACGAGTTCATGCCTTATTTTCAACCCGTGGTCCGCGGCGATACCCGCCAGTGGGCGGGTTGTGAAGTGCTGATGCGCTGGAAACACCCCAAGGAAGGCCTGGTGCGCCCCGACCTGTTCATTCCGCTGGCCGAGGATTGCGGCCTGATCGTACCGATGACCCGCGCGCTGCTACGCCAAACAGCCGCGCAACTGGCGCCCCATGCCGCGCGCTTCAGCCCAGGCTTTCATATCGGCGTGAATATTACCGCCCGCCACTGCGAGGACCTGGCGCTCGTGGAAGACTGCCGGGAGTTTCTGGCGGCCTTCACGCCTGGCCAGGTCACACTGGTACTGGAGCTGACCGAACGTGAGTTGATCGAGCCCACGGACATCACCCGCCGCCTGTTCGACGCCTTGCATGCGCTGGGCGTCATGATCGCCATCGACGACTTCGGCACGGGTCATTCCAGCCTGGGTTACTTGCGTAACTTCAATGTGGACTACTTGAAGATCGATCAAAGTTTTGTCGCCATGATCGGTGTGGACGCGCTCTCGCGGCACATCCTGGACAGCATCATAGAACTGTCCGTCAAGCTCGACCTGGGCATCGTTGCCGAAGGCGTGGAAACAGCAGAGCAATGTGAATACCTTGCCGCACACGGTGTGCACTTCCTACAGGGTTATCTGTTTGGTCGTCCTTTACCTTGTGATGAATTCATTAAATCCCTGGCCCGCCATTGAATAGCCAGCGACTAATACGATGAAATAATGTTGTTCAGACAAAAGACATGATTTACTCATGACGGATTAACTACTACAATTTTTCTTGCCTGTGCAGAAGTCCGCAGGACGGCTTTTTCCTCGAGTCGCCTTAACGCGCTTGGCTTGTAGCTTTGTCTGCAGTTGATATCAGTCAAATACACTATTGGAGTACAGATTTTGTCCAGACTCGCCGAATTTCGCGCAGCAGAAAAAGCCCTTCAAGAACAGCTTGCCCAGCTGGAGTCCTTGAAGAACGATGCCGGCCTGAAGAAAGAAATCGAATTCGAAGAAAAGCTTCAAGCGCTCATGAAGAGCTATGGCAAAGGGCTGCGCGATATCATCTCGATCCTCGATCCCAACCTGGGCAAGGCCGGTGCGTCGGTTGTCGCCGCACCAAAACAGCGCCGCGCACGCGTGGTCAAGGTTTACCAAAACCCGCACACCGGCGAACTGATCGAAACCAAGGGCGGCAATCACCGCGGCCTGAAAGCCTGGAAAGAACAGTATGGCGCCGCCACTGTAGACTCCTGGCTTCGCGGCTGATCCACCGCACTAACAAAAAGCCTCGCATAAGCGAGGCTTTTTATTTTCGAGTTCGAAAACGAACTTAAATAACATTTCATTCGGTTCAAAAACGATTGATGTAACGCCATCAAAGTTTCAAGCTGTCACGCACCGAACTGACTTCATCCTTGCTCGCTTCGTAAGCTTGCGCTTGGCCCGCGTATGAAAATACATAGGCTTTATCGACATCAACAGCGCCCACCAATGTTTGCGACAGCACATGCCGCCCGTTTTCGGTAATCACGCAAGTAGTTTCGAGCGCATCGAGGCGACTCAACGTCGTGGGGTGCATCTTGGTGCAAACGCTTTGATAACCGCCTTGGGCAAAATCCTTCTGGATGGATTTACGCATTTCCAGCAATACCCCCTGAAGATTAACTTTATGCCCGGCCTCGATCGGCGTGCCAGTCAACTCCATGACCATCAGGGTGCTGCCGTTTTCATCGTTCTTGATGGCCCGTTGGCGCGACACGGCGGCAGGGTTGGCGGGTGCCTGGTCGTCGGGCACCACCTCCTCCACCTGCCAGCCACTGGGCCAATGAATTTCCGGGTCGGCCGCCAGCACAAAGGGGCTGCCCATCAGCAAACACAAGGAACTCAACAGCGGTCTACGAAATTCGATCATTGCAAAAAACGCCCAAGGTTCAAGCGACAAAGTTTGAGCCTCGGCACCCACGGGCCGCAAGGTCCGTGTGGGCTTTTTCATTTGGCGCTGCGCGCAGGCCTTGCGTATCATGGTTCGGCTGCACGGATGCCAGCCGCAAGCCAAGGGACCGCTCATCTCACATCGAGCCGCATTTGCCCGATTTTTTTCTGGAGGGCCCATGAGCCTGCACGATCTGAACACTTTCCCGGGCGTCACCGCCCAACCTGACACCGCCACCGCGAACTTCGTGTTCAACCACACCATGCTGCGGGTCAAGGACATTACCAAATCGCTGGATTTCTACACCCGCGTACTGGGTTTCTCCCTGGTTGAAAAACGCGACTTCCCGGAAGCCGAATTCAGCCTGTACTTCCTGGCGTTGGTGGATAAGGCCCAGATCCCGGCCGACGCTGCCGAGCGCACCCAGTGGATGAAGTCGATCCCAGGCATCCTGGAACTGACCCACAACCATGGCACCGAAAACGATGCCGACTTTGCCTACCACAACGGCAACACCGATCCGCGCGGCTTTGGCCATATCTGCATTTCGGTGCCGGATATCGTGGCGGCATGCGAACGTTTCGAAGCCTTGGGTTGCGATTTCCAGAAGCGCCTGACCGATGGTCGCATGAAAAGCCTGGCGTTCATCAAGGACCCGGATGCGTACTGGGTTGAGATCATTCAGCCAGCGCCGCTGTAAACGAAAAAACCCCATGATCGCTCATGGGGTTTTTCATTTCCGGGCCCGGATTTACGCCGGAGCGGACGTCCGAATCAGGTGATCGAATGCACTCAGGGAAGCCTTGGCGCCCTCTCCAACCGCGATCACAATCTGCTTGTACGGCACCGTGGTCACGTCACCGGCAGCGAATACACCGGGCAATGAGGTTTCGCCACGGGCGTCGACAATGATCTCGCCACGGGGCGTCAGCTCCACGGTGCCTTTGAGCCAGTCGGTGTTGGGCAGCAAGCCGATCTGCACAAAGATGCCTTCCAACTCGAGGGTCTTGAACTCGCCGCTGTCGCGATCCTTGTATGCCAGGCCGGTGACTTTCTGGCCATCCCCCTTGACTTCACTGGTCAACGCGCTGGTGATCACGTCAACGTTGGGCAGGCTGTACAACTTGCGTTGCAGCACCGCATCGGCGCGCAGCTTGCTGTCAAACTCGAGCAGCGTGACGTGGCTGACGATACCTGCCAGGTCAATGGCGGCTTCGACGCCGGAGTTACCGCCGCCAATCACGGCCACGCGCTTGCCTTTGAACAGCGGGCCATCGCAGTGCGGGCAGAAACACACGCCCTTGGCCTTGTATTCCTGCTCCCCCGGCACACCCATTTCGCGCCAGCGGGCGCCAGTGGCCAGGATCACTGTCTTGGACTTGAGCGTCGCACCGCTTTCAAAGCGAATTTCGTGCAGCTCACCGGCATTTTTCGCCGGGATCAGGCTGCTGGCGCGCTGCAGGTTCATGATGTCGACGTCGTACTGGCGCACATGGGCTTCGAGCGCGCTGGCCAGTTTCGGCCCTTCGGTTTCCTGTACCGAAATAAAGTTCTCGATGGACATGGTGTCCAGCACCTGACCGCCGAAACGTTCGGCTGCCACGCCGGTACGGATGCCTTTGCGCGCTGCGTAGATGGCGGCTGCCGAACCGGCCGGGCCACCACCGACGACGAGTACATCAAAGGCGTCCTTGGCGCTGATTTTCTCAGCGGCTTTTTCGATGCCGCTGGTGTCGAGCTTGGCGAGGATTTCTTCCAGGCCCATGCGGCCTTGGCCGAAGTTCACCCCGTTGAGGTAGACACTGGGCACCGCCATGATCTGGCGCTCATCGACTTCCGCCTGGAACAGCGCGCCGTCGATGGCGACGTGGCGTATGTTCGGGTTCAGCACAGCCATCAGGTTCAGCGCCTGGACCACGTCCGGGCAGTTCTGGCAGGACAGCGAGAAGTACGTCTCGAAGCTGAACTCGCCTTTAAGGGCGCGAATCTGTTCAATCACTTCGACACTGGCCTTCGACGGGTGGCCACCGACTTGCAGCAGGGCCAACACCAACGAAGTGAATTCATGACCCATGGGGATACCGGCGAAACGCAGGCTGATATCGGCACCCGGGCGGTTGATGGAGAACGACGGCTTGCGCGCATCATCGCCATCGGTTTTCAGGGTAATCAGCGTGGTGAGGCTGGTTACGTCCTGCAAAAGGGCAAGCATTTCCTGGGATTTCGCGCCGTCGTCGAGGGAGGCGACGATCTCGATCGGCTGGGTGACCCGTTCCAGGTATGACTTCAACTGAGCTTTAAGATTGGCGTCCAACATACGGGCGATTTCCTGTTCATTCGGTTTATTGCAGACAAAAAAACGCCCGAGCGTATCTCGCCCGGGCGTTTCGAGGGCGGTGTTGCTTACTTAGGTGCGGTAATCCGCCCTTGATACTTCACAGACTTAGATCTTGCCGACCAGGTCCAGGGACGGCGCCAGGGTGGCCTCGCCTTCTTTCCACTTGGCTGGGCACACTTCACCTGGGTGGGCAGCGACGTACTGGGCTGCCTTGATTTTGCGCAGCAGCTCGGAAGCGTCACGGCCAACACCACCGTCGTTCAGCTCAACGATCTTGATCTGACCTTCAGGGTTGATGACGAAGGTGCCGCGGTCTGCCAGGCCAGCTTCTTCGATCAGTACGTCGAAGTTGCGGGAGATGGTCAGGGTCGGGTCGCCGATCATGGTGTACTGGATCTTGCCGATGGCTGGCGAAGTGTTGTGCCAGGCAGCGTGAGCGAAGTGGGTGTCGGTGGAAACACTGTAGATTTCCACGCCCAGTTTCTGGAACTCGGCGTAGTTGTCAGCCAGGTCTTCCAGCTCGGTAGGGCAAACGAAGGTGAAGTCGGCTGGGTAGAAGAACACTACAGACCATTTGCCTTTCAGGTCAGCGTCGGTCACGTCTACGAAGTTGCCGTTTTTGTATGCGGTAGCTTTGAACGGTTTTACTTGGCTGTTGATGATAGGCATCGTTGACTCTCCGTCAGGGGTTAAGAAGTTGATGAAGTGAATCCTACCCACTCTTCTGGACGATGGCTCATTGGCAAACCTGATGCTGACGATTGGCTTTCTCTATCAGGCAACCGTATTAATAGAAGAAACATCAAATCAGCGCGGGAGTGGCCAAGGTCATGCCGAGAAAGGGTGTTGCTTCAACATAGCGCATGGCCGATTTCATGTCGCTCCAGCCGACGTAACTCATCAGCGACTTCAAATCCCAGCCGCTGCGATGGGCCCAGGTCGCAAAGCCGCGGCGCAGGGAGTGACTGGTGTAGTGCTCGGCAGCAATGCCCGCACGCTCAAGGGCCTGGCGCAGCAGCGGAATCACACTGTTGGGGTGCAACCCCTGCTCGCCCACGTTGCCCCAGCGGTCGATACCGCGAAATACCGGACCGCGCACCAGGGCCGACGCGCTGAGCCACTCGCTGTAGGCCTGCACCGGGCACAACCTTAGTAAAGCGGGGGTTTGGTAGGTCTTGCCGAGGTTGTCGCGATCGCTTTTGCTGCGTGGCAGATACAGGCTGATGCCGGCTCCGGGCACGGCCTGGACATGCTCGATGCTCAGCCGACATAACTCATCGCTGCGAAACCCCCGCCAGAAGCCCAGCAGGATCAGTGCAGTGTCGCGCTTGGCGCGCAACCATCGAGCTTGATCCTGAGCCTTGCCCGCCTCGATCGCCTCAACCTCAAGGGACGCCACCACTTGCTCCAGATGCTTGAGCTGCAACGGCTCGGCCTGTTTTTCCTGCGCAGGGTGCACGGCGCGAATGCCCTTGAGCACCTTGCGCACGACCGGCGCCTTGGTCGGGTCGGGGAACCCCTGGCTGGTGTGCCATTGCGCCAGCGCCGAGAGCCGCAGTTTCAAGGTGTTGACCGCCAATACCCCAGCGTGCGCCACCAGATAACGCGCCACGCTGTCGCTCGTCGCCGGCAGGAATCCGCCCCAGCTCACTTCGAAGTGCTCGATGGCCGCGCGATAGCTGCGGCGCGTGTTATCGCGGGTGGCGGCGTTGAGGTAACGATCCAGATCGCTCATGAAAGGCCTATTCGTACTGCTATCGGGGGTATCGGCGGCTGAAACCTGTTTGACACGGGATAATACGCCAATATCCCATCTGTTAAATCATGAATTTGAACCCTATTTTATTCGTGATACAGTATGTATCTACATAATACGTACCACAGTACTAAATCGACGGAGACCCCATGGCTCGCGGCGGCATAAACAAAGCAGTAGTTCAAACGGCACGCCTGGCGATCCTTGCCCGCGGCGAGAACCCCAGCATCGACGCCGTGCGCATCGAAATGGGCAATACCGGCTCGAAAACCACGATTCATCGTTATTTGAAAGAATTGGATGAGAGTGAAACCCGCCTGACCATTACCGAAGCCCCCATCGACGAGGAGCTTGGCGAACTGGTGGCGCGCTTGGCCCAGCGCTTGAAAGAGAAAGCCCAGGAGCCGATTGACCTGGCCTTGGCGCAGTTTGAACAGCAGAAGACCGCCCTGCTCGCCCAGATCAAAGCGCTGGAAGAGGCCCACAGCCAGCTGCAGCAGCAATTCGATATCCAGGCCGCGGCCCTCGCCGAAGAAAGTGCCGCCCTGCAAACCGCCAGCACCAGCCTGCAGACCGAGCAAACCCGCAACGCCGGCCTCAGCCAGGCGTGCAGTGACTACGAGCTGCGGATCAGTGACAAGGACGAACAGATTCGCTCCCTGGAAGAAAAGCACCTGCATGCCAGGGATGCGCTGGAGCATTACCGCACTGCAATCAAGGAGCAACGCGAGCAGGAACAGCGTCGCCATGAAGGCCAGCTGCAGCAGGTCCAGGCGGAACTGCGCCAGGCCCAGCAAAGCGCCATGGTGCGCCAGGACGAGATCACTCAACTGCACCGCGACAACGAGCGGTTGCTGATCGAGCAACGGGTAACAACGAAGGAACTCAGTGCATTGCAGGAGCAAATCCGCAAGGATCAGGCTCACCAGCTCAAGCTGAGCGAACAGGTCAATCAGATCGACAACGAACGCACCGTGCTTCAGGAGCGCCTGCGCGTCGCAGTACTGGACAGTCAATCACGCCAGGAAGCGCTGATCGCCCACCAGCAGACGAACAAGGCACTGGAACTGGACCTGATCAAGGCCCAGGCCACCATCGACGCGTTGCGCCTGGCGGCCGTCATTGCAACGGCGCCAGAGGCCACGCCTAAAGCCTGATCAGCCAGCCACGGGCGTGCGCATGGTGACGAACTCTTCCGCCGCGGTGGGGTGCACGCCGATGGTTTCATCGAAATGCTGCTTGGTCGCGCCCGCCTTGAGCGCGATCGCCAGGCCCTGCACGATTTCGCCGGCGTCCGGGCCAACCATATGGCAACCCAGCACTTTGTCGGTGTCGGCATCGACCACCAGCTTCATCAAGGTTTTCTCCTGACAGTCTGTCAGCGTCAGCTTCATTGGCCGGAACCGGCTTTCAAAGACCTGCACCGCATGGCCCTTTTCTTTCGCTTCTTCTTCCGTCAGGCCGACGGTGCCGATGTTCGGCAAGCTGAACACCGCCGTCGGGATCATCGCGTAGTCCACCGGGCGATATTGCTCAGGTTTGAACAAGCGACGCGCCACAGCCATGCCCTCGGCCAGGGCGACCGGGGTCAATTGCACGCGCCCTATCACATCGCCAATGGCCAGGATCGACGATTCGGCGGTCTGGTACAGGTCATCCACTTCGACAAAGCCGCGCTTGTCGAGTTTGACGCCAGTGTTTTCCAACCCCAGGTTATCCAGCATCGGACGACGGCCGGTGGCGTAGAACACACAATCGGCTTCCAGCACTCGACCATCTTTCAGCGTTGCCTTGAGGCTGCCATCGGCCTGCTTGTCGATGCGCTCGATATCGGCGTTGAACTGCAGGTCGAGGCCGCGCTTGGTCAGCTCTTCCTTCAAATGCGTACGCACCGAACCGTCGAAACCACGCAGGAACAGGTCGCCGCGATACAACAAGGAAGTGTGGGCCCCCAAGCCATGGAATATCCCGGCGAACTCGACGGCGATATAACCGCCCCCCACCACCAGCACACGCTTGGGCAGCTCTTTCAGGAAAAACGCCTCATTCGAACCGATCGCATGCTCGCGCCCCGGAATCTCAGGGATCTGCGGCCAGCCGCCCGTGGCGATGAGGATATGCTTGGCGGTGAAGCGCTCACCATTGATCTCCACCTGATGCGGGTCGACCAGTCGTGCGTGCCCCTCATGCAGGGTGACGCCGCTATTGACCAGCAGGTTGCGATAGATGCCATTGAGACGGTTGATCTCGCGATCCTTGTTGGCGATCAGGGTCGCCCAATCAAAGTTCGCCTCCCCCAGGGACCAGCCAAAGCCACTGGATTGCTGGAAATCTTCGGCAAAATGCGCGCCGTACACCAACAGCTTCTTCGGCACGCAGCCGACGTTCACGCAGGTACCCCCCAGGTAGCGGCTTTCTGCGACAGCCACCTTGGCACCAAAACCGGCGGCAAAGCGCGCCGCACGAACGCCACCGGAACCGGCGCCAATTACATACAGGTCAAAATCGTAGGCCATTTCACTCTCCTCGGCAGGCCATCAGCATACCGACTTACATGGGGCTGAAAAACGAAAAAGCCACCCGAAGGTGGCTTTCTCTAGCGTTCGTACTTTAAATCAGGCGGGCAACCGTGAATCAGTAAGCCTTGCCAGTCTTGTAGAAGTGCTCGTAGCAGAAGTTGGTCGCTTCGATGTAGCCTTCGGCACCACCGCAGTCAAAGCGGCGACCTTTGAACTTGTAGGCAATCACGCAACCGTCTTTGGCCTGCTTCAACAGGGCGTCGGTGATCTGGATCTCGCCACCCTTGCCTGGCTCGGTTTCTTCGATCAACTTGAAGATGTCCGGGGTCAGGATGTAACGACCGATGATCGCCAGGTTCGACGGTGCATCTTCCGGTGCTGGCTTCTCGACCATGTCGCGTACGCGGATCAGGCCGTCGCCAATGTCGTCGCCAGCGATCACGCCGTACTTGTTGGTTTCCTGAGGGTCAACCTCTTGAACCGCGACGATGGTGCAACGGTATTTCTGGTACAGCTTGACCATTTGGGTCAGGACGCCGTCGCCTTCCAGGTTTACACACAGGTCATCCGCCAGGACCACGGCGAACGGTTCGTCACCGATCAGTGGGCGGCCGGTGAGGATGGCGTGGCCGAGGCCTTTCATCTGGGTCTGGCGGGTGTAGGAGAACGAGCACTCGTCGAGCAGTTTACGGATGCCGACCAGGTATTTTTCCTTGTCGGTGCCCTTGATCTGGTTTTCCAGCTCGTAGCTGATGTCGAAGTGGTCTTCCAGCGCGCGCTTACCGCGGCCAGTAACGATAGAGATTTCGTTCAAGCCGGCATCCAGTGCCTCTTCGACGCCGTACTGAATCAGTGGCTTGTTCACCACCGGCAGCATCTCTTTGGGCATGGCCTTGGTCGCTGGCAAGAAGCGAGTGCCGTAACCGGCTGCTGGGAACAAGCATTTCTTGATCATATGAGTCCTTACAAAGGGCTGTGCGTACGGAATTCGGCGCAGTCTAATCAGGCCGCAGTCACCTTACAATGGGTCCTGCTGGCGTTGCGATGTCAACATAGAGAAAAAATGTCGTCGTAAGTTCCGCTAATCCTACGAAGCGCTTCACTAACGACATCCCCAAATCAGACTTTTCCTCCGATTTAAAAGGGACCCAACCTTTTTAGCACGCTTTTCGGCGCCAGACATTGACATGGAATAACTTCGGCGAGCCTGCGACATTTGGCGCTATCATTACGCCTTTGAATCCGACCACGAGATTGTTAATAGATGTCAGAACCCAAAGGCGTAAATGGCTACCTGATCACCCAGCGTGCGGACGGCTGGCACCTGATCAACTTCCACGGAGACAGCGTCGCCGGCACATTCGCGACCGAACGTGAAGCGATTGCGGTTGCCGAAGTGTTCGTGGATGAAGCAGGCCATGCGTCGAGCAAGCGCCCGAAGGGCAAGTAAACCTCGCCGCCCAGCGCATAAAGCCCCGTTCAACGGGGCTTTTTTGTGTTTGTCTGTACCTACATGGCAGTTCGCTATAATCTTCCGCAAACGCCCCACGACAGTGTCCGCGCGCCTTCCAACACCTTTGACGACGAACACACATGAACAAGATTCTGGCCCTGACTGCGGTACTGGCGCTTACCGGTTGCACCACCACCTCTGACGTCTATCTGAAAAACGGCGAACAGGGGCTGACCATCGATTGCTCGGGCGAAGCCAACTCCTGGGCCAGTTGCTACGAAAAGGCTGACGCCTCCTGCGCGGGCACCGGTTATCGCATCGTCGGTACCGAGGGTACGCCGGCGTTGAGTGAAGATGACAAGACCCTGGGCAAGGACGTCGGCAACTTCAAAAGCCGCAGCGTGGTAGTGGTCTGCAAGTAGGCGCAAGTGCCCTACATGTGAATTTCCGCAAACTTGATGCCGAGGCCGCGAATGGTCTCGATCAGGTCGTCCAGGCGCTGGAACGACTCCACCTCATCCTGATCATCCACCAGGAAAAAACTGCGCCCACCGCTTTTCTTGAAGAATACGATCCACTCGCCCGGATCGGCGGGGTTCTGGATGACATGGGTGGCCGAAATCTGACCCTCGGCATGTTGGGCTCTGACGTGTTCGCGTTTCATGACAGGTTTCCACATAAAGACAAATGCCGCGCAAACCCAAGGCTTGAGCGGCATTTTTGCATTGAATGACCGACAGTTTAACGGATGCCCTGCCCGATCAGCACGCCCTCTGCGGTTTGAGCGTAAAGATTGACCCCCGCGTGGCCGCTCGTGGCTGCTGACGTCGGCGGCCACCTCCCAGGCCGGCGTCCTGGCTCAGGTTGTAACGCTTGGCGGGTGGCGACAACTCATAAAAAAGCCTGGCGCTGTTACGACAGGGCCAGGCTTCTTTTATCGGATTCAAGGGGCGGCGGGTTCACGCGGCTTAGCCGGAAATGCACTCTTCACCGGCCTTCTTGACGTCACCCGGACGGATAGGCACGTTGGACATGCTCTCGTAGAGCTTGATGCTGCTGCCACTGGAACGCTCTTCGATCTCGAAAATCGCAGAAGGGTCGGCGGAGAACTTCTGTGGCACGATGACTTGTACCCCCTCCTTATGAGGTTCGATCTGCGGCGGCCGGCGCGTCGTGGACAGTTTGCGCACCACACAGGCAGCATATTCCTGTGGTTTCTTCCCGGATATAACCGCCAACGTCGGCGGGGTCTGCTTGATGTCTGCAACCGAAGCACACCCACCTAGCGCCAGGGCCAGAACCAACACACTCCACTTCATAAAAAACCTCCGATAAAGACCCTACGACAGCGGGGATGGTAATTTTCTCCCGCCAAAGTAGGATTTATCCCTGATAACTCGGTAGATAACTGTTTTAAATTGTCAAAGTCGTCGACGACGGCCCGATAATAAACGCGCTGGGGCTGATAAACTCCATCTTAACCTACGTATCGTTCTGATTTTTCAGAAAAAGCCCTTCTGGAGACACCCCCATGAAATTCATCCACCAGCGCGAGCACCTCAACGAAGGAGACATCGTTGTTATCGAATGCTCGCAAACCTGCAACATTCGCCTGATGAGCGACGCCAACTTTCGCAGCTTCAAAAATGGCGGGCGCCACACCTACCACGGCGGCGCTTTCGACAAATTCCCGGCAAAAATCACCGCGCCGAGCACCGGGTTCTGGAACATCACCCTGGACGTCGTGACCCGCCGCGCCATCAGCGTCACCCGTAAACCCACCTTGTCCCACAAGATCCGCATCGTTCGTCGCACCAGCTCCAAACTGAGCTGATCCGGACTCTCGACAGGAAAGAAGCTGTGACTACCACCAAATACGTCATCAAGTACAAGCTCAACGGCGAGCGTCGTTTTGAATTTGCCCAGTTGCACACCAACAGCGTTGAAGAAGCCAAGCAAGCCCTGGCAAAAATTCACGATGCCAACGACGAAATCACCGACATCAATGTGAGCAAGGCGCTGTAAGGACATGACCGGCCCTACCGCTGACCTGTTTGCCGATGATGCGCTGCAACAACCGCAGAAGCGCGAGCAGATTGGCGAACAGTCCTACGTCCTCAGAGGTTATGCCCTGCCCTGGATTGAGCGCCTCCTACCCGAATTGCGCCGTGTACTGGCGCAATCGCCATTTCGCAAGATGGTCACCCCAGGCGGATTTACCATGTCGGCGGCCTTGAGCAGCTGCGGCGAATTGGGCTGGAACACGGATGCCAACGGCTACCGCTACAGCGCGCTGGACCCGCGCAACCAGCAGCCTTGGCCGGCACTGCCCGACGCGATGCGCCAACTGGCGGTGCAGGCGGCCGCGCAAGCCGGGTTCAACGACTTTGTGCCCGACGCCTGCCTGATCAACCGTTACGTGCCAGGGGCAAAGATGTCATTGCATCAGGACAAAAACGAGCGCCGCTACTCGGCGCCCGTCGTGAGTGTGTCCCTGGGGCTACCGGCGATCTTCCTGTTTGGTGGCCATGAACGCAGCGACAAGGCGCAAAAAGTCTCGTTGTTCCACGGCGATGTGGTGGTGTGGGGCGGTGTCGATCGCTTGCGTTTCCATGGGGTGATGCCGATCAAGGATGGCGTGCATCCCATCATGGGCCCGCAACGTATCAACCTGACCTTTCGCACCGCCGGCTGATTTGACCGCAAGCTTCAGAGTGCCAGGCCGAGGCGTCCCGACTAATCTGGCGGTGACCCGTCAGGAGTGCAGGCAATGATCAATCCACAAGACCCCCGCTGGGCAGCCATCCTGGCCCGTGACCCCGAGGCCGACGCGCTGTTTGTCTACGGCGTGAAGACCACCGGCGTGTATTGCCGCCCCAGCAGCGCTTCGCGTTTGCCGCGCCCGGAAAACGTCGAATTCTTTGACACCGCGCAACAGGCCGAAGCGGCAGGCTACCGGCCCAGCAAGCGTGCCGCCGGCGATCAGACGCTACGGGCCGCGCATCACGCCCGCCTGGTGGCCGACGCCTGCCGGCAGATCGAGCAGGCCGACACCGCGCCAGGCCTGCAGCAACTGGCCCAGCACGCCGGGTTGAGCCCCTTTCACTTCCACCGGGTATTCAAGTCCGTCACCGGCCTGACCCCGAAGGGCTACGCCAGCGCCCATCGCTCGCGCAAAATCCGCGATGGGCTCAAGGATCAGCGTTCGGTCACCGACGCCCTGTATGACGCCGGCTTCAACTCCAACAGCCGCTTCTATGAATCGGCCAATCAGTTACTCGGCATGACGCCAAGCGACTACAAGGGCGGCGGCACCAACAACACGATTCGTTTTGCCGTTGGCCAATGTTCGCTGGGCGCGATTCTGGTTGCGCAGAGTCATCGCGGCGTCTGCGCGATCCTGCTGGGCGACGACCCAGACAAGCTGGTACGCGACCTGCAGGATCAATTTCCTAAAGCCGACATCATCGGCGCCGATCGCGATTTCGAACAATTGATCGCGCAAGTAGTGGGTTTTATCGAAGCGCCGGCCCTGGGCCTCGACCTGCCATTGGACCTGCGCGGCACGGCGTTCCAGGAACGGGTATGGCGGGCCTTGCGCGACATTCCGCCGGGCAGTACCGCCAGCTACGCGCAGATCGCCCAGCGGATTGGCGCGCCCCAGTCGTTTCGGGCGGTGGCCCAGGCCTGTGGGGCCAACAGCCTCGCGGTGGCCATTCCCTGCCACCGCGTGGTGCGCAGTGATGGCGAACTGTCGGGCTACCGCTGGGGCGTGGAGCGCAAGCGGCAACTGCTGGAACGGGAAAGCCCGACAAAAGCCTGACGGATGCCGATGTAGGTCAACGCCAGGTCCTGCGCCAGGCAAGCCTCGACCTTGCCGGCCACTTCGCCCCGCAGATCTACGCCATCGACTGATGACCGCGCACGAAATACCCGCTTCGTCCAGTGAATAAAACAGACTGGCCGGGTGCCAAGGGCCCTGCTAAAACAGCGCACAGTCTTACTAACGCTGGAGACGCATCCTATGAGCACCTGGCCAGACACCCGTATTCTCGACCTGTTGGGCATTGACGTGCCCATCATCCAGGCACCCATGGCCGGTGCCACCACCCCGGCCATGGTCATTGCCGCCAACCAAGCCGGTGCGCTGGGCTCGATGCCTGCCGCGGCGCTGAGCACCGAGCAACTGCGCGAAGCTTTGGCCACTATCCGGCAGGGCAGCACGCGGCCGATCAACGTGAACTTTTTCTGCCATCAGCCGCCATTGGTCGACGACGAGCGTGACCGTCAATGGAAGCATCTGCTGGAACCCTACTACCGCGAACTGGGCGCCGACTTCGATGCGCCGACTCCCGTGTCCAACCGTGCGCCGTTCGACGACGCGGCGTGCCAGGTCGTGGAAGCATTTCGCCCCGAGGTGGTGAGTTTTCACTTCGGCCTGCCGGAAAAAGCGTTGCTTGACCGGGTAAAAGCCACGGGGGCCAAGGTGCTTTCCTCGGCCACCACCGTCGAAGAAGCCGTGTGGCTGGAACAGCAGGGCTGCGATGCAATCATTGCCATGGGCCTTGAAGCGGGCGGGCACCGTGGGATTTTCCTGAGCGACGACCTCAACACCCAGATTGGCTTGATGGCACTGGTGCCGCAGATTGTCGACGCGGTCAGCGTGCCGGTGATTGCGGCCGGGGGTATTGGTGACGCGCGTGGCATTGTGGCGGCGTTCGCCCTGGGTGCTTCTGCCGTGCAAATGGGCACCGCCTACCTGTTCACGCCCGAAGCGAACGTCAGTGCGTCCCACCATCATGCGTTACGTCATGCCCAGGCCAGCGAAACTGCACTGACCAACTTGTTCACCGGCCGACCGGCGCGTGGCATTGTCAACCGCGTCATGCGTGAACTGGGGGCGATCAACCCGCTGGCTCCGGCGTTTCCGCGGGCTGGTGGGGCCTTGATGCCACTCAAGGCCAAGGACGAAGCGGGCTTCAGCAACCTGTGGTCAGGCCAAGCGCTGCGGCTGGGCAAGGATATCGGAACCTTTGAGCTGACCCGCGAACTGGCCAGGCAAACCCTGGCGAAGCTCAAGTAGAAGCAGGCCTGTGGCAACTTTGCACTGTACCGGCAATGGCCAACCGCTATATATTCCCATACATAGCGGTTAAGCCTTCAACCTATAACAAGCCGTACACGTCCCAAGGAGCTGCTTCATGATGATTCGCGCCGCACGCCTGGCCCCAACCGCCCTGGCCACCCTGATGGCTGCCTTCGCCGTGGGTTCGGCCCATGCCGATGAAGTGCAGGTGGCCGTGGCCGCCAACTTCACCGCACCGATCCAGGCAATTGCTGCTGACTTCGAAAAAGACACCGGCCATAAACTGGTCGCGGCCTATGGCGCCACCGGGCAGTTCTACACCCAGATCAAGAACGGCGCGCCGTTCGAGGTGTTCCTGAGCGCCGACGACACCACCCCGAAAAAACTCGAAGACGAAGGCGCCACCGTTAAGGGCTCGCGTTTCACCTACGCGGTGGGCACCCTGGCGCTGTGGTCGGCCAAAGCAGGCTATGTGGACGCCAAGGGCGAGGTCCTGAACAAGAACGACTTCAAGCACCTCTCCATTGCCAACCCGAAAGCCGCGCCGTACGGCCTCGCTGCCACCCAGGTGCTGGCCAAAGAAGGCTTGACCGAGAAGGTCAAGGACAAGATCGTTGAAGGCCAAAACATCACCCAGGCCTACCAGTTTGTCTCCACCGGCAACGCCGAGCTGGGATTCGTCGCCTTGTCGCAGATCTATAAAGACGGCAAAGTCACCAGCGGGTCGGCGTGGATTGTCCCCGCGTCGCTGCACGACCCAATCAAGCAGGATGCGGTGATCCTCAACAAAGGCAAAGACAGCGTCGCAGCCAAGGCACTGGTGGAGTACCTGAAAGGGCCAAAAGCCGCTGCCGTTATCAAATCCTACGGTTATGAGCTCTAAATGCCACTTTCGAGTGCCGATTTTTCCGCTATCTGGTTGACCGTCAAGCTGGCCTCACTGACCACTGTGATCCTGCTGGTCATCGGCACTCCGATTGCCCTGTGGCTGTCGCGCACCCGATCCTGGTGGCGCGGCCCCATTGGTGCGATCGTCGCCCTGCCGCTGGTGCTGCCGCCCACGGTCATTGGCTTCTACCTGCTGTTAACCATGGGGCCCAATGGCTATTTCGGCCAGTTCACCCAATGGCTGGGCCTGGGCACCCTGACCTTCAGTTTCGCCGGGTTGGTGATCGGTTCAGTGATCTATTCCATGCCGTTTGTGGTGCAGCCGTTGCAAAACGCCTTCTCCGCCATCGGCACACGCCCGCTGGAAGTGGCTGCGACCTTGCGCGCCAATCCCTGGGACACGTTTTTCACGGTGATCCTGCCCCTGGCACGCCCAGGATTCATCACCGCGTCGATTCTCGGTTTTGCCCATACCGTCGGTGAGTTCGGCGTGGTGCTGATGATCGGCGGCAATATCCCGGACAAGACCCGGGTGGTCTCAGTGCAGATCTACGACCATGTCGAAGCGATGGAGTATGCCCAGGCCCATTGGCTGGCCGGTTCCATGGTGATCTTCGCGTTCCTTGTATTGCTGGCGCTCTACTCCAGCCGTAAAACCAAGATGGGCTGGAGTTGATGTCGATGATTAATGTGCGCCTGCATCTCAAGTACGCCGCGTTTGCGCTGGAGGTGGACCTGCATTTGCCCGGTCGCGGCGTGACAGCCCTGTACGGGCATTCGGGTTCCGGCAAGACCACCTGCCTGCGTTGCATCGCCGGGCTGGAGCGCGCCAAGGACGGGTTTGTCCAGGTCAACGATGAAATCTGGCAGGACAGCCGCAGCGGGCTGTTCGTGCCGCCGCATAAGCGCGCGCTGGGTTATGTGTTCCAGGAGGCGAGCCTGTTTGCGCATTTGTCCGTGCGGGCCAACCTGGAGTTCGGCCTCAAGCGCATCCCTCGCCAGGCGCGGCGCGTTGACATGGCCCAGGCCACGGACTTATTGGGGATCGGGCATTTGCTCGAACGTCATCCCCAGCACCTGTCCGGGGGGGAACGCCAGCGCATTGGCATCGCCCGGGCATTACTGACCAGCCCCAAGTTACTGCTGATGGATGAACCGCTCGCGGCGCTCGACAGCAAACGCAAGGGCGAGATCCTGCCGTACCTGGAGCGCCTGCATGACGAACTGGATATCCCGGTGCTCTATGTCAGCCACGCCCAGGACGAGGTGGCACGCCTGGCCGATCACATCGTATTACTCAGCGAAGGCAAAGCCTTGGCCAGTGGCCCCATCGGTGAAACCCTGGCTCGCCTGGACTTGCCCCTGGCGTTGGGCGACGACGCCGGCGTGGTGATCAGCGGCACCATCAGCGCCTACGATGAACATTACCAATTGCTCACCCTGCAATTGCCCGGCAGCGCCTTGCGCATGCGTGTGGCCCATGCACCGCTCGCACTGGGCAAGGCCCTGCGGATCAAGGTGCAGGCGCGGGATGTCAGCCTCAGCCTGCAAGGCGAAGAACCCAGCAGCATCCTCAACCGCCTGCCGGTGACGGTTACCCAGGAAATTTCAGCGGATAACAGCGCCCACGTGTTGGTGCGCCTGGATGCTGGCGGCACGCCGTTGCTGGCGCGGATCACCCGTTTCTCCCGCGACCAATTGCAACTGCACCCTGGGCAGATGCTATGGGCGCAGATCAAGGCGGTTGCCGTATTGGCATGACAAACCTTTTTGGCACGACCGCAAAACCCTGCGGTCAATCAGACATACCGGCCTGACTGATTGCCAAGGACCCTGCGCCATGCCCGATTCTGCCTTGCCCGCCGACCTGCCCCACGACCTGCATTATGTTGATGACACGCAGCCAGGCATTCGCCGTAAAAAGCTGCGTGGCAAATTTCAGTACTTTGATCCCCAGGGCAAGCGCATCACCGATCCCGAAGACATCAAGCGCCTGAACGCCCTGGCCGTACCGCCCGCCTATACCGATGTATGGATCTGCGCCGACCCGCGCGGCCATCTGCAAGCCACCGGCCGCGACGCGCGCGGACGCAAGCAGTACCGCTACCACGCACGCTGGCGTGAAGTACGCGACACTGACAAATACGCACGCCTGCAAGCGTTCGGCGAAGCCCTGCCCAAACTGCGCAAGCAGCTGCAAGCGCAACTCGCCGAACCGGGGTTCACTCGGGAAAAGGTGCTGGCCACCGTGGTCATGCTGCTGGATGCCACATTGATTCGGGTCGGCAACACCCAATACGCCCGTGCCAACAAATCCTACGGGCTGACCACCCTGCGCAACCGGCATGTGGACATCAAGGGCAGCGAGATCCAGTTCCAGTTTCGCGGCAAGAGTGGTGTCGAGCATCAAGTCAGCGTCAAGGACCGACGCCTGGCTAGCGTGGTCAAGCGCTGCCTGGAGTTGCCGGGGCAGAACCTGTTCCAGTACCTGGACGAAGACGGTGAACGCCGCACGGTCAGCTCCCATGACGTCAACGCTTACCTGCACAGCCTCACCGGCGCCGACTTCACCGCCAAGGACTACCGCACCTGGGCCGGCACCGCCATGGCGCTGGCGGTCCTGCGCGAACTGGAGTGGCAACCGGAGTCCGACGCCAAACGCCATGTGGTGGCGATGGTCAAGGACGTCGCCAAGCAACTGGGCAACACGCCGGCGGTATGCCGCAAGTGTTATATCCACCCGGCGGTGCTTGAGCATTTCAGCCTCGGCCAGCTATCGAAACTGCCCAGGCCGCGGGTACGCAAGGGCCTGAAAGCCGAGGAAGTCGCGCTGGCGATGTTCCTGGAACAACTGGCTGCCGACTTGCCGGACAAGGCCAAGGTAGGCTAGCCTCTGCCTCCCTTCCAACTCATGGGACGACCGCCGACGTGAATCACTAAGCCTTCCAAAATGTATCTGCAACGAGCCGCCTGGCGCGCTTGTTGGCCTGTCGACATTTTTTTGGAGGTGCTGATGACTGACGTCAACCGGCTGCCCGTGCTTGTATCCCTGCAACACCTGTCCTTCCAGTTCGCCCATGGCGAAACCTTACTGGAAGACCTGAACCTGTCCATCGATCACACCCCCACCGGGATAGTTGGCCGAAATGGCTGCGGCAAAAGCATCCTGGCGCAATTGATCGCCGGGGTTCTGCGCCCCTCCTCCGGGACACTCAAGGCATACGCCAGCGTGGCCTACGTCCCGCAGGCCCTGGCCATCCAGGCCGGAACAACTGTGGCCGATGTCACGGGCACCGCTCCAGTATTGGCCGCGCTTGCACGCATGACCCAAGGCCAGGGGCAAAGCGATGACCTGGAACTGATTGACGAGCGCTGGGACCTTGCCGAACGCCTGCGTACAGCCCTGGATGCAGCCGGACTGCACGGCCTCGACTTCAACGCCGCAGCCGATCGACTCAGCGGTGGCCAGTTGGCCAGAGTCGCGGTGATCGGCGCCCTGCTGGCGGCGCCGCAGTTGCTGGTACTGGACGAACCGACCAACCACCTCGACAGCGCCGGTCGCGAGTGGCTGCTGCAAGCGCTGCACGACTGGCGAGGCGGCCTGGTGGTGGTCAGCCATGATCGGCAACTGCTCGACAGCCTGGGCCGCATCATCGAACTGTCGCCCCTCGGCGCTCGTGTGTATGGCGGCAATTACCAGGCCTATCGTAAACAGCGCGACACCGAGCAACACGCCGCCGTCTCGGCCTGGGAACACGCCCGCCTGGAACGCAGCCGCGAGCGTCGGCGCCTGCAAAATGACCATGACAGCCTGCAGCGCAGCGCCGCCCGTTCACGCAAGCATGCCGAGACCGCCAACGTCGACCGCTTCACCAAGGCCCGCTGGAAAGGCGCGGCGACGCAAATCGTCAGCACGCTGCGCAGTGCCCATCAGGCCTGCAAGAACGAGCTGGATGCGCAGGTGCGCCACGCCTACGAACGGGTGGCGCAACAGACACCAACGTTGCTGGCCTTGCCGGATTCGGCAGTCCCCAATGGCCGGCAAGTCGTGGCCCTGGTCGAGGCCCGCCTGCCGTGGGTGGATCAGCCGGCGATCACGTTCAGCCTGGCGGGCCCCGTGCGCGTCGCCGTGCGTGGGCCGAACGGTTGCGGTAAATCCACCTTGCTCAAGCTGCTGGCGGCCCAATGGCAGCCGGTCAGTGGCGAATGCTCAGTGCCGGTCCCGTGTGCCTACATCGATCAGCACCTGGCATTGCTGGACGACCAGCGCTCCATCATCGAGCAACTCAACCTGCTCGACACACCGCTGGCGGAAGCCGACGTGCGCACCCGCCTAGCCCTGCTGCAACTGGATGCAGTGCGGGTGACACGACCGACGGGGCAACTCAGCGGCGGCGAACGCTTGAAGGCCGCGATGGCGGTCGCCCTGTGGCGGCAAGTCCCGGCGCAACTGCTGTTATTGGACGAGCCGACCAATCACCTGGACCTGGAGTCGGTGCTCGCCTTCGAACAGGCGTTGAAAGGTTTTAATGGGGCGATCGTCGCGGTGTCACACGACGCAGCCTTTCTGCAGGCCATCGAGCCCACCCACTACTTGACCTGGCGAAACGATGGTTGGCGACTGGAGGGTGTCTGAGATCATTGCGCGGACGCACAAAGCGTCCTACGGTAGTGGCCGGATAATCTCACCGAGGAACCCGGCCCCATGCTGCCTTCATCCCGCAAGCCTTACACCAACGCCGCACTCGCTCACCGAGAGCGATGGCGCGGCCGAGTCGGCTTGATGCTGGTCGCCAGCCTTTCGGTGCTGGCGGGTATGACGGACGCCATTGGCTTCATGGCCAGCGGCGACTTTGTTTCGTTCATGAGCGGTAACACCACGCGCCTGGCGGTAGCGATCAGCGAGGGTGACCTCGGCCTGACCGGGCGCCTGCTGTTGCTGGTTGCTACCTTTATCGCTGGCAACGCGTTGGGGGTGGTCGTCAGTCGCGTCAGTCAACGCCATGCCCTGCCTTTGCTGTTGTGCATCGCGGCCCTGCTCTGCGGCGGTGCGCTATGGCCGTTTGCGGAAATGTTGCCGGCGTTGCTGGCGGCGATCGTGGCCATGGGCATGCTCAATGCGGCGGTCGAGGAGGTCAACGGCTTGCCGGTGGGTCTCACCTATGTCACCGGGGCGCTTTCACGCTTCGGGCGCGGGCTGGGCCGCTGGATGATGGGAGAACGGCGCAGTGGCTGGCGTGTGCAATTGATCCCGTGGACGGGGATGTTTGTCGGCGCGGTGCTCGGGGCGCTGCTGGAGCACCAGCTGGGCCTGCGTGCGCTGTTGATCAGCGGTGCCCTGGCGGCATTCCTGGGGGTGGTGACGTTGAAGATCCCCCGCCGCTGGCACCTGGGCTATATGCCTCGTTGAAGGGACGCGCCGATGCAAAGGGTGCCCGCCCGACGTTGGGCCTCGACATCCGTGTACTGGTAAAGAGCCATCACGTCGAGCGAGCGAGTGAATCATAAGGCAATGCCCAGTGGCTGTCCCGCCGGGCATTTCCGAAAACGGCTAAGGCAACGGATTACAGACAGGTCGCGAGAGCGGCCAACCGGCGCTTGGCTGGCATATCGTCCTGGGCGGCGAAGTAATTGATGGTGGAGCCGGCACCGGCAGTGCGCACATCCACAAAGTAATCGCCGCCGGTGGTGTAGACCGTGAAACCTCCGGCCTCGGTCGGCTCCTTGAACCCGCCGGCATCGACGCCGAACACGCTCTCGTCCTGCCAGCCGAACTGGATGCATTGAGCAACCACCAGGGCGGCCTTGTCCGAAGCCAGGGTCTTGTAGGGTGTACCGGCGCGCGCCGTGTTCATCTTCGAACCTGCGCAACCGCCGAGCATCGCCAGCACCAATGCGCCCACTACTACCTTCCGCATGCCATTGCCTCCTTGAAAAAAACGCGACTCTACCATTAGCAGGCGACACCCAAGGATTATTACGTCACCCTGTCGCCTACTTGCGAGTTCGCTTCTACCTGGAAAACCGATGACACCCAACGCCGAACACTACAACCCGTCCACCGATTACGCCGACAAGCTGATCAGCCGCATCGGCCAGACACCCACCTGGATCGCCAAGCGCATCGGTGTCACCGACAAGCGCATTCGCTACATTCTCGATGGCGAGCGCACGGTCAAAGGCGAAAGCACGCCAATCCAGATGACTTACACCGAGCAATTCGCCCTGGAGTGCCTGGCTGCCGAGGCGCAGTCCAGGAAGAAATGACCAGGCGCCGGTTTTAGCCTAAAGCGCCGTCGCAGCCCCGCCCAGGGCTGCTTTGCTGTCAGCCGTATGAATTTAGTTTCACTGTGAAGGAAGACCGTGCCACCCATACTGGCCAAGCTCATTTTTAGAAGTCTCCCTTCTGCCCGCCCTCCCGCGGGTTTTTTTTTGCCTGCGTATCAGAGCCACCAGCGAAACAGATAGAACAACGCCATGCTCAGCAGCACCGTGAGCAGCACGTTACGCGTCCAGAACATCAGTGCGACCGCGCAGACTCCGGCCAACAGGTAAGGATTGGCCGGGCTCAGGTTGAGTTGGTGGTCGGCGAGGAAAATAATCGGCCCGCAGATCGCCGTGAGCATGCCCGGCACGGCAAAACCGAGAAACTCCCGTGCGCCACGGTTGAGCCGTACTGGCAGCCGCGGCTCGAGAAACAGGTAGCGGTTGAGAAACACCACCAGCCCCATCGCCACAATCATGAGGTAGATCATCGCTGCCCTACCCCCAATCGCTTGCAGGCAAACCCTGCACTCATACCCAACACACCGGAAACCACCACCGCCGACTCCCAGTGCAAGTAACTCAGCCACACCGAGCACAGCAGCGCAACCGCGACACACACCACCGTCGGCACGTCACGAACCACCGGTGTAATCAAGGCGATGAAGGTGGCGGCGATAGAAAATTCGAGCCCGAGCTGATCAAGCCCGGGAATGCTCTTGCCGAGCACGATGCCGACCAGGGTGAACAGGTTCCAGACGATATAGAACGTCAGGCCCACCCCCAGGGCGTACCAGCGGTTGAACGTCTCACGGTCATAGTGGTTGACCAGCGCGAAGAACTCATCGGTCAGCAAAAAACCCAGGCTCATGCGCCAGCGCGTGTTCAGCGCGGATAACGTCGGGCGCATGTGCATGCCGTAGAGCAAATGCTGGGAGGTCAGCAACAGCGTCGTCAGCACGATCGACACCAGGCTGGCGCCGCTCTTGACCATACCGATGGCCACCAACTGCGCGGCCCCCGCAAAGACAATGGCGGATAAACCCTGGGCTTGCAGCGGCGTAAATTGCGCATCAATGGCCATGGAACCGGCGAGCAGTCCCCACGGCGCACAGGCCAGGGATAATGGAATGACGGCGATCGCGCCACGGGCGAACGCGTAATGAGGCAAGGCAGTAGGCATGAAGGCAGCTCATCGACAGACAGTCGACAAGCATGCCAGCGTACTAATCGGGTTGTCTTGAACGATATTGCACGGGCCCCGCCGTCCTTGCCTCTACGGCGGCCCTAGAGTGCCGGCATCGACGCTGCGGCCACAGCCTGTTTAGGGTTTTCCGACCGTGGAGGAAAATGCACAGGTTCATAACTGAAATTTTTGTATTTTTCGTAATCCTTACTGTCAACGTCGGAAGCATAGGGATTTTTTTTGATCACTCGATGCCGGCGCTCGGCAGGCAGTACATCATCGAACTGCACTAATTTTTTGCTTCGATCCGACGATGCAAAAACAGCCTCGATATCGTCCAGCGTGAACTCAGCATTGACTCTGTTTGCATAAGCCTTAACCGGAACCCCGATGTTCGCCTGAAACTGCGCAGCAAAAGAACGCTCTCCGCCGGCCCCCGAATGGCACATCAACAAACGTATATTTGCATATTTATCGGTGGGCACGTTGTTATCCCACAGCATCTCCGTCAACTCGTCGGCGTCATAACTCACGTCATTGAGCACCATATTCGCCACCGGCTCTGCGCCGTCGTCTGCGAGCATGCCATGGGCCACGATATTCAGTCGCTCCGCTCCGTTATAAGTGTCCACAAAGGTAAAAATCAGGTCGTTTAATTTATTCAGGTCCCTGGGCTGCTCATTCAGCTTGATACGTTTGGCGTCCTCCGAAGGGTGCGATTCATCAAGGCGTACCCGTTTATTATCGCTGGTGGATGGCGCATCCCCGGACAACTCGACAACATCGGTGGTCTGCGCGACTTCATCGCTGTCAAATACCGCCTCGAACGCCAAGAGTTTCTTGTTCTCGCCAGCCGCTTTTTCAATCGCATCCGGTAACTTTCCAAGGCCGCTGACGGAAAGGCCAGGCAAGCGCGCAGAAGCATGAAAAACGCTCGGCACGGCATTGAGCAGACCGAACACTGTGCGATCCGTGGCCGTTGATTTGCCATGCACCGCATCATCAATACCTACGCCGATTTCAGTGGCTCCAGCGGCGACGTAAACGGCCTCAGCGGCAATCGCTACTTCTGGAACGACCATTGCCAGTGGCGTCAGCATGAGCGCGGCCGTGGTCGCGGCCTCGGCAAGCGTGGTCAGCCGGCGCTTGAGCACATCGGCGTTGGTGACAATCTCATGGTCGGCGTCTGCATAGGAGCGTGCCTTTTGTCGCAGCGTCATGGCGCGGAACGGATCATCGCTCACAGGTTCTGTGGTGATATAGGCCTGCGGGTCCCATCCATTGGGTGCTTCAAACCCCCACTTATTGGGCGTTTTTGCCTCGGACCAGCCGCCCAGCCCCTTAAGCGCTTGTTTGACACCGTCCGAAAACACCTTGTCGTCTTGATCGTTTTCTTTGAAATGCGTACTCAACTGCACTCGTTTGTTCGGATCGGCCGCCTGATCCGCCAACCAGCCTTTCATCTGCGCAACGCTGTCAAATCGATGAATCGGTGAGGAGTTTCCGGGGATATACAGCAGCGTGTGATTGATTTTCTGGCCTTTGCCATTCATGCGCGGGCGCTTGTCAGTGACGTAGACGAGATCGGTGGAAGGACTGCCGTCAATGGACAACAGGCCGGTTTCAAGCGTGGCGGCCTGGCGAAACGGCGCCTTCAGGTCAGCCGCCGTCATATCGCTCAGACGGCTGCCGACACCAAACCCTGCGGCGCGCATGGCGAGGCTTGCTTCATAGTTACTGAGGCTGCCTTCTTTATGCTGGATCTGTGCCGCCGCGGCAAAAGCAAACTTGCTGCATTGCGTATATTTATCTTCATGGGCAGGCCAAAACTTATCCAGGTGGGCCTTGTAGGGCTCACTGAGTTCGGTCTGCCGCAACAAGTCCCGGAATGCCTGCGGCGTATGGTGCAGCGTTTCATTCGCATGATAAGTGTGCTGAGCGTTGGGATCGAACAGCGGAATAATATATTCGTGAGCGCCCGCGTAATCCGCAACATGCTGGCGCTGCTGGATGGCCATCGCCAACGGCGAATTCTCTTCTACCAGGTCGATAACTTTACGCCACCATGGCTTTTGCACCTTGGCCGTTTCATCGTCCGGATTTTTGTCGCGCATGTTTGTAAGGGCAGCCTCTGTCAGCGTGATGCTGTTCAGTAACTTACCCCCCGCCGGCTTGGGCTGACCGAGGTGATAATTGAACGTTGCGATACGCGCGACATCGGGGTCTATCTCTATTTTCCACTGACTCTTGAGTGCGGCCGCGATAAGAGCCGAAGTGTTTTGTGCGGGGGTAAGAAAACTCGACGTTATCGCCTTCACATAATCCCTGAGTTCAGGCGTAACAAGAGGAGATTGCAAGCGGACGGTTTTTTTAACACCTTCAGTACGGGGTATCGAACCTGATGCAGGCCCTGGCAGTTGTTGCGCAGGGCTGTTGACTTCGTTGCGACGCACCGTTGCGTCAAAATACGAGCCTATGACTCTCGGCGGTATCATATTAGGGCCTCAGGTTGTCAGGTCTATGATTGCTTCCTGACCCTGAGTAGAGATTCCCCCTTCAGGCGTTCCTTTGAGTTGTTTTCCTCATGTGATCGTCGGCTCAAGCCAGTCTGACCGATACCTGCTCCACCGAATCCCGCGCTTCACGCAGTTCGTGGGCGTCCTGGTTGAGCCGATGGATCGTATTGAGCAGGCGCTGGCGCAGCACTTCATCGCTGAGTTTTTCGACCGCGCGCATCAGGTCGAATGCCGCGGTTTCGTTATTTTCCGCGACGGAATCCAGGGTCTTGCGCAGGTTGCGAGTGGCACGGGTCACGCGAGGTATTCCTTCATCAGCAATAGCAGGCACTTTAGGACATTCATGTTTCATTTTAATTTCAAACACTTGTGGCGCATTTGCGCTGACTTGATCCATATCAATCGAAACAGGATTTGACTGAAACATATGGAAATACGTATATTCGTATATCCATATATATGTGCATCAGTCATGTCGGATCTTTTCTCCCCTCCAGCCCTGTTCAAATGCCTCGCCGACCCAACCCGGGTGCGCTTGACGCTGTTGATCCTGCGCGAAGGCGAACTTTGTGTGTGCGAATTGATCCATGCCTTGGACGACAGCCAGCCAAAGATCTCCCGCCACCTGGCACAACTGCGCAGTGGCGGGCTGCTGCTGGATCGTCGCCAAGGGCAATGGATTTATTACCGCATCAATCCGGCACTGCCCGACTGGGTGCGTCACGTGCTGGACACCACCTTGCAAGCCAATCAGCCATGGTTGCAAAACGACGCGCTGCGTCTTGATGCAATGGGCGACAGACCACAACGGGCCGGCACCTGCTGCTGAGCCATCGGAGCTTTTATTCATGCTTGTCGCTAGTGCGATTTTCCTGTTCACCATCATTCTGGTCATCTGGCAGCCCAAGGGCCTGGGCGTCGGCTGGAGCGCCAGCCTGGGCGCGATCCTGGCCCTGGCGTGTGGCGTTATCAGCCTGACGGACATCCCGGTGGTGTGGCACATCATCTGGAATGCCACCGGTACCTTTGTCGCCTTGATCATCATCAGCCTGTTGCTGGACGAAGCCGGCTTCTTTGCCTGGGCCGCCCTGCACGTGGCGCGCTGGGGACGCGGCCGGGGCCGTCGGTTGTTCGCCTATATGGTGCTGCTGGGGGCGCTGGTCTCGGCGCTGTTTGCCAATGACGGCGCCGCATTGATCCTCACCCCTATCGTGATGTCGATGCTGCTGGCCCTGCGTTTTTCCCCTGCCGCGACCCTGGCATTTGTCATGGGTGCTGGGTTTATCGCCGATACCGCCAGCCTGCCGCTGGTGGTCTCCAACCTGGTGAACATTGTTTCGGCAGACTATTTCAAGATCGGCTTCAACGAATACGCGGCAGTCATGGTGCCGGTGAACCTGGTCAGCGTCGCCGCGACCCTCGCGGTGCTGCTGTGGTTTTTCCGCCGCGATATTCCCGGTACCTACGACCCGGCCGACCTGGCAGACCCCGCCAGTGCGATCCATGACCGCGCCACCTTTCGCGCCGGTTGGTGGGTGCTGGGCATCCTGCTGGTGGGCTGTTTTGCCCTGGAGCCACTGGGCATTCCCATCAGCGCGATTTCCGCGGTGTGCGCCGTGCTGCTGTTGGTGATCGCAGCCAAAGGCCACAAGATCTCCACACGCAAAGTACTCAAGGAAGCCCCCTGGCAGATCGTGGTCTTTTCCCTGGGCATGTACCTGGTGGTCTATGGCCTGCGTAACGCCGGCTTGACCACCTACCTGGCGACCTGGCTCGACAGCTTCGCCACCTATGGCGTATGGGGCGCGGCGATGGGCACCGGGGTGCTCACCGCGCTGCTGTCGTCAGCGATGAACAACCTGCCGACCGTATTGATCGGTGCGCTGTCCATCGAGTCCAGCCATGCCGTGGGCGTGGTCAAGGACGCGATGATCTACGCCAACGTCATCGGCAGCGACCTGGGTCCGAAAATCACCCCTATCGGCAGCCTGGCCACGTTGCTGTGGCTGCATATCCTGGCGCGCAAGGGCATCAACATTACCTGGGGCTACTACTTCAAGGTCGGCATCGTACTGACCTTGCCGGTGCTGCTGATCACCCTCGCCGCCCTCGCCTTGCGCCTCACGTTCTGAAGGAACTCTGTGATGAAAGTCCTGTTCATGTGCACCGCCAATAGCTGCCGCAGCATCCTGTCAGAAGCCATGTTCAACCACCTTGCGCCGCCCGGTTTCGTGGCGATCAGCTCCGGCAGCTTCCCCAAGGGCCAGGTCCTGCCCCGTAGCCTGAGCACGTTGCAGGCGGCGGGCATCAGTACCGAGGGTTTGTACAGCAAGGGCAATGACGCCTTTGAAGGCAGCCCGCCAGACGTGGTGATCACGGTCTGCGACAAGGCCGCCGGCGAAGCCTGCCCGGTGTATTTCGGGCCTGCGCTGAAGGCGCACTGGGGGCTGGAAGACCCCTCGGATGTGCAAGGTGACGAGGCACTTGTCGATGCAGCATTCAAGGCCACGCTGGAGACCATCGAGACCCGCTGTCGTGCCTTTTTCGCCCTGCCGTTCGACCGCCTCAGCGCCGCTGAGCTGAAGGCTGAACTCGAGCGCATTGCGCTGTTATAACCGGAGAGCGTCATGACCACCCTGCCCAACCTGGACACCCGCCTCGCACCGCCCCGGCAGACCGGGCTGGCTCACCCTCCGCGTATCCTGCTGCTCTATGGCTCCAACCGACCCCGCTCGTTCAGCCGGTTGCTGGTTGAGGAGTGCGCGCGCTTGCTGCGCCACTTCGGCGCCGACACGCAAATCTTCAACCCCAGCGGCTTGCCATTGCCTGACGATGCACCCAACGACCACCCCAAGGTTCAAGAGCTGTTGGCGCTGATGCAGTGGTCGGAAGGCCAGGTCTGGTGCTCTCCCGAACGCCACGGTTCGATGTCGGCAGTGTTCAAGGCGCAGATCGACTGGGTGCCGCTGGCCCTCGGTGCCGTTCGCCCGACCCAGGGCAAGACGCTGGCGGTGATGCAAGTCTCCGGGGGCTCTCAATCCTTTAACACGGTGAACCAGCTTCGCGTGCTGGGCCGTTGGATGCGCATGTTCACTATCCCCAACCAATCCTCGGTGCCCAAGGCGTTCATGGAGTTCGATGAGCACGACCGCATGAAGCCGTCGGCCCTCTATGACCGCGTCGTGGATGTGATGGAAGAACTGGTCAAGTTCACCGTACTGCTGCGTGAACGCCCGGACCTCGTGGACCGTTACTCGGAGCGCAAGGAAAGCGCCGATGAGCTGTCACAACGTGTCAATCAACGGTCGATCTGAGCCCCTGTGCCAGCGTATGCTCGTGCCCAATCTCTTACCGAGTCGAGTCGATGAGCGTCATGCAACACGCCTGGTTGGGCAACTACGAAGTCAGTTCCACGTCCTGCACCGGCCTGACGTTTGCCCGCCACAGCCATGATGAATGCGTGATCGGCGTGAACCTGGTGGGCGAAGAAAAAGTCTGGCTGGACCGCCGTGAGTTCGAGGCCGGCCCGGGCAGCATTACCTTGTACAACCCAGGGCAGATTCAAGGCGGCGGTGCGGCGGACGGGGCTCCCTGGCAGTTCGTCAGCCTGTACGCCACGGCCGATCAACTGGCGGCTGACCTGGGGCTGGCGCACATGGAGTTCGATCGTTCGCTGTGCTTTCAGCCCGACCTTGCGCAACGATTGGCCGGCGCGGTGAAAGCGGCTTTAGGCGATGACACCCTGGTCCGTGAACTGCAAGAAGAAGCGCTGGTGCTGATGCTGGGGGAAGTGGTCAACGCCAGTGGCGTGCGCCTGCCCGGCAGCACGACACTCGGCCACAACCTGATCGGTCGCGCCCAGGAAGTGCTCGCCGCACAACTGCATCGCTCAGTGTCCCTGGACCTTCTCGGGGATGAGCTGGGCCTGTCCAAATTCCACCTGCTGCGCGCCTTCCAGAAAGAAACCGGGCTCAGCCCCCGGCAATGGGCCATGCAACTGCGCACTCGGCGGGCCAAAGGTCTATTGCGCAACGGCGTGGCGGCCTGCGAGGTCGCCCATCACGTCGGGTTCGCCGACCAAAGCCACCTCAACCGGCATTTCCGCGCGGCCTACGGCATGACGCCGGGGCACTACCAACGCCTCCTGAATCGCTGAACAGCGCAATCTGGTTCAAGACGCCCCCCCGCACACCCCCTCACACTGCCCACCCACATTTGAAGGAACGCGGGCATGCTGACGATCTTTTTCTACGCACTGGTATTCGGTTTTGTGTTTTGCCTTTCTCCCGGCGCGGTATTGGCAGAGACCTTGCGCCGCGGGTTGCTCCACGGCTTCATGCCGGCGCTGCTGGTACAGATAGGTTCACTGGTGGGCGATGCCGTGTGGGCGGTGATCGGCCTGACGGGTATTGCCCTGTTGATCCAGCATGATGCGGTGCGCGTACCGCTGACGATTATCTGCGCGCTGTACCTGGCCTGGCTCGGCATACGCAGCCTGATCGATGCCTGGCACCTGCCCGAAGCAGACAGCGCACCAGCCCGCTCCGGGCCCAATGCGTTGGCCGTGGGCGCGGCGATTTCCCTGGCCAACCCGAAGAACATTGTTTACTGGGGGGCGCTGGGCAGCGCCTTGTCGGGCATCGTCGGGGCCACGCCCAGCCATGGGCAAACGCTGATGTTTTTTGCAGGGTTCATGCTGGCTTCGGTGCTGTCGTGTTTTCTGATTGCGGCGCTGGTGAATCTGTTGCGCCAGAACGCCTCACCGACCTGGCAACGTATCAGTTACGGCGCCTGCGGTTTGGTATTGATCTACCTGGCGGCTTTGGCCGCACGCGGTATATGAAGTTATATATCCAGCAACTTCCGAGCGCGGCTTGCCTGAATGAACTCTGAACGCCGGATACTTTAATTAATTATGCGTTGACATTTTGTAACTGCCTAAGTAGATTGCCCCTGCCCGCAACTGGGGCCTTTTTTAAACCTCACAAAAGAAGCCAATGGACACAGTATCTAGTCGCTGTCCGAGCACCGCGAACGCGGGCATCGGGCGCCCAACCCAGAATATGACAGGACTCGCCTCCCCGGTCCGGTAAGCTGCGCTAGAGCTTGATGCTCCACCGTAACTGCCTCACCGGTCGCCCGTCCGGTCCCGAGGTGTGTTATGACCTTCCAACTCATTGCTCTACCCGATGCACGCATGCTGGCCGCGGCCTTGCGCGCCAAGCTATGCCGTGGGCCCGCGGGCGTTTGCCCTGCCCGCCCTGCCTGTACCACCGCCGCCCCCCCGGTGCGCCCGGCTCACCCGCTGGCGCGCTGGCGTATCTGCCCAGCCAGCGGCCAACGCGTGCTGCACTGGGATCACGCCGACCCGCTGGACCCTCAGAGACCTCTCGTTTCCAGCCTGGCTCAAGCCAGCCTGATGCTCGATCTTTACCTGAGCACTCGCGCTGCCTGAACCGTTTGGAAACAGCAACTTCCTGATTAATAACCTGGTGTTCTTTATGAACAAGCCCAGTCGTAACCCGCTGCGCGTTAGTTAACTAACGCGCTATTGGCGGGCGCAGTAAAAGTTATATCGAGACCTTATTTAAACCGATCGCGAAGTTAGCGACTCGGCATGCTTTCGCTCGCCTGTCATCAGGCCAGTAACGGGTATGTTTTGTCGAGAATTGGCGACAGGAGCACACACCATGAGCGCCGTAAAAAACGCCCCATTGAAGCAAAAAGCGCGCAGCGACGCCGACACCAAACTGTCGATGCGTGCCGCCCGCGAAGCCCACAACGGCCTGTCGGCCACCCTGGCCAACGTACGCGCCACCCAGGATGGCCTGACCGAACTCGACGCCGCCGCGCGTCTGCAACGCGAAGGCTATAACGAAGTCGCCCACGACAAGCCGCCTCACGCCATCGTCCAGTTCCTGCAGGCATTGAACAACCCGTTTATCTACGTACTGCTGACCTTGGGCGCCATCAGCTTCTTCACCGACTGCTGGTTGCCGATGCAGGCAGGAGAAGAGGTCGACCCGACCAAAGTCATCATTATCATGACCATGGTCCTGCTCAGCAGCTTGCTGCGTTTCTGGCAGGAACACCGTTCGGCCAAATCCGCCGAGGCCCTCAAAGCCATGGTGCGCACCACCGCGACGGTGCTGCGCCGCGAACAAGTGGGCAGCCAGCCAACCCTGCGCGAAGTGCCGATGCGCGACCTGGTGGCCGGCGACATTGTGCAACTGTCGGCGGGCGACATGATTCCGGCCGACATCCGCCTGATCGAATCCCGCGACCTGTTTATCAGCCAGGCCGTGCTGACCGGTGAAGCCTTGCCGGTGGAGAAGTACGACACGCTGGGGGATGTGACGCAAAAGTCCGCCCACTCCCCGGCCGCTGACCAGGGCAATTTGCTCGACCTGCCGAACATCTGCTTCATGGGCACCAACGTGGTCAGCGGCCGGGCCAAAGCCGTCGTCGTGGCCACCGGCGCGCGCACCTACTTTGGCTCCCTGGCCAAGGCCATTGTCGGCTCGCGGGTGCAAACCGCCTTTGATCGCGGGGTGAACAGCGTCAGCTGGCTGCTGATTCGCTTTATGTTGGTGATGGTGCCGATCGTGTTCTTCCTCAACGGTTTCTCCAAGGGTGACTGGGGCGATGCCTTCCTGTTTGCCCTGGCGGTCGCGGTGGGCCTCACCCCCGAAATGCTGCCGATGATCGTCAGCGCCAACCTGGCCAAGGGCGCCACGGCGATGGCCAAGCGCAAAGTGGTGGTCAAGCGCCTCAACGCAATCCAGAACTTCGGCTCGATGGATGTGCTGTGCACCGACAAGACCGGCACCCTGACCCAGGACAAGATCATCCTCGAGCACCACGTCAACGCTTTCGGCCAGCGGGATGACGCGGTGTTGTCCCTGGCCTGGCTCAACAGCCATCACCAGAGCGGCATGAAGAACCTGATGGACCAGGCCGTGGTGCAGTTCTCGGAACAGAACCCGAAGTTCCAGCAGCCATTTGCCTACAGCAAGGTCGATGAATTACCGTTCGATTTTGTCCGCCGTCGCCTGTCGATCGTGGTCAAGGACACCGCCGCCGACCACTTGCTGGTGTGCAAAGGTGCCGTGGAAGAAATGCTCGGCATTTCCACCCATGTGATGGAAGGCGGGGCCGCCGTGCCATTGGATGAGCGTCGCCGTACTGAACTGCTGGCGCTTGCCAACGACTATAACGAGGACGGTTTCCGCGTCCTGGTGGTGGCGACGCGTAATATTCCCAAGGCCTTGGCCCGCCAGCAGTACACCACGGCCGATGAGCGCAATCTGGTGATCCAGGGGTTCCTGACCTTCCTCGATCCACCCAAGGAAACCGCAGGCCCGGCGATTGCCGCACTGCAACAAATTGGCGTGGCGGTGAAAGTGCTGACCGGCGACAACGCGGTGGTCACCAGCAAGATCTGCCGCCAGGTCGGCCTCGAGCCTGGCGAGCCGCTGCTGGGCATGGACATCGAAGCGATGGACGACGCCACCCTGCAACGCCGCGTGGAAGAACGCACGGTGTTCGCCAAGCTGACACCGCTGCAGAAATCACGGGTGCTCAAGGCGCTGCAAGCCAACGGCCACACCGTGGGTTTCCTGGGGGACGGCATCAATGATGCGCCGGCCCTGCGCGATGCCGACGTGGGCATCTCGGTGGACAGCGGCACGGACATTGCCAAGGAATCGGCCGACATCATCCTCCTGGAAAAAAGCCTGATGGTGCTGGAAGAAGGCGTGCTCAAGGGCCGCGAAACCTTCGGCAATATCATGAAGTACCTGAACATGACCGCCAGTTCCAACTTCGGCAACGTGTTCTCGGTGCTGGTGGCCAGTGCGTTCATCCCGTTCCTGCCGATGCTGTCGATCCACCTGCTGCTGCAAAACCTGATGTACGACATCTCCCAGTTGGCCCTGCCGTGGGACAAGATGGACAAGGAATACCTGGCCAAGCCCCGCAAGTGGGACGCGAAGAACATTGGCCGCTTCATGATCTGGATCGGACCGACCTCGTCGATCTTCGACATCACCACCTTCGCGCTGATGTGGTACGTGTTCGCCGCCAACAGTGTGGAAATGCAGACCTTGTTCCAGTCCGGCTGGTTTATCGAGGGCCTGCTCTCACAAACCCTGGTGGTGCATATGTTGCGCACCCGCAAGATCCCGTTCTTCCAGAGCACCGCCGCCTGGCCGGTACTGCTGATGACAGGCGTGGTCATCGCCCTGGGCATCTACGTGCCGTTCTCGCCGCTGGGCACACTGGTGGGCCTGCAACCGCTGCCGCTGGCGTACTTCCCCTGGCTGGTGGGCACCCTGTTCGCCTACTGCTGCGTGGCTCAACTGATGAAGACGATCTACATCCGCCGCTTCAAGCAGTGGTACTGATCCCCCGCCGTTTAACCGGTGGCGGTCGCCCGACCGCTACCGTGCAATACAAGCGCTACTACAAGGAAAAAGGGCCTATGCGCGTCTTGATCTGTGCAGGTCGTCATTACGCCGACACCAAGCTGTCCCGCCAAGTACTGGATGCCTACCACCGCCTGCGCCCGGTGCAGGTGTTGATCCACGGCGGCAACCAGTTCCTGGGCAGCGATATCGAGGAATGGGCGCGGGAACTCGGCATCGACGTGGTGCGCTACCCGCCCAACTGGCAACACCACGGCAAACAGGCGGAACGCCAGCGCAACCATTTCATGCTCACCGACAGCCGCCCCGACGTGGTCATCGCCCTGCCGGGTGGTGATGACACCTCGGAGCTGGTCTGCCAGGCCAAAGCCAGCGGCATTTCGGTGCTGACCGTAGAAAGCTGAATTCAAGCGAGGTGCCTCATGCACAAAAAACACACCCCTCGGCGCCCGGACGGGTTTGCCAAATACCGCGCGCGCAACCATCGCGGCCCTCGGGCCACGCTGTTGCTGCTGCCCCCGGCAAAACGCCGCGCGTTGCAACGCAACCTGATCTTTATCGGCATAACCCTGGCGATCCTGTTGCTCATCGCCGTGCTCTCCAAAGCCCAGGCGGCAGGCGGGTCTTATACGGTCGACGATGGCGCGATCAATGCACCGGGCGAATGCAACGTCGACGCCTGGTACACCGCCAACCGCCACGATGGCGGCACCCACAACGCGACCCTGTCACCCGCCTGCACGTTCAGCGCACTGCCTTCGGTGCAATGGGGCGCGGCACTGTCCCGGGCCACCACTGGTGGCCCGGGTGAAACCCAGGTCAACCCGCAACTCAAGGCGCAGCTGTTGTCGAGCGAAACGTTGGGCCTGGAAATGGCGATTGCCGCCGGGGCGCACTTTGCCCTGGATCGGCGACACGGGTTTGACGGCGCGGACTTCAACGTGCCGCTGACCTGGCAATCTTCGCTGCCCCTGCGCCTGAACCTGAATGCTGGCTGGAGCCATGCCTACAACGACGGCGATCAAACCCACCGCCTGACCTGGGGCGCAGGCTTCGAATACCCGCTGGCGCAGTCCCTGACGCTGATCGCCGAACGCTACGGCCAGGCAGGCGGTGACCAGGCCTGGCAGGCGGGGCCGCGGTTGCATGTCGGGCCGTGGGTCGATGTCGACCTGGTGCTCGGGCGCAGCCTGATCGGTGAGCGTGACCAATGGCTGACCACTGGCGCCACAGTGCGCTTCTAGTCGCTGGCAGCGGCGCTGCTGTCCACCCGCCTGCCGGAACACCATGACCGTCGGGCGGGCACGCCTTATGATGGCGCCACCGCGCCGAGGAGGAATCACCCCGTGGACCGTATCGAACAGATTGCCCTGATGGCGACCTACAACCAGTGGATGAACCGCAAGGTGTATGACACCGCCCACCAGCTCAGCCATGCCGCGCTGATGGAAGATCGTCGGGCATTTTTTGGTTCGATCCTGGGCACGCTGAACCACCTGATGTTGGGCGACACCGTGTGGCTCAAGCGCTTCGCCCAGCACCCGGCAGGCTATGGGGCGCTGGCACCGTTAACCGCCATCGCCACGCCCACCGACCTCAAGCAACTGGCCTTCGCCAACCTGGGTGAACTCTGGACGCACCGCGCCTGGCTGGATCAACTGATCATCGATTGGGCCGGCACCCTGAAAGAAAGCGAGCTTGACCAGCGCCTGCGCTACCACAACATGCGTGGCACCGCCGCCGACAAGCCGTTTTTTGGCCTGCTGGTGCACTTTTTCAATCACCAGACCCATCACCGGGGCCAGGTGACGACACTGCTGACCCAGGCGGGGCACGATGTGGGCGATACAGACCTGCTGGCGCTGATCGACTGAACTCAGCGGGCGCTGAACTCGGCATAGGCTTGCAACAGTCGGGGGAAGTCTTGCGGGGCCGGCAGTTGCGCGAAACTCTCACGCGCCGGGGTAGACGCCCACGGCAGCTTTTCGCTGGCCCAGGTCTCCATGAAGGGTACGTATTCCCGGGCGTTATCCAGCAAGCTGGCGCGCACATTGACGAACTCATCGATGCCGTGGGGCCGGGTAAACAGCCAGCTCATGCAATGGGGGCAAAAGTAATGGCGGTCCACGCCATGCAAGCCGCCGATCACCGGGCAACCCTGGGTCACGGTGAATGCGCTGGCGGGAATCAATGCACTGAGGGAGAACGCGCTGGCGGTCATTTTCTGGCACCCGGTGCAATGGCACGCCATGGTGATCACCGGTGGCTGGCTCACGCTGAAGCGCACCTGGTTACACCGGCAACTGCCTTCCTGGGGCAGGTTGTTGATGCTCATCACTCATTCCTTTTTATGATTGGGACCGCGCCAGGGTAGCGTCCCACCATAGGGTTGAACAGGTGTGCGGCGTAAAACGAACGCTGTTGCGCGCGCTCGCGTGTCCCTCATGGCTCAACGCTGAACGCCCGGCCGATCGGGCTGTTGTGGCGAGCGGGCTTGCCCCGCGTTGGGCTGCGAAGCGGCCCCAATAAGGCCACCGCGTTTATCCAGGTATATTAAATCGCCAGGTTTTGGGGCCGCTACGCAGCCCAACGCGGGGCAAGCCCGCTCGCCACAACAAGCCTGCCCTCAATGATCGTTGGACACCCGCCTGGTGCGTGCCTTGTACACCGGCAGCGCGGCCGCATACGCCAGTGCCTGTTCGCGGGAATTGAAGGACGCCAACCGGTCCTTATGGGTACAGACCCGCCACGGCCCGAAGTTCACCTGCACGATATCGTAGCCATTCAGATGCAGCTTATTCAGCATTGGAGCGCTCATAGTCACCTCGCTTTCCTGAGATTTCCACGCAGTACGCGCCCTACCTTACACCCACATCCGCGAGCGTGGCCGACCGCATGTCGCAGGCCAGTGCAGTGGCCGAAGCCTATTAAGCAAGACCCGCAAGCGCGAACATTCTCGCGCCTGCGGTAACGCGTCGGTTACTTCACTTTGCTGCTCAGGCTTTCAACGCTGCGTTTCAAATCGTCCAGGCTACGCTTCAAGGCGTCGATGTCACTTTTCTGCCGGTCAATCGTGCTTTTCTGATCCTGGATCGTGCTCTTGAGGCTCGACAGTTGGCTATCACCGGCGCTGGCGGCGGAACCGCCCTTACGCTTGAGCTCGTCGAGCTCGCGGCCCTGGCCCTCGACTTTGCTGGTCAGGCTTTGCAGTGCGCTGGTGCTACGCTTCTGCTCCGCTTGCAACGCTTCGATATCGCCCACCGAAAGGCTCGACGACTTCAACACATATTGGTTACCCGCCTCCATCGAAGTCGCCGTCAACCGGTCACCGGCCGACGCACTGAAATCCCCCCACTTCACCGCACTCCCCGCCTGCACCGGGCCGACCACACCACCCGCCAATACCGCCACGGCGCCTATTGTCATCATCCAAGAACGCTTACGAACACGGAGCATCAATTGATTCCTTTCCGAACTGCCAGGATGGCATATCGCTATGACTGTCATTTATGAGCCTTGTTCCCGGATCTCGCACGCCTTTTGCGTTGTTCGTGAAGCCTATGTAGATCACTGATCTATCAAGCTTTTTCATCCAGCCCTTTGCACAAGAAAGGTGCCCGGCCACCTTGCGCCCAGGCGCCTGGATCTATATATTCCCAACCCTGTTGCACCGCGCTACCGCCCGAATGGCGAAACTGGTAGACGCATGGGACTTAAAATCCCCCGCTCGTAAGGGCGTCCCGGTTCGATTCCGGGTTCGGGCACCATAGATATCAAGGGCTTGCATGATGAACTTCATGCAGGCCCTTATCTTTTGTGTTCCTCAATTTCAGGATCTGTCCCGCAGTTCCCTTCCCTGGCGTTCTGCCGACTCAAATCAACAGTTTCTGTTCTTCACCCGTACGCTAACGGAATCGCTGCAGGCAAGGCGTTCCTGGAGCGGTCGAATACCCCTCTGTCTCATGGATTGATCTTCCCCTCCCCGTTTTTCCCCATCTCATCAAGGCTGCATCCGCGTAGAAACAACCAGTGAGCCATTCGAGGCCAACGCACCATCCGTATCGAGCGAAGCGAGCGGGTGCACGAGGGGGCGCACTCCGAACACAATAATAAATTCGCGCGAGTCACTTTCATTATGAAATTCACCGTGCAATATTATTATCGTAATACTTAGCAACAAATCCCGGAGATCGTCATGAAGAAAGCCAGCTTCCAGTCCATGCCCTGCCCGGTCGCCCGTGCCCTGGAGCACATCGGCGATGGCTGGAGCCTTTTGATCTTGCGCGATGCGTTCTATGGGCTGCGTCGTTTCGACGAATTTCTCACGAGCCTGGGGATCGCCTCTAACACGCTGACTCGCCGCCTGAACACGCTGGTGGCCAACGGTTTGCTGGAGCGGCGCCCCTACCAGGACAACCCGCCGCGCCACGAATACCACCTCACCGAAGCCGGCCGGGACTTGCGCCAGGTGATTCTCACGCTGATGGCCTGGGGCGCGCGGCATGCCGAGGGGTCATCCAAGGTGTTTCTCGCCGATGAGGACACCGGGCGCCCCGTGAAACTCGCGTTGATGGATGCCAACACCGGCAAGCCCATCACCCGCGAAGACCACCGCGTGCATGTCGCCGCCGACGCCGAACCATTGAGCCTGTGGCGCGCGCGAACCGGTAGGGCCTACACCGCAAAAGATCAACTGGTCAGCCCCTTCCCCCACTAATACGCAATGAGGTCATTTCGTCATGGACGCTCAAGTCAGCGCTTTGCCCGAACCCACGAAAACTTCCCGGCGCAAACACGTACTGCGCGTGGGGCTGCTGACCCTGGCCGTGGTGGGCGGCGTCTGGTACGCCAGCCACTGGTGGCTGGTCAGCCGATTTATCGAGGACACCGACGATGCCTACGTGGGTGCGGACGTAACGGTGATCAGCGCCAAAGTGCCGGGCTATATCAGCGAAGTGGCCGTGCAGGACAACCAGTTCGTGCACGCCGGCGACGTACTGGCCCGCATTGATGTACGCGACTACCGCACCGCCCTGGCCAAGGCCGATGGCGCCGTGGCAGCGCAACAGGCCGCGCTCGCCAACCTCGACGCCACCGAACAATTGCAACTGGCAGTGATCAACCAGGCCAGGGCGCAGATCGACGCTACCGACGCCGAAGCCCAACGGGCCGGCGACGATCAGACGCGCTACCAGCACCTGGTACGCAGCCAGGCCGTGTCGGTGGAAAGTGCGCAACGGGTCAACGCCGTGTGGAAGACCGCCCGCGCCGATCACTCCCGGGCGCAAGCCGGGCTGATGGCGGCACGCCGGCAGATCGACGTGATCGAAACCCAACGCGGTCAGGCCCGCGCCGCACTGCAGCAGGCCCAAGCCGAACGCGACCAGGCACAACTGAACATCAGCTACACCGAACTGCGGGCCCCGGTGGACGGCTACGTGGGCAATCGCCGCGCCCGGGTCGGTGCCTACGCCGCGGCCGGCAGCCAGTTGATCTCGGTGGTGCCGGCAAAAGGGCTGTGGGTGGACGCCAATTTCAAGGAAGACCAACTGGGCCGCCTGCAGATTGGGCAAAGCGTGAGCATCCGCGCCGATATCCTCCCCGGCCGCGAATTCCACGGGCACATCGAGAGCCTCGCCCCCGCCACCGGCGCACAATTCAGTGTGCTGCCGCCGGAAAACGCCACCGGCAACTTCACCAAGATCGTGCAGCGCGTGCCGGTGCGCGTGCGGCTCGACAGCAATGACGCCGACTTTGGCGCCCTGCGCCCAGGCCTGTCGGTGATGGCAAAGGTCAACACCCGTGAGGCGTTCGAAGACCAGGCCAGCGCCCTCAAGGCCCAGCTATGAACAACCCGCTGCCCGCCCTCAGCACTGCGCAAAAGGTCGCAGCCTTCGCCACCATGTGCGTGGGCATGTTCATCGCCTTGATCGATATCCAGATCGTGTCCGCTTCCCTCAAGGACATCGGCGGCGGGCTGTCTGCCGGCGCGGACGATACGGCGTGGGTGCAGACCGCTTATCTGATCGCGGAGATCATCGTGATCCCCATGTCGGGATGGCTCTCGCGGGTAATGAGCACGCGCTGGCTGTTCGCGGCGTCGGCGGCCGGGTTTACCTTGACCAGCCTGTTGTGTGCCATGGCCTGGAACATCCAGAGCATGATCGCGTTTCGTGCCTTGCAGGGGTTCCTGGGAGGCTCGATGATCCCGTTGGTGTTCACCACCGCGTTCATGTACTTCAACGGCAAACAGCGGGTGATCGCCGCGTCCACCATCGGCGCCATCGCGTCCCTTGCGCCCACCCTGGGCCCCGCCGTGGGCGGCTGGATCACTGATATTTCTTCGTGGCACTGGCTGTTCTACATCAACCTGGTGCCTGGCCTGTTCGTGACATTCGCGGTGCCGATGCTGGTGAAAGTCGACCGCCCCAACCCATCGTTGCTCAAGGGCGCCGACTACATCGGCATGGGCCTGATGGCGGTGTTTCTCGGCTGCCTGGAATACACCCTCGAAGAAGGCCCGCGCTGGAACTGGTTCAGTGACAGCACCATCTCCACCACCGCCTGGATCGCCGCTATCAGTGGCGGACTGTTTATCTGGCGCTGCCTGGAAATCAAGGAACCGATTGTCGACCTGCGCGCCCTGCAGGACCGGAACTTCGCCCTGGGCTGCCTGTTTTCATTTATCACCGGCATCGGCATTTTCGCCACCATCTACCTCACGCCGCTGTTCCTCGGCCGGGTGCGCGGGTATGGCTCGCTGGATATCGGCCTGGCGGTTTTTTCCACGGGGGTGTTCCAGTTGCTGGCGATCCCGGTGTACGCGCTGCTGGCCAACCGCTTCGACCTGCGCTGGATCTTGATGTTTGGCTTGTCGCTGTTCGCCCTGTCGATGTGGGACTTCTCCCCCATCACCCACGACTGGGGTGCCAAGGAATTGCTGCTGCCCCAGGCCATACGCGGGTTTGCCCAACAAATGGCAGTGCCACCGGTGGTAACCCTGACCCTCGGCGCACTGGCCCCCGACCGGCTGAAACTCGCCTCCGGCCTGTTCAACCTGATGCGCAACCTCGGCGGCGCCATCGGCATCGCCGCCTGCGCCACGGTGCTCAACGACCGCACCAACCTGCACTTCCTGCGCCTGGCCGAGCACCTGAATATCCAGAACGAATCCATGAATGTCTGGCTTGACCAGCTTTCAGGCAATGCCCAACTGCTCGGGCAAAACAGCCTGGATGCCAACCAGTTTGCACTGCGTCAGCTATGGGCGCTGGCGTGGCGTGAGGCGCAGACGCTGACCTATGCCGATTCGTTCCTGATGATCATGGCGTGCTTCGTCGTCGCCGTGTTACTGGTGCCGTTGATGCGCAAGGTACAACCGCCGAAACAGCCATCCGCGGATGCCCATTGAATTTTACCCACAACAGCCGCCACCCATTTTTACCCTAGCCGACCAGCGATATCGTTCCGGCATAAATGGAGAAATATCAATGAATCTAGTCGATGAAGTTGCACCCGGCCTATCCGGACTTGAGACCCTGCAGGCGCTGATTTCTGCCGGGGGACGGCCACCGATTGGCGAATCTCTGGACTTCACTTTTGTCGAAGCCGGTGACGGCTGGGCGGTCTTCACAGGCACGCCCGGCCTGCATGCCTACAACCCGATCGGCACGATCCACGGAGGGTATGCTGCAACGCTACTCGACTCCGCATGTGGGTGCGCCGTTCACTCCAAGCTTTCAGCAACCCAGGCCTACACAACCCTTGAACTGAAAGTTTCATATTTGCGCCCCATTACCACTGAAACAGGCCCGCTCCGGGCCGAGGGTCGTGTCATCTCGGTGGGTCGGCGCGCAGCGTTTGCCGAGGCGACATTGAAAGGTGCCGACGAGCGCATCTACGCAAGCGCGACCTCCACGTTGTTAGTGATGGAACGCGCACAAAGTACAGAACGTACACCATCATCACGGCGCAATTAATCTAATCGGGAAATCGGGGGTGAAATCCCCCCGGGCCGTAGTGCTGCCCTAAATTTCGCATGACAGCTTCGGGATATGGCTGGCGCCGCGCCGGTTGAACCAGGACAGGTTCCACTGGCCCGGCATTCGCCATGGCTGCGAAGTGGAACTGGATACCGAGCAACACCACAACCCAAGGGAGAAACAACTCCCATGCCAGTGACTACGATACGTTTGCTTTCCAATGACATTGACTCACCTTATGCGAGCTTCGTCATGGCCCCGTTAATCGGGGCCATGATTGGCTGTTGTCTTCGCCAGACTTGAGAGAAGGGCACGCTCACCCTGGCGAATTCATGTCCCCCTCATTCAGGCAGGATGTGCGGGTATCGAGGGTTCCCCTGAAGTGTCTGGCTTGATCTTGAACCAAAGGGCATACATCGCTGGCAGGAACACCAGGGTCAGTACAGTCCCGGCGAACGTACCGCCAATCAGGGTGTAGGCAAGCGTTCCCCAGAACACCGAATGGGTCAGCGGAATGAACGCCAGCATGGCTGCCAGTGCGGTGAGAATCACCGGCCGTGCACGCTGCACAGTGGCTTCTACCACGGCGTCATAGGGAGACAGACCGGCCTGCTTATTGGAGTGAATCTGGCCAATGAGGATCAAGGTGTTGCGCATGAGAATCCCAGACAGGGCAATCAGCCCTACCAACGCGTTGATCCCGAACGGTTGCTGGAACAGCAACAGAATGGGTACCACGCCAATCAGTCCCAGAGGTGCGGTAGCGAACACCATCATCATTGCCGACATCGAACGCACCTGAAGAATGATGGTGAGCAACGTCAGTGCGATCATGATGGGGAACAACGGCAGCAACGCCCTGTTAGCCTTCCCCGACTCCTCGATCGCCCCTGCCAACTCAATGCGATAACCCTTAGGCAACTGTTCAATAAGCGGTTGCAGCTGCTTCATCACGGCGCTGGAAACATCTGGAGGCTGAAGACCTTCAGCCACATCGCCACGTACAGTGATGGTTGGGGTTCGATCACGACGCCGCAGGATGGGATCTTCCATTCGGATCTCCACTGTCCCGACTTGAGACAACGACACCCTTTGGCCCTGCGCTCCGGTCAAGGTGAAGGCGTCGATTTTCGAGGGGTCCAAACGCGTGTCACCCGCTGAGCGTGCAATCACCTGGACCGAGCGAATGTCCTCGCGCACCTGGGTCACTGGTGCTCCGGTCAGCAGAAACTGAAGCTGCTGAGCAACATCTGCGGAGGTCAAACCAAATGCCTGCAGACGATCCTGATTCAGTGCCAGGTGAAGTGCCGGGGCACGCTCGCCCATGTCCGTATTGACGGTTCTCATCATGGGGCTGGCTTTCATCACCTCGCGCACTTGGCCGGCGATATCGCGTAGCACTTTCAGGTCCGGCCCCATGACGCGGAAGGCTACCGGATAAGGCGAATAAGGACCAAACACCAACTGGGTCACACGTACGCGTGCTTGAGGAGCCAGGCCATCAGCAACGGCTTGCCTCAGCCGGATCTTGAGCGCCTCACGCTCTTCCTGATTTGCCGTTAGCACGACAATTTTGGCAAAGGAAGGATCGGGCAACTCTGGCGCCATCGCCAAATAGAACCGTGGGGCGCCCTGCCCAATGTAAGCGGTGACTATCCGTGCTTCAGGCTGTTTCGCAACCCACGCCTCGACTTCGGATGCCGCTGCATCAGTTTGCTCGATGGATGTGCCATAAGGCATCTGCACCTCAACGAGTACCTCGGGGCGGTCTGATGTTGGGAAAAATTGCTTCTTCACCACGCTCATGCCGAGAATAGCGACAATGAACAAACCAACCACTGAGATCGCTACGAGCCCTTTACGGCGAATCACCACACCCAGTACGCGCCTGAAACGCAAGTAATTGGGCGTCCCGTAAATCGCGGCATGGCCGCCTTCAGGCACCTTGATCTGCGGTAGCAGTTTCACCCCCAGGTAAGGTGTGAACACCACTGCCACCACCCAGGAAGTGATCAGCGCAATGCCGACAATCCAAAACATGTTGGCGGTGTACTCACCTGCGGTTGATTTGGCGAAACCGTTAGGCATAAAGCCGATTGCAGTGACCAACGTGCCTGACAACATAGGGGCGGCGGTGTGACTCCAAGCATAGGCGGAGGCTTTGATGCGGTCATACCCCTCCTCCATCTTCACCACCATCATTTCAATGGCAATGATCGCATCGTCCACCAGTAGCCCCAGTGCCAGAATCAGCGACCCTAGCGTTATGCGGTCAAAGTCCTTACCTGTTGCGGCCATGACAATGAAAACTGCCGCCAGGGTCAACGGCACCGCCGCAGCGACGACGATGCCGACACGCCAACCCATGCTGAGAAAACATACCAGCAGAACCACACCCAGCGCCGCGAAAAACTTGATCATGAATTCGGTGACCGATGCATCTATGTTCACCGCCTGATCGGTGACCTTGCTCAATGTCATACCTAGCGGCAGTTGCTCGTTGATCGACGTTGTCTCGGCTTCAAGCGCCTTACCCAAATCGAGACCGTTCCAGCCGTCGCGCATCACAATACCGAGCAGCAAAGCGGGCTCACCATTGTTGCGCACCATGAACGTGGAGGGCTCCTCGTAACCGCGCTTGACCTCGGCCACATCGGACAATTTGAGGGTTCTACCCTGCACGGCCAGCGGCGTGTCGCGAATCTTCTGGAGGTCATCAAACGCACCATCGAGCCGGATGAACACCTGTGGTCCCTTGGCCTCGACTGAACCGGCCGACGTCATCATGTTTTGCGCGTTCAACGCGCTAAATATGTCTCGGGCGGAAATGCCCAATGTCGCCAGACGCTCGTATGACAGCTCGACATAAATGCGCTCGGACTGCTCACCAATGATATTGACCTTTTCCACACCCGCCACGTGCAGCAGGCGCTGACGCAAGGACTCGGCCTCGCGAACCAGCAGTCGTTGTGGCTCGCCCTTCGCCTTGAGCGCATAAAGGGCAAAGGTGACATCGGCATATTCGTCGTTGACGATCGGGCCGATGACTCCAGGCGGCAAACCCGCCTCTTCATCGCGGAGCTTCTTGCGAGCTTGGTAAAACTCCTCGGGAACAGCGGAAGGTGGCGTGCTATCGAGCAAATAGACGGTAGTGAGAGCCACTCCCGGACGTGTGAAGGTCTCGGTCCGGTCATACCAACGCAATTCCTGCATGCGTTTTTCCAGCTTTTCAATCACCTGATCCTGCATCTCCTGAGCCGTCGCACCAGGCCATACCGTTACCACCGTCATCTGTTTGATGGTGAAGGCAGGATCTTCCGCGCGCCCTAGCTTGAAGAACGCATACAGCCCGCCTATGGATATCAGAAGGATCAAGAACAGCGTGATCGAACGCTCACGCACGGCCAATGCGGACAGGTTGAACCCGCTCATCGGCGCACCTCAGCCACCGCTGCCTGAGCGTTGCCTGCCACCTGAGCCCTGACCTGCTCGCCCTCGCTTAAAAGGTGAACGCCCAACGCGACAATACGATCATTGACATTGAGATGACCTGTCACACGTGCAGTTTCAGCATCACTCAAACCGAGAAACGTTACAGGGCGCCAGGTCACCTGCTCAGGCTCCCGACTCACCACCCATACACCCGGACCTTTACCCGCGTCATAGAGAGAGGCGACTGGCACCTGGACTTCACTATTGATGGCGGTTGGCGTGCCGCCGATGGCAACCGAAATGGTCGCCCCCAGTGTGGCATTGGCAAGTGCGCCCTCCAGCACGTAACGCGCCTCAAATGTGCGGGTCAACCTGTCAGCCGAATCGGACAGTTGGCGCAGATGCGCCTTCCCTTCATGCTGGTCCAATCCATAAAGCTGCGCCGTCGCCGAAGAGCCCAGAGCAGGACGTAGCGTTTCAGGTAATTGAATAACGGCCTCACGTTGTCCGGAATGGGCAACACGCACTACCACCTGGCCTGCAACTACTACCTGCCCCGGCTCCGCTAAGGTGTCTACAACAACCCCGTCGGAGTCGGCCAGCAAGGTTGAATAACCGGTGGAGTTTTTCGCCACATCAGCCTGGGCTTTGGCGGCATTCAGTTGAGCCTTGGCCGAGTCGGCGGCTGCTTTGATTCCTGCGTAGGCCGAAGCAGATACAGCACCGACAGACACCAGATCACGGTAGCGCAACTCGTCATCAGAGGCCTGTCGGGATCGAGCCATTGCTGCGAGCACCGCTTCTTGCTGCGCCCGCGCTGTCAGCGTCAGATCGTTCGCATCAATGCGCATAAGCGGCTGTCCACGCTTGACGCTCTGGCCGGTGTCCACGAGGCGTTCCGTCACCTTTCCGGGCACTCGAAAACCAAGGTCACTCTGAACCCGAGCCGCTACGACGCCGGTGTATAGGCGAGCTTCAGGTACAGAAGGCTGAACCAGGCTGACGCGAACCAAAGGAGCCTGGAGACGAGGATCAGGAGGCTGTGCCTCGCTGCATGCAGCCAAGGCAAACGGCAATAGACCGATGAACATAAATGAAGTGGAACGGCGCTGGATCATAGAGACCTCTTGGAAGCGGATGCGCCATGCTCATCCAAGTGACCAAATAAGTCAACGGTCACGAAACGAACAAATGAAAGCCGTCTGCTGATCAAGGTGAGATCAGCAGAGTCGGCCTTAAGTTACGGATACAAGGGAAGTGCGGAGGTGTACAGATCTGCCAGCCAGCGCTTTTTAAGGCATCAGGCTGCGCAGAATAAGGCTGGAAATGAGCCCAGGGGCCTCTTCAACGACGTCAAGGTTGTGCTGCAACAGCAAAGGGTTGATGTAGGGGCGTAGTGCGAGGTGAATCGACTCCACTGTCTCATCCAAAGGCGTCTTGCGCTCAAACTCTCCGAGTTCACGCCCCTCTCGTACAATTTGCAGTACGAAGTGTTTGATTCGCATGTCATAGACCTGCGAGCTGGGCCAGCGCTCCGACGCAGAGAACGCCGCGATGTCATACAGTTTTCGATCATTAAAAAACAGGTCAACCCCTTTGGTTATAAGGCTTTTGACCAATCGTCGAAATCGCTCCGTGGGTGAGATACCCACGGCATTGATAGCTTCCTCCACGGCCGCAATGATTTGCGACAGGCAATTGCTGCAAATGGCTTCACCAATCGCCTGCTTGGAGTCGAAGAACTTGTAGATATACGCCTTGGAAAAACCGATCGCTTTCGCGAGGTCGGAGACTGTTGTCTTGCTGTAACCGTATTGACTGAAATGTTCGTTGGCCGCCGCGACTATCTGGTCTCGGATTTCGTGTTCGGCAGGACCGCGAGTGCTGGAAGAGGAAACGGATAATGGGTTCATGCGATTAGCTTACGCACCCGCAGGGCTGTTGACAACTTATGACCAAATCGTAATATGGTCACAAATCGATCATTTCAAAGGTGTCACATGCACCCTTTCCGTTTTGCCGTTTTGCTAAGTTTCGGTATGGTCACAGGCTGCTCGGTGGGCCCTGACTATTCGGAGCCCAAAGTAGAACTGCCCGCGCATTTTTCAGCGCATCCACCTACAACACGAACAGTTGACTCAACCTCCAGCGATCTTACCGTCTGGTGGAAGGCTTTCAATGACCCCGTTCTCAGCCAGTTAATCAATCGAGCCCTTGAACAGAACCTCGATTTAGCTCAGGCAACCGCCAGGATCGAACAGGCTCACGCGGGCTTGGGAGCAGCTAATGCCGCTCTTTTGCCGTCGGCCACCGTCAGTGGCCAAGCGGCTAGAGCGCGACAATCCTTGGAAACACCGTTGGGCCAAGTGCTGAATTCAGATCCATCCTATAACCGCTACGGTAGTGCTTATGAGGCGAATCTCAATGCTGGCTGGGAACTTGATGTGTTTGGAGGATTACGTCGAGGCAAGGAAGCAGCCGTGGCCGACTACCAGGCGTCCCAAGCAGCAGCAGTTGCCACACGGCTAGCAGTGGTAGCGCAGACTGCTGACCTTTACATCAGCATCCGCGGCCTGCAAGCACGCCTGGAAATTGCCCGAAAGCAAGTAGAGACGCGACAACACCTGCTCGCCACCATCGAACATCTCTACGCCAAAGGACTGGCTGCTGAACTGCAGCTGAATCAGACTCAAGGATCGTTGAACCAAGCGCAAGCAACGGTGCCAGTACTGCAGGCTGGCCTTGATTCGGCAATGAACGCTATGGATGTCATCTTGGGTAAGCCACCGGGTACTTATACTGCGCAGTTGGCTCAATCGACACACATCCCGGATGTACCACAATTCGCCAGCCTGGGCTCTCCAGCGGACCTCCTGCGCCGACGTCCAGATTTGATCGTCGCAGAGCGCCGGCTGGCGGCATCAAACGCTCGCATCGGCGAAGCCATTTCCGAGTACTACCCCAAGTTTTCCGTAGGCGCGCTGATAGGCAGCGCGACGTCGGTCTCCAGCGGAAATCTTTTCTCCAACGATGCCAGTCAGGCATCGGCGGTATTGGGACTACGCTGGAGGCTGTTCGACTTTGGCCGTATTAACGCTCAGATTGACTTGGCCAAGGGGCAAGAAGCTGAAGCGTTAGCCGCCTATCGCCAGTCAGTGCTACGGGCCTCCGAGGATGTCGAAACCGCTTTTTCCGCGCTGATCAACCGCGAGCAGCAGCTTAAACAGCTTGCGCAGGGTGAAATTGCTTTTACAAAAGCCCGAGACAGATCATTCACCGCCTACGAAAAAGGCGTGGTGAGCCTGATCGAAGTACTGGGTGCCGATGAGAACTTGTTAGCCGCATCTGATGGCAGAGCACAAGCCCAAACGGAATCGGCTCGAGCTGCGGTGGCCACATTCAAAGCATTGGGTGGCGGTTGGCAACACGAGTCACAAGACCCGCGATTTCTCTCGAGTGCCCAATAACAGTCGAATACCTCACGAAACGGTTCATCCCACTTTACGGCCTTAACTGGCCGTTTTTTTCTGGAGAAATGAACTCGGGGTCAAATGCAGATGTTCCTGAGGTACTGACGCAGTGGGAAGATGCTCATTCCCCTGCATGTCTGCTGGTGGACGGCAAGCCAGGTGCTCACCCAGAAGAATCAGCCTCGCCATCCATAGACCGGTAAAGAGCGTTCCCTTCTGGGTGAGCGCGGAAAAGATACTCCCGACTGACAATCATTATCAATAATTTCCGATTAGCCGCTGAGTGCGCAGGGGAAGCGGACCGTGGATTTGCAGTAGTCGCTGATGAAGTTACCTCCAGGGGTTCAGACCCAACCCTATCTCCCACTGCCCAGGGCGTGAACCTGCATAACCCTGGGAATCGGAACATCGAGGCCGTGCGATACACGCGGTCCTGAAGACAAAATGCATTAACCAACGTTGTACACTCATCGTGTGTAGCCGGAACCCAAGCGTAAAGCCATGACGCCATTCCCTATGCCCCCTGGTTGATCGGCGGCGCTTTGTGCCGTCCGACGTGGTAAATCCTACTGATCGGAGCATCACCATGAACCCGAGTACAACCGCCCTTGTGTTGATTGAATTCCAGAATGACTTCACCACCCCGGGTGGGGTCTTCCACGACGCCGTCAAAGACGTCATGCATGCCACCGACATGCTTGCCAACACCGCCACTACGGTGCAACAAGCGCGCAAACTCGGCGTGAAGATCATCCACCTGCCCATCCAGTTTGCCGACGGTTATCCAGAGCTGACCCTGCGCTCCTACGGGATTCTCAAAGGCGTGGCAGATGGCAGCGCCTTCCGCGCCGGCAGCTGGGGCGCTGAAATCACCGATGCACTGACCCATGAATCAAGCGACATCGTGGTCGAGGGCAAGCGTGGGCTGGACGGTTTCGCCACCACGGGCCTGGACCTGGTGCTGCGCAACAATGGCATCCAGCATCTGGTGGTGGCGGGTTTTCTCACCAACTGTTGCGTTGAAGGCACCGTCCGGACCGGCTATGAAAAGGGCTATGAGGTGGTGACACTGACCGATTGCACAGCGACCTTCACCGATGAACAACAACACGCCGCCGAGCAATTTACCTTGCCGATGTTTTCGCAAACGCTGAAGCACACACAGTTCCTGGCCGCGTTGAACGCCAAATAACCCAAAAATGCCCAGCGCGAAGGGTTGCCCGTCGTGATGCGGCGGGTAATCCGGCGAGCTTGGCAATCATTGGCAGGCCCGCATCGAACGACGCCGTTGCCGGTTCCTAGTGCAGAGGCGCTGGCCAGTTTCGATTCTTGGTTTGAAATCATAGAGCAGCTGCAGCAACAAATTTCAGAACTCGACGTTCGCTGGAATTAGCGCCTCACTCTTTCGTTCCACCCCTCCCCCTTCAAAGTCAGCCGCTATAGCGGCAAGGACGAGTGTTGCCGTGAGCATCATCGACGACGTAATGACCGACAAGATCACCCTGCACAGCCTGGACTTTGTGCAGGTTCAGCTGGAAGGCGGCCAGCGCCTCCACGTCTGGCACCCTGAGTTGCCCCGCCGCGCATGCGAGGGAGATTTGACGCGGCAAGGATGAAGGCCTGCATGGAAAAATCTGCCTTTCAGATGCGCGACATGCGCGCAAAAGCTGCAACAGACAAGAAGGAATCGACAGGCAGCAGTCGGGATGCACGAGATCAGTTGGGTATACAACTGTCAGCATGACATAGAAATATAACCTATTGTTTTATATGGCATTTAAACCAAAAATATCAGCGACAGGGTATCCGCCAGAGTCGAGAGCCTTGCGCGAGTTACTCACGTCTAGCGCCAATCCAGATTGTGAAACAGTTCGTCCTCCTGATCAAAGTGCAGGCGCACGAGGGTGTCCAGGCGAATCAGCTGATGCTGAATCTCGTCAGCAGGTGCCGTCGCGGGGTCGGAACTGAAGTCGCTGCTCATGCGCGCGAGTAAATGGATAAGGCGAAAGATCTCTCGGTGAGCATGGCTCATCGCTGACATGGGGTCCTCGCCCGGCATGCTCAGCGTCAGCAGCGGGTAGAGTGTGTCTTCGTCGTTGTGTTCGTGCTGCGCCAGTACTGTTTGCAGCTTGTCGACCAGCGCCACCAGGTCGCTCCGTGCTTGCGCAACTGGACGCTGGGCAAAGTCATTGGCCATTTGGTGCAGATCATTCAATACGGCAGTGAGTTGTTGATGCTCATCATGCAGGCGATCGATATGCTCAGCGGTGAGCGTTTGTTTCCTCCTTCCCCACCACGGCCCCAGTGCCCGCAGGGCATTGAGGATGATCACCACGTCTATGCCCTCCTGCACCATGGCGCCGATCAGCGGCTGCAGGTAACCCGAGGCTGCCACGGCCATGGCCAGCAATGACAACCCCATGCCGACCAGCACTCCCTGGCGCGCGATGTAACGGGTGCGCCGGGCGATGTCCAGTGCCTCGACCAGACGATCCAGTCGATCCACCAGCAGCACAACACCAGCGGCTTGTGCAGAAGCGGTGGCGCCGCTGGCTCCGATTGCCACACCGACATCAGCCGCCGCCAGCGCCGGTGCGTCATTGATGCCATCGCCGACCATCAGCGTGCTGGCGTGCTGGCCATCCTGCTGTAGCGCCCGCACTTTATCTTCAGGGGTCAACCCGGCACGCAACTCGTCAATCCCGGCAGACAGCGCAATCATCTCGGCAGTTTCCAGGCGATCCCCGGTGAGCATGACGATCTTTTCGATGCCTCTGTTGCGCAGTCGACGCAGCGTCTGTGGCGTTTCGCGCCGAATGTTGTCCGAGAAAACAAACAGGCCCGCGAGTTTCCCGTCCACGTCGATGAAGCTTCCGCTGCACGCCAGGTGGTCCATGCGGCGCAGCATGGCTACGACCCAGCCGGTTGCCTCGGCGTCTTTGTGCGCAAAAGACAAAGTACCAAAGCGCACCTGCATGCCATCGACGCACCCACAAAGCCCCGCGCCCGGGCTTTCTTCCACGCCCTGCGGGACGCTGAGCGACAACTGCCCCTGATGGGCTGCTTCAACAATTGCCTGGCAGATAGGATGTGTCGAGGCCTGCGCCAGAGACGCGGCCAGGCCAAGCAAGCGTTGCGGATCGTGCAGTCCGTTGACCTCTATCGACTGCAGACGAGCATGGCCGCTGGTCAGAGTACCGGTCTTGTCGAGAAAAACCTGCTTGACCGTGGCCAGTGCTTCCAAGGTCGCGCCATCCTTGATCAGGATCCCGCGTTGCGCTGCCCTTGAAATACCCGAGATAAACGCAATCGGTACCGCCAGAATCAAAGGGCAAGGTGTCGCCACCACCAGAACAGCCAACGCTCGCAAAGGATCGCCGCTCAGTTGCCAGGCCAACCCGGCAATCAACAATGTCAGCGGGATAAAGAACACTGCATAACGGTCAGCCATGCGCACGAAAGGAGCGCGTGAACGGCGCGCTGACTCGGCCATCCGCACGATGCCGGCATAGGTGCTCTGCGCAGCTGTTCGCGTGGAAATCAGCAAGATCGGCGCGCCGACGTTGGAAACACCGCTGTGCAGCAGCTCACCCTCTCGACGGGTGACGGGCAACGACTCACCACTGAGCGCCGATTCGTCCAGAACGGCCGTCGAACTCAGCAAGCGACCATCGACCGGTATCACCTCCCCCAACCGCACCAGCAATGTCTGATTCAGCGTGACCTGCTCGATGGGGATCTTGCGCAGGCTGCCGCCCTCCTGCAACCAGGCAAAGTGTGGCGCGCGGTCGATGAGCGCACGCAACTCACGGTCAGCGCGTTGCTTGGTGAAGTACTCCAGGGCTCGTCCGGTCGCCAGCATCAAGGCGATCACCGCGGACACCAGTGCCTGCCCGAAAAACAGCGCCGAGGTGATGGACAGCAACGCAATCAGGTCCACACCGGCCTCGCGCCGGGCAAGACGCCCCACAATCTCGATGAGCAGCACCGCAACCATCACCAGGCTGCCTGCGGCCCAACACATAGATGCCCAATCAGGCTGCTGCGCGACATGCGCAATGCCCCCGGCCGCCAGCGTCAGTGCCGTGAGCAGCAATAGGAGGGGATCCAGCCACTTAGCGAGCATGGAAGTGAGTTCCTCAAAAAGCGATTTGACCACCTCTGCCGTCACAACAAGGCCGAGCCAGGCCACGAGCAAGCACCTGGTCATGACGTTCCCGCTGTCGGTCCTCGCCTGCAAAGCGCAGCCGTTCGAATAAAATAGCTGGGTTTATCCAGTATTTGCGCTGACATTTATCACATAAACAGCGGGCGATTAACGGCGTGCGCCCCCTGGACCCTTTTTGATTTAGCTCAATATCTGTCGATCGCTCAGGCGTAAAAACAACAACGGATAGAACGAGCAAAGAGTCACTTGTGGCGAGCGTGCTAGCCATAATGCCGTTCAGTTAAGCGTACATCGCCTTCTGTAGGAGCGAGGGGGACGCCTAGTTCTTGCTCGCGAAAAACGTCAACGATAACGCGTGTTTCCTGAGTGAACGCGGCGCCTGTGAGTTCTTCGCGAGCAAGCTCGCTCCTACAAAAAAAGCCTTAACTGAACGGCATTAGGGCTAGCCACAGTTACAGTGTTCGTCATCAACTGACCAGCATCAGGTTGTTGTGCCCCGTGTTTTTTTAATTGAGAAAAGGACACCATCATGAATTACTTAAGTTTGCGAAATACCATTTTGGATGAGCTGGATTTTCAGCCCGATATCGACGCTGCCCACATTGGCGTAAGCGTGGACAACGGTGTCGTCACACTCTCAGGCTACGTGAAAAGCTACGCCCAGAAGATCAGTGCCGAGCGTGCGGTCAAAACTGTCAAAGGCGTACGCGCAGTGGCTGAAGAACTCCAGGTCCGGCTGAACAAAGACGCCGGCACAGAAGATGACGCCATCGCAAAACGCGCCTTGAACATCATCTCGTGGCGATCCGATACACCCGAAGGCGACATCAAGGTGATCGTGCAAAAAGGATGGGTGATCCTTGAAGGCCAGGTGGATTGGCAGTATCAGAAGGAAACCGCCGAGAGTGCCGTGCGCAAACTGTCCGGTGTGGTGGGCATAGACAATCGCCTCACCCTGCGCACGAGAGTCAAGGTCACGGATATTCAGCAGAGCATCGAAGAGGCACTCAAACGCAATGCAGAAGTCGATGCCAAGGGCATACAAATCAAGGTCGTAGGCGGTGTGGTCAAGCTCGAAGGCAAGGTGCATTTCTGGCGCGAACGTCAGATTGCGGAACGGGCCGCCTGGTCGGTGCCAGGTGTCAGTAAGGTGGAGGATTATTTGCTGATCGCCTGAATCAATGCCCCAAGGGTTAGGGAAAGGAGAAGGCAATGACGATCCTACTGGCAACCCAGCGGTTACGCCTGTATGACAGCAATGAGCTTGATAATGTGTTGCAGGCGATGGCGCGTAAGGCCACCCACTTGCTGCCAGCCTCGCACACGGCACTGATTGGCCTCCAACGCCGGGGCGAGCCTTTGGCTCAACGGTTGCGCCAGTGCATTGCGCGTCAGACCGGTCAACCGGAACTCCCTCTTTTCCCCCTTCAGGTCAAGCGTTACACCGATGACCTGCAAGTGCTGCATACCTACACGCAATTGATCGAGAACCCAGGCCTGGGCAACCTGGACGTTGCCAACACGACGTTCCTGGTTGTCGATGACGTGCTGTTTGAAGGTCATTCGCTGCTGCGTACTTGCGCCTATCTGGCACAACTGGGTGCTTGTCGGGTCTACACGGCGGTGCTGGTCGACCGACATGTCTGTCAGCAGCCGATCCGGGCCGACATTGTCGGCGTGCACCTGCAAGTCGCCGCCGATGACGTCGTCGAGTGCAACGTGCCGCCTTTCGAACAGGCGTTTTGCATCGAGGTGGTTCGGCATGGCGCTGCCCATCGGCGCTAGCTAATGGGGGTGTTATCTACGCAGGGTCGAAACCGCGATTACAGCGCTATTGCCGATGGTGCGAAAGCCGCCCTCTTCAACCGTCGGGAATCGCCCGACTGATTTGCAAGCGTTTTTCCGCAGCCAGGACGTGCCGAATCGTGGCGAGCACGGCGTCTGGACTGAGGCTCATCGAGTTGATGCCAATCTCCACTAGATATTCGGCCATCTCGGGATAATCCGACGGAGCCTGTCCACAGATTCCCGAGTGTCGAGTGTTACGCCTGGCGCCTTCTACCGCCAGGCGAATCATCTGTTTTACCCCTGGGTCGCGCTCATCGAAATCGAAAGCGACGACTTCCGAATCACGGTCCACGCCGAGTACCAATTGAGTCAGGTCGTTAGAGCCGATGGAGAAGCCGTCGAACAACTGGGCGAATGCATCGATCTGGATCACGTTGTTGGGTATTTCGCACATGATGTAGATCTCCAGCCCGTTTTCTCCGCGCTGCAGACCATGGCTGGCCATTGCCGCCAATACCTTTTCACCCTCCTTCACGGTGCGACAAAAAGGGATCATCAACTTGATGTTGGTGAGGCCTATGTGTTCACGCGCCCATTTCATGGCCGCGCACTCCAGCGCAAACCCTTCGGCATAGGCAGGATGGCTGTATCGGGACGCCCCCCGAAATCCGAGCATTGGATTATGCTCTTCCGGCTCAAAATACTGCCCGCCCAGCAGGGTTGCATATTCATTGCTTTTGAAGTCGCTCATGCGTACGACGCAAGGCTTTGGATACACCGCCGCGGCAATCGTGGCGACGCCTTCTGCCAAGGTCTTGATAAAAAAATCCGTCGGGTCTTGATAGGCCCTACCCAGCACCGCGATTGTTTCACGGGTGGCGTCATCCAGCTTTTCCGGGTGAGCAAGGGCCATTGGATGGACCTTGATGTATTCATTGATGATGAATTCCATACGCGCCAGGCCGATGCCATCTACCGGCAGGGAGGCGAGGCTGAAGGCCTGGTCGGGGTTAGCCAGGTTCATCATGATCTTGGTCGCGGGGCGTCCCAATTGGCTGAGGTCCGTCTCCTGGACATCGAAATCCAGTTCACCGTCATACACAATCCCGCTTTCGCCTTCAGCGCAACTGATAGTCAGCGACGCTCCGGTGTGGATGACCTCTGCCGCGTTCACTGCCCCCACGATCGCAGGAATACCCAACTCACGCGATACGATGGCGGCATGACAGGTACGTCCGCCCCCGCTTGTCACAACCGCCGCAGCGGTCTTGATGACGGGCTCCCAATCCGGCGTGGTGTTATCCGAAACCAGCACCTCGCCAGGCTTGAACTCGCTGAGCTGTTTGACATCGTTGATCACGCGGGCCTTTCCCGCGCCAATCTTGGTGCCGACCGCCTTGCCCTTCAGCAGCACTGTCGATCGTTGCTTGAGCTGATAAATGCGCAGCACGTTGCTGTTTTCTTGGGAGGCCACCGTTTCAGGACGTGCCTGTACCAAATATAACTGGCCGTCGACGCCATCCTTCGCCCACTCCATATCCATGGGTCTGTAAAAACCGGCTTTGCTCGAGTAGTGGTTTTCAACCTTGATGGCATAGTCGGCCAACTGCATGACGTCCTCGTCAGAGAGGCAGAAACGGGCTTGTTGTTCGGTGGATGTATCGGTATTCACGGTGTATTCCAGCGCAATATTTCCGGTATTGAGGGTCTCGGCAAACACCATCTTCTTTTCTTTGCTGCCCAGACTGCGCTTGAGCACGGCGCGGTAGCCTGCGATGAAGCTGGGTTTGTGCACGTAGAAACTGTCGGGCGCGACCGTGCCCTGTACGACATTCTCCCCAAGCCCCCAGGCAGCGTTGATGAACACGACATCCTTGAAACCCGTTTCCGTATCCAGGGAAAACATTACCCCGCTGGCACCGAGATCGCTGCGCACCATTTTCATGACGACAACGGCGAGACAGACCTTGAAGCAATCAAAGCCGTGGTCATATTTGTAATGGATAGACCGATCGGTAAAGTTCGACGCCAGGCAACGCTTGTAGGCATCAAGCAGCGCCTCTTCACTGGCGATGTTCAGATAGGTGTCGTTCTGCCCGGCGAACGAGGCCAGTGGAGAGTCTTCGGCGGTCGCCGAGGAGCGCACGGCCAGTGAAATGCTGTCACCGTATTCGTGTTTGAGTTGTGCGTAGCTTTGCCGTATTGCCGCCTGCAGGTCTTCCGGCAGCGTACAGTCATATACGATCGCCCTTGCCTTCTGCCCACGGGCTTGTAAATCCTTGATGTCATTGGCATCGAGACCGTCAAGTGCCTCGTGCAGCCGCGCCCAGGCCTTATTGTGCTCAAGGACATACCGATACGCTTGTGAGGTAATGGCGAACCCATTGGGTACCCGTACGCCCTCACCGGTCAGCTGCTGGTACATCTCGCCCAGCGAGGCGTTCTTGCCGCCGACCTGCGCGACATCGTCGAGGCCCAACTCCTTGAACCAACGAATATATGGCTGTGAGTGCGTCACGACGCCTCTCCTCCATTGAGTGAGGTGACCCGCGGCGGCATTTGGGACCGCAGGGCCCATGGCAATGCCGCCGATATATCGCCCAAGCGCCCGGTTTTCACCAGGCCAGCCAACAGGGATGAGGCGATTGAGTGAGTATCTGGAGTTGCGACGTGTAGCCTCTGATCTTTATCAACAAATGCGCACGGCCACTTCAATAGCGCGCGCCAGGCAGTCGTGGGCCACCGACTGGATCCTGAAACAGGCCCACGCCCCCCGGCGCTCCCACTAAAACATCGGCGAGCTGCTGACCACCCGCAACGCCAACCCTTCGTACGCATCCAGCGTAATGGTGAATTCACCCTCAGCGGTCAGGTCGCCCTCCACCCGCTCATTGATGATGTCCACCACCGGCCCCGGTGCAATGTTGGGCAGGTGCAGGGTTTCTGTGATCGGCGTATCGCCGAAGTTCAGCGCGGTGATTTGTATACCTTTGCCGGCCGGCAGTTCGTGGACCATGATCAGCAAGCCAGGGTGCTCGACATCCGGTACCAGGATCTGACGGCTGGCGGCGATGTCGTAGGCGCGGCGCACGGCGAGGATTTTTTGCAGTTGGGAGGCGAACGAGTCGGGGTCCTGCAACTGGCTGTTGAGGCTGCCATACAAGGTTTTCGAGCGGGGCATCTGCCCCGCCGAAAGCTCGGCCTCCGGGTTGAGGTCCACCAGGTCATAGGCACCTCGGTGAATCCAGCGGGTGTCTCCATCCTGCATCAGGTGCGCGACCTCATCGGCCGCGAGTGGCAAGGCCCCCACCAGGTCCCAGCCTGACAGGGCAAACACCCCCGGCTGCATGGCGTTGTACATCACCAGCAGCAGGTGGATCTGGCGAATCTGCGCGATATCGGCCGGCGTGATCGCGTCAAGATCGCGGATGCCCAGCGCCGCCGTGATGATACTGGCGGTGGTGCAGGACACGCCGTTGGTAACGAACTTGAGGTTGTACGGCGCATGCTCACCCGCCAGGCGCTCATACATCTGTTCGCGGATATGCTCGCGCAGGATATTGCCGGGAAAGGTCTGGCCCTGATAAAGAAAGCTGTCATGGGCGTGCAGGGTCCAGAAGTGCACCAGCTCCAGGGTCAGTTCATCATGGTTTTGCAAGGCGTGGATCAGCGAGCCGGGGTCGATGCCAAGGTTGTGCATCTGGCGCAGCATCAGGCGCAAGAACTCGGTGTCCCCCATCAGCAAGGCATGCTGGTAGGCCGGCCGGGTGATGAAGTCGTAGGACAGGTCAGCGCCGCCGTGGGACATGGAGGCGATATCGTCAACGGTGAGGTTCAACTCCTGGAAACTGAACCCGCCGGCCTTGCGAATCGCGCCACCCAGCAACTGGTTGCCGGTGATCGACAGCGGATGGCTCTCCGACCAGGCGGTGCCATCGAGCTTGCGCTCCACACCGAGAAAGCCATTGGCATCCAGGCGCAGGATTTTTGCGCCCATCACATCGATGGAATGCAACGCGTCGCCGATGATCATCTGCTGCGCCGCAAACGTAGGGTCGAGCCAGTTCAGCGAGGGCTGGCCTTCCTTGAAGTAATGCAGGTACACCCAGCGGCGCGGCTTGCCGTCCACCCCGATGACCACCGGCGTGGTGCTCCAGTCGGTTTCCTTCACGCCGGGCTCAAAGAAGATCACCCGCTGCAACTGGCCGACGATGTAGTGCTTGTCACGCAGGGCGTCCACCTGGAGTGGGCTGAGGTTCTGCGCATCACGCCCCGCGGCGACGTCGGGCAGCAATGGCCAGTCTTCCTCGCGGATTTCGACCATGTGGTAGAGCCCTGGGTAATCCTCGTAGGCCATCTCGGCCAGGCGGAAATCTGCGCCCTTGCCGGTGTGCGAGGGGATCACATCGTCGATGATCACCGCATTGTGCGCCGCCGCCATGCGCGTCAACGCCTGCAACTGCGCCTCGGTGCCCAGTTGCGGGTCGATGTCGAAACTGATGCGGTCGAAATTGCCGTCGATGGTCGGCGTGTGCGTGGTCCCGGACAAGCCGCCGGACTTTTTCAACGGACCGTTGTGAATGCCCTGGATGCCGATTTTCGACAATGCATGCCACAACGTCTCATCGCCTAGCGCCTCCAGCACCGTGCCGTCTTCGCGGGTGACAATCGACGCCGGATAGGCGGTGAACCACACCGACGACAAGGCGCACGCGTCACGCGGGCGGGTCTGTGCATACGGCTGTTGCCACAAGCGGCCCTGCCCCGAATAGAGCTTGGCCCGCTGGCGCGCCGCGTGGAGCATGGATTGCTGCACCAGCCAGTGCACATGAGTGTCGTCAGCCGCCGTCATAAGCCCAATACCTGTAGTCGTGAAAAAGTTACTCGTAAGCATAGGAGCCACGACGGGGGCTATTCGTTGCATTGCAGACCCGCAACTACTGCAATTGGCGATACTGCCTGGGCGTAAACCCGGTCGACGCCTTGAACTGGCGGGTGAACGCACTGTGGTCGGTGTAGCCGCAGTGCAGGGCCACCTCGGTGATCGGCATATCGGTGTGCAACAACCGATGGGCATGGTCCAGGCGCACTTTCTGGATCATCTGGCGCGGCGTCAGGTGGAACACGCGCTTGCAGTAGCGCTCCAACTGCGCCACGGAAATGCCGGCGATACGGGTCAATTCACCCAAGGTGACACGACGGTTGAAGTGCGCGCGAATGTGCTCGTCCACGGCGGCCAGGCGTTGGTACGCCGGGTGGGTTTCGCTGGCGGATTGCAGGTCGACCGAGATGCCGGCGAGGCCAATGATCTGGCCTTCATGGTTGTACAACGGCCATTTGTGGGTCAGGCACCAGCCCGGTTCGCGAGTGCCGTAGAGATGCAGTTCAAGCTGGTCCTCCAGCACAACCCCCTGCTCGAGCACGCGTCGATCCTGTTCGGTGTAGCCCGGCCCCAATTGCTCTGGGAACACTTCGGCGCTGGTCTTGCCCAGCAGCGGTTGCAACTGCTTGAGGCCGCAGCGCTGCACCAGGGTGCGGTTGGCAAGCACGTAGCGGGCGTCGATATCCTTGATGAAGATCGCGGCATTGGGGATCACATCGAGCATCGGCAATAGCTGCGCCACACCGGCCAACACCTGCTCGATGCTGTGCGGACGGCTCGCCTCGCTGCCTTGGCACAGGGTCGAAAACGCGCGCTGCAACATGACTTCCGCACCCCATTCGTGAGCCTGAGACCGAGCAGATTGCCCCATGTCCGGCGCGCTGTCGAGCGTGGGAAATTGTGCCGAATTCGTCATGCCTCGGTGCGCAAAACATCAATCGTCGCGCGGTTGATGGGTTCAGGATAGCGCCACTGCATGCCTATCCAATAACTCACAAGAAGGCGCCGCCATGTCTGCTCAAGGCAAGTTCAAGAAACAACTTTCACTGATGGACCTGACCTTTATCGGGTTGGGCGCCATCTTCGGTTCGGGCTGGTTGTTTGCAGCCAGTCATGTCTCCGCGATTGCAGGGCCTGCCGGGATTATTTCCTGGCTGATCGGCGGCTTCGCCGTTCTGCTGCTGGGCATCGTGTACTGCGAACTCGGCGCGGCCCTGCCCCGTGCAGGCGGGGTGGTTCGTTACCCGGTGTACTCCCACGGCCCGCTGCTGGGCTACCTGATGGGCTTTATTACGCTGATCGCGTTTTCCAGCCTGGTGGCGATTGAAGTGGTTGCCTCGCGCCAATACGCGGCAGCCTGGTTTCCCGAGTTGACCAAGGTCGGTTCCAGCGACCCGACGCCCCTCGGCTGGCTGGTGCAATTTGCCCTGCTGTGCCTGTTCTTCATCCTCAACTACCGCAGCGTAAAGACCTTCGCCATCGCCAATAACCTGGTGAGCGTGTTCAAGTTCATCGTGCCACTGCTGGTGATCGGCGTGCTGTTCACCTTCTTCAAGCCAGCGAATTTCCAGATGCACGGGTTTGCGCCGTTCGGCCTGTCGGGCATCGAGATGGCGGTGTCGGCCGGTGGGGTGATCTTTGCGTACCTGGGGCTGACCCCCATCATCTCGGTGGCCAGCGAAGTGAAGAACCCGCAACGCACGATTCCAATCGCGTTGATCCTTTCGGTGCTGCTGTCGACCGCCATCTACGTGCTGCTGCAAACCGCGTTCCTCGGCGGGGTGCCCACACACATGCTCGCCGATGGCTGGGCTGGCATCAGCAAGGAACTGGCGCTGCCGTATCGCGATATCGCCCTGGCGCTGGGCGTGGGATGGCTGGCCTACCTGGTGGTGGCCGACGCGGTGATCTCCCCCAGCGGCTGCGGCAACATCTACATGAACGCCACGCCGCGGGTGGTGTACGGCTGGGCGCAGACCGGCACCTTTTTCAAGATCTTCACCCGGATCGATGAGAAGTCCGGCATCCCACGCCCGGCGCTGTGGCTGACCTTTGGCTTGTCGGTGTTCTGGACCCTGCCGTTTCCGTCCTGGGAAGCGCTGATCAATGTGGTGTCCGCCGCGCTGATCCTCAGCTACGCCGTGGCCCCCGTGACCGTCGCCGCGCTGCGCCGCAATGCGCCGGGCATGGCGCGTCCGTTCCGGGTCAAGGGCATGGCGGTGCTCGGTCCGCTGTCTTTTATCATCGCCGCGCTGATCGTGTACTGGTCGGGCTGGAGCACCGTGTCGTGGCTGCTCGGCCTGCAAATCCTGATGTTTGCGGTGTACCTGCTGTGCGCCCGCTGGGTGCCGACCGCGCATGTGAGCCTCAAGCAACAGGTGCGCTCGTCAGCCTGGCTGATCGGCTTTTACGCAGTGACGATCCTGCTGTCCAAACTCGGCAGCTTTGGCGGCCTGGGCGTAATCAGCCACCCGTTCGACACCGTCGTCGTCGCCGTCAGCGCCCTGGGCATCTATTACTGGGGGGCAGCCACCGGCGTGCCAGCCCACCTGGTGCGCCTGGAGCACGACGCCGATGAGAGCGAAACCGTCGACGATCCCCACGGCAGCGCCACGCCGTCCCCGGCTTATCCCTGAATGGAGCGCGTTATGAAACGACTGCATGTCATCGACTCCCACACCGGCGGTGAACCCACGCGCCTGGTGATGAGCGGTTTCCCGGCACTGGCTGGCGCCACCATCGCCGAGCAACTCAAGCACCTGCGCACCGAGCATGATCAATGGCGCCGCGCCTGCCTGCTGGAACCGCGTGGCAACGACGTACTGGTTGGCGCGCTGTACTGCGAGCCCGTCACGCCGGGCGCCACCTGCGGGGTGATCTTCTTCAACAACGCCGGCTACCTGGGCATGTGCGGCCACGGCACCATCGGCCTGGTCGCCTCGCTTCATCACCTGGGGCGCATCGCACCGGGTGTCCACACCATTGACACCCCCGTCGGCCCGGTGGCGGCCACGCTGCATGAAGACGGCGCCGTGACCCTGCGCAACGTGCCCGCCTACCGCTATCGCCAGCAGGTGCCGGTGGAGGTCCCCGGGCATGGGGTGGTGTATGGCGATATTGCCTGGGGCGGCAACTGGTTCTTCCTGGTGTCGGACCATGGCCAGTCGCTGGAGATGGCCCACGTGGAAGCGCTCACTGACTACACCTGGACGATGCTCAAGGCCCTCGAAGCCCAAGGCATCCACGGTGAACACGGCGCGCTGATCGACCATATCGAACTGTTCGCCGACGACGCCCACGCCGACAGCCGCAACTTCGTGATGTGCCCCGGCAAAGCCTACGACCGCTCCCCTTGCGGCACCGGCACCAGCGCCAAACTCGCGTGCCTGGCCGCCGACGGCAAGCTGCGCCCCGGCGAACCCTGGGTACAAGCCAGCATTACCGGCAGCCAATTCGAAGGCCACTTCGAATGGGACGGCGAGCGCGTGCGCCCGTTCATCACCGGCCGCGCCTACATGACCGCCGACAGCACCCTGCTGATCGACGAACAGGACCCTTTCGCCTGGGGCATCTGAGCCTGGGCCCCTTTTTACTGAACGCTGCAAGGAGCTAGAACCATGAGCGACAACATCTTCACCGGCTGCATTCCCGCCCTGATGACCCCGTGCACCGCCGCGCGCCAGCCGGACTTCGACGCCCTGGTGGCCAAGGGGCGTGAACTGATCGATATCGGCATGAGCGCAGTGGTGTACTGCGGCTCCATGGGTGACTGGCCGCTGCTCTCTGAAGCCCAACGCCAGGAAGGCGTGGCGCGCCTGGTGGCTGCGGGCGTGCCGACGATCGTCGGTACCGGCGCGGTCAACAGCCGTGAAGCGGTATCCCACGCGGCGCATGCGGCCAAGGTCGGCGCCCATGGCTTGATGGTGATTCCCCGCGTACTGTCCCGTGGCGCCTCGGCCACCGCGCAAAAAGCCCACTTCGCCGCGATCCTCAACGCCGCGCCCACCTTGCCGGCGGTGATCTACAACAGCCCGTACTACGGCTTCGCCACCCGCGCCGACTTGTTCTTCGAGCTGCGCCGCCAACACCCGAACCTGATCGGCTTCAAGGAATTCGGCGGTGGCGCAGACCTGCGCTACGCGGCCGAAAACATCACCTCCCAGGACGACAACGTCACCCTGATGGTCGGTGTCGACACCCAGGTGGTGCACGGCTTCGTCAACTGCAACGCCACCGGCGCCATCACCGGTATCGGCAACGCCCTGCCACGGGAAGTGCTGCAACTGGTGGCCCTGAGCAAGCAGGCCGCCAAGGGCGATGCCAAGGCCCGTCGCCTGGCCCGTGAGCTGGAGAGCGCGCTGGCGGTGCTGTCGTCGTTCGACGAAGGCTGCGACCTGGTGCTGTACTACAAGCACCTGATGGTACTCAACGGCGACCAGGGCTACGCCTTGCACTTCAACGAAACCGATGCACTCAGCGATGCCCAGCGGCACTATGCCGAGAACCAGTACGCGCTGTTCCGCCAGTGGTACGCCAACTGGTCGGCTGAACAGAACCTCGCATAACCCCCGTGCGCCGCTGCGGTTCCTGCAGCGGCCAACCCTCTGTTTTCCAGGATGATCCCATGACTCTGACGGGCAAGATGCTGATAGGCCGGCAACCCCTTTGCGGCACGCGCGAGGCGATCCGGGCCATCAATCCCGCTACCCACACGCCAATGGAGCCGGCCTACGCCGGCGGTGAACGCCAACAGGTTGAGCAAGCCTGCGCCCTCGCCTGGGCGGCGTTCGACAGCTACCGCGAAACCACCCTGGCCGATCGCGCCACATTTCTCGACACCATCGCCGAGCGCATCGAGGCCCTGGGGGACGAATTGATCGAACGCGCGAGCGCCGAAACCGGCCTGCCGCGCCCGCGCATACAGGGCGAACGCGCGCGCACCTGCGGGCAGCTGCGCACGTTTGCGCGCTGCGTACGTGCCGGGGAATGGCTGGACGTACGCGTAGACACGGCACAACCGGAGCGCCAGCCAATGGCCCGCCCCGACCTGCGTCAGCGCCACATCCCACTGGGGCCGGTCGCGGTGTTTGGCGCGAGCAATTTCCCCCTGGCCTTCTCTGTCGCGGGCGGCGACACCGCGTCGGCACTGGCCGCCGGTTGCCCGGTGATCGTCAAGGCCCATGGCGCCCACCCCGGCACCAGTGAGCTGGTCGGCCGCGCAGTTGCCCAGGCCGTTAACGACTGCGGCCTGCCCGAGGGCGTGTTTTCGTTGCTGTACGGCTCCGGTCACGAGGTCGGGATCACGCTGGTGACCGACCCGCGCATCAAGGCCGTAGGCTTTACCGGTTCGCGCAGTGGCGGTATGGCGCTGACCCAGGCAGCGCAGGCACGGCCGGAGCCGATTCCGGTGTATGCGGAAATGAGTTCGATCAACCCGGTGTACCTGTTTCCTGCCGCGCTGCAAGCCCGGGGCGAAGCCTTGGCACAGGGGTTTGTTGCGTCGCTGACCCAGGGGGCGGGCCAGTTTTGTACCAACCCCGGCCTGGTGATTGCGGTTCAAGGTGCCGCCCTGGACCGCTTCGTCAACAGGGTCAGCGAGCTACTGCCGCGCAGCCCGGCCCAGACCATGCTCACTGCGGGGATTTTCAGTGCCTATGCAGAGGGCGTCGAGGCATTGACCCGCCACGCCCGGCTCGTTGCGCAGGGCCAGGCGGCGCAAGGTCCGAATCAAGGCCAGGCCCATCTGTTCCTGGCCTCGGCCGACGCGTTCCTGGGCAACGCCCATTTGCAGGCCGAAGTCTTCGGCGCCACTTCGCTGGTGGTGGCGTGCGCCGATGAGGAGCAAGTACGCCGGGTATCCGAACACCTCGAAGGCCAACTCACCGCGACCCTGCACCTGGATGAAGACGACCTGGTGCCTGCACGCACGCTGCTGCCGGTATTGGAGCGCAAGGCCGGTCGCCTGCTGGTCAACGGCTGGCCGACGGGGGTCGAAGTGTGCGACGCCATGGTCCATGGCGGCCCCTTCCCCGCCACCTCGGACTCGCGCAGCACCTCGGTGGGCACGGCGGCAATCCTGCGATTCCTGCGCCCGGTGTGCTACCAGGATTTCCCGGACAGCTTGCTGCCGACCGCACTCCAGCACAGCAACCCGCTGCTGTTGCGGCGCCTGCTCGACGGCCGGAGAGAGGCGTAGACCATGGCCGATTCCAACCCAACGGATATCGCCATCGTCGGCGCCGGCATCATTGGCGTCGCCTGCGCCTTGCAGTTGGCGCGCCAGGGCCGCCAGGTGGTGGTGATCGACCCACAGGACCCCGGCATGGGGGCCTCCTATGGCAATGCCGGCCACCTGGCCACCGAACAAGTGTTCCCCATTGCCGACCTGTCGATCCTCAAGCGCCTGCCCGCCATGCTGCTGGACCCCATGGGCCCACTGCGCCTGGACTGGAAATACCTGCCCCGCGCCCTGCCCTGGTTCGCACGCCTGCTGTTGAACCTGCGCCCGGCCAGCTACCAGCGCACCGTGGCCGGTATTCGTGCGCTCAATGAAGGTAGCCTCGGCGCCTGGCAGCGCCTGCTCGACAGCATCGCGCAGCCGCAGTTACTGCGCCAGGACGGCTCGTTGCTGGTGTTCGAGCGGGCCGCTTCGCGCGCGACGCTCGAGGCGCTGCGCCAGCGCATGCAACAACAAGGCGTGCCCGTGGATGTGTGGTCAAGTGCCGATATACGCCGCGCCGCGCCACAGCTGAGCGAGCAGCTCCTGGGCGGGTTGTTTTTTCCGGCGACAGGGCACTTTCTCGACCCTTACCAGGTGGTCTGCGCATTAGTCAGCGCCGCCCAGGCCAGCGGCGTGCAGTTCCTCAAGCGGCGGGGGCTGGATGGACGGGTTGACGCCCAGGGCGTGTCGCTGAGCACCGACCAAGGCCCGTTGGCCGCGCGCCAGGTCTTGATCGCCTGCGGTGCCCACTCGGCAAAACTCACCGCCGCGCTGACCGGTAAAAAAGTCCCGCTGGACACCGAGCGTGGCTATCACCTGATGCTGCCCCAGGAACACGGGCGACTGCCATTCGCCGTCACCTCCCTGGAGCGCAAGTTCATCATGACCCCCATGGCTGGCGGCTTGCGCCTGGCCGGCACCGTCGAATTCGCCGGCCTCGAGCGCCCGGCCAACATGCAGCGCGCCTGGCAATTGCAACGGCTGAGCGAAGGCTTGTTTCGCCAGGCCTTGAACGCGCAGGACGCCACACCCTGGATGGGGTTCAGGCCATCGTTGCCGGATTCGCTGCCCGTGATTGACCGGGTGTGCGATGGCAAGGTGTTGTTGGCGTTTGGGCATCAGCATTTGGGGTTGACGCAGGCCGCGGTAACGGCGGAGTGGGTGGTGCGACTGGCTTCAGCGCCGGCGACACTCTCCGGCATGGACGCCTATCGACTGGATCGCTTTTGAGAACACTCGCCGGGCGGGCGTCTTCCCAGGTGGCGTCGCCGCCTGACTGCACATCGCCTGCGTCAGGCTACTTGACCAAGCGCTTTTCCTTGGAGGGGCGGTATCCAAAATACGCGCTATAACACTTGCTGAAATGACTCGGCGACACAAACCCGCATGCCACCAGCACATCCACCTGGGACAGCTCGGTGTGCTGCAACAAACGCCGTGCCTCGGTCACGCGCAGTTCCATGTAATAGCGCTGCGGCGTGGTGCCCAGTTGCTCCTTGAACAGCCGTTCGAGCTGGCGACGGGAGCGGCCGACATAGACAGCGAGTTGGTCGAGCTCAAGGGGCTCTTCAAGGTTGGCGTCCATCAGCTTGACCACTTCGCGTAGCGGCGCGCTGACGCAGACGTTTTCCGTCGGTTTGATGCGCCGGTAGCGCGATTCTTCAAACGCGAGGATGTCTTCGATACCTTCGACCAGGGCTTTGCCGTGCAGGCCCTTGATCCAGTCGAGGGCCATATGGAAGGCACCGGAGGGGCTGGAAGCGGTGAGGCGGTCGCGGTCGATGACGTAGGGTTCGCTGGTGACATGGGTGGCCTTGGACACTTCCGCAAGTGCCGGGCGATGTTCGGGGTGGATCGCGCAACGATAGCCCTGCAACAGGCCGGCGCGGCCGAGGAACCAGGCGCCGTTCCACAACCCGGCGAGGCTGACACCCTGCTCGGCGGCGGTGCGCAGCAGGTGGATGAAATCGTCGTTGGCCTTGAGTTCGGTGCGCAAGCCACCGCAGATCACCAACAGCTCCAGCGCCTGCAGCGCCGCGATATCAAGGCACGCGTCGGGGCGGATCACCAGGCCCAGGTCACTGATGACTTCGCCCTCGTCGCAGCCAAAAGTGCGCGAGGCAAACAGTTCAGGGCGCAACAGGTTGGCGGTGACGAAGGTGTCGAGGGTCTGGGTAAATGCCGGCAAAGAGAAGTGTTCCAGCAGCAAGAAGCCGACGCGGGTGACCGACGCCGGCTGCTGGGAGGGATCATCGAGGTAGCGCAAGTTCTTGCCTTTCATGCCGCCGCTGAATTGACGTCTTTCCATCGAGGGTTGGCCCACTGTTATTGTTGATGCCGTGGGCGCCATCTTAAGGGGCAAATGCGGCGGCTGTCTCAGTCGGTACACTACGGCCGGCGCTGTACCAAGGTGCGCTGGGTCTCTGATCTTGTTAAAACCGGGCCCTTGGAAAGCCCGTGGCACAGCCTTACAAACGCATCTGATACGGTTTTTTCGTCGTCATCTGGGTCTGTATCGAAAACCGCCCGGGGCGGACAATGGCACACATCCCGACACTTCTGTCGCTCCCCTTCCCTTCGGAGGCCTTATGACCAAGATGGCACTTTTCCTGTTCGGCTTTTTGGTACTGACCATCGGCATCGGCCTGTTGGCGACCATTTCGCCGGTCTGATCAACTGGCAAACAGCATCGGATACAGTGATAGCACCAACAAACCCGCCATCGACAGGTTGAACAACCGCAACCAGCGTGACTCGCGCAACACATTGCGCAGGCCCGTGCCGCAGCCCACCCACACGCACACACTGGGCAGGTTGACCACGGCAAAGACCAGCGCAATCACCAGCACGTTGGTGACATAGCCCTCGACCGGCGTGTAGGTGGTGATGGCTCCCAGCGCCATGATCCACGCCTTGGGGTTGACCCACTGGAACGCCGCCGCCCCCAGGAAGGTCATGGGCGTGCCGTGCTCATCACTGCTTTCGGACATGCCGCCCGCGGTCGCGATCTTCCACGCCAGGTACAGCAGGTACGCCGCGCCCACATAGCGCAACAGCGTGTAGGCCCAAGGGAATAGCTTGAACACCTCGCCCAGGCCCAGGCCGACCGAAATCACCAGCAGCATGAAGCCGATACTGATCCCCAGCGCATGGGGCATCGAGCGACGAAAGCCGAAGTTGACGCCCGAGGCGAGTAGCATGGTGTTATTCGGACCGGGCGTGATCGAAGAAACGAAGGCAAACAGCACAAAGGCCGATAACAGGCTGGTCGACATAAACATGATGGGCATCCAAACGGGCGGTATGCCTGCGACGATAATGGGTTATGGGGCCCGTTGCCCCGTACAGCCAGGGGTAGATCGAGGCGTACAATTTGATGGCAGCGCTTTCACAAACCTTTCACAGGCAAGCGCCTAAGTTGAACCCAGCTCCTAGTGAACATCCCCTTTAGCCCGCTCTCCCCATCGCGGGCTTTTCTTTGCCTTGGATTTGGCCGATGCAAAAAAAAGAGGCAAGCCCTTGGCCTGCCTCCATTGCCTGCTATCAGCGCAAGCCAGGACCACCAGGCCCGCCAGGACCATGGCCACCGCCATGACCGCCGCCGCCCGGAGGCATGAACATCCAGCAACCGGACAAGGTCGACAGCAGCGCGATAACCACAACTGCCTTGGTTAGATAACTTAACTTCATGACCACACTCTCTTACTTGACGAGATTAACTTCTCGCACGGTATGACAGCGCAAAACAAAGTGCGTCACGACTATCGTGTAACCTGATGGTAGGGTTTGTAAGGTGGGCGGTACACACTGCCCACCCACAGCTTGAGTGTCGCTGTATGCGTCACCGGGTAAGAACATGCCTGGAATTCGAGGAACTTGAACGGCACCGACCGGAGAATTAAATGGAAGAACTGATACAGGGGCTCGACGGGCCCAGGACTGCTCAGCAAGAACTGTTTTACGACCTGGAAGATGCGGCAGCGGTGATTGGATGGTCAGTGGTTGAACTGACAGCGATAGCCGCAAGCGGCAAAACCCCGGCTGAGGCGCAAGCGCTGATGAGAATATGCGCGCTGCTGGCGGCTCAGCAGGAAAAGCTCAGTGTGTACGCGGATGAAGTAAAAGACCAATGCATCCTCAGGCCCGACGCCTGACTGGGATGCGAGTGCAACTGGGCAGTGCCAGGAGGGGCATGCACCCTTCACTTGTCCAGATTCAATAGTTCGTGCATCCGCTCCCCTATCATCCCCCGCAACCAGGCTGCATGAAACTCCATTTCTTCCAGAGAACTACCTTCAGCCAATCGATATTCGGACACATTGCCCTTCGGTCCCTGGCATACGACGCTGAAATGGCCATGGCGATCAAACATGGCGACCACGTAGGGCAGATATAAATGATGTCGCTGAATGGCACCCGCACTTCGATGGGTTTACGGACGCGATGGGTGACAGTGAGTGTAAGGAGCTGCTGGTTTTCGTCGAACGTAAAGGCCTGCACTCGAGGCGCGGAGGAAGCCCAGGCAAGCATCACCCCCATGAGCACCGCTGTGCCAAGCAGGGGCAGGATAAGCCACGACTCTGTAAAACTCGTCCCATGACTGGGCGGCACACCTTGCATGGCTTCAAGGCCGAGAATAACCAACATCACCAGCCCGTAGCCCGGCAACAGCAAAAGCAACCCCACGAAGAAACCAAAAAGGCCCAGACCAGTGCTGCCAACGACCGGTATATTCGGGCCGTAATGCCAGATAGGTGGATGGGCGGCGGGGGTTTCACTGCCTGGTGCGGCTAAAGGCGTTGCGACGAGGTGAGGCGGGCTTTGACGATTCATCCAGCAGGCTCCAGGAATGCAGCACAGACGTTATCACTGCTGACCCTTGAAAAGGGCGGCGCCACGAAATCGTCAGTGAAAACGTCGCCCGATCGACGAACAAGGCAAAACGGCGCTAAGGAAGCAGCTTGAACGTGAACACGTGGTACTTTTTTTGCCACGTTAGAGCCGTGGTCGACCGCTTTGCCGTCGAGCTGCAATCAACTACTGAATGTATGTTCGCATGCGTTGCATTTGTAATTGTCCAAGATGTATTCATCTACGGCTTTCCCTGCCACTGCTCCCGCCGTAGCACCGACTGCCAAGCCACCTAAAAAACCGATCACACCGCCAACGAGCGTCCCAACCCCAGGAAACAGGGCGCTGCCTATCGCCGCACCAGCAGCGGCGCCTTCCCCCCCGCCTGCTACTGCTCCTATCCCACCGGCTACGGCTCCAACGCCTCCTGCGACTTTCGTCCCGATATTTCTTTTCTGTGTTTTATCAGAACCACAACTTGGGCATGTGACTGGCATGTGACTTCCTTGGCGATTTAGTTTTTCGTTGGTTGCGAATTTTTAACGGACGAACAGTTCGAGGTGCAGATAAGTGAACGCCAGATGACGCCGATCGAACCGCAGCGTGGTGACCCAAGAATGAAGATCAGGTCTTCAGTGTTCGGTCCCATCTCTCGACATCATCCCAAGTGATCGGCTGATGATTTTCTCTTGCTCACCAGCGACATAGGCTACTATTTCGCCATCATGGTGTCCACGGATCGCGCTTGGCCGATGCTGTTGAAACAGTCGGTTTTTCAGAACACGGTGGAATGGGGCGATCAAAGCGCCTCTTCCGTACGTTTCCACGTGAAATCTCAGCCTAAAGGCGCTGCCAACATTCAAAATTTCAATCTTCGATGCATGCTTTGATGCCTCAAGAACTGCCGCCGACTTTTTCAACACAATCGGCCATTAGCGGACGCTTAGGCTCCTCAGCCTTGAAAATCGCGGCCAATAAAAAACCCCGTAGACGTTAATCTACGGGGTTTTCAAGAGTGGAGGCCGAGGTTGGAATCGAACCGGCGCAGGCGGATTTGCCCTCCATGAATAACTTTAATACTTTCAATAAATCAATGACAACTCAGTTCCGCAAACGCCATTCACTGCACATCAGACACAAACCAATAACAACTTAACAACTTAACAACTTAACAACTTAACAACAATATTTTACAAGCATAAAATTAAAACCCAATGCTAAAGTAAAACCTTTGAAATATGCACAAAGGTAAAACAATTTATGCTCGAAAAATCATTTTCAAAAAAGTCAAAAATTACTTTTAGAAGAATATCTTCGAAAACCGTATGGGATGTCTGCCAGCTCAGCAATACGTTGTCTCCTGAGCAACGCGACATGGTGGCAGATAACGGAGACTCAATTGCTGAAGCACACTTTTCAGAAAACGCCTGGTTTCGTTCCATTTATGCCGACGAAACTTTAGTTGGTTTTGTCATGCTGCATATAGGCGCTGACTACGACGAAGACATTGATTATCCCGGCGCCATGTTAACGCGGTTGATGATCGCAGGCCCCTATCAAAGGCTTGGATTCGCCAACGCAGCCCTGCAAATGCTGATTAATGATCTGAAAATACGAGGTTTCAGCGAGCTGCGAGTAGGTTATGGTCAAGGTGAAGGAAGTCCCGAAAAGTTTTATGAAAAACTTGGATTCAAGCCAACAGGTAGAATACTTGGGGAAGACGAGGTAGAAGCATTCATTAAATTCTAGACACAATAGTACAATCACATTAATTAGATATCTGCCAGGCAGACGAATCTAAAGCTCAATCTAAAACTGCGAGAGACAGATCGATAAAACGCCTGTCGTAAGGCGGAACACCATTTTATCGATCAGCCCCCTGCTTCGCTGTAAACACGCCCTTCACATATTGCGATCAATCCCACCGGCGCTGGGGAGGATCTGCAGCAGCTATGGCAGTCGGTGTGCGCCGGCGGACGGCCAAAAGCCGCCAGTGAGATTGCTCTCGAGCATGCAAGCAGACTGCTCGGCCACTCTTGCCAAGAGATCACAAAGAAGATCTATCAACGTGTAGGAAAGATCGTAAAACCCAAGAAATAAGGAGGGATGGCAGAACACTTAGCAAATCCCAGGCAATAAAAAACCCCGTAGACGCTAATCTACGGGGTTTCTAAGAGTGGAGGCCGAGGTCGGAATCGAACCGGCGTAGGCGGATTTGCAATCCATAAATATTTCTATATTTATCAGCAGCCCACATAACAATCAATTCCGCATCCCAATATTTACACGGCGCTGGAGCCTTCTAAAATCGGGCAGATCTATTTCGGTTGCGGATTGGATTTTCCACGCTTCGTCGCCTAAAGTCGGGTAGCCCTGTCACGCCTTCCGTGCAAAGGTCGTAGAGAGGGGTTTAGAAATCAGCTCGCCTTGGAGGCATCGACAATAGAGCCCACGCTAAGAGTGGAATAGCGTAGTTCACCAAAGCTAGGCGACAATTTTCACGGAGCACTGAGAGCTATGGGGAAAATGCTGGGCGTATCAGGCAAGGAAATGATCATCTGGCAAGGTTAGAAACCAGCTAGAAGGCGACAATACATTAGCCTGCTGATTAAAGTAAAATTAAGCAAGGAAGGTAAGTAGATGAATCTAGATGAATTCCTGAAGGCTCCCCGCGAGAGCTTGAATATCGAACTTAAGGCTTGGATTGACCCCGCCACACCAGAGGGAAAAGCCAAGATCGTGAAGGCGGCGATTGCGCTTAGAAACTTTAACGGTGGGTACTTAGGTATCGGAGTTTCTGATGACGGCATTCCTCTATCCGAACTAGCTCCTGAAAATGTGGATGAGCAATTCCATCAAGATACTATTCAAGCACTTATAGCCCGCCACTCCTCAGAGTCTTTTGAAGTATCTGTAGAATTTGGAATATTTAACGGGACCAAATTCCCCTTCATAACCATTCCCCCAGGAGTCCGCACTCCTGTCGCGGCTAAACTTGGTATCAACGACCCAAACATCCAGGCTAAAGAACTAGTCAAAAAAGACACAGTTTACGTACGCACACTAGCAGCCAATCACACTCCTAGTTCCGCTGCCGCGCAGTTTAGTGACTGGCCGCAGATCATGAATGTTTGTTTTGATAATAGGGAAGCGGACATCGGAAACTTTGTTAGACGTCATCTTTCAGGACTGGATATTCCTCGTCTACTATCCCAAATTAGTGGAGATTTTCTAGAGCCCGAGACAGCAGTAGTCGACGTATTTCTAAATGAGTGCCACCAACGATTTCTCGAGATAAAAAAAGCTGACGATGCTATAGATTTAGGCAAAGGTCGTTTCGAAGTTGCAGTCGTTATAAAGTGCGCTGCGGAGCGCGAAGCGGGAAGCGCTGACGATAACTTTTTATCCTCTTTTATCTATGCAAATCCCGGGCTTAACGGTTGGCCTTTGTGGTTAGACAGTCGAGCCTTTTCAGACCCTAGATCTAGACCAAGAACTCGCGCTGGCGGCTACGAGGTGCTCATCGAAGATTATGAAGGGTCTTTCATATTACCTCATTTAGACTTTTGGAGAGCGGAACCACCTGGACGTTTTTATCATTACCGAGTGCTATGGGATGACTTAGTCGCTATTAAAAATGGCACTAACCCCAACGAATTTTTAGCGATAGATATTGCAATCAGGACTGTAACAGAAGCGATTTCAGTAGCTATGTCCTTTGCCAAATCAATGGCTTTTCCAGAAAATGAAACCACTCTAGAATTTGCTTTTCGCTGGAGCGGCCTAGAAGGCAGACAGCTCAACTCATACAACTCGTTACGTTATATTTCGCCGGGAAGATTAAGTGGGGACGACCAGGTACTAACTCATGCAAACATCCCTCTTGACATCGCGCCATCTTCGATACCCTCATTAATTCCAGAAATTGTATCTGAACTTTTTAGCTCTTTTAACGGAATGACGCTTTCGAAAAATGTAATAGAGGAAATAGCTTTAGAGTTATTACAGAAGAAATAGTTATTCACCGGAGTTCAGTTACCAATATATACCCTCGCTATCTACTTCCCAAGCCGATAACGAGGATTCGGTTCCTTTAACCCGCCCCACTACTTCCAAGCTCCCTACCGCAATTATTTTTTCGCACTGCGTTCGACAAATCTATTAAACTTAGTATTCAATACAAATACGTACTCACATATAGCACTACTGAAATCCAGTAAATCTTTTGCATCTTCTTTGGATATCTTCTCACTACTAGCATGCGCTCCAATATTTCTATGTTTTCTCAACGCCTCCCCCCACTCAAACAGCCTTGTATCAATTACTTCAGCCTCCTTTAATTCTTTCAACCCACCTGCTAACGTTTTATTTTTTGTTTTATGGTGCATACATAAGCCTTCGATAGTCCTCCCACACATCACTGCACATGCGCTATACGCTTTAGCCTTAAAGCAGAGCCTTGCCTCTATAAGTGAAATACTTGCTACTTCAGGAATCTCACGATCAACACTCGCATCTTGTGGTGGCCACAACCGATGTAAATCATCCCATTCCCAATCATCGTACCCAACTTGTATCTTCTCCGTAATTCCTAACAGAGCCGACTTACATACTGGACATTGAACCAACACTCTTTTACAAGGAAAAGGATAATCGGGGTCGTTATCGTAAACCTCCCCTTTCTCTATTCCATCTACTTTTGACTCACAATGATTGCATTCAATTATCATGATTAATCTTTGCATCCTTAGAGTAAATTAATTTGTTTTTATCCCCAAACATAGATTTACGAAAAAGTACTGACGGCGAATCCCATTGCGATGGTATTAACTACATAGAGAATAACAGATAAGTATGCAATCGTTAGATAACAGGGTGGCCAATTTACATCTGCTTGAGCAGCCCACGCCGCTTTTCCGTGACCCGGATGATGGATTGGGCATAGCCTTCCCTCAATGCCCTAGCCCACCTAGCTAAAACACCGAAAATTCTTCGCCTTGTAGCACTGCCAACATTCAAGATTTCAATCTCCGACGCATACTTTGATGCCTCAAAAACTGCCGCCGAGGTTTTCAACAGAATCGACCGTTAATGGACGTTTAGGCTCCTTAGTCTCGAGCACAATCCCACGTCCAACCGAGGAGAGGCATACCAATAACGGCGTCTTGAATTTCCGTAAAAAGGTAGGGTTGCGGAAGCGATCCGAAAAATTGCGGAAGCGATGACCAAATCGCAGACAATAAAAAACCCCGTAGACGTTAATCTACGGGGTTTTCAAGAGTGGAGGCCGAGGTCGGAATCGAACCGGCGTAGGCGGATTTGCAATCCGCTGCATAACCATTTTGCTACTCGGCCTCAAACGATCAATGCCGTTGTTGCTGACATTCACCGTATAAAAACATGAGTGGGCTATAAAACCCTGCCTCTACTCTAACTCATTGAATACATTGAAGTTTTTAACGCTTCATTGCGTTCGATGGGCGCCATTATGTACTCATTTGCTTATGCCTGCAACCCCTTGATTTCAAAAAATATTCTGCCCAGTCATCAAGGGGTTGCGTGTGCGCCCTACTCCTTGATGACCTGTTCCCGGTACTGCGGGTCGGCCTTTATTTGCGCTTCGGTGAATGGCAGCGGGCGGAGTTTTTTCTCGGAGAATGCTTGGGTCTGGTCCTTGGCATAGTTGGACGCGGGGTTGCTGGACTGGGAGAACGCGAGCACGCCCAATGCGTTCGGCCCCTGGTCGTCGAAGCTGACGATTTGCAGGTAACTGCTGCCGCTGACCACTTCGCGTTTGCCATCGGCCCTTGGCACGGTTTGCATGGCGTTATAGATGCCGAGCGCTTGCGGGCCGCCGTGAATGGGGGTTTGCCCGGAGACTTGGATATCGCCCCAGCGGCTGTTGGCGCTGAGACCGAGCCCGGCGACTTCAGTTGCAGAGGCCAGCATGGCTTCGCGCAAGGCCTTGGCAACGTCGGGGCGGTCGATGGCGAGGCCACGGGGGGTGGTCAATGGTTCGGCCGGGTCGAAAGCCACGCGCCAGGCATCGGGGGTTTGTTGCAGGTGCTCCGCCAGGTTGATGAAGTGCACCAGGCCCAGGCCGCTGTCGAGGTTGGCGTGCCGGTCCCAGTGTTTGAGGCTGGTACACAGCGGTTGCAACGCGACAGCATCGCTGCCCAGTTGCGTGGCGCAGTATTCCAGCAGGTCGGGCATGATTTGGCCCGCCACATACACTTCGTTGTCCATGACCATGTTGTGCAGGTCCGCAACCGTGATCGGCCGTTGCTCCAGGGATTGCAGGCGCTGCACGGCGAAGCGCGCGCGCGGGCCGAGGCCGATGTGGTCCTGGCTGATCACTGGAGAGAAGCCGGTCAAGGGCGCCTTGGGGTTGGCCATCCAGGCCGAGTCGTTGGCGTGTTGCACGTAGTCGGTGCGCTCCAGTTGCGGCAGTTGGGCGGCGGCGAAGATGCCCGGTTGCGCGGCATGCGGGTCGATGTCCCAGGCGCAGGCGCTGCGGGCGCCGTCGAGGATGATAAATTGCAGGCCGGCCCGCGGGTCGCTGCATTGGGCGAGTTTGGCGGCGCTGACGTTGGGCACCACCGACAGGTTCATGTACAGGCTCTGGCCCTGATCATCGGCGGCCACGGTGTTGACCCACGGGATACCTTGCAGGGTGTGCACCGAGGTTTGCAGTGCCTTGAGGCTGGGGGCGCGGTTCATCGCGTACCACTGTTGCAGCACGCGGTCATTGCCCAGGTTGGCGTCGCGCAGGCTGAAGGCGTGCTGGCTGTCCCAATCCAGCTTGCCGGGCCATTGCACCACGGGGCCGAAGCTCGAACTGTAGACCGTACGGGACACGGCCTTGAGGCTGCCGTCGGCCTGTTTGACTTGCACCGTCACCGAGGTTTTCGCCAGGGGGATGGATTGACCGTCCAGCAGGTAGCGCGTGGAATCCTTGGGGTCGAGGGTCAGTCGGTACAGGGTGAAGTGTTTGGACGTGTCGACCGTATGGGTCCAGGCCACATGCTGGTTGAAACCGATGTTGATCACCGGCAGACCCGGCAGCGCCGCGCCCATCACATCCAGTTGGCCGGGGATGGTCAGGTGCATCTGGTAAAAACGCATGCCGCCCACCCAGGGGAAATGCGGGTTGGCCAGCAGCATGCCACGACCATTAAATGAACGATCACGGCCCACCGCGACGGCGTTGCTGCCGCGATCGAGACTGAAGCGCTGCTGCTGGGCCGCCGCCAGTTCAAACGCACTTGCGCGACGCTGCACGCTGGCGGTGGCCTGGGGTGGTGCCGCACCAACCAGGGCTTCGGCGAATTGGCCAACGCCGCCTTCAACCAGCAGCCTGCGGGTCAGCTTCACCAGATCTTCCACCACCAGCGGCCGCACCCACCCGGCCTGGCATGGCGCCGGGGCGCCCTGCTCTTTGAGATAGCGGTTGTAGCCGGCCACATAACCTTCGATGCGTTGGCGGATCGCCGGGCTCTGCGCGTTCCAGAAGGCGGCTACGGCCTCGGGGGTATTCAGCCAGGTGAAGAACACATCGCTGGCGAGGTTGTTGCGTTCTTCCAGGGTCGCCTGTTCCGGGCCGAAGAACCGCGCGCGCTGGCCATTGACGGTGACCACTTCATTGGCCAGCAGGCACAGGTTGTCCTGGGCGTAGGCGTAACCGATGCCAAACCCCAGGCCGCGCTCATCACTGGCGCGGATGTGCGGCACGCCGAAGCTGGTGCGCCGGATATCGGCGGACGCCTGCGCCACCTGCTCGCGCGCCGATGCAGCCAGACTCAAGCCCAGCATCAGTCCCGCCACGCACATCCTGGACAACCGGTTGGAAATAATCACACAGACTCCACAGTCAAATTGAACACCCTTGCCTGGGGTCATTCCCCCACCGTAAGGACGCAACAGACCGTGAATAATTTAGCGACGAAGTCCGTTCATTGAACGCGACTGCGTTGTGACAAAACCGATACCGACAAATTTTCTACATGCGGCACTTCATGATTTCGCTCACTCGTTCGTCTTATTGAATAAGAGCGCCATCATTTTCCTGATCAGGCTCTGATAAGGAGTTTTTTGCATGTACAACTCGCAACTGCCCACGGACGGACACTCAACGACCGCCGATGCCACGTTTGGCAGCGGCGTACAAGCCTTCGGCAAAGCGCCAGAGCAGCAAGGCAACCAACGAATTCGGCATTTACTCAAGTGTTTCGGCTTGCGCACCAGCCTGATCCGGCTGAAGGTCATCGACGCCCTGCTCACGGCCGCCGCCCACCAGCGCACCCTCGGGGTACGCGGCGTGCACAGCCACTTGCTGGAACTGGGCATCCCTTTGTCGTTCCTCAGCGTGCGTGAGGTACTCAAGCGCCTGTGCAGCGAGGGCGTGATCACCCTCAATGCCGATAAAAGCTACAGCCTCCATGAAGAGGCTGCCAAAGTGCTCGAAGGCCGCGCCTGACTCGACGACGTCAATCAGAAGTTAGGCTTGACCTTACGACGCATCACGCCATTGATCACCACCACGGTGACCGCCACGGCAATGGCGATGTACTGGAACGTTTTTTCGCTGATAACCCCGGTGTTCTGCAGGTAGGACAGGCCAAACATCGTCCCCAGTACCACCAGGGAGATCAGGATTGAATATTTCAAGCGTTGCTTTTGGGTCATGACGGGTTCCTGAACCTTGAGAATGTATCCACTTTGTATCGCCGAACATGCCAGGCACATACCCGATGACGGGGATGGAATGGGGTCGGCAGGGTCTCATGTTACAGGCGATGAAAAGCTTTGGCTTGTTCGATGCTTTTATTGAGCCGGCCTGATGTCACCCCGTGAGAACCCTGGAGGATTTTGAAATGTTCCGTCGAATCACCTGGCTGATTCCCCTGCTGATCATGCTGAGCATGAGCGGCTGCATCATATTCCCCCACGGCGGCGGCTGGCATGACCACCGCTATGAAGGTGGCGGGCCGGGTTACTACCATCGCTGAGGGGCAGGTTCCCGCCTATCCGTTTCTGCGGTAACGGCGGCTGGTCAGCCATGGATGCATCAACTGACACTCCCTCATCGGGGGCAAGCCCCCTCCCACATTTTCAACCGAGTACACCAGGCATAACTCCGGTCGGCGCCAGGGCAGCCAAAGCCAGAGCAAAAGCAGACTCAGGTCGACCTGATGTATGCAGCTCCAAATGTGGGAGGGGGCTTGCCCCCGATAGCAGTGGGTCTGCCACAGACGCATCAACTGACACACACCCGCAAGGACTTTTTCAAAAGTTAACCAACACTAAGCCTTACACAACACGGTATCTCCGGAGGGAACCCCCGCGGGTGTTTTTTGCACCCAAAAGGGGCGTCTGGGGAACAGGGATCCTCCTACTGGCAGGCGCTTATTCTCGGCACGTCTGAAAAGGTACCCTCCGATGACAAGTCTTTCCTCCACGCCCTTACCGCACCTTCTGCCCCAACAGCCTCCCCTCCTGATCGACACACCCACGCCCGCCCTCCCGGGCAACCAGCCCCCCACCACCGACACCGAACAGTCCGATTCAACCCAAACAAACCGCTCAACCACCGACACCGCCAGTGGCAGCTTGGCGCAAACCCTGGCAGACAAGCAGAACCTGCGCAGCCTCGGGCAAAAACTCAACGACATGGCCCAGCACCTGGGTGTAAACGCCACGCCGCAGGAGATCCTGGCCGCGCTGAAGTCGACCCCCATGGATGTGCAAACCGCCTCGTCCTATCCCGTCGCCCCCGGCCATGCCACGACAATGGAGGCCTTCATCACCTCCATAGGCGTGGCTGTACCGAACAGCCATTTCGCCTTGACCGCATTGGCAGACGCCGTGCTCAGCAGGGCCATTGAACACCCCCTGGGCAATCTGGGCGGTGCCCTGTCCTGGCCGCTGCCGCTGAGTATCGCGGAGCAACGCACGTTGCTCAGTGCCGCCACGCAATATGTCACGCTCCACCCCAACCCACCGTCGATGGGGGCAAGCCTGGGCCCGCTGGATTATCTCAACAGCAATCAGCCACTCAGCGGCGAAGCCGCACGTGATCCAGCGAAGGTGCTGGAAACCCTGCTCAGTACCCCCCGTGCACAAGCGCTGGGGCAAGCCATGCAGACTCAATTGAACGGCATTGCGACTGACACCAGCGTCAATGACTACACACTGGCTGCGCTCAATCTGATGCTGGACCCACAGTCCATCAGCACGCCCCATCGAAACACCGTCGCCGGGTTTGATCTGGCACAGTCGGAGCATTGGGGCAAACCCGCATCAGCCATATTCCCGGCCCTGAGCAAGCACTTGAGCGCGCAAGGCCACGCCACGGCCGAAATGGCCAACGTAGGCGCTTACCTGATGCTGGCCCGCAAGGCGCCCGAGTTGCTGATCAAGGACATCCCCAGCAACGTAACCTATGGCAGCCCTGCCTGGGTCAACCTGTCGATCGCCGCGGCAACAATAGAAGCCCAGACACCGGGCAAAGTGCCCAACATGGGCTTTGCCCAGGTCATGAATGCCGCCGAAGACGCCAGCCTGCAAGACCCAGCCATGACCCAACAGGCACAACGCGCCGCCCTGCGGGTGTGGGGCGTGGTGAGTGGCGCACTCTCCCAGCAAGAAGCTGATCGCTACAGCCCCGACGACGTCGAGAAGGTCCGCAGCGCGTTCAATCAACAGGCGAATGAACGATTGGAGGCGTCCAGCCAGATTCAGACTGAAATGCCCAGCCGCAAAGACATTGCCCTGGCCGCACTTAAACAACGGTTCGGCTCGGATGTGCCCTTTGAAGAAAAACTGCTGAGCGTCAAGAACACCAAGCAACCCCACATACAGCCGCTCTACGACCCCAATCGTGCCCCGGCAGGCTTGCACTCGTTGCTGGATATCGCCATGAGTGGCTTGCACCAGTACGAATGGGAAAGCACAGACCCACGCATCCTCCGCGCCACGCAAGGCGAGTCCCTCCAATTCGACGTGAACAGCACCTTCAACGATCAGTTCACCCAAGCCATCGATTCAAGAAAAAAGGGCATTGCTAAGGCGGTCAAACACATGATTGCCCAATTGCCCCTGGCCGACAGGCAAAACCTGGAGCATGGGGAACTTGAGTTCTACCAGCACAATACCTACAAGCTGGGGCTAGGATTTACCGGAAGAACCCTTCACAGCAAAAACGACAATTTGCTGGTTAAAGCCACAGGGCCAAGCGGCGAAACGGTGTATAAGATCGACCTGAAACAAGGGCGCGTGACCCAGGTTCCCACCACCGTTTTGACCGATCAGCACGAACGTAACGCCAGCCTGGTCTACCCGATTGAGCGGTTCACACCAACCACCTCGCCTGAGGCCGACTTCGCCCAGGACAAGACCGTCAGTTCTCCTCCGCCCACGCCTTCGAGCTACACAAGTGCCCGAACACAGTCCATTGCCGATGCCTTTGTCGAACACCTGGACATTGCCGGCAAAGACGTGGTCCGGCAGGCCAAGGGGGCTACCAGCTACGATCAGCAGATGGACACGGAGTGGAAACTGGTCAGCTTTTTACTGGACCTGATTCCACTCAGGTCGGCCATTGTCAACTTTCAAAACGGTGACTACCTGGATGGCGCGACAGACCTGGGCATGGATATCTTTGGTTTCGTCACTGCCGGCGCAGGGGCGGCAGCGAAAGTGACAAAAGCCGGAACCTCGGCCGTCAGTGCCGCAACCAAGGCCCTGCGGGTGGCCAAAATACTCGGGACCACCGTCATCGGTGAGCTCAACCCCTTCAGTAGTATAGGCGATCTGGTTCAAGGCGGTGCAAGGCTGATCGGCAACGGGATTGAACAGGTCAAGCGCATAGATCGTCATCACAACGTGTTGAATGTCGCCAGTGCCGAATATGGACCTATTACCCAAGGCACCTTCAAGGCTGCCGACCAGACCGTCGAGGGAAGCACCATCCTGTTTGATGGCCAACGGTATGCCTATGATCCCGACAAGGGCAAACCTTACGGAGCGCCGATCGAGGCATTCAACCCGCTGGACGGGATGATGCCGCCCGCCCCCAATATAAACGCATCCCGCAATCTCCCCGCATCCGCACACAATAACCGGCATAACCCGCTTAGCTCGAGCAACCGCCCGGCCCGTCCGCAGCCACCGGCGAATGGCCCGGTACAAGCGGTCCCGAACGGCATCCAAAAGACCGACCACTTACCTCAGGGGGAGTATGTCACCAGCATCAAAGGCGCGATAAGCGATGCACACTTCACCCCGAGCAGGAAGGCGGCAACCCGGCAAAAGTTCGGGCAAGAAATGAATGACTTTTATCGGCGGATGGCAAACGGCGGCCTTCCGGCTCGCCCCACCCTCCCCGTGATCCCTGGTCAAGTCACACCCAAAACGGTGATCGAAAAGGCCCTGGATGCATCCGATGGCGTGGTCTTTGGTGACATCCATAAAGAAATGGCCAGTTTCCAGACGCTGTTCGATAACGTAGACACCTTCAAGCAAAAAGGGGTCAAGAAACTGTATATCGAAGCCACGTTCTATGACGCACAGATGAAAGTCATTGACGACGGCATCGGTTTTCTCGGCAACGGCAAGACACCACGGCTATCGCCCTCATTCGATGAGTTGGTCAAAAAATTCAATGATGAAGGGATAGAGATCGTGCCCCTCGACCATCCTTATCTCACCCGGCACAAAGATGAGCCCGAGCAGTTCCAAGCAATCAATCAGGCGCAGCAAAATGAGCCAAGGCTCAGGGAATTCAATTACTACGCCGCACAGACCATTCGCCAGAACCCTCCGGGCGAAAAGTGGATTGCGTTGATGGGCAATGCCCATATGAAGACATCCCAAGGAGTCCCGGGAGTGGCGGAGCTGACAGGCGGCATTGGGGTGGGCGTTTTCACAAGGACAGACCCGGGAGTGAGCGTCGGAATGAGGAAGACCAAAAACCTCCCGGATCCGGCAAAGGCCTTAGATCCTCACGACGCACCGGGTGACCTGCACATTTTCCACGAGGTCTGAGGTCCAACCTACCCCCTGAACCCAGCCTGCTCATACGCGATGACAAAACGCCCGGCCGGAGGCCGGGCTTTTGTTCAGGGCCTGTCACCCGCCATGCACCCATCGCTGATGCAACCATCGCGCAAACGCATCCAGCGCAAAGCCCAGCAGCCCGATCAGCAGCACCATCGCCATCAGTTCCGAATAAGCCAGGCGGTCCCGCGTGTCGAGGATGTAATACCCCAGCCCGGCACTGACCCCAAGCATCTCGCACGGCACCAGCACGATCCACAAAATGCCGATGGCCAGGCGCACGCCGGTCAACACATGCCCGACCACGCCTGGAATGATCACCCGACGCAGCGTCTCCCAGCGCGTGGCACTCAGGCTCTGGCTCAACTGCAACCAGCGTGGGTCCAGCTGGCGCACCCCGGCAGCGGTGTTGAGCATGATCGGCCACACCGCGGCAAACGCCAGCAGGAAGTAGATCGGCTGGTCCCCGACGCCCATCAGCATCACCACGATCGGCATCCACGACAGGGGCGAGATCATCCGCAGGAACTGAAAGGCCGGCGTGGTCGCAGCCTCCAGGTTGCGCGAACTGCCCACCAGCAACCCCAGCGGTACGCCCACCAGCAAGGCAAGAAACAGCCCGACCACGATGCGCTTGAGGCTCACCGCAATGTGCAGGTACAGCTCGCCGCGCCCCAGCAACTCCCACAGGCTGCCGAACGTGGCCGCCAGTGAAAAACGCGCTGACAAGCCGTCGGCAGCGCCAAACACCTTCACACCCAGCCACCAGAGCAACAGCAACCCGGCCAAGCCTCCCAACCCGAGCAACCAGCCCGGCCACGCTACGGTTTTACCTCGGTTCAAGCGCCGATCTCCTCGTGCCGCTCAAAGCCCTCCGGCAAGCCAAAGGTCTTCATGCCACCCACGGCCTCGATAGCGTTGCGCACAAAGCGGTCATCCACGAGGTCCTTGGCGACGAAGGCCGGGTCGAGATCGGCGAGGAACTTCTTGTCGCCTTCGATCAAGGTGTCTTTCAGGCGCCGTACCAGTTCCTCGGTGTAGCTGGGGAAGGGATAGGGCTGGAAGTCAATGCGATGTTCGTCCCAGTTGGCATGCTGGATCGCACCCTCCGCCAGGTACGCAGCGCGGTCGCTGGCCGCCGGTGCCAGGACCTTGCTCAAGACCGGTTCGGCATGCGGCGTGTAGCGGTTCGGGCCATCCTTGGACAACAGCTTCACCGCTTCTTCGCGGTGGTCGCGGGTCCAGACCTGGGCCTTGACGATGGCATTCACCACCTTCTGCGACCACTCCGGGCGGTTGACCAGGTCATGCTCATGCATGAACACCACGCAGCACGCATGGTTACGCCACACATCGCCGGTAAAACGCTGCACGCGACCAACCTTGAGGTTTTCCGCCAGGGCATTGAACGGCTCGGCGACGATGTAGCCGTCGATGCGCTTGCTGGCCAATGCCGGCGGCATGTCCGAGGGCGGCAGCACGATCAGGTTCACCTCATTGGCCGCAATCGCGCCACCAGCCGCACGGGCAACGGGGGTAAGGCCGTTATCGCGGAACAGTTGCTGCACCACCACGTTATGGATCGAATACCAGAACGGAATCGCCACCGACTTACCGCCCAGTTGCTTGACGTCAGTGATGCCCGGCGCCACGGTCAGCCCGGAACCGCCGACGTGGTTCCATGCCACGACCTTGGCCGGGACCTGGCTGCCATAGCGTGCCCACACGGTCATCGGCGACAGCAGGTGAATCACGTTGACCTGGCCCGAGATAAACGCCTCGATCACCTGGGCCCAACTGCGTAGCAGCACCGGGCGCTCGGCCTTGATGCCCTCGGCCTCGAACAGGCCATTGTTATGCGCCACCAGCAATGGCGTGGCGTCGGTGATCGGCAAATAACCGATGCGTACCGGTGCATCCGGTTCATTGGCCGCGCGTGCCTGCAGGCTGCTCAACAGCGGCAAGGCACCGGCGGCGCTGAGCACCGCAGAGAGTTTGAGAAAATCACGGCGCGAGTGGGTCAGGTCATCCAGACACATGGCTAGGCTCCAGCAGGTCAAGGGGGTTGGGTTGAGGGCGGCTCGCCTGCCGTAGGGTTTTAAGAATCTCGATGCGCAGCGCGCCAATCGCTTCTACCTGTTCCTCGCGGGGTTGCGGCAGGTCGATCCGCCATTCGCCCAACGTGCGCGCCGGGCGGTTACCCAGTAGCAGGATGCGGTCGGACAGCAGCAGGGCTTCGTCGATGTCGTGGGTGATCAACACCGCCGCCGAACCCTGTTCGCGATTGACCTTGAGCAACAGGTGCTGCATGTCGGCACGGGTCACTTCGTCCAAGGCACCAAAGGGTTCATCGAGCAGCAGTACTTGCGGCTGGCGCGCCAGGCAGCGGGCCAACGCCGTGCGCTGGGCCATGCCACCGGACAACTGCGCCGGGAACTGCTGGCGCGCATGCTCCAGGCCCACGGCCGCGATGGCATGGTCAACGCGCTGGCGCCGCTCCTCGGGGCTCAGGTGCGGCTGACGGGCGAAGTCCAGGCCAAACGCCACATTCTTTTCCAGGCTCAGCCACGGCAACAGGCTTGGGTCCTGGAACGCCACCGCCACACGCGGGTGCGGGCCGCTCAATGGCTCGCCCAGTACCTGTACGCCGCCGCCCTGAGGCGCCTGCAAGCCGGCGAGCACCCGCAACAGGCTGGATTTGCCCACACCGCTGGGGCCGAGGATCGATACCACTTCGCCGGGCTGCAACTGCAGGTCGAAGCCTTGCAGCACCGGGCCGCTGGCGTACCCCAGGGCAATGCCCCGGGCCGTCAGAACCGACTGGCTCATAGCGCGGCCTGGCGTTGCAGTTCGGTGCGCAGTTGCACCAGGCTGGGCGTCACAATCGGCACAAAGGCCGACTCACGCCAGCGCCGGGCAAAACCACTGCCGTGCGCGGTGAGGTAGGCCTTGCCGCCACTGGCCTGCAGCTCAAGTTGCACGGCGCTCGCGGCGGTTTCCGCGAGGGCGATGCGCAGCTTGAACAATGGCACCGGTTCGGCGGCGAAACGTCCGGCCAGCAACCCTTTCTTGAGTTCGGTGACCAGGTGATCGAGGGTCACGCGCAACGCCTCCAACTCTTCACGCAACACGGTGCGGGACGCGCCCAGATGATAGGCCACTTCCGCCAACGAGCGACGCGCCAGGCCAATCGACATGCCGCATTGCAGGCCAAGAAACGCCGGGCGCACCGCCGGCAGGAACTGGCGTGCATCCTCATGCAGCAACCAGTCGCGACTCAGCTCCACACCTTCCAGCCCCAGGGCGGCCGTGTTGCTGGATTGCAAGCCGAGCAAATCAAGATCGTGTGAGCGCTGCAAGCCCGCCACTGAGTCCGGGATCGCCAGGATAAACGGCGCACCACCGTCGGCATGTTCAATCGCGGCGGCGGCGACGAAGCCGTTCTTGCGCAAGTTGGTCACCCAGTGCAGGCGACCGTTCAGGGTCCAACCGTCGTCGCTCGGCTCGCCGCTGATCTGCAATGTCTCGATACCCGAGAGGAACTTCATTGCATTCGACAGCCCCGTTGCCCCGGCCAGCTTGCCGCTGAGCAGGTCCGGCAACAACTGCTCACGCAGCCGCTCGTTGGGGCTGTGCAACAGATACTCGATAAACGAACGCTGCCCCCAGCACACAAAGGCTGCCGCCAGGGAATGGCTGGCAACATTCGCGATGGCGTCCACCGCCCCGCCCACATCGCCGCCGAGGCCACCGAGGTGCTTGGGTACGCCGATTCGCAACACGTTGGCGTCTGCCAACCGCGGCAGCACTTCCTGTGGGTCGCAACTGCCCACATCCAGGGCCTGCGCTTGAACATCGAGCCAACGGCTCAAGATTGGGTCAAGCATTCATGTTTCTCCTTGTTAAAGCAGATGACCATCACCGACGCGTGCGCGCCTTCAACTGGCCGGTTGTTCCCAACGGTACTGCGCCAGCTCCGGGTTCAGCGGGGTACGGGCAAACACATTAGCGAAGTTGCACAGAGTGGCCAGGCTGACCCCCAATATAACCTCCAGCGCCTGGCCTTCGGAGTAGCCGGCGGCCCGGAACGCCTCGTAGCCGGCATCGCTCACATCGCCTCGGGTAGCGATCACTTCGCGGGTGAACGCGGCGAGCGTCTCATAACGAGCATCGGGCAGTTCGCCACGCTGGCGCAGGGCTTCGATCACGGTTTCGGGCAGCTTGGCTTTGTTGCGCGCCACGGCGGTGTGGCCGGCCACGCAGAAATCGCAACCGTGGGTGGTCGCGGCAATCAGTTGCACCACTTCGCGATCGGCCAGGCTCAGCTCGGCCTTGGCGTTCAGGCCGGAAACGGTGATGTAGGTCTCCAACGCGGCCGGCGCATTGGCCAGCACGGCCAGCAGGTTGGGGATGAAACCCGAGCCTTTCAGCGCATTTTCCAGGAAGGGTTTGGCCGCTGGCGGAGCGGTTTCGAGGGTGAGCAGCGGTACGCGGGACATGGTGCGGTCTCCTTATTGGTTCGTGTACCAAGTCTGTTGGTTATAAAAAAACGCCTCAATAGGCTAAAGTAGCGATTACTTGCTCTTGAGTCTTTCCATTAGATGAATTCGTCCGGTGCACTTGTCGATTGGTTATTAGACAGCCTTGAACTCGAGACCAGCTTGTTTCATGTCGGGCGTTACTGCGGTGACTGGCACGCCAGCACCCACGGCCTGGCGCGGGCCAGTTTCCACCTGCTCGTGCAGGGCCAATGCTGGCTGCATATCGACGGCGAGCCCAGCCCCCAGCACCTGAACAATGGCGACGCGGTGTTTCTGTTGCGTGACCTTGAGTACCGACTGTCCGGCGAAGCCACGGCGGCGGGTGCGCAGGAATGCCCGCGTCGCCCGATGGTGCCACTGGACAGCGCGGCCACCGACGGCGTGGGGCTGGTCTGCGGGTTCTTTCACTTCCAATCCGGCTTGTCCGCAATGATTGTCGACAGCCTGCCCGCGTGGATCATCCTGCGTGCCGGTGACCCGTCATTGACCGCCGCGCGCAACCTGTTCGAACTGATCCTGCAAGAGTGCGAACGCACTCCGGCGCCCTCGTCCACCCTGCTCGAACGTCTGTGCCACCTGCTGTTCCTGTATGTACTGCGCCAACAAGTGATCGGCAACACCGACTTGGGCGGCCTCGCCGCGCTGGGCCGGCAGCCGGCATTTGCGCACCTGCTGGAACAATTGATCGCCCGGCCGGCGGAGCCCTGGACCCTGGAAAGCATGGCCGCCAGCACCGGCCTGTCGCGCTCGGCGTTTTTCAAGCGCTTCAATGAGCTGTGCGGGCAATCGCCAGGGCAAGTGCTACTGATGATGCGCATGCGCCATGCCTGCCAGCTGTTCAAAAACGACCAGACCGTGGCCGATGTTGCGCTGGAGGTGGGGTATCAGTCGGTGGCCGCGTTTACGCGGGCGTTCCACAAGGTCATTGGCCAGCAGCCGGGGGCCTATCGCAAGGGCCAGGCGCCAGGCGTGAAGCGCTAAGCCCACGCATCGTAATAAATGGAACGGTTTTGCAGGCGCCCGCCCCTAACGCTGTAACCCACTGCCGGGCCGCGCGCACAGTTCCACCAGCCAATCGACAAACACCCGCACCCGCCGTGATAACTGGCGGTGCGGCGGGTACAGTAGATACACTCATGTTGTTGACCTTATTCTATGAGGCAGTCGCTTTAGGGTTGGCCCGACCACACCGCATCGGCACCGGTTAGCGTTTTGTTTTAGTTGCGCGCTGAATTTGATCCTATGCCCGCCCTTGAGCCGCTCGCTATCCCAAATCGGTAGCATCCGAAGCCCCGCCCCAAAACAGGTCGAGGCGGCACGCTCAATCCCGGCGCAGTTGCCGATTTGGGATAGCCGCCTGGCCTGTCATGCCTGCAACCTAGCCTCAGCCGTGCTATGCCCGGATGCCGGCAACCAGAATAAGAATGAGGGCTCGCCCCCCAGCCCATCATCGCGAAGCCCACTTGTAGGACGCCCCGACCATGCATCAAGCTCACCTCACCATTCAATGGCGTATCACCCTGCTCAGCGGGCTCTGCCTGCTGACAGTGGTGGCGGCCCTGATTGGCGCCAGCGCGTATCAGAATCAAGCCAGTGCAAAGCTGCTTAAAGAGCAGAGCAGCGAGTTGCTCGCCCACGCTGCGCTGGAGCGCTTGCAGGCCCAGGCCATGGCGCACGGCCAACAGGTGGAGCGTTTTTTCAGTGAAACCGCGCTATATGGCGAAGGGTTTGCGCAACAGGTTCTGCAACTGCGCGAGCAAACGCTCAACGGTCGCCTGACGGTCGCGCAATTGCGCGAAGCCCTGATCAGCAGCGCCCGCGAAGCCCTGAAACAGCGCGAAAAAGTGCTCGGCCTGTACGTCATCATGCTGCCGGATGCGTTGGCCGGCACTGACGCCGCCTGGCGCGACCAACGCGCCATGGCAGGCAATGAAACCGGGCGCTTCGCGCTGTATTGGTCACAGAGTCAACCGGGGCAACTGGTGCAAGAGGTACTGAGCGAGGCACAAATCGCCGCGAACACCGCGCCCCCCGGCAGCGAACCAGGAAACGCCTGGTACGCTTGCCCTCAAGCACAAAGACGGGTGTGTGTGGTCGAGCCGTACACCATCGAAGTGGAAGGCCAGAAATCCCTGATGAGCAGCATTTCCATCCCCTTGATCGTCAACGGCAAAGTGCTCGGCGTGGTGGGCATGGATATTAGCCTCGACACCCTACAGAAGCTGGCCGCCGACCTCGGTCAGGACCTGTACCAGGGCAACAACGAAGTCACCATTATGTCGGCCTCGGGCCAAGTGGCAGGACGCAGCGGCAACGTCTCGGGCGACACGCTCGATATACGCCAGCCCCTTCAGCCCGTGGCGGGCAACCCGGCCTGGCAACTGGAGATCAAGGTTGCGCAAGCACGGGTGCAGGCGTCTGCCCGACTGATGCAAAGCGAACTGGACGCTAAAAGCCGCGAGGCCAACTGGCTTAACCTGGGCTTGGGCATTTTTGCCAGCATCCTGGGTATGCTGCTGATCTGGCTCGCCGCTTACGGCGTGACACGTCCATTGATCAAAATGGCCGAGCTGCTCGATGCCATTGTCGAAGGTGACGGCGACCTCACCCAGCGCCTGCCCGCCGGCAGGCGCGACGAGTTGGGGCATTTGGCCACTGGGGTCAATCGCTTCCTGGACACGTTGCAGCCCATTATTCGCGATATCCAGACCGCGTCGATGGATACCCGAAACAGCGCCGATACATCGTCAGGCATTGCCCGCGAAGTCAGTGTTGGCATGCAGCGTCAGTACCGCGAAGTCGAGCTGGCGGCGACCGCTTTGCACGAAATGAGCGCCAGCGCCCAGGAAGTGGCACGTCACTCCCACAGCGCCGCCAACGCAGCTACCACCGCAGAAAGCGCGAGCCGATCAGGCCAGGCGGTGTTCTCAACCGCCGAGCGCGGCATTGAGGCCCTTGATCAGCGCCTGGAAACCACGCTCCAACAAGTCAACGCGCTGGCCCATAGCAGCGCCCAGATCGGCCAGGTACTGGACGTCATCAGCGCCATCGCGCAGCAGACCAATCTGCTGGCGTTGAATGCAGCCATCGAAGCGGCCAGGGCCGGCGAACAGGGCCGTGGTTTCGCGGTGGTGGCCGACGAAGTCAGGCACCTGGCGAGTAACACCCAGAGCTCGGTCGAACAGGTACGCACGGTGATCGAAACCTTGCAACAGCTGAGCCAGGCTGTGGTGCACAGCACCCAACTAAGCCGCGAACAAGCCGGCGGCAGCGTGATCCAGGTACAACAAACCCGGGTGGCGCTGGAGAGCATTTCGAAGGCCGTGGATGTGATCGAACAGATGAATCAGCAGATCGCCAGCGCGGCACTGGAGCAAAGTGGCGTGATAGACGATATCAGCCATCGGGTCAGCGACATTCGTGGCATCAGCGAAACACTCGCCGGCCGGATGAACGAGGCGTCGAAGGCCAGTGATTTACTGCATCAAATGGCCAATCACCAGCAGCAACTGGTCAGGCATTTCCGCGTGTAAAGGGTATGCCGCCTGACTGAGCTACAGTGGCCGCCCTCCCATTCGCCTTCAATGAGCACCACCCATGACTTTTTCACGCCGCTGGCTGATCCTCGCGATTATTTCCAGCGCATTGCTGCTTATCGTCATCGACATGACGGTGCTCTACACCGCCCTGCCCACGCTGACCCGAGAGCTGAATGCTTCAGCCTCGGAAAAGCTCTGGATCGTCAACATCTATGCGTTGATCGCCGCTGGCCTGCTGCTGGGCATGGGGACACTCGGTGACCGTCTCGGGCACAAACGCCTGTTCATCGGCGGGCTTGGTGTGTTTGGCCTGTTCTCGCTGATGGCGGCGTTTTCAACCTCCGCCGCTGTATTGATCGGTGCACGTGGTTTCCTCGCAGTCGGCGCGTCGATGATGATGCCCGCCACGCTGGCGATCGTGCGGGTGACGTTCACCGACCCGCGTGAACAGGCCATGGCGTTCGGCATCTGGGCCTCGGTGGCGTCAGGCGGCGCGGCGTTCGGCCCGGTGATCGGCGGCCTGCTGCTGGAGCACTTCTGGTGGGGCTCGGTGTTCCTGATCAACGTGCCGATTGTGCTGGTCGCGTTGGTCGTCGGCGCGCTATTGATCCCGAATAACCCCGGGGATGCGAGCAAACGCTGGGACTGGCTGGGGTCGCTGCAGGTGATGATCGGCTTGATCAGCGTGGCGTATGCGGTGAAGGAGCTCGGCAAGCGCACGCCTTCTTTCGAAGGCATGCTGATCGCACTGGTGCTGGGCGCGCTGTTCCTGACGCTATTCATTCGGCGCCAGCGCCGCGCGACCCAACCGATGCTCGACCTGGCGCTGTTCAGTTCCTCCGGTTTCAGGAACGCGGTGATTGCGGCGGTTGTGTCGGCTGCTGCGTTGATCGGCATGGAGCTGGTGTTCAGCCAACGCCTGCAACTGGTGCTGGGCCTGTCGCCACTGGAAGCGGCATTGTTCATCCTCCCGCTACCGCTGGGCTCGTTTATCTCCGGGCCGCTTGCCGGTTACTACCTGCCTCGCCTGGGGAACCAGCGGATGCTGTTCTGGACGCTGCTGCTATCCGCGGCGTCGATGCTGGCTTACCTGCTGTTGTATGAGGCGGCGGTGTACCTGCAACTGATCGTTCTTGGGCTGCTGGGGCTTACCATTGGCGCAGCACTGACGGCGTCGTCCAGCACCATCATGCTCAGCGTACCGGCCGATCAGGCCGGCATGGCCGCCTCCGTCGAGGAGGTGTCGTTTGAATTGGGCGGTGCCGTCGGTGTGACGCTGTCGGGCAGCCTGTTGTCGGCGATTTATGCGTACTCGGCGGGCCTGGCGATTCCAGCGTGGCTGAGCCGCAATCCCGCGACATTCGACAGTCTGGACGATGCGCTGGTGGTCGCCGAAACCTTGTCGCCCGAAGGCGCCGCGATGCTGCGCGCATTCGCCCGCTCGGCCTTCGATGCGGGCTTTGTTGCGGTGCTGGTGGCGTCGGCAGCGCTGCTTTTGATCGCAGCGCTGCTGGTCAAGCTGGGCCATCAACCACCGCGGGCCGCGCCTTAGAGCTTGTGGCTGCCCAAGGCCAGGAACCGCTCTGGCGATGCCTTGCGCAGCCGCGCCGCGAGGAATACGCCGCCCAGCAAGGCCAATGGAATAATCGCGCAGAGACTGTAGGACAGCAATCGGCTGGCGCCGGTGAGCACGTCGAAATGCACCACGGCAAGGATCAGCACTGCCAACAGGGCCAGGCAAGAGAAACCGGGGAAAATCTGCCCACGCCAAACCCCGACCTTGAGCTGCGGTTGACCTCGGAAGTACATCAGCACCGCTGCCGAAGTGAGCGCCATCAGCAAAATCACGCTGAGCGTGGCCAGGTTGGACAGCCAGGCAAACAGTTGCAGGATCGGATCGGCATCCAGCGCAGCGAAAATCAGCACCACCACGGCCGAGATCAGGCTCTGCAACGCCGAGCCCATATGCGGGCTCTGGTGCACGCGGTGGGTCGTGCCTAACTGGCTGTGCAGCAAACCGTCACGGCCAATCGCATAGAAGTAGCGCGCGGCGGCGTTATGAAAGGCCAACAGCCCGGCGTAGATACTGACCATGAACAGGACGCGGATAATCTTTGTCAGGTGCGGGCCGACAAAGTGGTCGGACATGCCATAGATAAAGGTGGTCGGGTCCTGCAAGGCCTGCAGCATCGGCACGATTTTATCCGCGCCCACGCCCACCACCATCGACCACACCGACAATGCGTAGAACGCCCCAATCAGCAACACCGAGCAGTAAGTCGCAATCGGAATGGTGCGCTTGGGGTCCTTGGCCTCTTCGCCGTAGATGGTCGTGGCCTCGAAGCCGATAAAGGCGGCGAAACAGAACAGCAGGCCGATTGACGGCGTGCCACTGAACACATGGCTGCTGCTGAACGAATCAAGGTTGATGCCGCTGTCGCCGCCGGACTTGAGGATGGCGAAGTCCAGGACCAGGATCGCCAGGTATTCGGCGATCACCATCACCGACAGCACCCGTGCTGACAGGTCAATCTTGCGATAGCCCAGGATCGCGATGCTCGCCATCGCCATCAGCGAGTAAGCCCACCAGGGCAACACCAGGCCGAAGGCGGCTTCCATGGTGCCGCTGACCACCCCGCCGAACATCCCATACAACCCGACCTGCAGGATGTTATAGGCAAACATCGCCAGCACCCCGGCGGCACCGCCCGCCAGGCCACCCAGGCCTCGGGACGTGAACGCGTAAAAACCACCGGCATTGGTCACGTGGCGCGACATGGTGGTGTAACCCACCGAGAACGCCAGCAGCACCAGCAAGGCGAGGATCAGCAAGGCCGGGGTACCGGCTCGCACGCGAGGCCATCCTGCATGGCGCCGAAGCTGGGCCCGCCGATGTAGATGGCGTCGGCGCCATGCAGGATGGCCTCGCGTGCGATGGCGACATCGCGGGCAGGGCTGAGCAATTCCAGGTGATGCTTGGGCAAGGACATAGTTTTTTTAGTCAGGCTTGTCACGGTCGAGGCGGGCATTGTAGCTGCGAAACGCCTGACCGGCATCTACCACAGGGCTGTCAGGCCTTGGCAGCCATCGCCGTGACTTCCACGCGCATCCCTTCAACCGCCAGTGCAGCCACCCCAACCGCCGCGCGCACGGGCCATGGCTTGGCGAAAAAACGCTTGTAGACCTCATTGAATGCACCGCGATCGGCCATGTCCGTGAGGTAGATGGTCAGGTGCATGACCCGGTCCATGGAACTGCCGGCCTTTTCCAGGGCGACTTTCAACGCTTGCAGGGTGCATTCGCTTTGCAGGGTGATATCCCCCAGTTCCAGGCTGCCGTCGGCGCGGGTCGGGATCTGGGTGGAGACCAGGATGCCGTTGAAGCCGACGACATCTGAGGAAATCGAGTCGGCATCCGGATCGGGGGTGTAGGACAGGTCGTGGTTAGCCATGGGCGCCTCTTGTTGGCAGTGACAGAAAGGCGCCATGGTCCCCGAAAATAATCCCAGGGGCAAACCGCCGGCTTATACCCAGCGGCGGAACAGCACGCTGGCATTCACGCCACCAAAGCCGAAGCCGTTGGACAGTGCGTATTCAATCGCCATTGGCCGCGCATCTCCGCGCACCATGTCCAACCCGGCGGCCAGTTCATCCGGGTTTTCCAGGTTGAGGGTCACCGGTGCGACCTGATCGCGCAGGGCAAGCACGGTGAAGATGGCCTCGATGCCGCCCGCAGCCCCCAGCAAGTGGCCGGTGGCGGACTTGGTCGAGCTGATTGCCAGGCGGCCACCGTCACCGAACACGGTCCTGATGGCTGCCAATTCGCCTTTATCGCCCACCGGCGTCGAGGTGGCGTGGGCATTCAGGTACTGCACCTCGGACGCCTCGATGCCCGCCTGACGCAGCGCCTGGGTCATCGCCCGGCGCGCGCCGTCACCGTCTTCCGGGCCAGCCGTCATGTGGTACGCATCGGCACTGGTGCCGTAGCCCACCAGTTCGGCAATCGGCTGGGCACCGCGTGCAAGGGCGTGTTCCAGTTCTTCGATCACCAGGAGGCCGGCGCCTTCGCCCATGACAAAGCCGTCGCGTGCCTGATCGAACGGGCGCGAGGCGCGCTCGGGGGCGTCGTTGAAGTCGCTGGACAAGGCCCGTGCCGCCGCAAAGCCGGCCAGGCTGACCCGGTGGATCGCCGCGTCGGCTCCCCCGCACACTGCCACGTCCACTTCGCCTGCACGGATCATCCGCGCGGCGTCGCCAATGGCCTGCACACCCGCTGCACAGGCAGTGACCGGTGCGCCCAACGGGCCTTTCAAGCCATAGTTGATCGACACATGCCCGGCGGCCATGTTGCTCAGGAACGATGGGATGGTGAACGGCGACAAGCGTCGCGGCCCCTTGCTGTCGGTGGTACGTACCGCCTCCGCGATGGCCGGAAAGCCGCCGACGCCCGAGGCGATGATGGTTGCGGTGCGTTCCTGCTCCTGCACGGTCTTCGGTGCCCAGCCGGCCTGCTTCAACGCTTCATCGGCGGCCGCCAGTGCGAACAGGATAAAACGATCCATCTTGCGCTGCTCTTTTGCAGCCAACAGGCGATCAGGATCGAACCCGGCTTCGGGGTCCTGCAACACACTCTGCACTTGGCCGCCGATGCTGATGGCCAGGTCGCCGATCAGGTCTTCAGGCAGGCGACGAATGCCCGACTGCCCGTTCAACAGGCGTTTCCAGGTTGACTCCACGTCAGCGCCCAACGGTGTCAGCGCACCCATGCCTGTCACAACGATACGTTTACTCATGATCAATCGACTCCGGTTGCATTGAGGGTTAAGACCCTATGGACGTCACTATCATGATGAAAGTAACATGGCGTCACACAACTTTGCACCGGCCCCTAGGAACCTTTATGCAACGCAAGTCCCTGACCCGCGACGAATGCCCCATCGCCCGCAGCCTCGACCGGGTAGGGGAGTGGTGGAGCATTTTGATCATGCGCGACGCGCTGCAGGGGCTGCGCCGCTTCGATGAGTTTTCGCGCAGCTTGGGCATCGCTCCCAACATGCTCACGCGCCGCCTGACTGCGTTGGTGGAGGCGGGGATGTTGGAACGCAGGGCCTACAGCGAGCGGCCGCCGCGCTACGAATATGTACCGACCGCCAAGGGTGAGGATTTCCGCATGGTGCTGATGTCGCTGGTGGCGTGGGGCAACCGGCATTACGCCGAAGAGGGCACCAGTGTCGAGTTGGTCGAGCGGGACACCGGGCGACCGCTACAGCCTATGCTGGCGAGCGCCGAGGGCCACATCGTGCCCTTGGATCGCTGTGTGTTGCAGGCCGGCCCGGCGGCCAGCACCGGCATGCGTGAGCGGTTGGCTTCGCTCGCCGCAAAGCCTTGAATCATGCTGGCTCGCGCAAAAAACTTGACGTCAGAAAATAATCATTTTTGCGCGGTTAAGTCGCGTATTTCCCAGCCGATAGCGAATGAAGACATAGGTTTTTTCCGCACGGCTGAGGTACGTCATGTTCAACACAACGCTCAAAACCGAACTGGCGGCCAGGACGGCCGAAGTCACCGAGTTCAAAGGACTGATCAGCGCCCTGGAACGCTCCATGGCAGTGGTCGAATTCGACCTCAACGGCAAGGTACTGCGTGCCAACGACAACTTTCTGAAAACCCTGGGTTACAGCCGCGACCAGTTGGCGGGGAAATCCCACCGTGACTTTTGCTTGCCAGCGCTGACCAACAGCCCGGCCTACAGCCAGTTCTGGGGTGAGCTCAAGGCCGGTAAGTTCGTGTCGGGCACTTTTAAGCGGGTGGATGCCCACGGCAAGACCGTCTGGCTGGAAGCCAGCTACAACCCGGTGCTGGATGAGCGTGGCCAAGTGCTGAAAGTGGTCAAGTACGCCCTGGATGTCACGACAAAAGTCGAACAGGAGGCGGCGACCCGCAGCAAACTGGCCGCAGTGGACCGGGCAATGGCAGTGATCGAGTTCGACTTGAACGGCCAGGTACTGGACGCCAACGAGAACTTTCTGCACGTCATGGGCTATACGCTGGCCGAAATCAAAGGCAAACACCACCGCCTGTTTTGCGAGCCCAGCCTGATCAACAGCAGCGAGTACACCGATTTCTGGCGCCGCTTGAACAACGGTGAATTCTTCACTGGGCAATTCAAGCGCCTCGGCAAGCATGGCCGTGTCGCGTGGCTGGAGGCCAGTTACAACCCGGTCTACGACGGCGACGGCACACTGGTCAAGATCGTCAAGTTTGCCAGTGACATCACTGAACGGGTGGAGAAGTTCGAGGAAGACTCGCGCGGCGCTTCCCGTGCCTACCATATTTCGTCCGAAACCGAACGCTTCGCCGAGCACGGTACCCAGGTGATCCACGACACGGCCACGGAAATGCGCCGGATTGCCGAGCACATTGGTGCCTCGGCGCGACTGGTGGGGCAACTGGGTGATCGTTCCGAACAGATTACCGCCATCGTCAACACCATTCGCGGCATCGCCGACCAGACCAACCTGCTGGCGCTCAACGCCGCCATCGAGGCGGCACGGGCCGGCGACCAGGGCCGCGGGTTTGCCGTGGTGGCCGACGAGGTCAGGCAGCTGGCGGGACGCACCAGCCGCTCCACGGCGGAGATCGCCGAGATGATCGGCATGATCCTGTCGGAGACCCGAGATGCAGTCACCAGCATGAATGCCACCCAGGAAGGCGCGCAGCGTGGGGTCAGCCTGGCTGACCAGGCGGGTTCGGTGATCCTGCAGATCCGCACCAGCACCAGTGACGCGGTGAAAGCCGTGAGTATGTTTGCGTCCAAGATGGATGAGTCGGAAGTGATTCCGAAAACAGCGGTCGGCTGGGTGGGTTAGCCGCTGTGCGCCGGCCAGCGATGACGCTGGCCGGCGCGCAGCCGCCGCTTACAACAGGGTGAACGGGTAGTCGACGATCAGCCGCAGTTCGTTCAAGTTGCCGTCACCTTGGTCGGCATTCGACGCCACGATGGCATCGCGCACGCGCAGCGACAGGTTTTTCGCCGGGCCGCTCTGGACGACGTATTTGGCTTCCACATCTGTTTCGTGGTGCGCGCCATCGGCACCGTAATCACCGGCATAGGCGCTGTTGGCCGGTGTGTGGGTGCCATCGATGTCCGAACCGTTGATGTAGCGGGCCATGAAGCTCAAGCCCGGCACGCCGTAGCTGGCCAGGTTCAGGTCATAGCGAATCCCCCAGGATTGTTCGCCTGGGCCGTTGAAGTCACCCCATTGCACCGAGTTGGCCAGGTACACCGAATCGCCGCCTTCACCCGCGCCGTTGTTGCCGGTACCGATGTAATCGAACGGCGTGTCGCCATGCACTTTCTGGAACGACAGCGTCAGGGTATGGGCCGTCAGGAACGAATAGGCCGCCGCCAGCGAATAGGTGGTGTTGTTGATCGCTCCGGCCTTGGCGCTGCCCGTATCGAGGGTGCGATACAGGTTGCCATCCAACGCCAGCGACTGGTCATGCCCCAACGGCAGCACATAGTTGAGGTTGGTGTAGTACTGGCGCCAGATATCTTCCAGTTCACCGGCATACACGGTTGCACTCAGCGACGGGCTGAAGGTGTATTTGCCACCGACAAAGCTCGCACTGGAAGCCGGCACGTTGGCGTAGGTGGCGTAGATGTCGTGGTCATGGTTGCAGGTCATGCCACTGTTGGTGCTGGTGAAGTGCCCGGCCTCCAGGTCCAGCCCCGCGATTTCACTGCTGGTCAGGTCAAAGCCGGTGGCCGTCTGCGGCAACAGGCGAGTGCCACCGGTGGCGAAGACGGGCGCGGTGGGTTGCATGTCGCCGAATTTCAGTTGGGTCTTGGATATTTTCACCTTCACCGCGGCCCCCACGGAACCATAGGCGTCTTCCGGATCGCCGTGGCGGTCGGTCGGCAAGTTACCGGTACCGGCATCCTGGTGCGTGGCGTCCAGTTTCAAACCGCCAAAGGCGTAGGCATCCACGCCAAAACCAATGGTGCCCTGGGTGAAGCCCGAGGCGTAATTGAGCATGGCGCCTTGAGTCCAGTCACGGTTGTCGGCCCGGCCACCTTCGCGGTTGCGGTTCATGTAGTAATTGCGCAACAGCCCGGTGACGCTGCTGCCGTCGATAAAACCTTTGGCGTCGGCCTGGTCCGTCACGGACTCGGCGAGGGCCACCTGGCTGATACTGGCGCATATCGCCAGTGTTAACAGGCTCCACTGTTTGACCATGTTATTTACTTCCCCGAAATGATTGACGCGCACAGAAACACCGCACTTTTTACAGGGCGCATGAAGTTTTATTGGGCAGATGTTTCAGGTAAGAGAGACTGGTTTTTATTGTGCTCGACGTGTTTGTCGAAGCCGATTCTAAGCACAGTTTCCGTGGCCTGCAGCCGGCATTTGATTAAACTCGATTAATTAAACTTCACGTTTTTTAATCGGTCATGGGTGTAGCGTTGAAGCTGTCTTAGCCGCTCTGCTTCGACAAAAACCTTTGGTTGCCGCCGTAGTCGCTACGGCGGATTTTTTCTGTGCCTGGTTGATCGATAAGTTCTGCGGCCTTTATGTCGGGCAGCTCGCTGCCAAGCTCAAGGCGCAGGTTTTTTAGCTGATGGGGGCAAGTCTTCAGCGCTCAAATCAAACGCCCTCGGCGCAAAGCCGAATTGTTCACGCGCCGCTGAATGATCAAAGGTCAGGTCCTGGCTCATGCGCTGCGCCATGGCGCTTGAAAGGTGGCGATAACGCGGCAGGCAGCGTGCGAGCGCGATCACCTGGCGCAATAGCCAGGCCGGAACGTTGAGCGTCCGTTCCGGCCGCCCTACGGCCTGGAACACTCGCCTGACCATGGCGTGGTAGGGCAAGGTTTGTGCGCCTGACAGGTTGTAGCTGCCACTTGGCCAGCCCCTGGTTTCCAGGGCGGCAACGCACACCTGGACAATATCGTCACAGTGGACCGGTTGACGCAGGCCCACGCTGTTACCGATCAACGGGAAGAAACCGTAGCGCTGAATGAACCGGGCTATCTCGCAAATGCTTTTGTCCTTCCCATGCCCGTAGATCAGGGTCGGGCGTAGAACAGCCCACTGCGTGTTGTGTTCGCCCGCCCACTGCTGCAAGCGCTGCTCGGCATCGACCAGGCGTTGCGCCAGGGCACGCTCGCGAGGATCAGGCGAGGCTTGCTTGGTAAAGCGACTTGTCGAAGACAGGACCACGATGCACTTTACGTGAGCGCTGGCCAAACGCTCCAGGTAGTCAGGTAACACCCAGGCCGGGGCCAGCGAAACAAACGCGTCCAGGCATAGCTCCGGCCAGGTCTCGGCCGGCAGCCAGGTCACGTGTTCCTGGCAGGGTCTGCCGCCTTGACGGCTGAACGCGACGACCTGATGGCCTTCCCGCGCCAGGGCCCGCAACAGATGCTCACCGAGGAAGCTGGAACCACCGAGCAGGCCGATGCGCACCTCATTGCTCCCTGGGGCGGTTGTTCAACGCCGCCAGACACCGGGTGAACGCGTGACGCCCGACCATCAGGCCGAATCGAAACCAGACGCCAATCACCACGAACACCCACAAGAACACTGAATATTGCCGGCGGAAAAATTTGCGGTAAAACCGCAGGATTCCACGGTGCTTGTGCCACTCCACAAAATACGGACGGTTCCGACTGCAGCCTCCGAACACATGCGTCACCTGGGCATCCGGTACAAACAGGACGTTCCAGCCACCATGGTGAAAACGCATGCACCAGTCCAGGTCTTCGCAGTGCAGAAAATAGTCTTCGTCCCATAAACCAATGTGTTCGATCGCCTCGCGCTTGACCAACATGCACGCCCCGGAAATGGCTTCGACAGCAATGGGCTGCGGGGGCAGGGCTTCCTGATGCAGCAGGAAGTCGGAAAACAGCGCTGGCCAGAACCTGGCCAGACGCGACAGCCCGAACGCCCGCATGAATGCGCGCCTGGGCGTGGGAAATACCCGTCGGCCACCGGCCTGCTCAGTACCATCGAGATTGCACAGCAGCCCGCCTACCGCACCTATGTCGGCCGCCCCGTGCAAGGCCGTCAGCAAGCGCTCGATGGCTTGCGGAGCAATAACCGTGTCCGGGTTCAGGAACAGCAGGTTGGGTGCACTTGCAAGCCGTGCGCCCTGGTTACAGGCAACGGCGAAGCCCAGGTTCGCGTCGTTACGAATGATGTGCAGGGCATCGCCCACCGCACAGGTGCTCAGCAACCTGGCCAGGCTGTCATCATGGGAGTGGTTATCCACCACGATGACTCGGGTTGCACCGGCGTCAAGCACCGACTTCACACATGCCTGCAATAGGGCCCCCGCGTTGTAATTGACGATGATCACATCGCATTCGCGCGTTGGCGGCGCGTTGGCCTGCGTATCGAAAACCTGTACTTCCTGTACTTCCAACGGTGTCACTCCCTGTTCGTCCCGTCTGGTTATCGATTCACGTACACGCCCGGTCGCTCAAGGTATCGCCACGGAAAATCGAGTCGTCCAGGAGTTTTCGTGGCGAAACCTGCGCGTGTATGCATCTGATTCATTGAAGTTCAGCGCCTTGTCCATGGCCTGCCGGATGTCCCCGGGCCCCTCCACGAGAAAAGTGCCCGGGCACGTCCCTCGGTGGGCCATCTCGCCAAATACCGTACTGATCACTGGCAGGCCAAGCGCCCGATATTCGTAGTACTTGATCGGGTCGACATACCGTGTCAGCGCGTCGCTGGTGAAGGGAATCAACCCGACATCGAACGCCGCCATGGCTTTCAAGGCGTCCTCGTGGGATACCTCGCCACTCAAGTGGATGTTGCCGGGCAGACCAGCAGGCACAGGGGTGTGCAGCGGGCCGACCAGGCGTATGTCGGCATGCGGAAACGCCTCGGCGAGGGCAATCACGACATCCCAGGCAAACCACTTGGCGATGGTGCCGACGTAGCCCAGGACGGGTGTATTCCCTCGGCCTGCATGCGAACGCTGGCGGCTGGGCAGGCGCTCGATGGCGCAGGCATTGCCGAGCAGCTTGACGTTGTCCGAGCAGGCCAGCATTTGCGTCAGCAGCGCCGAGGAAGAAGCCAGTACCGTGGACACCGATTGAGCCGTGTGGCGTTGGCGGCGTTCCATGGCCCGGCGTGACAGCCCTGTATAGAACTCGGAAAAATTATCCATGGCATCGTAAAAGCTGGCTTCGAAAACAGGCTCCTGCAGCAGTCTCGACGCCAGGTGCGAAGGCTTGCCAATTCCCAGCACCGTGGGCTGTTGCGCAAACTCCCGCGCTTTCACAATCAGCGATTGCCAGAGCGGGCGGTTGATCCAGCCTGAGCCAGGCATCGGCTCGATTGGCAAGGCGCGAGGCTCGAGCACGGTCAACCATGCCGGCAAGGGCGCCTGTGCGACGGCAGGTGCAGGCCGCAGCCTTCTGAAATCGCTGAGTGTGGGAAAACGCGTGGGGTAGGGGTCTATCCAAAGGACGGGGGCGCCGGTTTTTTCATGGAAGCAGCGCACCAGTTCATGGGGTCGCTGGCTGAAGCTATGCCAGCGCATCGGTGAGAGATAGATCAGGCGCATGTGGAGAAATGCGCCGTCAATACCTGCACGATCCGCTCTGCGGCCATGCCATCCCCATAGGGGGATTGATCCTTGATCATGCTCGAGTAGAGCCCCTCGTCGTCGAGCAGATGCTGCACTGCCTGGACGATATCGGCAGTTCGGGTACCCACCAGCTTCACCATGCCATGCTCTATGGCTTCCTGGCGTTCGGTCTCGTTGCGCAACACCAGCACGGGCACGCCCAGGGCCGGCGCCTCTTCCTGGATGCCGCCCGAATCGCTGAGTACCAGGAAGGCGCTCTTCATGACGCGAATAAAGTGGTGGTAGCCCAGGGACGGGCAAAGCTCGATCCGTGGATGTCCTCCCAGCGCCGCCTCGACAGGCACTTTGACGCTGGGGTTCGGATGCACCGGGAAAATCACGCGCAAATCTTCATTGCGGTCGACCAGGTGGCGAATTGCGGTACAGATGTCGAGCAGGGGCGCGCCGAAGCTCTCCCGGCGATGCAAGGTCACCAGCAGGCGGCGTTCACCGTCGAGGGCGCCCTCGGTCGGTTCGTCACCCCGGCGAAGGCTCTGGTGCAGCGCGTCGATCACGGTATTGCCCGTGAGGTGGATGGCCTGGGGGGCAATGCCTTCGCCCAACAAATTGCCGCGAGCCCTAGGGGTCGGTGCGAAGTGCCATTTGGCAATGCGGCTGGTGACTGTCCGGTTCAGTTCCTCGGGAAACGGATTGCCCAGGTCGCCAGTGCGTAACCCGGCTTCCACGTGGCCAAAAGGAACCTGCTGGTAGAAACACGACAGGGCGGTGGCGAATACCGTCGAGGTATCGCCCTGTGCCAGCACGGCATCCGGACGCCACTCCAGCAGCAGTCGCTCGACCTGCGTCAGCAGGCGGCAGGTGAGGGCACTGAGCGACTGTTGGGGCTGCATCAGGTCCAGGTCCAGGTCGGGCTCGATATTGAACTCGCGCAATGCCTGGTCCATCAGTTCGCGGTGTTGCGCGGTGGCGACGACGTGGCAGGCGAACTGGGGCGAACGCTTGAGGGCATGGATGACCGGGGCCATCTTGATGACTTCCGGTCGCGTGCCCACTACTACAACTATCTTGCTTACGGGCATGTCGTTATCCATAACGGTGGGGTATCCAGGTGCCCCATTTTTTCTCGTAGATCGCTTTGTTCCGATCAAACAGGGCCTGGCGTTGGTCAATATCCATAAGGTTGAAGCTCGCCGACAGGTGATGGTGGATAAACACATCCCGAGCACAGGCATTGAAAAAACCCGCTTGCTCGACGCGCCGGCAGTAGTCGTCGTCTTCGAAGAAGCCACAGCCGAACGCTTCGTCCAGCGGTCCCACTTGAGCATAGGTGCTGCGTCGCAACATCACACAGAAAAAAGCCAGGGTCGGCAGTACGAACCACTCTCCCAGGTGCCTGTAGGTATACCCGCAGGCCCGATCAGGCATGTCTGCCAGTGAGTACGTAAGATCGATCTTGGCCTGGTTGCCGATATTGTTGGTGACGGGGCCGACCAGGCCGATACCGGGGTTGCGGTCCAGATGCCTGCGCAGGGTGTCTGCCCAGCCTGGGGTCACCTGGGTATCGTTGTTGAGCAGTACGAAGTAGTCCCCGGTAGCCACTGCCAGCCCCTGATTGTTGGCGGCGGCAAAACCACGGTTGTCGGCATTGAGGATGACGACCTGTCCATTGGCCTTGGCCCACTGATCGAGAAACGCCGGTGTGCCATCGCTGGAGCCGTTGTCGACCACAATGATTTCCAGCGCGGCGGCCTGGGCATTGGCGGTCAGGCTGGCCAGGCATGCCTGGGTCAGGGCCAGATTGTTGTAGGTCACCACAATCACACTGATCTCGCGCGGCACGTGCTGGGGTTCGGTGACGCTGAGCAAGGCGTCACGGCGCTGTTCCCAGGATTGGGCGGCGGCGAACGCCTGGCGCGCCGCACGGTGTTCGTCAGGTGGTTCGGCCAGCGCGTGGGCAATACCGTCGATAAATTCAGCCGGGTTTTGGGCCCGACGTATCAGCGCGCCAAACTGGTGGGTTTCTGGCAAATCGATGGCCACCACCGGCTTGCCGGCGCTGAGGTATTCGTAGACTTTCACCGGGTTGGTCGCCAGGGTCAACGGTATGACCTGGAACGGCAGGAGGCACACGTCCATCGCATACAAGTAGCTGGGAAGGGTGCTGTAGCTGACCTCGCCGGTGAATTGCACATTGGGATGGTGGCGCAGCTTATGCCGGGCGTTGGTGGTGTCCTCACCGACCAGGAGCACCAGGTGGTGCGCAAAGGCATCGGCAATGGCTGAAACCAGTTCGGTATCGAACCATTCGGCAATCGCGCCGTAATAGCCGATGATCTTGCGCCCTTGCGGGTCGTTGAACAGCGAGACGGGGCGCCTTGAAAAAAAACCGAAGTCCGCCGCGTTTCGAATCACCGTGCGCTGCGCGGAGGGCGTCTGCCCCCATTGCTGGGCGAGCCGGTCGGAAGTGAACACGGTTGCCTGGGCCTCCAGCACCAACTGCTGCTCAAGCTTCAGAATGCCGGCATCGGTGTTGCTGAAACCTTGGTGATGATCGATGCAGTCATAGACCATGCGGCTATTCGGCGCGGCCTTGGCCACGTCCAGCCAGAAAGGGTGGTGCACGATCCCGACCACCGCGCGGGGCCGGGTACACAGCAAGAGTTCGCCCAACCCATAGCGCAGCTGCGCCACCTGGATCGATGAGGGGACGGTGGAGTAAATGGAAGGCGGGTCGCTCAGGTGCAATTGGACTTCGAACAGGTTCCCCCTCTCATTGAGCGGATAGATGGAGAAACCCGGCTGATTCGAGGCCTTGAGCGTGCTGGAGACATAAAACACCCGCCGCCCACTGGCACTCAGTACCTGGGCGAGTTGTTGCGGCCGCTGATGGCGGAAGCTCCAGTCGATCACCCCCCAGATGATGTAGTCCGGGTACTGGGTGTCGGCGAGCAGTTGCAACTGCTTGACCGGGGGTGTTTCGCGCACCTGCGGCCACTGGCTTAACCGATGCACCGGCCGGAACCAGGCGCCACGGTAGATCACGCTCAGGCGCTTGCGCAGCCAAGGGGGCAACGGCAACCCACGCAACCACGTAAGCAGACCCGTCATCAGCGCTGTCGCCACCTTACGCATACCAACCCGCTCCGCCATGCGTAACGCCTTGGCGATGGGGCGAGTAGTCATGCAGCGGGGTGTCATCCCCCTCTGGCCACATGGAACTGGTCGAGCCCGGGCGATAGAACGTTACGGTAATACTGCGCCGGGAAACCGGGCTGTCGTCGACCACCCGTGACACGGCATGCCAGGAGGTGTCGCTACGCACCAGCACGGCCGAGTTGCCGACCACGGGAGGAATCTGCTCGAAGACGCTGTCGGGGTCCCTGGAACCGAGAATTTGCAGGCAACCGCCGCGCGCCGGGTTCCAGCTGTCATTGAAATAGAGGATATGGGTGACGACCTTGTCTGCCAGGTCCGGATGCGGGCCAAGGTTGGCGCCGGGACCGTAATGGAACAGGTTGACTTCCATGGGCGCGACACTGAGGTCCAGCCCCGTCAATGCGCTCAATGCCTGGCGGTAGGCCGATGAGCGCAGATCCTGCGCCAGTGCCATCCAATGCGGGCTGAGGGCCTGAGGGTTGACCACTTGGCCGGTGGTCATGGCGATCAATTGCCTGGCTTCGTACTCGTAGTCCTTTTCTCCGCCGTAGCCCTTGACCACTTTGAAATGATCGCAGGGGTAGGTCTCGGCCAGTGCCGCGGCGTCCTGCGGGCTGTATAAACCGTCGACCTGGGCCCAACGGAACGGTTGGTGTTGCAGGCGATGACGGGCGATCTTCTCCAGGTTGATCATGACGTGCTCCTTGAAATCAGTCGTTTAAAGCGGTGGTAGGCGCTGCGCCAATCGGGCTGCGTGGCCTGCGCCAACGGGCGCGGGGTTTCCACCGCCGCCTGCTGTGGCCCTTGCATGTTTTCGAGCAGCGCGGGCAGGAATTGCCAGAGGCGGTTGATGACTTCCGGGGCGGCCGCCCGTCGGGAAACGATGAGCCGCGCCACCTGGTCCCAGTGTTCACGCAACTGCTCGACGGCTTGGCAAGTGGCAGCGGAGAGGGGCCGCCTGCCAAGTTGATCGACCAGCCACTGCGGGTCCAACGTCTGGTCATGACGCAGCTGGAAGACCCGCCCGTAGGCAGGCAAGGCCGTGAATTTGCCGACTTCCAGGTCCGCTGAGCAGAAGACCGGCAGGCCGAAAGCGATTGCGCTGATTGCCAGGTGGTAACTGTGGCCCACCACGCCTGCCGAGTGCGCAATCAGTTCGGCCAGCAGCAACGGCGACGGCCAGAACGGTAGGGTGACTGCGCGGTCCAGCGGTGCCCCGAGGGCTGACGGGTGATCGCCCAGGACCGGTCCAATGGGCAGGACCAGTAATTTCACCCCGGCCAGCACATCACTGTTGCTGCGCCAAAGCGCGAGAAAGCTCTGCAAGCCTTGGGTGGCGTGTACGACCACGTAGGGGCCTGCCAGGTCGTAGCGCCTGAAAATATCGCGCAATTCAGCCGACGGGGTGTGTACATCCAGTACTTGGGCCAGACCGAAGGCCGTGTCGGGCAGTACCTTGATATCGGCATGCGCGCTCAATGTTTGCAGGGCCTTTTGTGTCAAAGCATCCCGTACCCTGACATGGGGGCTGTGCTCGACAGCAAGCGCCAACAGCGGCCGGCCCCATTCGGGGATTTCATTGCAGTGCATGCCGGGGGCATTCCAGATCAGTGGCACGCCGTTTTGCAACGCCATCAGCGCGGGTACCAGCCAATACCCGGTGGGGTGATGGATAGACGGATCGGGCGGCAGGTAACCGTCGGCGACACACTTGTCGAATCGGATGATAAAGCCACCGCCGATCAGCGTCGCATCCATCTGGTGGGCAAGCGCAGGCAGTTCGGTCAACGAGGTCACGGCATAGGGCCATTTGCGTGCGGACTTCCGGTGATAGGAAAACCGGTGCATATTCACCGCGCCGAGGCGCCGGGCCAGCTCCGCCTCGGCAATGATCGGGAACAACAGGTCGCCGTAGTTCTCCACGTCAAATGTGCCGTGAATCGCTATCTGCCAGACGTTGTCTTTATCGTTATGCACGCGAGTGGTGTCCTTGTTCACTGGGCTGTGGGCTCTGTAGGGGCTATCGCCTCGATACCGAGGTCGACGATGCCGAGAAAATCGCTGTCGAGCGTCAGGGTGTCGAAGGTCAGGAGCGCGACCTGTTTCTCGATCAGGTGAGCGCTTTCCTCGGTATGGCCATTCATGAGTTTCAACGTGATGTGGTACTTGCCGGCGGCAAAGCGCGAGCGGAACCTGGCCGTGAGGTGAGCCTTGCACCAACCGTCACAGGGTTGCTCGAGCACAAGGGCCAGGTTGGCACCGCCAATCACCAGCAAGCGCGGTTCCTGGATGGTGATACTCAGGCTGGGCAGCGTGATCGACTCCCGCACCCGAGCCTCGACCCTCAACTCAATCACTTCATCATGCACAAAGGTGGAGTGCAGGCTGCCGGTGTTGGTGAAGCAGGCGCTCAGAATGCCGCCTTCGTCGGTGCCGAATGCGATGCCGTCCGCCTTGCTCAAATGCACCTTGGGCACGACGGCCACGGTATTCTCGCTGGCGCCGCGGCGCTGCTCATCACGCATATCCAGCAGGTAGCGCTCGGCAACGTCCTCGGGCCGCCCGCTGGCGCGGACTTCGCCGCCACGAAGGTAAAGCGCCCGCTTGCAGAAGCGCTTGACCATGCTCATGTCGTGGGAAACGAACAGTAATGTCGTGCCGCGCTCGGCCAGCACTTCAAGGCGCTGCAAGCACTTGAACTGAAAGGAAGCGTCGCCAACGGCGAGGGCTTCGTCGACGATCAGGATATCGGGGTCCACCCATACGGAGACCGCGAACGCCAGGCGCATGAGCATCCCGCTGGAGTACGTCCGGGTCGGCTGGTCGATAAAGTCGCCAATGGCGGCGAAGTGGGTGATTTCGTCGAAACGTTTTTCGACCTCGGCGCGGCTGAGCCCCAATATCGCCCCGTTAAGAAAGACGTTCTCACGCCCCGTGAAATCGGGATTGAACCCGGAGCCCAGCTCAAGCAGCGCAGCAATACGGCCGTGGCACACCACGGATCCGGTGGTCGCGCCGAGCGTCCCGCAGATCAGTTGCAACAGGGTGGATTTACCGCTGCCATTGCGGCCAATGATGCCGATCGTCTCCCCCTTGAGGATGGTCAGGTCGACGTCTTTGACAGCCCATAACGGGCGGTAAAGCGGTTTACCGCCGGGCAACAGCAATTGCTTCAGCCGGTCTCGGGGTTTGTCGTATATCCGGAAGCACTTACCCAAACCTGTTATCTGTACGGCAACCTCAGAGGACATCGGCAAATCCATTTCTCATCCACTGGAAACACTGGAAGCCCACCCACGCCACCGCACACGATGTCACCAGGCTGATCGCCCAGGACTGCGGTTCAATGGGCACACCCCAGAACAGCACGCCGCGCGCCTGCTCGATGAGCATCGCCAGCGGATTGAGCAACAACAGCGAGCGGTACGCTTCAGGCAATACGTTGACCGGGTAGAACACCGCCGACACGAACAACAGGGCGGTGGTGAAGGCACTCACCACTTGACCGACGTCTCGCAGGTACACCCCGAGGCCGGCCAGCAGCCATGAAATACCCATGGAAAACAGTATCAACGGCAACAACACCAGCGGCAGCAACAACGCGGTCACGGGCGGAGTGCCGATCAACAGGAAATGGAACAACAACCAGATGAGCAGGCTCGCCGTCGCGTGCAACAGGACCGAGCCGAGGGACATCCAAGGCAGTATCTCCAGGGGGAATATCACTTTCTTGACGTAGTTGGTGTTATGCAGGATCAAACTGGGCGCGCGCTGCACGCATTCCGCGAAGATGTTGAAGACCAGCAACCCTGCAAACACCAGCAGTGCGAACTCCGTACGCGATCCGCTGCCGCCTTGCCACTGCTGCTTGAACATCACACTGAAAACCAGGGTGTACACCAGCAGCATCAGCAGGGGGTTGAGGAAAGACCACAGCACTCCCAGTACCGAGCCCCGGTAACGGCCGAGCACATCGCGCCTGATCATCGATATCAGCAGCTCACGGTACCTCCATGGGCTGGAAAAAAAACCGCCTGACGCCTTGATCATAGCTGGCAAGTCGTGTCCCTAATATGGCGTGCGTTGTTCGGGGTCATCAAAGGTATGGCCTGGAGAGAGGGCGGTAATCGACTAAAAGTAGTTCATAAAAGGAAATACACAAGATGACGCGCGTAACCGATAGGGAATTCAATGCCGCTCTACCGGTGATGCAGAAACTGCTGTGGGGACACCAGCAAGACCGAGAACGACTGCAAGCGCTCGGGATTAACCTGATTCCGGTTAATTTCTATTCGAATACACCCTCTATCGCCGAGACGCTGAGCGCCTACGAGTACACGGAGTCAACACCGCCTTATTTGAACTGCGGGATATTCGAGCCGGAAAACCTGCGGGCTGAACTGCTCGAACTGTTGCCTTACTCACAGGACTTCACGCCGGCCCATGCCGGGAATATGGACACCTGTCGTTCGTACTTCTGGGAAAACGGCCAGTTCATGTACAGCGATGCCATGTCTTACTACGCGTATATCCGGCGTATACGCCCGAAGAACATTGTCGAGATCGGCAGTGGCTTTTCCTCGCTGATTGCCTTGGAAGCCTTGGGTCATAACGGCATGGGCCGCTTGCGCTGTATCGAACCGTTTCCGCGTCCCTTCATCACTGCACTCGGCCAGGAGGGCGCGCTGGACCTGCACACACAACGCGCTCAAGACGTGACCGCCGACACCCTGAATGCGATGCTCGAAGACGGCGATATCCTGTTCATCGACTCCACGCATACGGTCAAGACCGGCAGCGATTGTGCGCACATCTACCTGCGCTTATTGCCGCGGATCACGCGCAAAATCACGGTGCATGTCCATGACATCTTCCTGCCGTTCGGCCTGCCGCAGCACTGGGCGATCGATCATCAGATCTATTGGACCGAACAGTATCTGCTGCTTGCGCTGCTGATCGATAACCCGCGGACCAAGCTGCTGTTCGGCAGCGCCTACCACAAGCATTTCAATGACCAACTGCTCACGGAATTGATGCGGGGTCGCTGCGAAAGCGGCGGCGCCAGTTTCTGGTTCGAGTACGACGGGCGCAGTCAGCGTGCCGCCGACACGACGCCCTGAGCCGGCCGCCTATTCAACAGGCCCTTGCAGCCAACTCAAGCGACAGGCATTACCCCCACCTTTCTTGGCCTGATACATCGCGTCGTCCGCCCGCGCCAGCAGCTGTTCGACACACGCGCCATCCGCCGGGTAGCGGCTGATGCCCACGCTGATGTGGGTGCTCACCCGATGGCTGTCGATCATGAACGGCTGGTCGATCGCGGCGATCAGCTTGCCGGCCAACCCTTCGACCTGTTCGGCCTGGTCCATGCCATTGATCAGCACCGCGAACTCGTCGCCACTCAGCCGGCACACCACGTCAGACCGGCGTACGGTCTGGCCGAGGCGTTCGGCCACGGCAATCAACAGTTTGTCGCCGCAGACATGGCCCAACGTGTCATTGACCGATTTGAAATGGTCCACATCGATGAACATCAACGCCAGGGCCCGACGCTGCTTTGCCGCATGCTTGATCGCTTGATCGAGCAGGTTCGTGAACAGGTTGCGGTTAGGCAAGCCGGTGAGGGCGTCGTGGAACGCCAGGTGTTGCATGTAGGCACGCTCTTCGTCCATGACGTTGAAGTTGTGCAGGATGGCGATGAAATGCGTCACCACCCCGTGGGGATCGAGGACCGGGGTAATGACCTGGTTGACCGTACAACTGCCGCCATCCTTGCGGCGCTCGACCATCTCGCCTTGCCAGGTCACGCCGGCGAGGATGGTCATCCACAGTTCTCGATAGAACGTGGTGGTGTGCCGGCCGGAGGTCAGCAGGTGAGGGGTTTTCCCCACCAGTTCCGGCTTGGAGTAGCCGCTGAGCAGGCAGAACGCCTTATTGATCCAGACGATGCAACCTGTGCGCTCGGTGATCAATACCGGGTTCGTCGCAGCGTCCAATGCCCTGACCAATACTTGCTGATCTTCGTGGTTCATTGCCCCCTCCGATACCGCCAATGATGCCGTAGGCCCTGATTCAGGCTAGGGGCAAAGCACCAGGCTGCGGTTGATCAACATCAACTTTTATCGGCCCCTGTCCAGCGAAAAAGCCGGCGTGAAACTGACAAAGATCAATCGATGGCGCCTCGAAACGCTCACTCTGTAGGTCTAGTCACGTCGTGAAATGACCGCGCGCCGAGGTGCCCCATGTTGCAGCCCCAACGTTTACTGTTGATTGCCCCTTCCGCCATGACGCACACACCGGCGTTCGATCGTGCCGCCGCACTGGCGCGCGCGATGCACCTGCCGTTGCACATCGTGGCATTCGACTATTTGCAGGCCCTGGCGGTCGCGGGCCTGTTCGCCCCCGAACAGATCAGCAAGGCCCGCGAAGGCTACCTGGACGCACACCGTCACTGGCTGGCCGAGCAAGCCGGGCAGATGAGCAAACACGGGGTGGTGGTCACCAGCGAGGTGGTGTGGGTGCAGCATCCCTATGAGGAAATCCTGCACTTCGTCAACGAAATGTCGCTGGCCCTGATCATCAAGGATGCCGAGCAAGTGCCGGCGTTGAAACGGGTGTTCTTTACCCCGCTGGACTGGCAACTGCTGCGCGACTGCCCGGTGCCCGTGCACCTGGTCACCGATTCACGCCATCCGCTGCCACGCAAGGTGCTGGCGATTGTCGACGTGTTGCGCAGTGAGGAACAGGACCAGGTGTTTAACGACCAGATCGTTGAAGCCGCGGTCAAGCTCGCGGCCCAGTGTGAGGCGCAGTTGGAATTGCTGCATGTGTATGACTGGGCCGCGGTGTACGCCAAGGACATGGGCTTTGGCGCGGTTCCCCTGGCGGCCGGGCTCTATGAGGCGCTCAACGAAGCGCAGCACGAAGCCTTCTCGTCCCTGGCCGAGCGCCAGGGCATTCCGGTTGAACGGCGCCACTTTATCGAAGGCGTACCGCTGTTCAACATCTGCGACTTCGCCCACACGCATCAGAGCGACATTATCGTGATGGGGACCGTGCAGCACTGGGGGTTGGACAAACTGCTCGGCACCACCGCCGAGAGCCTGCTGCAACGCGCGCCCTGCAGTGTGTGGGCGATTAAACCCGCACGGGGTTGAGCCATTGAACCCGCCGCCTATTTGGTCGGCGCCCGAAGAGGTGTGAAATGAGCCAGTACCAACGTCTGCTGCTGATCACTGATCGCACGCTGTATCACTCCCCGGCTCTGCTCCGGGCGGTGTCACTGGCCAAGGCGTGTAACGCGACCCTCGATGTGCGGGCGTTCATCGAACCCGCGCCGATTATCCACTTGTGGGAGGAGCGCGTGGACGAGTCGGTATATCAGGACTACCTGAGCCGCTATCGCCACTGGTTGGTCGAAGAAATCCAGCGCCTGGGCGGCACAGCGCTGAAGGTCTCGGTGGAACTGGTATTCACCACCCACCCCTTGCTCGACATCCTGCGCACCGTCGCTGACTTGAACCCGGACCTGGTGATCAAGGATGTGAAGCTCGAACCCCTGCTCAAACGCGTGTTTATCACCCCCCTTGACTGCCAACTGCTGCGTGAGTGCGCAACGCCGCTGCACCTGGTGAGCGAGGCCCGCTATGGCTTGCCCCACCGCGTAGTGGCAGCGGTTGATCCGTTCGATCCCGACACGCAGATCAGCGGCTTGAATGACACCATCATTCAGTGCGCCTACGCCCTGGCCCTGCAATGCGATGCGCCGTTGCACCTGTTGTACGCCTACGACCTGTCGCCCGCGTTCAATGGTGACGCGCCGCTGGTGATGGGCGGCTGGAGCGTGGACTTCGTCGAAGAGTTGCGCCAGTCCCTGCATCAGGCGTTCGTGTCGTTGGCCGACCGCTATGGGGTGCCACCGGAGCGGCGGCACTTTGTCATGGGCCAACCGGTGCCGGTGATCCAGGAGTTTGTCGAACAGTACCTGGCGGATGTAGTGGTCATGGGCACCGTTCACCGGGTCGGGCTCGACCGACTGATGGGCAGCAACACCGAACGCGCTTTGTATTCGGTACCGGGCAGCATTCTGGCGATCAGGCAGCCGCCAGCCAGCATCGACGGGTAGGGCGACTGTCCACTTGTTGACGAAGATCAGAGGGACACAGGCCCAGCACCAGATACTGGAAACGAATGCCGCTGATCGATCAATGACCTGAAACGAGGGATGCACCGTGAACAAATACCTGTCCATTTCACTGCTGGCAGTATTGCTGGCAACCTCCGCCGGCTGCAGTCATCAAGCCGCCAAAACGTTTGATGCGCGCCTGGAAGCCGCGGAAAACAAGGCCGCCACGGCGCGCCTGCGCGCGAATGAAGCCTACCTCAAGGCCGAACAGGCGGCGGCGTTGGCCAGCCAGGCCCAGCGCACTGCGGACGAAGCCAATGAACGGGCGATCCGCATGCTGACGACCGCCACCAGGAAATAGCCGGCGCGGCCTGTGTTCGGCGGCCGGCGCGCCGCCGTTCATGGCGTCAGCACGATCGCGCCGTTGAACTGCCCCGAACGCAAATGCGCCAAGGCTTGATTGGCCTCCTCCAGGGCAAAGCGGGTGATGTCGCAATGCACGGGCGTGTGCTGCAAGGTTTCGAAAAATGCCGCACCGTCGTGCCGCGTCAGGTTGGCCACCGAACGAACGCTGCGCTCGCCCCACAGCAACCGATAGGGAAAGGCCGGAATATCGCTCATGTGGATCCCGGCGCAAATCACACAGCCGCCTTTCACGGTGGCCGCCAACGCCAGCGGGACCAAGGCGCCGACGGGGGCGAAAATCAGGCTGGCATCCAGCAGGTGAGGAGGGGCCTGGTCCGAAGGGCCGGCCCACACCGCGCCCAGGGAGCGGGCATACGCCTGGCCGGCGCTGTCATCCGGGCGGGTGAACGCGTACACGGTTTGCCCACGGCCCAGGGCGACCTGAATCGCCAGGTGCGCCGCCGCACCGAAGCCGTAAAGCCCCAGGTGGCGGGCGTCGGCAGCCATCTGCAAGGCGCGAAAGCCAATCAGCCCGGCACACAACAACGGCGCAGCTTGAACATCGGAAAGGTCGGCGGGAATCGGCAGGCAAAAGCGTGGGTCAGCCAGCGTGTATTCGGCGTAACCGCCGTCCAGCTGGCAACCGGTGAACTGCGCCCGATCGCAAAGGTTTTCGCGGCCGCTGCGACAGAAGTCACAGGTGCCACACGTCCAGCCTAGCCAGGGCACCCCCACGCGCCGGCCGATCCAACCCACGTCAACAGCAGCGCCCACGGCGGTCACTTCTCCGACAATTTCATGGCCTGGCACCCGTGGCAGTTGCGCTTGCGGCAACTCACCGTCCACCAGGTGCAGGTCGGTACGGCACACGCCACAGGCCAGCACCTTGATCAACAGTTGCCCGGCGGCAGGCGTCGGGATCGGCCGTTGCTCAAGTTGCAACGGCTGGCCGGGGGTGTGCAGGACCATGGCACGCATGACGCATCTCCAGCGTTAGAGGGGGCGATGACAGCCTGCGACCAGGTGCTTGAGGCCCTCCGGGTCCTGGATCGTGACATTTCGCCCCTCGACATGGGCCAAGCCCTGATCGCGCAGGTGCGCGATGCCACGGCAGATGGTTTCCAGGCGCAGGCCCAGGTAGGAGCCGATTTCCTCGCGGCGCATCTTCAACACGAAGTGCCGGGCGGAATACCCGCGAGCACTCAAGCGTTGCGACAGGCTCAGCAGGAACGCCGCCAGGCGCTCATCGGAGTTCATCTTGCCAATCAGCATCAGCAGGGTGTGATCCTGCACGATTTCACGGCTCAACAGCCGGGTGAGGTTGTGCTGCAGCGAAGGCAACTGGCGGGCGAGGTTTTCCAGGTGGGTATAGTGGATGGGGCAGACCTCACTGTCCTCCAGAGCCACCGCTGTGCAGGCATGCGCGTCGGCACTGATCGCGTCCAGGCCGAGCATGTCGCCGGCAATGTGAAAGCCGGTGACCTGTTCACGGCCGTCGACCGAGACCATGCCGGTCTTGAATGAACCGATACGCACCGCGTACAGCGAGCGCAGCGGATCGCCTGTACGGAACAGGGCTGCGCCTTTTTTTACCTTAAAGCGTTGCGCGACCAGCGTGTCCAGTTGCGCCACCTCGTGCCCCCCAAGGCCGATCGGCAGGCACAGCGCCGACAGGGCGCAGTCGGAGCACTTCGTCTTGAGGGGGCGAAGTGGCTGCGGGCGCACTTGAGGCATGGAACGTAAGGCCGTCGGATTGTCGACCACAAACAAATGATGGACTGTCATACATGCACTCCGTCCAGGCCTGAGCCTGAGTGTAGGGACGAAAGGGAAATGGCACTGTCTGCACCCTTTGTTCGGTCTGCCCGCTTCCCACGTTCATTGAGCTTGAGCCCCGGCTTCAAGACTTGACGTACATCAAGTCTCGCGCATTCGAGGCCCACAGAATCGACGAATGACAATCCATGTTTCGAGCCTGGGCGGAGGGAGGGGGTTATGAGCGATTTCTTGAGTGCCGAGGAACTGGAAGGGCTGGACGCGTATTGGCGCGCGTCCAATTACCTGGCGGTGGGGCAGATCTACCTGAAGAGCAACCCCTTGCTCCAGGTTCCCTTGACCCAGGCGCACATCAAGCCGCGCTTGCTGGGGCATTGGGGCACGACGCCGGGGCTCAATCTGCTCTACACGCACCTCAACCGCCTGATCACCCAGTACGATGTCAACCTGCTGTTCGTCGCCGGGCCCGGCCATGGCGGGCCGGCGGTCGTCGCGCAGACCTACCTGGAGGGCACCTACACCGAGTGCTATCCGTCCGTGGAGCGCAATACCAACGGGTTGCTGCGCCTGTTTCGACAGTTTTCCTGGCCCTATGGCATTTCCAGCCATGTCTCGGCACAGATCCCAGGCTCGATCCATGAAGGCGGTGAACTGGGTTACTGCCTGGCCCACGCCTATGGCGCGGTGTTTGATAACCCGGACCTGATCGTCGCTTGCGTGATCGGTGACGGCGAGGCCGAAACCGGCCCGCTGGCCGCCAGTTGGCACGCCAATAAATTCATCAACCCGGCGCGTGATGGCGCGGTGCTGCCGATCCTGCACCTCAACGGCTACAAGATTGCCAACCCCACCGTCCTGTCCAGGATCAGCGAAGAAGAGCTGTCAGCCCTGCTGTATGGGTATGGCTACGATGCCTACTTCGTAGAAGGCGATGAACCGGCGCAGGTCCATCAAGCACTGGCCCGCACCTTGCACACCCTGCTGCTGAAGATCCGCGAGATCCAGCACGCGGCTCGCCAGCCACGGCGCAATGCGGCGCCGGAGCGCCAGCTGTGGCCCATGTTGGTATTACGCACGCCCAAAGGCTGGACCGGGCCGGCATTTGTCGATGGCTGCCGGGTCGAAGGCACATGGCGCGCCCACCAGGTCCCCTTGGCCAACTTCCAGGTGCCGGGCCATGTGCAGCAACTGGAGGAGTGGCTGAACAGCTATCGCCCCAACGAACTGTTTGATGCCGATGGGGCCTTGCTGCCGGAAATCGCGGCCCTGGCGCCCACCGGACACCGCCGCATGAGCGCCAACCCCCACGCCAACGGCGGGCTGTTATTGCGCCCGCTCGACTTGCCACGTTTTGCCGATTACGCCGTCGAACTGCCAGTGCCCGGTTGCCGGCGCGCCGAGGCCACTCGGGTCCTGGGGTTTTTTCTACGCGACGTGATGAAAAACGCCCAGGGTGCCGGCAACTTCCGCTTGTTTGGCCCGGATGAAACCGCCTCCAATCGCCTGGACGCGGTCTACGAGGTCACCGCCAAGGCGTGGATGGACCCGTTGGAGGCGGACGACCAGAACCTGGCGATTTCGGGCCGGGTCATGGAGATCCTCAGCGAGCACGTCTGTGAAGGCTGGCTTGAGGGCTATCTGCTGACCGGGCGCCATGGCTTGCTGTCGTGCTATGAGGCGTTTATCCATATCGTCGATTCCATGGTCAACCAGCATGCCAAATGGCTGAAAACCGCCGCCGGCGTGCCCTGGCGCAAGCCGGTGGCCTCGCTCAACCTGTTGCTGACCTCCCATGTGTGGCGCCAGGACCATAACGGCTTCTCCCACCAGGACCCCGGGTTTATCGACCTGGTCGCCAACAAGAAGTCCGACGTGGCGCGTATCTACCTGCCTCCCGACGCCAACTGCCTGTTGTCGGTGGCCGATCACTGCCTGCGCAGCCGCAATTACATCAATGTCATTGTGGTGGGCAAGCAACCGGAGTGGCAGTGGCTGGATATCGACGCGGCCGTGCGTCATTGCCTGGCGGGGATCGGTCGCTGGGGCTGGGCCTGCCGCGACGATCAGGACCCGGACGTGGTCATGGCCTGTGCCGGAGACGTGCCGACCCTGGAAACCCTGGCCGCCGTGACCTTGTTGCGCGAGTACGTCCCGGACCTGCGGGTACGGGTCGTCAATGTGGTGGACCTGATGGTATTGCAATCGCCGTCCCAGCACCCCCATGGCCTGTCGGATACCGCGTTCGATGAGTTGTTCACCCCCGACAAACCGGTGATCTTTGCCTTCCACGGCTACCCGGCGCTGGTACACCGGTTGCTGTACAAACGCACCAATCATGACAACTTCCATGTGCGTGGCTTCAAGGAGGAGGGCGCCACCACCACGCCGTTCGACATGGCGGTGATCAACGACCTGGATCGCTACCGATTGGCGCTGGACGTCGTCGAGCGTGTACCTCGCCTGCAGGAACAACGCCACGCCGCACAATCGCGCTATTGGTCGATGATGGAGAAACACAAGTTGCACCTGATCGAGCATGGCGAAGACCTGCCCGAAGTCCTCAACTGGCAATGGACGCCGGCCACCTAGTGGAGGGGCCGCTACTTGCGTTTCCAGTACTTCTGCATTTCGAGAAACAGAAACGAAGCTGTCCAGGTGATCAGCACCAGACCGGTCAGCGCTTGCAGGCCGGTCAAGTACTTGAGATGGCCCACGGGGGTGATGTCACCGAAACCGATCGTGGTGTAGGTGGTAAAGGAAAAGTACACACAGTCCATGAACGAGCCGTCGAAGCGCCCCGACAGGCGGCCCCATTCGCCGTAGCGCGTCATCAGGTAATAAGCCAGCGCAAAGCACCACACTTCGATCGCGTGCGCCAGCAGGGCACCAAAGACCCCGATGACCATCCTGAAGCGGCTCCAGACCCTGAGCCGCGGCAGCCAGTCGTTCAGCCGCAACAGGCATTCGTAGTGAATGACCACCGCCAGGATGACCACCAGCATGTTGATCAGGGTGACAGCCAGCATGGCAAGCCTCAGTGGGGGGCGTCGGAACCGATGCTCAGCGGTGCCCGTTGCTGCTGCGGCATGAGCGGCGCGAAGTCCTCCGGGGTCAGGCTTTCCTTTTGCATCAACAAGTGCGCACCGGCATCCAGGTCGGCGCGGTGCGCTTGGAGCAGGACCTTGGCGCGCCCATAGGCTTCATCGAGCAGGGCACGAATACACAGGTCGACTTCCCTGGCGGTCTGCTCCGAATAATCCTTCTCGCCGCTGCCCTGCATGCGCTCACCCAGGTACGTCATATTCTGGCGCTCCAGCACTGCTTGACCCAGTTCGGCACTCATGCCGAAGCGGGTCGCCAACTGCCGGGCGATATCCGTCGCGTGGGCCAGGTCATCGGCGGCCCCGGTGGAGATCTGAGCGTAAATCAGAAACTCGGCGGCACGCCCGGCCATCAGTACGACCATGCGGTCCTTGAGCATCTGGCAACTGATCAGGAAGTGGTCTTCGGTCGGGCGTTGCAAGGTGTAGCCCAGGGAGCCAATGGCCCGCGGCACGATGGAGACCTTGTGCACCGGGTCCATGTCCGGCAGGTGACTCGCCGCCAGGGCATGGCCCATCTCGTGGTAGGCCACGACCTGGCGTTCTTCCGGGCGTAACACGCTGCTCTTGCGTTCGAGGCCGGCGACCAGACGTTCCACGGCCGCGGTGAAATCCTCCAGGCCGACCGTGTTGGCGCCACGGCGGGTGGCCACAATCGCCGCCTCGTTGACCAGGTTGGCCAGGTCGGCGCCGGTGAAACCGGTGGTGATGTCGGCAATCTGTTCGCTGTCGAGCGCGGGGTCCACGGTGATTTTTTGCAGGTGGACCTTGAGGATCGCCTGTCGACCTTTGCGGTCGGGTCGATCGATCAGGACCTGGCGGTCGATCCGGCCGGCGCGCAACAGCGCCGGGTCGAGCACTTCCGGGCGATTGGTCGCGGCCAGCAGCACCACGCCTTCACGGGGGTCGAAGCCGTCCAGTTCGGCCAACAGCTGGTTAAGGGTCTGCTCTTTTTCGTCATTGCCGCCCAGGACCCCGACGCCGCGCATCTTGCCCAAGGCATCCAGCTCATCGATGAAAATGATGCAGGGGGCGGCCCCCCGCGCCTGTTCGAACAGGTCATGGACCCGCGCGGCGCCGACGCCTACGAACATTTCGACGAACTCCGAACCCGAGATCGAGAAAAACGGCACCCCGGCCTCGCCCGCAATGGCCTTGGCCACCAGGGTCTTGCCGGTGCCTGGCGGGCCGACCAGCAGCGTGCCTTTGGGAATATGCGCCCCCAACCGTGCGTACTTGTCCTTGTCCTTGAGGAACGAGACGATTTCCACCAGTTCGGCCTTGGCCTCGTCGATGCCGGCGACATCCGCGAAGGTGACCCCGGTGTCCCGTTGGACAAACACCTTGGCCCTCGACTTGCCGATGTTCATCAGCCCGCCAAGGCCCTGTTTTTCCGCGACGCCACGAAACAGGAAGTGCCAGACCACCATGATCAGGACAAAAGGCAGCAGCCAGCCCAGCAGGCCGTTCAAAAAGGTATTGTCATTGACCCCGGTAAAGCTCGCCCCCGATTGCGCCAGGTTCGCGGCCAGCGCGGGGTCGACCCGCACGGTGGAGAACAGGTTGTGGCCATCGATCGGTACCTGCAGCTTGCCGCTGATCTGGTCTTTTTCGACCAGCAGGTCGCTGACTTTCTGCTCGTTCAACAATTGCAGAAACTGACTGTAGGGGATGCTTTGCACCACCCGATGTTCCATCCACAGAAACTGCGCAACGGTGAACACGACAAACGCGGTCAGAAAGTAAGACAGGTTCCATTGATGGTTCTTTTTCATGACCTTGACTCAAAAAAAGGCACGCAAAGCAGACACAACCGTTGAATGCCCCGGTTGATACCCTGGGGCATTCCTCACCTCATGCAAGCAGCAAGTGATCTTCCACCCGCCTGACGCCAGGCACCGACCAGGCCGCCCGCTCCACGAGCTTGCGCTCACGCCACAGGTGCACCTTGCCGTCGAGCCTGACCACATCACCGTCGACCCTGACGTGAATATCCTTGGCGTCCACTTCGGCATTGCGCTTGAGCGCTTCTTCGATGCGTTTGCGGATATCGACGATGTCCACTCGGGGGCTCAGGGTCAGCCGATTGTCTACGCCGAGTACGCCGGATAGCTTGCGCACCGCTTTTTCTACGGTTTCCTTCTGGTATTGCCAGTCAACTTCCCCTTCAAGGGTGATCCAGCCGTGTTGAACGATGACTTTAACGGCATTGGGAGGCACGTCGGCGCTCCAACTGATGATGCTCAGGGCGCGGGCGGCGATGGTGTCGTCCGCAGTGCCGGCGCCTTTGTTCAGCCGGACCTGGATCTCCTCGGCGACGGCGCGCACGCCTTTGACGGCTTTGACCGCGCGTTCGGCGCGGACTTTTTGATCATAACTGCTGACATGTCCGGTCAGCGTGACTACGCCTTTTTCCACGGCAACACCGATGTTGGCTGCATCGATCTGTGGTTGGAACTCCAGCTCTTCCAAAATGGCTTTGCGCAAACTCAAGTCGCTCATGATGGTGTCCTCCGTCCAGTTCGTGGCTCATGACGGGCCGTCAGTGGCCAGTCACTGGTTTCTACGCCCGCGCCGCGGGAAATCATTGAGCTATATCAACAAGGGGTGAGTGAGCCGCAGGTCGATCCACGGTTTACGTGAAAGCCAGCCATTATTTGACAAAAATCAGAGTGCGTACCTTTCCGGGTCTGATACTTCAACCACGACTTTTTCAATCTGGATGAAGGGGGCATGGGGCTCGACAGGCAGTTGAGTGGCAGTCAGGCGGTAACGCCGGCCCGGATTGAGGTATGTGATGCTCAAACTCAAACGTATCTTATTGATCGCACCCTCCGAGATGACGCGCACCCCTGCCTTTGATCGGGCTCAGGCACTGGCCACTGCCAGCGGGGCATTGCTGCATATTGTGGCGTTCGACTATGTCACGCCGCTGGCGCTGGCTGGCGTGTTTGACCATGACGCGATGGCCCAGGCCAGGGAAGGCTACCTGCAGGTCCACCGTCACTGGCTGGAACAGCAGATACGTTTCCTGCGGCGCACCGGGTTGCAGATGACCAGTGAGGTGGTATGGGCCAAGCCAAGCCTGTCGCAGGTGCTGGACTACGTGAACGACTTCCACCCGGACCTGGTGGTCAAGGATGTGGAACATGTTTCGGCGCTCGAGCGCACCTTCCACCGCCCCCTGGATTGGCTGTTGCTGCGCGACTGCCCGGCCTGCCTGCACCTGGTGACCAACGCCAAGCGCCCAAAGCCGTTGAAAGTGCTCGCCGCCGTTGATCTGTCACACCTGGAAGAGCTGACCTTCGGGCTGAACGAGCGCGTCGTCGAAATGGCGTCCACCTGGGCGCGGGCCTGCGAAGCGCAACTGCATCTGTTGAATGTCAGCAACTGGACGGTGGTGGGCGATACGGCCCTGAGCGTGCCTACCCACAGCCTGGAAAGCAGTTTGAGCGAAGCCGTCAACGACGCCCAGGCGGAAGCCTTTGATGAGCTTGCCGAACGCCATGGCATCGAAAAAAAACGCCAACATGTGCTCAGCGGCATGCCCCACAAAGTGATCAGCCAGTTCGCCCGCCAGCATGCCTTCGATGTGGTCGTGCTCGGCACGGTCTATCGCGACCGGCTCGATCGGATGCTGGGCAGCACCGCCGAAAGCGTGCTGAACCGCACGTCCTGCAGTTTGATGATCGTCAAGCCGCTGCCCCGGTCTGATTGAAACGGCCCATTTTTTAAACGATCAAGGAGACAAGCATGCGCATGACATTTCTGGGGGCCGCTGGCACGGTCACCGGCAGCAAATACCTGCTGGAGCATCGAGACCTGCACATCCTGGTCGATTGCGGCCTGTTCCAGGGCTACAAGCAACTGCGCCTGCACAACTGGGATGCGTTCCAGCTGCCGGCGCGCGACCTGCACGCTATCGTGCTGACACATGCCCACCTGGACCACAGCGGCTACCTGCCGCTGCTGGTACGCAATGGCTATCGCGGTCCCGTATACGCCACGCCCGCCACCTGTGAACTGGCCAAAATCCTGCTGCGCGACAGTGGCCGCTTGCAGGAAGAAGAGGCCGAGTTCGCCAACCGCCACGGGTTCTCCAAGCACACTCCGGCCTTGCCGCTCTACACCGAACAGGACGCCGAGCGGGCATTGAAACTGCTGCGGCCGATCGAACTGCAGCACCGCGTCGCGATTGCCCCAGGCTTGAGCATCCTGCTGCGTGATGCCGGGCATATTCTTGGTGCGGCGACGATCGAAATCGTTGCCGATGGCGTCACGCTGGTGTGTTCCGGTGACCTGGGTCGCCCGAACGATCCCTTGATGTTCGCCCCGCAAACCATCGAGCAAACCGACTATCTGCTGGTGGAATCGACCTATGGCGATCGTCAACACCCCGTGGAGCCGCCCGAGGAACAATTGGCGCAAGTGATCACCCGCACCGCGCTGCGCCACGGTATCACCCTGGTACCGTCGTTTGCCGTCGGGCGCGCGCAACTGCTGATGTATCACTTGTATCGCTTGAAACAACGGCATGCGATCCCGGACCTGCCGATCTACCTCAATAGCCCGATGGCAACGGACGTCACGCGTTTGTACCAGCGCTTTCGGTCGGAGCATCGGTTGTCGCTGGAAGAGTGCCAGGGCATGTGCGATGGCACGCACTTCGTGTGTTCCGTGCAACAGTCGATTGACCTGGACCAGCAACGCACCCCGGCGATCATCATTGCCGCCAGTGGCATGGCCACCGGTGGGCGTGTGCTGCACCACCTCAAGGCGCTGGCGCCCAACCCGCTCAACACCCTGTTGGTTCCCGGTTTCCAGGCCGGTGGCACACGCGGCGCACAGATTGTCGCCGGCGCGCCGTCGGTTCGTATCCATGGCCAGGACGTGCCGATCCGCGCAGAGGTCGTGCCCATGCAAACCCTCTCTGCCCACGCCGATGCCGATGAAATCATGCAATGGCTGCGCGGCTTCAAGCGCGCGCCGAAACATACCTATGTCGTCCACGGTGAACCCAACGCCTCGGATGTGCTGCGCCGGCGCATCAGCCAGGAGCTGGGCTGGTCGGTGTCGGTACCTGAGTATCGGGACTGTGTGGAACTGCCCGCCGTGGAGCGTCAATTGAGCGCTTAGCGCACGTACGTGCGGCGTCGGGGTAGTGCTTGGAATAGGTACTTTCCGACCTGCTCGGGCGGGTGGCAACGCGCTACGCTTGGGCGGCTTGAGACGTTTGCAAACATTCCGGAGCTTTTTTATGAATAGCGATGAAAAGCTGAGGCAGCAGGTGATCGACGAACTGAACTGGGACCTGGCGCTGAAAGCCGATCAGATTCTGGTCCAGGTGTCCGATGGTATCGTCACGCTCTCTGGCAATGTCACCAGTCATGCCGAGCGCTGGCACGCCGAACAGGCTGTGGCGCATGTGGCTGGCGTCGTGGACCTGATCAACCGCATCGACGTGGTTCTGCCTTCCAGCCATGTGCGTACCGACAGCGATCTGGTCGCCGCGGTCGCTTCAGCGTTGCAAGGGAACACCTCGCTGGCGGAACACCGCGTCAACATCAGTGTGACGGATGGCTGGCTGGTACTCAGCGGTGAAGTCGATTCGGAGCATCAGCGCCAGGCGGCAGGCTATGCAGTGCGCTATCTGCCGGGGATCAAGGGGGTCAGCAACGATATCGTGGTCAAGACCCATGCCTCTGCGCAAACCATCAAGACCGATATCGAATCAGCGTTTCGCCGCAGAGCGATTATCGACGCCCACGGTATCGATGTGCGCGTGGACGGCGGGGACGTCACGCTTTCGGGCGTTGTCGGGTCGCTTCCCGAACGCGACATGGCGCGTTTGACGGCCTCGAGCACGGCCGGGGTGCAGAAGGTTGTCGACAACCTGGTGGTCGCGCCCAGCGCCCAACAAACGAATGGCCCAGGTGGCGCGGCTTGACTCACGGGGCAGCGGATCTCCCTCCGCGGCGAGCGGGCTTGTCTGTGGCGAGCGGGCTTGCCCCGCGTTGGGGCGCGAAGCGGCCCCATTACCGGCCATGGTTTTTTAACTGACGCACCGCGGTGCCTGGCTTTGGGGCTGCTGCGCAGCCCAACGCGGGGCAAGCCCGCTCGCCACAACAAGCCCGCTAGCCACAGACAAGCCCGCTCACCACAGTAAGCCCGCTCGCCACAGGGGAATTTGTCAGGGCCTGAAAATCATGCTCACGGGGTGAGCCCCTTACCATGACCCGCGGCTGAAAGGGCTTTTTCACCGGCCGCCAGGGCGATGCGAGCCAGTTCGGGAATCGATTTGGCTTCGGTCCGGCTCATGATCGACGCGCGATGCTTCTCAACCGTCCTTTGGCTGATACCCAGCTCGAACGCAATGTTCTTGCTGGGGTGGCCGTCCAGGACCATCTCCATGATTTGGCGCTGGCGGGGAGTCAGGTGACTGATATGGTCAATGGCGGCCTGGCGAAGCGCCTTGAAGCCCTGGGTATCCGCTTGGTTGGCCAAGGCGTTTGTCAGGCTGGTCAATAGCTGCTGGTAACGGAACGGCTTTTCGATGAAGTCGCACACGCCGGCCTTCATCGCATCCACAACATCCGCGACGCGGCTGTTGCCACTGATCATGATGATGGGCAACTCGTCCCCCCGTGCCCTCAGACGCCCAACCACCTCCAGCCCGCTGATGCCGGAGGGGCGTGCTTCAATCACCAGGCAGCCCCGTTGATCGCCGGGATAGCGCTCGAAAAACTGCTCGGCGCCAGCAGCGTCACGCACGGGGTAACCTTGGGCCTCCAATACCCTGCGCAAGTTGTTGCGCAACGCCTCGTCCTCGTCCACGACGTAGATCACCGCGCCCGAAGACGCCGGCAGGGCACCTGGCGCATGGCCTGTGGCTGCCGCGCTCAGTGCGGTACCAAGGGTTGCGCGCAGCGTATTCAAGCTCACGGGTTTGCGCAGCAGCATGCAATCGGCGGCGAGGACCGCGTGGGCAACCTGCCGCTGGGTGTCGGCGGTCAGTACGATAGCCGGCGTGGTTCGGTTGAATTGATCGCGCAGTCGCTGCACCAACTGCACACCGTCCATGGCGGGGGCCAGCGCATGTTCGGTCAAGACCAGGTCAGGCTGGAGACCTGAGCGTGCCAGCCACGCCAACGCGGCGGCACCATCACTGACCGCAGCCGTTTGATAGCCCAACGAACCTAAGCCGCAGCACAGCATCTCGCGGAGCAGGGCCTGCGGCTCGACAACCAGCAACAGCCGATGGGACGCCGTGATCGGCGGTTTGATCGCGGTTTTTGGGCGTACCGACGACCGCGCTGACGGCACGCTGATGGAAATGAGCGTGGCTTTTCCGGGCGAGTACCGGACCTGCAACTGCGCCCCCAGCATTGCGCTCAACTCATAGGTTGAAAGCGCGCCCGCGCGGCCATAGGCATCCGGCAGGAAAGGCGCATGCACAGGCATCGACACGATGCGCAAGGCGGCCTCGCGGCTTTCACAGCCCGAACACCACAGTTCCAGGCTCAGCCATTGCCGATGGCGCCGGGCGCCCAGCGTCAGGCGACTGTTGCGGTTCGCGTGCATGAGGTTGTACATCAGGCTGCTCAGTACTTGCCTGAGGCCCTCGGGAAGGCTCCTGACCCATGCCGAACACGGCACGATCCGCAGTTTGATGCGCCGGGCGACGGCCAACGGTAAACAGTCTTGGGCCAGTGCCTTGAACAGGGTTTGCACGGGGAAGTCCACGGCATCGTGCCGATCTCTCTCGGTGAGGGAGGAGGGCAGGTCGAGCGGGGTGTTGAACCGGCTCAACAAGTGCTCCACCGTGGCATCCAACTGTTCAAGCAGCCCTTGGGCAGGTGTCGCCGGATTCAGCTCATTCGCCTCGAGCTGCCCCGTGATCAGTGAGACCAACTGTGCTGTCTGGCGAAGTGTCTGGTCGATACCGCGCAGGCGTTCGACGCTGGGCGTGGTCTTGAGGGCCAAGGGTTGTTGAGCCGCAGGCGGTGCACTCCCAGATACCGTGTGCGGTAAGGCGTCCTCCGACATGGATTGGTTGACGTGCATGACTAACCCTCCTGACAAGACCCGATGGTGCGTTGCCTGCCGCGCAATCCTATGCGGTTTGTCCGACGCTTTAATTGATCTATGTAAGTATTTTCCGAGCTCCCACCTCTACCAGGGCCTTCTGCCTGGCGCCAATCGACAGCGCGTAAAGACGAAGCGCGACACCAGCCTGTGCGAGACGTCAACTCGCTCGTCTGCGCACCACCGAAGTGCGCCCCCGGCACCGTTAAGGTGCTCGGCCATCACCCGCCAGCAGCCCTTGATAAAGGCTTATGGGTAGATTCCGACGCTAGTCACCTGCCCCCATAGCGACCATCGTAATCCAGGCTTATGGGCAGGGCGGATGCAGGCCGTGCGCTCTGCGTTGAATGACTCAATTTGAGGGGAAGGCAACCGTTATGGCTTACACGACGATCAATCCATACAACGGCGAGTTGCTCGCACAATTCGATACGCTGACGGCTGAGCAACTGGAGCGCAAACTGGCCGTCGCGGCGCAGTGCTACGCGACGTGGAAAACCAAGACGTATGCCCAACGCGCTTCGGTCATCGCCAAAGCGGCTGAATTGATGCATCAGCGCTTCGACACCCTGGCCCGTAAGATCACATTGGAGATGGGCAAGCGAATCAACGAGGCCCGCGGCGAAGTCAAGTTCAGCGCCGATATCATGGCGTACTACGCCAAGAACGCCGAGCGCTTCCTGGCGCCGCAGGCGCTGGAGCCGAGTGCGGGCGAGGCGCATATGGAGAGCAGCCCCATCGGCGTGGTCTTCGGCGTCGAACCGTGGAACTTTCCCTTCTATCAGTTGGCGCGCGTGGCGGGCCCGCACTTGATGGCCGGTAACGTGCTGGTGATCAAGCATGCCGGTTGTGTGCCGCAATGTGCGATTGCCTTTGAGCAGGTCCTGCTCGAAGCCGGCGCACCGGCGGGGCTCTATACCAACCTGCTGATATCCCACGAGCAGTCCAGGCAGGTGGTGGACGACCCGCGTGTGCGTGGGGTGGCATTGACCGGGAGTGTCGCCGCTGGCCGCAGCCTGGCGTCGTGGGCGGGACAGAACCTGAAGCCGTCCTCCATGGAGCTGGGGGGCAGCGATGCGTTCATTGTGCTTGAGGACGCTGACCTGGACCTGGCGATCAAATGGGCGATCTGGGGGCGGATGTATAACTGCGGGCAGACCTGCTGCGCGGCAAAACGCTTCATTGTCGTCGAATCCATGGCCGATGCCTTCCTGGAAGGCTTCAAGGCCGGGCTTGCGGCCTTGAAACCCGGTGACCCCATGGAGGAAAGCACCACCCTGGGCCCGCTGTCTTCGGAAGCAGCCTTGTTGCAGTTACTTGGCCAGGTGCACACGGCGACGGCCCACGGGGCACGGGTGCTGCTGGGGGGCGGGCGTATCGATCGCGCCGGTTCATTCATGACCCCGACCATCCTTACCGATATCGCCCCCGACAATCCGGCATTCCGCGACGAGTTCTTCGGCCCCGTGGCGCTGTTTTTCCGCGTCAAGGACGAAGAAGCCGCGATCGCCCTGGCAAACGATTCCGACTTTGGCCTCGGCGGGTCGGTGTTCACCCGTGATGTGGAGCGGGGACGTCGGGTGGCCAGCCGGATCGAGACCGGCATGATGTTTATCAACAACATCAGTTGGAGCGATGCCGAACTGCCCTTTGGCGGTATCAAGGATTCGGGCTATGGCCGCGAACTGGGCGACATGGGCATCCAACAGTTCGTCAATAAGAAACTCGTGCGTTACGTGTCGGCCCAGGCACCGGTCTGAAGCCTTATCCCGTCCCTATCCCGGGCGCCCGCACACAGGCGGGCGCCCCCCCATGGAGCGCGCGATGTACGTCAATGTGGCTGTGATGAAAGAAACCCACCCGCACGAACGGCGGGTGGCCCTGGTACCGAGCCTGTGTGCGAAGTTATGTGCATTGGGCGCCAAGCTGCATATGCAAACGGGGGCAGGGGACGCGAGCTTCCTGCCCGACGCGGCTTATACGGACGTGGTGTTCGTCTCCGGCAACGGGCAGTGGCTGCATGAGGCCGATGTGGTCCTCGCCGTGCAGGCACCTTCGCAGGAGGTGGTCGGCAAAATGAAGCCGGGCTCGCTGCTCCTGTGTTTTGTGTATGCGCAGAACAACCCGGCCCTGGTGCAACGCTTGCTGGAGCGCCAAATCACGTGTTTTGCCATGGAGCGGCTGCCGCGGACCACGCGGGCCCAGTCGATGGACGCGTTGTCCAGCCAATCGGCATTGTCGGGGTACTACGCCGTGCAACTGGGGTCGGTGCATCTGTCTCGCATACTGCCAAAGGTCACCACCGCGGCCGGCATCGTCGGGCCTGCTCGGGTGCTGGTGCTGGGCCTGGGTGTCGCGGGGCTGGAGGCCATCGCCACCGCGCATCGGTTGGGCGCGGTGGTCGAAGGGTACGACGTGCGCCCGGAAACCGCCGAGCAGGCGCGCTCCCTGGGCGCCAGTTTTGTCGACGTGGGGGTCGATGCGCGGGGCAAAGGCGGTTATGCACGGGAGTTGAGTGACGCGGAAAAACACCAGGTCGCGCTCGTGCTGACTGAGCATATCCAACGGGCAGACCTGGTGATTACCACGGCGGCCGTACCGGGGAGGCCTTCACCACGCCTGATCAGCGCCGCACAGCTCGCCGGGATGAAGCCTGGCGCCGTGATCGTCGACCTGGGCGCCGAAGGCGGGGGCAACTGCGAGGGCTGCGTCCCTGGCCAGACCGTCAAGGTCGGTCAGGTCACGCTGTTGGCGCCGTTGAACCTGCCTTCGTCCTTGAGCCAGGACGCCAGCCTGCTGTATGCGAAAAACCAGTTCAACCTCTTGGCGCTGATGTTGAAAAACAACGTCATCCACATTGATTGGGACGATCCGTTACTGGCGCAAACGGCGCTCACCCACGCCGGCAAACTCATGCCACCGCTGAGCCCGACAGATGCGCCCAAGGAGAAAACCTCATGAGCAACGTTGGTTTTATCGGCCTGTATATTTTCATGCTCGCCGCGTTTGCCGGCTGGGTCATCATTGGCCGGGTCCCGGCGATCCTGCATACGCCGTTGATGTCGGGCTCGAACTTTATCCACGGCATCGTGGTGATCGGTGGCCTGATCGGCTTGCTCGACGCCGCGACACTGCCAGAGCAAGTGGCCGGGTTCGTCGCGGTGCTGCTCGGGGCGGGGAATGCAGCGGGCGGGTACGCCGTCACCGGCCGGATGCTCGCCATGTTCCAGACCAGCGCGCCGGAGCCCAAGCGGCGCAAAGCCCATCACTCCGCCACCCGCAAGGCTGAGAAGGCCTGAGGTTTGATCATGTTGATGATGACGTCGCAATGGCTGATAGGGCTGGTGTACTTCTTCGCCGCGTTTTTACTGATCTTCGGGTTGTGGCGCATGTCGTCGCCTGTCACGGCCCCCGGCGGTATCCATGTGGCCGGGTGGGGCATGGCGGGCGCGGTGATCGTGAGTTTCCTCTATGTGTTTTCCGTGAGCGAGGCGGCACGACCGCATCTGCCCACCAACATCGGCCTGGCGCTGGTGGCCTTGTTGCTGGGCGGTGGCGCTGCCTGGTGGAGTGGGCGCAAGGCGGCAATGACCGCCATGCCGCAGATGGTCGCGATCTACAACGGTATGGGCGGTGGCGCCGCCGCCGCCATCGCGGCCATGGAACTGTTCGGCGCGCGGGCGCTCGACCTGCCCACCTTGGCCGGCACATTGTTTGGCGCACTGATCGGCGCGGTTTCGCTATCGGGTTCGTTGATCGCCTGGGCCAAGCTCGATGGTCGCCTCGATAAACCCTTGCGCCTCAAGGGCCTGCAACTGATCAACGCGGCGGTGATGCTGCTGACCCTGGCTGCCGGCAGCTGGCTGATGCTCGCCATGCAGGCGGCAGACGGCGTGCCTGGCCATGTACCCTTGTTGATCGCCGGGTTCTTCGCGGGGGCGTTGCTGTTTGGCGTGTTGATGACGTTGCCCATCGGCGGTGCCGACATGCCGGTGGTGATCTCCATCTACAATGCCTTTACCGGCCTGGCGGTCGGCCTCGAAGGGTTTGTGTTGCAGGTTCCGGCCATGATGATCGCGGGCATGCTGGTGGGCGCCGCCGGTGTGTTGCTTACATTGTTGATGGCCAACGCCATGAATCGCACGGTGGCGCATGTGTTGTTTGCCCGTTTTGGTGATCAGCCCGTTCGCAAAGGCGCGGTGATCACGGGCGAGCTGAAGCCGACCGCCGCCAGTGATGCCGGGGTCGCCATGCGCTACGCCGCTAAAGTCATCATCGTGCCGGGTTATGGTTTGGCCGTCGCCCAGGGCCAGCAAAAGCTCTATGAGTTCGTGAAGCTGTTGCAGGCCCACGGTGTCCTTGTGCGTTTCGCGGTACACCCGGTGGCGGGGCGCATGCCGGGGCAAATGGACGTGTTACTGGCAGAAGCGGGGGTGCCCTACGACCTGATTTTCCAACTCGAAGACATCAATACCGACTTCCCCGACACCGATATGGTGCTGGTCATCGGCGCCAACGACGTGGTCAACCCCGCGGCACGCAATGACAAGGCATCGCCCATCTATGGCATGCCGATCCTGGACGTGGACAAGGCGCATCACGTGTATGTGGTCAAGCGCGGGGAAGGCAAGGGCTACGCGGGTATTCAGAACCCGCTGTTTTACGCAGAAAACTGCAACATGGTGTACGGCGATGCACAGGCTGTCCTGGTCAAGATGATCGAGGCGGTCAGAGGTTTGGGTTAAGGCTTTTCGGGCTGGCCGGGCACTCGCCGGGCCGGCAAACACCACTCTGGAAGAGGGTCGCGAGATGAACAGTAAGATGTTAGCCGCCGTCGTCGAGTCATTTGGACAACCATTGGTCATGCGCCAGGTGGATATTCCGGTACCGGGGCCGGGGATGATCCTGATTAAAGTGGAAGCCTGCGGGGTGTGTCACACCGACCTGCACGCGGCGCGGGGGGATTGGCCACTCAAGCCTTCCTTACCCTTTACCCCTGGACACGAGGGCATCGGCATCGTGGTGGCGCTGGGCGAAGGCGTGACGGCCGTACAGAAGGGCGAGCGCGTGGGGGTGCCATGGCTGTATTCGGCGTGCGGCCATTGCGAATACTGCCTGCAAGCCTGGGAAACCGTTTGCGCCCAGGCCGAGTTTGGCGGCTACACGCGCAACGGTGGCTTTGCCGAATACATACTGGCAGACCCTGAGTATGTGGCGCATATCCCCGCCGGCCTGACACCGTGTGAGGCCGCGCCGATCATTTGCGCCGGGGTGACCACCTACAAAGGCATCAAAGAGGCGGATGTGCGCCCGGGGCAGTGGATCGTCATTTCCGGGGTGGGCGGCCTGGGCCATCTCGCGGTTCAGTACGCCAAGGCCATGGGGCTGCGGGTGTGTGCCGTCGACATCGACGAGCGCAAGCTGGCCCATGCCACGCAACTGGGGGCTGACGCAGTGGTGAACGCCAAAGGCGCGGACCCGGTGGCCGCGGTCATTGCCGCCACCCAGGGCGGTGCCCATGGGGTGCTCATTACCGCGCCTTCGCTCGGCGCGTTCAAGCAAGGCGTCGCGATGACCCGCAAACTGGGGACCTGCGTGCTCGTCGGCTTGCCCCCTGGCGAGTTTCCCATGGCATTGTTCGACGTGGTCGCCAACTGCATTACGGTGCGCGGCTCGTTCGTCGGCAATCGCCAGGACATGGCGGAGGCGCTGGCGTTCGCCGCCGCGGGCAAGGTCAAGGCCGACATTGAACTGCAGCCGTTGTCTGCGATCAACCAGGTGTTCGAGCGCCTTGAGCATGGCGATGTCCCCGCGCGGGTGGTGATCGATTTCAGTGGCCGTTGAGAGCGTGAAAAAGCATGCATATGTTTGACAGAGATCGGCGCCAGAGCGTGTTGCTGACGGTGAGTCAGATGGCGGAAGCCGACCGGCTCTCGGTTGTCGCTGGCGTGTCGTCTTTCGCGTTGATGAGCAATGCCGGTGCGGCCGTGGCGCGCGAAATCCAGCGCCGCTGGACGCCCAGGCCGCTGGTGGTGCTCTGCGGGCCGGGCAACAACGGAGGGGATGGCTTTGTCACCGCGCATCGGCTGGCCGAGGCAGGCTGGCCGGTGACGCTGGCCATGTGGGGCGATCCATCGGCCCTGAAGGGCGAAGCCAAGCAGCACGCACAACGCTGGCAGGGCGCGGTTCACACGCTGAGCCCAGCGGTGCTCGAGGGGGCCGAACTGATCGTTGACGCGGTGTTCGGCGCCGGCCTTGCCCGCGCCCTGCAAGGGCCGGTCCTCGAGACGCTGACCGCCGCGGGCCGTGGCAATGCTCCGATTATCGCGATTGATATACCCAGCGGGGTCATGGGCGATACCGGTGAAAGCCTGGGCGCGGTCGCGGCCGTGCTGACCGTGACGTTTTTTCGCAAGAAACCGGGCCATCTGTTGCAACCTGGGCGGGCACTGTGTGGCGATGTCGTCGTTGCCGATATCGGTACCCCCGAAACGGTGCTCGACACCCTCGTCCCCCAGACCTATGAGAACCATCCCCGGTTGTGGCTGAGCGACTTGCCGCCCATCGCCACCCAGGATCGTGCCCCCCGATGCGCCGGCGTGCTGCCCCTCGACGAGGACGAATTCCGACAGAAATTCGCGTTTTCAGGCGACTCGCTGACCCGCACTCGAGCCGCTGCCCAGTCCTGCTCAAGGGTGGTGATCCTTGAAGGTGGTGACACGGTCATTGCTGCGCCGGATGGCCAAGCCATCATCAACAGCAATACACCCTCGAACCGGGCGGGTGCCAGCGTCGTATCGCGCTCGATCATTCATGGCCTGCAGGCCCAGGGGATGCCGGCGTTGTCGGCGGCAGCGGCGGGCATGTGGCTGCACGGCGCGGCCATTGCCGAGTTCGGTCCGGGGTTCTCGGCACAAGACTGGCCGGCCGTGCTGCCCGTGCTGTTGCGTGGCCTGGTCAATTGATTTGGCCCCTCGATCGGCGCGGGTTTGATTTTTATCAAGGAGCGCTTGCCAAAAAAAGGCAAGTTAGCCCGCAGCGGCTCCAGGTCGGCAGGGTGATCGACTTGATGAAAGAACAAAGATGAAGCCACGTCTGAAGTACCTTGCCCCCCCAAAAGATTACATACGAAGGTATTCAACCAATGGCTTCTCCCGCTGGCGTTACGGTCTCTGGGCTCCAATACAGGAAGTTCAACTTTTCCGGCTTTGAGCTGGCAGGTGATTTGCGATTGCCGCCAGGCACCGAGCGCCTGGTCATTCTGGTGCATGGGAGCGGCGGGGGCCATTCCAACCCGCGCAACCACTATATTGCGGAGTACCTGGCTCGCCACGGCATGGGGACCTTGATGCTCGACCTGCTGACGCGGACCGAGCAACGCTGGGATAACCTGACCGGCGTGCTGCGCTTCGACATTTCCTTGCTCGCCGATCGACTGACCAGGGTCATCGAGGCGATTGCCCACGATGCCGAGTTACGCCCGCTCGCCCTGGGGTTGTTCGGCGCCAGTACGGCCGCGGCCGCCGTCTTGGTCGCCGCCACCCGTGCGGCCACGGTACAGGCGGTTGTCAGCCGAGGAGGGCGCACCGATCTCGCGGCGCAGGTGTTGCGCCGGGTCAGGGCGCCCACCTTGCAAGTGGTCGGCGCGCAGGACCCGGTGACCCTGCACGTGAATGAACAGACCTGCCGGGCGTTGCACTGCACGCAACACCTGGAGGTCGTGAAAGGGGCCACCCATCTGTTCAAAGAACCAGGCGCCCTGGCGGACGTGGCGAGGTTGACCGGCAATTGGTTTGAAAAGTACCTGCACCCGAACCCTTGCCCACCCCTCCATAGGCCCTGAACGTGAAGTTCGCGCCCTGAGCGATGGCCCACCAATCGGCCGGTTTTCGTCGAGGTCAACCCCTCAAGGAGCACCCATGCACTTCTTAGCCTTGGCGGTCGACTATGACGGCACTATTGCCGAAAACGGCAGCGTCCCACCGGAAGTCTGTGCTTCACTCGCCGCCCTGAAACACAGCGGTCGCAAGCTGCTGTTGATTACCGGCCGCGAGTTGCAAGCGCTCAAGCACCACTTTGCGCAACTGTCGCTGTTCGACCTGGTCGTCGCGGAAAATGGCGCGCTCTTGTATGACCCCACTACCGATACCGAGGAACTCATCGCAGATCCCGCCTCGACCGAACTGGTGGGGCGCCTGCGCGAAAAGGGGGTGTCGCCCTTGTCCGTCGGCCGGTCCGTGGTCGCCACCTGGCACCCGTTCGAAGAGGCGGTGATCAGTACCATCCGCGAGCTTGGCCTGGAGCTGCAGATCAGTTTCAACAAGGATGCGATCATGATCTTGCCGTCCTGTGTGAACAAAGCCTCGGGCCTGAGTGCCGCGTTGTCGAGGCTGGGGATCTGCGAGCTGAACGTGGTGGGGGTGGGCGATGCTGAAAATGACCACGCGTTTCTGGCACTCTGCGGCTGTGCGGCGGCGGTGAGCAATGCCATTGAATCGATCAAGGCGCGCGCTGATATCTGCCTGACACAGGATCATGGTCGGGGTGTCTGCGAGCTGATAGAAAGGCTGCTGCAACAAGACGCGGCGCTGGGCAAGATCGAACGCATCGGCTTGCGGTTGGGCCAGACCGACGATGAGCGTCCGGTCTGGCTACCGCCAGGCTCGGTGTTGCTGATCATTGGTAATTCGGGGTCCGGCAAATCGAGCTACGTGACCTGGCTGACAGAACGCATGGTCCAGGCGCGCCAGGATTTCTGCATCATCGATCCCGAGGGCGATTACCTGTGCCTGGAGGACGCGGTTACCGTGGGCGGCCTCACCACGCCCCCCACGACAGAAGAATCACTGCGCCTTCTGTTACAGGCCCGGCTCAACGTAGTAGTGAGCACGCTCGCCCTGGACCCGCCCGCCCGGGTGCAACTGTTTGGCGAACTGCTGCCGTTTATCCAGCGTCTACGGAGCACATCCGGTCGACCCTACTGGCTGATCGTGGACGAAGCCCACTACATGCTGCCTCAGCGCGCGGTGTGGCCCTTGGGGTTTCTCGCCAATATGGGGGCGATCATCGTGGCCCTGGACTTCGACCAAGTCTGCCCGGCGTTGCTCGAAGGGGTCGATATGCTGGTGACCCTGGGCAGCACCGCGAGGGAATTGGTCCAACGCTTCGCCCATCACACGCAGCGAACGTGCCCCGCGTTCCCGGCACACCCACCGGGGCTTGAACCGGTATGCCTCTGGGACCTTCATCATGGTGAAGCGGTTGTGCTTCTGGAGCAGTTGCAGCCGCATCAAAAGCATCACCGCCACAGCGGCAAATACGCTGCCGGCAATGTCGGCGCATGGCGCGCGTTTTACTTTCCCGCGCTGGGCAAGCACGCGTCCAACCTGACGGAGTTTCTATCCGCGCTGGCGCAGCTGGACGCTCGGGCGTTTGGCGAACATCGAAGGGCCGGGGATTTTTCCAACTGGTTCCGCGAGGTGATTCGCGACGATGTCCTGGCCAACAAAACCCGCCTGATTGAAAACGACGACGCGGTATCCATCCCGGTGGCGTTGGAACAGATCAGCCGCCTCGTGCAATCGCGCTACCACCTTGAGCAGGTTGATGCGCCGGGAGCCGCCCCGGTCACAGCGCCAACTCATGAATAATGCGATCGAAATCACGCCCCTGGTACACCGAGGTAAAACCCGACTGCTTATACAAACCATGAATCGGGTAATCGGTCGATAAATCCGTCGAGCGCATCACGCTGAAGCCGTTGCGCCTGGCCGCGTCAATCAGGTGCCCCAGCAATAAATGCCCCAGCCCCTTGCGTAGCCAGGGGTCGGCGACGGCGACCGCGCAGTCGCAGCAGTCGTCTCTATCCATGGCTTGCCTGTAGCGGCTGACGCCAATGACCTGCAATTCGCCGTCATGGTGGATCAAGGCGAGATAACCCCGGCTGATATCCCCCGGGACGCTCAGCAGCGAGTCGATGATGCGCTCGTCGACATGGGTCACCGCCCCCAGGAAACGGAAGCGCAGTGACAGCGGCGACAAACGCTGGAAGAAGCGCAGCAGGCGTGCGTGATCGTCGGTCGACAGCGGACGGATCAGCACATGCGTTCCGTCGCGCAGTTTCTCCAGCCAGTGCTCTTCGGGTGACGCTTGATCCATCTCGGCGATGAGCGCGGCAGTGTGCGGGTTGGTCAGCATGGGGGGGGCTCCAGTGCAGGGCAGGTAGTGAAGTCGGTGGCCTCGCGGAACGACCTGCATCACAGTGCGGCTTCGGCAGCGCGGGCTTATTGATTAAAGTCACAAAGCCCGGCGCAAAGGGCCCGGCCATCCCGATAGCGGCACGGTCAATCCGGGGTGTTTGACCTGAATCAAACGCACGCCTGGCCGCCGCGGCAGAATCGGACACTCCGCTGGTTCGATCCGGGGCACGGCATGTCTGTCAAACCGTCCATTCCAGGTGTCACCCATCCCCCTGCGCGTGAAGAAAAACAGCCTTACAGCCGTTCTGCGCTGTGGCTGACCTGGCTGCTGGGCGCGGCGATGTTTGCGACCGTGGTCGGCGTGGCGTTGCAGTTCACCGACGTTGAATCCTTCACCCAGTTACTGACCCAGGCCGAACCGTTGTGGCTGCTGGCTGCGCTGGGTTTGCAAGCCTTGACGTATATGGCGCAGGGGCAGGTGTTTCGGCTGGTGCTCAAGGCCGGGGCACACCGGCTGTCGCTGTGGGACGCGGGCAAGCTCAGCCTGATGAAGCTGTTTGTCGATCAAGCCCTGCCGTCCTCCGGTATCAGTGGCGCCTTTGCGGTGGTGGCGTCGTTTGTGCGCCTGGGGTTTGCCAAACCGGTGGTGCTGGCCAGCCTGGTGCTGGATTTATCCGGCTATTTCCTCGCGTATGCGCTGTCGGTCGGCGTGGCGTTGCCGGTGGTGATCTTGCAGGGGCATGCGACACCCACGGTGATGACGACGTGCCTGGTGTTTGTCGCCGTCAGCCTGGTATTGGCCGTCGTCACGCCCAGGCTGGCCGGTAGTACCCACCTGGCGGCGCGTTTACCGGGGCAACGCTTTGCGATGGTTGCCAGGATCGTTTCATTGCTCACGGGCGCCGACCGCCAGTTGGTGCGCAGCCGAGGGTTGCTGTGGCGCATTACCGTGCTGGAACTGGCAATCATCCTGTTGGACAGCGCCACCTTGTGGGTTCTGGTGCGTGCGCTGGGGGTGTCCGCACCGCCGTTGGGGTTGTTTGCCGGATTTATGCTTGCCAGTGTGCTGCGCAGTATCGGCATTGTGCCGGGCGGTCTTGGCGCGTTCGAAGCCGCGGCGGTGGTGACGCTGCATTGGGTGGGGGTGAATGTTGCCGTGGCGCTGTCCGCCACCTTGTTATTCCGGGGTCTGACCTTCTGGTTACCGATGTTGCCGGGCCTCTGGCTGGCCCATTGGGAATGGCAGTCCTCCGCCAGGCAACCCGTGCACTTGGTCGACGCCGATTACTGGAGCCCAGCGCTCAGCCAGGTATTGAGCAGCCTGCGCAGCACGCCCCAAGGTTTGAGCCATGCCCAGGCCCGCGCCCGCCTGCGCAGGGCCCCGCCCCAGGCCAAGGACCGCCCGCAAGGCCTGGGCAGGCTGGTGCTGGAGCAAATGCGCACGCCCTTGGTGTTGATTCTGATGGTGGGTGCGCTGGTGGCCGTGGTGGTGGGGGACTGGCTGGATGCGGCGATTGTTGGCTGCATTGTGCTGATCAGCGCGGTACTCAGCGCCTGGTATGAAAGCCGCGCCAGCCACGCGGTGGAACAACTGCGCAGCAAGATCGCGCTACGCGCCACGGTGCGGCGCGCGGGCAAACCCGTGGACGTTGCCGCCAGCGAGGTGGTGCCAGGGGACATTCTGCTGCTCAGCGCGGGCAGCCTGATCGCGGCGGACGGGCGAATCTTGCAGGCACTCGACTGTTTTATCGGCGAAAGCCTGCTCACGGGCGAAACCTTCCCGGTGGAAAAGCTGGCGGGGGACTGTGCGCCGGATGCCACCTTGGGGCAGCGCCACAATTGCGTGTTCATGGGCACCTCGGTGCGCAGCGGTACCGCCGAGGTACTCGTCACGCGCTATGCCGCGCAGAGTGAAATCGGCCGTATCGCCAAGACCCTGGCGCTGCGCCCGCCCGAGACCGAGTTCGAGCGCGGCCTGCGACGCTTCGGCGGCCTGCTGTTGCGGGTGATGCTGGTGATCACCATCGTGGTGTTCGGCATCAATATCCTGCTGCACCGTCCGACCCTCGACACCCTGTTGTTTGCGATTGCGTTATCCATCGGCCTGTCACCGGAACTGTTGCCGGCGATCCTGAGCATTACGCTGGCCAAGGGCGCGCAGCGCATGGCGGCCAAGGGCGTGATCGTGCGTCACCTCAATGCCATTGAAAACCTTGGCGCAATGGACATCCTGTGTACCGACAAGACCGGCACCTTGACCCGCGGTGTCGTGGTGCTGGACGGCGCCATGGATGTCGAGGGCCAGCCCGCCACCCCTGTGCTGCAATTGGCGGTGTTCAACGCCAGCCTGCAGACCGGCATGCGCAACGCGATGGACGAGGCCATTACCCTGGCCGGTAAAACCCTGGCGCCGTGCCCCGCGGCCAGCAAGCTCGATGAAGTGCCGTATGACTTCGTGCGCAAGCGCCTGAGCGTGGTGGTCGCCCATGCACCTGAGGCCGAGCGGTTGGTGGTGACCAAGGGCGCGCTGGATAACGTGCTCGAAGTCTGCACCCAGGTGCGTCACGGCGCGCAGGACCTGGCGCTGACCGAGGCCGAACGGGCGACGATCGCCCAGCGCTTCGCGGCGTGGAGCGAGCAGGGGTTCCGGGTGCTGGGCCTGGCCACGCGGGCCGTGCCGGACCAGCCGCACTATGGCCGGGAGGTGGAAACCGAGATGACCTTTCGCGGCTTTCTGTTGTTCTTCGACCCGCCGGAGCCGGGGGTCAAGGACACCCTCGCCAGCCTCGACAGGCTGGGGGTGCAGGTCAAGATCATCAGCGGCGACAGTCATCTGGTCGCCCGGCATGTGGCCACGGCAGTGGGCCTGCCGGTGGAACGCATCATCACCGGCGCCGAACTGTCCAGCATGAAGGACGAAGCGTTGATGCACCTGGCGCCGCTGACCATGCTCTTTGCCGAGGTCGACCCCAACCAGAAGGAACGCATCATCCGCGCCCTGCAAAAGACCGGGCATGTGGTCGGCTATATGGGCGATGGCATCAATGATGCGCCGGCACTGCAAGTGGCCGACATCGGCATTTCCGTGGACAACGCCGCCGACGTGGCCAAGCAAGCCGCCGACTTTGTGTTGCTGGAGCACAACCTCGACGTATTGCGCGAAGGCATCGAGGAGGGCCGGCATACCTTTGCCAATACCTTGAAGTACATCTCGATCGTCTCCAGCGCCAACTTCGGCAACATGATCAGCATGGCCCTGGCATCCCTGGTATTGCCGTTCCTGCCGATGCTGGCCAAGCAAATACTGCTCAACAACTTCCTGTCCGATATTCCGTCCATGGGCATCGCCAGCGACAACGTTGACCGTGAATGGGAAAGCACCCCGCACCGCTGGAACATCAGCGAGATCCGCAGCTTCATGGTGGTGTTCGGGCTGGTCAGCTCGCTGTTCGATGTCCTCACCTTCGTGGCCCTGTACCTGATGGCGCAGAAGGGCCCCGAGGTATTTCGCAGTGGCTGGTTCGTGGAGTCGCTGCTGACCCAACTGCTGACCATATTCATCGTGCGCACCTACAGGCCTTTCTACCAAAGCCGCCCGGCGCCCCTGCTGCTGGGCAGCGCCGCGGCCATCGGCCTGCTGGCTGTCGGGTTGCCCTACAGCCCGATAGCGCCGTGGTTCGGGCTGGTGCCTTTGCCACTGCCGATCCTGCTGACAGTGCTGGCAATCAGCCTGGTCTACATGGGTGCGGCTGAGTGGGTCAAGCGGCTGTTTTACCATCGCCAGCGGTTGAGTCGCGCTCGCGATACGACGTTGCGTTAACCGCGTCGGGACTATTCATTGCGTGTCCACGTAACACTCAGGCCGTACTGAGTGTCGCCGTAGCGATATTGGGCCTTGCCTTTGAACGCAGCCTCCAGCGCATGCCCCAGGCGATTCGCGAGATGAATCCCGGTGGTGGTCACCACCAGGTCGTCCTCACTATCCGTCAGGTGGATGATGCGCTCCAGCGCGTGCTCCGTTGCTTCCATTTTTTCGGTGTTTTTGATCAGGTGGATGATTTCGTCATAGTGCTTTCGCAAGAAGCTGCCCGACAGCGTCACAGTGCCGGCGGGGGCATTCTCCGCAATGCGGCGGCAGGCAGGGCAGGTCACGGATTGCGCGTTGTGGACCCCGGTATTTTCAGCTCGGTTCCAATGCCAGTTACCGGCTTCATACACCGCGTCGCACTGCGGGCACATAGCCGCCCCTTCAACCCGCTGCAGGCAATAGGGATCATGGGCCTGGGTTTTGAACAGTTTGTTTTTCTGACTCTGCTGATATTTGTCCATGGCGTTTCTCCTGGCGCATCGAGGAAAAAGTAATGAAGGCCGCGTGGATTTCACGGGTTGATTTGGACGCTGTTTGCCATCGAGCGCGTTGATTTTTATCAACTCGGGGAGCGCCCGGCGACAGTCGGTGAGCGCTTCGCGACCCGTGTCGGCAAGGCGTGTGACTTTGTTGATAAAAGTCAACCTGGTTGCCGGCGCTTCAGACAAGCATGCAGGCTCCGTCGACATGAGAGGAGACCCCCTGATGGCTCACAGTAAAATCGTGTTTCGCGCGCCTGCTCGCGAAAAAATCCTCAGTGGTGCCACCCAACTGGCGGACGCAGTGCGCGTAACGCTGGGGCCGAAGTCCAAGTCGGTGTTGATGCAGAATAAATGGGGAAACCCGACGGTCTGCAATGATGGGGTCACGATCGCCAAACGCGTTGACCTGCAAGACCCCGAGGAGAACCTCGGCGCGCAGATGCTGCGCCAGGCCGCGGAGCGCACGGGTGAGGCGGTCGGCGACGGGACCAGCACGTCAACGGTGCTGGCCCATGCCATCCTGGCCGATGGTATCCGCAACGTGGTGGCCGGGGCCAGCGCGATCGACCTCAAGCGCGGCCTGGACCGTGGCCTGTTGCTGGTCGTGGAATCACTTGCCGCGCAGTCTCGCCCTGTCAGTACGCCCAAGGAGAAGGCCCAGGTCGCGACGCTGTCAGCCCATAACGATCCCGTCATCGGGCAACTGGTGGCTGACGCCCTGGAAAAGGTCGGGGTCGAGGGCGTGGTCAGCGTCGAAGAGTCCAAGACCACCGAAACGGTGGTCGAGGTCATGGAAGGCATGCGCTTTGATCGGGGGTATGTCTCGCCGTATTTCGTCACCGACACCGAAAAGATGCAGGTCGAACTCGAAGATGCCTGCCTGCTGCTCTGTGACCACAAGATCGGCGTACTCAAAGACTTGCTGCCGTTGTTGGAACAGGTCGCCAAAAGCGGTCAGCCCCTGGTATTGATCGCCGATGACATCGAAGGTGAAGCCCTGACCACCCTGGTCGTCAACCACATTCGCGGCGTGCTTAAAGCCGTGGCGATCAAGGCCCCTGGCTTTGGCGATCGACGCAAGGACATGCTGCAGGACATGGCCGTATTGACGGGCGCCACGGTGATCTCCAACGAACTGGGGATCAGCCTCGAGCAGGTCCAACTGCAACAGTTGGGCCGCGCGCATCGGGTTGTGGTCTCGAAGGACAGCACCGCGCTGATCGGCGGCGCCGGTACCCGCAAAGCCATCGACGCACGCCTGCAACAGATTCGCGGGCAAATGGCGGCGACCAGCAGCGAATATGACCGTGAAAAGCTGCAGGAGCGGCTGGCCAGGCTATCCGGCGGCGTCGCGGTGATCCGCGTCGGCGCGCCGTCCGAGGCTGAAATGAAAGCGCGCAAGGACGCCCTGGACGATGCTATTTCGGCGACCCGTGCAGCCATCACCGAAGGGATTGTCCCCGGCGGCGGCCTCGCGCTGCTCAAGGCCGTGCCGCTGATCGCCGCCGATGAAACCCAGGTGGAGGGCGATGCGCGCACCGGCCTGCAGATACTGCGCCGGGCGTTGGAAGCGCCGGCGCGGCGCATTGCGGAAAACTCGGCGGTAGACGCCGGCGTGGTCGTTGCGCGCATGCTGGCGGAGCCCGGAAACATTGGTTTTGATGCCTCCGCCAATGCGTATGTCGACATGTATGAAGCCGGCATTATCGACCCGACCAAAGTCGTGCGTATTGCCTTGGAGAACGCGGTGTCAGTGGCCAGTATCCTGCTGTTGACCGAGGCCACCATCACCGATATCCCAGAAAAAGAAGCGCCAGCCCAACCGTCGTTCCCGGACGCTTGAACGCCGGGGCGCGCCTGGTTTTTTATTCGAGTCACCCGAGCGTTCGTCCAGGCGGACACCGTGGTGAAACACCCTCATGGAGGCCCGCACACATGAACCTGACCAAAGCCATTGCCGGCCGGCGCTCGACACGTGACTACACGACAGAAGCCGTCGATGAAAAACTCATTCTTCGTTTGATCGACGCCGCCGTCCAGGCGCCCAGCTCGATGAACCAACAACCCTGGACGTTCACGGTGATCCGTGACCAGGCACTGCTGGAGCGGATTTCCCAGGAAGCCAAGGCCTGGGTGCTTGCCACGACTCCGGTGGGAGAGCACTCCAGTCACTTCCAAACGTTGCTCAGTGATGAAGACTTTCAGCTTTTCTACCACGCACCGGTATTGATACTGATCTCCGGTAACGAGCCCAACCAGTGTATTGAAAACTGCGCCCTGGCTGCCGAGAACCTGATGCTGGCGGCTTATGCCGAGGGGCTTGGAACCTGTTGGATCGGTTTCGCCCAGGGCTATCTGAATACGCCGCAGGGTAAGCACGCATTGGGGCTTCCCGCCGAATGGACGCCTGTGGCCCCAATCATCGTCGGTCATCCAAAGTCTGCGCCCGCGCCTATCGCGCACAAGGCGCCGTCCATTCACTGGATAGGCTGATCAGAGGGCGGTAGCCACGGTCGATCCTGCGTCGGGTTTGTCTATGGGTTTTCTGATGTGGATCAGCTCCGTTGCCAGGGCGGCTCCTATGCTTGAAATGCCCCATAACGTCGAGATGAACTGAAATGAACAGACCGCGCTTGATTGGCCAGTGTTTGTTGATCACGGCAAGCATTCTGCTGTTACCGTCCATGAGCGTCTTCGCCAACCCGGTGATGCCGGGCCCCGGTCCTGGTCCGATGTTTCATCACGCCGCCGGTTTCGATTGGGTCAAGCACACGCAGCGGACCCTGGACGACCTCAAGGGCAAGCTGATGCTCAAGCCGGAACAAATGCCCGCGTGGGAAACCTGGGCATCGGGCGTCATCACCGATGCCAATCAGCAAGCCGACAAGGGCAGGGCCGCCGACAGTGACCAAGCGCCGGCCAGGCAGGCTTCGAACAATCAAACGACGCCTGAACGGATGGCAAACGGCATCGAGCGCCTGCGCGTGCAAACCAACTGGATGCAGGCGCAATTGGTGCGCCTGGATGCCGCCCAGGCTCGGACCCAGACCTTTTATGACGCCTTGGACGCGCAGCAAAAAACCATTTTCGACCTGTTCTGGCGCGTGATGCACCGCAGAATGGCCGGTCAGGCTGCGTGGCAGATGCCCATGCACATGCCCATGCAGATGTCATGGCCGACAACCAACGACATGCCCTGCCAGATAAGCCAGCCCCTAGAGTAATGCGCGGCGCCATGGGGTGAACATCATGAACATTGCGCAGGGTTCCCGCGATACCGCCTGGCCCGATACGTGGAAGCGCCGGGGTGGTTTTTCCTTCCTGTCTGGAGATCGATCATGAGCCAATACACCTGCTTGTTACTGATCATCAACCCCGCCCTGCGGGATGCCTCGGCGATTACCCATGCCGGTGCCCTGGCCAAGGCCAGTGGCGCGAGCCTGCACATTGCCGCGTTGGCAAAACCGCTGGAAATATTGGCGTTGCTGGAAGGCGACGTGCGCGACCGAGCCCGCGAAAGCTACCTCGAGGATCACCACCACTGGCTGGAAGCCCAGGTCAAGAGTCTCCACGCGCTTGGCCTGAACGTGACCACGCAGGTGGCATGGGCCACTGACATCAAGCGAGACATCCTGGATTACGTCAGCGAGATGCAGCCCGACCTGTTGATCAAACAGGTGCAGCACGAGTCTGCGCTCAGGCGCGCGTTTTTCACCCCGCTGGACTGGCAGTTGCTGCGCGAGTGCCCGATTCCTGTGTACCTGGTCGGCGGCCGGGACCATGCCTTGCCGCGTATCGTCGTGGCTGCGGTTGACGTGTCGGATATCCAGCAGGCGAACAGCGAGCTGAACGCGCGCATCATTGATCAGGCCATCAACCTGGCCCTGCAATGCAATGCTGAGCTGCACATGCTGTATGCCTGCGATATGTCCGCGCTGTACATGGGCGACATGGGCGGTATGGCGCTTTCCAACCTCAGCAAGGAGCTGGCGAGCAACGAGGAAAAAAGATTCCTCGAACTGGCCAAACGTTATGGCGTGCCGTCGGACCGTCATCACTTCGTGTCGGGCAACCCGGTTGCGGTGCTGAGTCAATTCGCCAAGGAACACCAGGTGGATGTGATCGTGATGGGCCGGGTCCAGTACCGCGGCATCGAGAAGCTGCTCGGCAGTACCACTGAACACATCCTCTACCAAGTGCCTTGCAGCGTACTGGCGGTCTAGCGCGGCGAAGGCCCGGTGTAATCAACCAACAGGCGCTAGCGTCTGATGAGGTGCCCCATGATTCATAGCCCTTCACTGCAAACCCTCTGGCCCGATCGGTCGGTGGCCGGTCAAGGCCTGGTGGAGCCGTTGCTCAAATACGCAGGTCAAGCCGATGTCATCATCCTCGCCTTACCCCGTGGCGGAGTCCCCGTGGCATATGAGGTGGCTACCGCCCTGCAGGTGCGCCTGGACCTCCTCGTGGTACGCAAGCTCGGCATGCCGTCCCATCCGGAATTCGCCATGGGCGCCATTGCCAGTGGCGGTATCCATATACGCAACGAAGAGATGCTGCGCGATCATCCGATTGATCAAGACCGTTACGACGCCGTAGTCGCCCGCGAAACACGCGAGTTATCGCGCCGTGAGCAGGTTTACCGGGGCGCCCGAGCGCCGCTGCAACTGAAGGATCAGGTGGTCATCCTGATCGACGACGGCCTGGCGACGGGGGCCTCGATGCTCGCCGCGGTCCAGGCGGTGCAGTTGCAGCACCCGGCGCGTATCGTCGTGGCGGTGCCGGTAGCGCCGCTGGAGACGGTGGAGACCCTGCGCTGTATCGTCAATGAAGTGATCTGCCCGCTGACGCCTGAGCGGATGATGTCCATCGGTTACTGGTACGCGAATTTCCCGCAGCTCACCGATCAAGAGGTCATCAAGTTATTGCAGCTGGCCTGGCAACGCGAATCGACTGAAGCGCACTCGGGGGAGAACCGCCTCGAAACCTGAACCGCGAGGAGCGAACCCTATACACCGAACGGAAAGGTTTCGTCCTCCGGTTCCAGGTGTTCGCTTTTGGGCAGTGCCAGGGCCTTCACCGCTTGCGTTTGCTCGATCCAGATCATGGCGTCGAACTGTTCGGCCAGTACCGCTTCGAAGTAGTGGCTGTCACGTTCGGTGTCGGGGCGGTAAATCACCCCAATGGCACGTTCCAGAAGGGTATTGGACAACGCGGTGCGCAGCTCGCTGCGCTGCGGGTCGCGCCAGTCGGTCAGTGACGCCGGCACACCGGCCTTGAGGAACTGATGCTCCCAACTGTCGGGACGAGAGGGCCGCACCTCCTTGATGAGCATGTCGGCGTCCCAGTCATCGGCCGCCGCCACTTGGCCACGGTCGGTGCTCATGCCGATCAACACCGCATTGCGCCCATAGGCGCTGCGGCAGAGCTGGCCGATGTTGAACTGGCCCTTCCAGCCCATTTCCGTCGCCGCGGCATTGCCGATGTGGGAGTTGTGCGCCCAGACCACGGCTTTGGCGTGTGGCCCACGATGCTCAAGCAGGGCGCGAAGGGTGTCGAACATGTGGCGGTCACGCAGGTTCCAGGAAGCGGTCGAACCACGATAAACGGCACGGTAATACTGCTCGGCTGCCCGCACCACCCGGGCATTTTGCGCGGCATTGAAAAACCCTTCGTCATCCTGGATAAGCCCGGCCAATTGTTTGGCCAGCATCACGTTGAGTTGTTCGACCACCTGAGGTTCACAGGGCATCAGGCCGTTGCGTTCGACGAAGTGACCGTACAACGCGGGATCATCCTGCCAGGGCGTCAGGCAGCCATAGCGCCGTCGTGCTTCCACGGCCAATGGCGGATCAACCTTGTCCAGATAGTGCAGCACCTCATGAATCGAGTTGCGCATGCTGTACACATCCAGGCCACGGAATTCGACGCGATCTTCGCTGGCGCGTTGATGATTGTAGCGATGCAGCCAATGGGCAAAGGCCTTGACCTCAGCGTTGCGCCACATCCAGGTCGGGAAGCGGCTGAAGATGTGGCGGGTCCACGCCGACGGGGCCAACCCTCGGACATACCGGTCGACATGGCCGGCATCGGGCCAGTCGGCCTCCACGGCGACGATGGTGAAGCCGTGCCGCTCGATCAACCGTTGAGTGATGGCGGCCCGGGTTCGATAGAAATCGCTGGTGCCATGGCTGGCCTCGCCAATCAGCACCAGCCGCGCCTCCCCATAGCGATCGAACAGTTCACCAAACGCCACCGCATCGAGTGCCGGCAGTGGCTCGGCAAATTGACGCAGAACCGGCACGATGGCCGCCCTGTCGGCCGCGCCATAGTGTTTATCCAGCAGGCGTTGGGCGGGTGTGTTCACGGCCGTCATCCTCATCCAGGGTTTGTCTATTCCTATACCCCGACCCAGGCGAATCATTGAGTTTTGTCAATAAAGCCTGCACGACCTTGAGCGAAGGTGTTTGAACCCGCTACGCGCCGACGACCGACGCTGATCATGGAGGCATGTGCCATGAGGTGCTCTATCAACCGATCACACCTGGCGCTTGCCGTCTGCGTGGTGGTGCTTGTGGGCTGTTCCGGCACCCGTGATCGGGCATCGCAAAAAACCGCGTCCATGCCCGCGCTTGCCTTGGTGAACGACGTGTGTTCCCTGTGCCACGGGCTGACGGGGGAGTCGGTGTCGCCGTCGTTTCCCAAGTTGGCCGGTCAGCAAAAAGACTACCTCAAGGCGCAGTTGACCGATTTCAAAGGCCATGTGCGCATGGATAAGGCCGCGACTCAGTACATGTGGGGCTTCACCCATTTGACCGACGCGCAGATCGCTGACCTGGCGGACTATTTTTCAAAGCAGCGGCCCATGCAGGCAGAAAGCGAAACGCCGGATGCCAGGGGCGAATGGATCTTTCGCCACGGCGTGCCGGCAGCCGGTATCGCCCAGTGCAGCGCCTGCCATGGCAGCGAGGGGCAGGGCCAAGGTCGGACACCGCGCGTGGCCGGCCAGCATGCCGCCTACCTGATCAGCCAGATCAAGGTGTTTCAACAGGCTGACCTGCGTGAGCGGGGGGACCTGGAGAGCCAGATTGCGCATACGCTGTCGGACGCCGATGCCGAGGCGGTCGCGCATTACATGGCGAGGCTGGGGCCATGAAACTCACGGCTGTACCGCCTCGGGAAGCGTTGCTCGGCGCGCCGCCCCCCACGGCCGAACGCTCGCAGGCGATCAGTAACGATGAGATTGCCGCGGTGTTTGACGATATCGCCGACCTGCTCGAGATCGATGACGCCAACCCGTTTCGCATCCGTGCTTACCGGGTGGCGGCGCGCACCGTGAGGGCGCTGACGGTCGAACTGGCGCCGCTCATCGCACGTGGCGAACCCTTGCCAAAACTGCCGGGGATTGGCGTGGACCTGGCGGGCAAGATCAGTGAAATCGCCACGACCGGCAATTGTGCCCTGCGTCAGCGCTTGCGTTCGACATTGCCGCCTGGGCTGGTGGAATTGCTGTCCATCGCCGGCCTGGGGCCCAAACGCATCAAGCACCTTTACCATGACCTGGGCATCGCCACCGCGCAGCAACTGTGCGAGGCCGCCCAGCAGGGTCATATCCGTCACGTTCCCGGTTTTGGCGAACGGCTGGAGGCGCGCTTATTGAGCGCCGCGCAGAAGGGGCTCGGAAAGGATCGCCGATTGCCGCTGGCGGTTGTCGAGCCCGTGGCGCTGCGGTTGATCGAATACTTGCGCCAACTGCCTGGGGTCGAGGATGCCCAGTTGGCTGGCAGTCTGCGGCGTATGCGCGACACCGTGGGGGATATCGACATCCTGGTGACCGCTGCGCCCTCGGTGGGTGTCACGGCGCACTTGGTCAAGCACCCGGAGGTTTCCACCGTATTGGTGAAAGGTCGTACACGGGCCAGCGTCGTGCTGGATTCCGGTCTGCAAGTGGATGTGCGGGTCGTCAAACCCGCGGACTTGGGCGCCGCGCTGGTGTATTTCACCGGCAGCAAGGCGCATAACATCGCGATCCGCAAGCAGGCGCGGGACCTAGGGCTCAAGCTCAATGAATATGGGGTGTTCAAGGGGCAGGAGCGGCTGGCGGGGGCCACGGAGGTGTCTGTTTATCAGGCGCTCGGGTTGCGCTGGATCACGCCGGAGTTGCGTGAAGATCGCGGTGAAGTGGCGGCGGCACTCAGCGGGCGTTTGCCGAGGCTCGTGGAGGTGAGTGACCTCAAGGGTGATTTGCACGTGCACAGCCTTGACTCCGATGGCGGCAATAGCCTGGAGCAGATGGCATTGGCCGCGCAGCAAGCCGGGTTGGAATACCTGGCGATCACCGACCATTCCCGCGCACTCGCAGTGGCCCATGGTCTGGCTGGCGAGCGGTTGTTGAAGCAGATCGACCAGATCGATGCACTCAACGCCCGCCTTCAGGGCATCACCGTGCTCAAGGGCGTGGAAGTCGAGATTCTCGAAGATGGCACCCTGGATCTACCGGATACGATCCTGGGGCGCCTGGATCTTGTGGTGGGGGCGGTCCACTCCCATTTCGGCCTGACACTGCGCCAACAGACTCAACGCCTGCTCAGGGCCATGGATCATCGTTATTTCACGATTCTGGCGCACCCGTTGTGTCGCCTGATCAATGAACGCGCGCCGTTGAATATGGACCTGTCGGCCATCATCAGGGCCGCCGCCGCACGCGGCTGCTGCCTGGAGCTCAACGCGCAACCCCAGCGCATGGACCTGTTCGATCTGCAATGCCAATACGCCAAAGACCAGGGCGTGCTTATCAGCATCAATTCGGATGCCCATCGCGCCACGGATTTTTCGTATTTGCGCTACGGCGTCGCTCAAGCCCGGCGTGCCTGGCTTGGTAAGGATGACGTACTCAATACCCGCTCACTGAGCGCGCTGAAGTCTTTATTGGCCAAGGCGCGGGGAGGGCGCGCCGACGCTGCCAGGGAATGATTGTTGGTCGATAGTTGACAAAAATCAGAGTGCCACCACCACAGCGCCGGATACTTGAACCGCAGCAGGTGCTTTCCTGCCATGACCTTCAAGGAGATTCCCATGAATATGCGTTTACCCGTTGTGTTGCTCAGCATCCTGTTGGCGCTGTCGGCCGGTTGCAGTAGTAAGTCCGCCAAAGAGCTGGATGCGCGCCTGGAGTCGGCCCAAAGCAATGCGCTGTCGGCGAAAGCCAGGGCCGATGAAGCCTACTCCAAAGCCGAGCAGGCGGCGGCAGCCGCCAATCAAGCGCAACAGACCGCCGACCAAGCCAATGAGCGTGCCAGCCGGGTACTCGAAAAGGCGAGCCGCAAGTAGTGAACGGTTGCAGCACCCGACGCCTCGTCGGGCTTGCTGCAAGGCCGCTCCAACGCGGGCGGCAGCGACACAGGCTTGGGTATTCCGACCGGTGCCGGGCAGGGCAGGAGAAGTCATGAGTAGCGTCCCCACCACTGCCGCCGCACACCCGGCCATCGCGTCGAACGGTCTGAGTAAATGGTTTGGCGAGGGCAGTGCGCGCATGACGGCGGTCGATCAGGTGGCGCTGGTCGCGCAGTTTGGCGAAATGGTCTTTATCGTCGGGCCTTCCGGCAGTGGCAAAACCACCCTGTTAAGCATGATCTCCGGGATATTGCGCCCCGACGCCGGCACAGTGACGATCAATGGGCAGGATATCTGGAGCCTGAGCACCGACCAGTTGGCCGAGTTGCGGCTCAACAGCATTGGCTTCGTGTTCCAGGACTATCATCTCTTCGCGCGGCTGACCGCCGCTGAAAATGTGGCCATTCCCTTGATTCTCCAGCACCACGACTGGAATGACGCAATTGCGCAGGCCAGGCAAAGCCTGGAGGTCGTCGGGCTCAAGGACCGCGGGGACATCCTGCCGGTCAAACTGTCGGGCGGCGAGCAGCAGCGTGTCGCCATCGCCCGAGCGATTGTCGGCGCCCCGCAGATATTGATCCTGGATGAGCCCACGGCGTCCCTGGATGGCGACACCGGGAAAATGATCATCGCTTTCGTCAAGGAAAAAATCCTCAATCAGCAGCGCTGCATCCTGATCGTTACCCACGATGCGCGGATCAACGAGTACGCCGATCGCATCATCTATATGGAAGACGGCCGTATCTCCGAGCCCACCAGGGCTGCGCTGTGAAAAAGCCGATCCTGTTTGCGCTGGCGATACTCGGCGTGCTCGCCGGGCTGGTCGCTGCCTACCTGTTCGGACGCACCCCTCAAACGCTGCCGCCGGCCTTTGCGCCGGCGAGCAGCAGCTACGAGAGCGCCATCTATGCCAACGGCATCATCGAAAGCGAGCAGTCCGGTGGCAGCAATATCGTGATCTATCCGCAGGTCGCCGGGCCGGTCACGCAAGTGCTGGTGCGCGAGGGGCAGACGGTCACGCGCGGCACACCGTTGGTGATGATCGATGACGCATTGCCCCGCGCCAATTTCGAACTGGCGCAAGCCAATATGAGCACGGCGCGGGATCAGTACAACAAACGCCTGGCCTCATATGCGCTGGATCCCAAGTCGATCAGCAAGGACACCCTCGATACCGCGAAGGGCACGGCGGCCCAGGCGCAGGCATCGCTCAACGTGGCCGCCGCGGCATTGGCGCAATACGTGATCAAGGCCCCCAGGAGCGGGGTCATCCTGGCGATCAACAGCACCGTTGGCAGTTATGTGTCGTCCCAAGGTGCCTACGACACCTACACCCAAGGGTTCAGCCCGCTGGTGGTCATGAGTGCCGACCAGGCGTATCTGGCCGTTCGCTGCTACGTGGACGAGATCCTGATTGCCCGGCTGCCGGCCCCCGAACACATGCGTGCGCAGATGCTGATCCACGGCACGGATATCAAGGTTCCGTTGGAGTTCGTGCGCTTGCAGCCTTACGTATCGCCGAAGATCGAGTTGTCCAATCAGCGCCAGGAAAAAGTCGACCTGAGGGTGCTAGCGGTGATTTTCCGGTTTGATAAAAAAGACCTGCCGAGGGTGTATCCAGGACAGTTGGTGGATGTCTTCATAGGTCAGAAATAATGCACAGGCTCGCTTGGTTTGGCCGCGTATGCGCCGGTTGGCTCGCCCTGAGCCTGCTGATGCTGGGCAGCGCCTGTACGGTTGGCCCGGACTTTTCACGCCCGCCGGCTCCCACGCCATCCGGCTACCTGCGCGATGCGCTGCCGAGGTCGGTCGCGGCGCAGGGGCAGGAACAACGGTTTTTGCCGGGCAGTGAGGTGTCACCGTACTGGTGGCGTTTGTTTCAGTCCGCGCCGCTGGACGCACTGGTGGACCAGGCGATTGCTCACAACATGACCTTGCAGGGCGCCGAGGCCAGTCTGCGCCGAAGCCAGGACACGCTGATGGCCGGATATGGGGTGTTCTACCCGCAGCTGGATGCCCACTTCGGTGCCGGCCGGGAACGCAGTGCGCCCATTCAGCAAGGCCAGTCGACGCCCGGCTCGGTCTTCAATGTGCTGACTTTGAGCGGCACCATCAGCTACACGCTGGATGTGTTCGGCGGTGAGCAGCGCACCGTTGAGGGCCTGCAAGCGCAGGTCGACCAGCAACAGTGGCTGATGCAGGCGGCCTACCTGACGTTGACGGCCAATGTGGTCAATACGGCCATCGCGCGTGCGGCCTATACCGCGCAAATCGAAGCCACGCAGCAACTGATTGAGCTGCAAAAGCAGCAACTTCAATCGACCCAGGCCCAGGTACGCAGTGGTACGGCGCCGTATTCCTCGAGCTTGAGCGTGCAAAGCCTGATCGCCAGCAATGAGGCGTCATTGCCGGCGTTGAAGCAGAAAGTCAGTCAGGCCGAGCATCTACTCGCCACGCTTGAAGGCGCGATGCCCAGCCAACTGTTCCTTCCCGACATCCCGCTGAGCGGACTTTCCCTGCCCAAGGACCTGCCCGTCAGCCTGCCTTCCGTGCTGGTGCGCCAGCGCCCGGATATCCTCGCCGCTGAAGCGCAGCTGCACCAGGCCAGCGCCAATATCGGGGTAGCGACGGCGGCGATGTTCCCCAGCTTCAGCCTGACGGGTACCTACGGTACCGCCGGGGCTTCCGCCGGTTCCCTGTTCGCCGGCGCCGGACGCTTCTGGAGTGTCGGGCCTTCGATGGATATTCCCGTGTTCCAGGGCGGGCGCCTGTGGTACGGACGCCAGGCCGCCATCGATGCGTATCAGCAAGCGGCGGCGAATTATCGGCAGGTGGTGCTGGAGTCTTTCGCGCAAGTCGCCGATGCCCTCAAGGCCTTGGAGTTCGATGCCCAGGCCGTGCAAAAACAAGCCGAGGCACAAGCCACGGCGCAGGAGGCATTGCGCTTGTTGCAAGCCAACTACCGCGCGGGCCTGGTGACCTACCTGGAGCTGTTGGCCGCCGACGTGCAACTGCACCAGGTGAACATCGCTTACTTGCAGGCGTTGGCCCAACGTCACCAGGACACGGTGGGGTTGTTCGTCGCCCTGGGAGGTGGGTGGTGGAACCGTCCGGACGCGGCAGCGCAAAGGCCGGCGCCATGAAGTACACCGGCATCCTGCGCATCGGCTACAAGCTGCTGGTGAATGATCGCGCCAAGTTCTCTGCGCTGCTGGTCGGGATCACCTTTTCGGTGTTCCTGATGATGCAAATGACCGCGATGTTCGCCGGCATTCTGAATCGGGCGTATTCGACGGTCACCAACATCGGGGCGCCCATGTGGATCATCGATCCGTCGGTCAACACGCCCACCATCGTCATTCCTCTGCCGGACTATTTGCTGGATGCGGTGCGCAGCATGGACGAGGTTGAATATGCCGTGCCGATTTTCATTGGCAGTGCACAGGTGCGGCTGGCCGACGGGACGTACCAGGGCGTCAGCGTGATCGGCCTGGATGATACGAGCCTGTTTGGCCGCCCGGCGTTGGAGCAGGGGGCCATCGAGGACATCTACGCCGAGAATGCCTTCATCATGGTCCACGATGCCGAGTTTTCGAAGCTGGGCAACCCCCGTATCGGCACCTCGTTCGAACTCAACGATCACCGCGGCACTATCGTGGGCATCGCTAAAGTCCTGGTCGGCGGGTTGACTGGCGTACCGACGCTGTACACCACCTACCGGCGAGCCATCGAGTACATTCCGACCACCCGTTTTACGGTCTCCTACATTTTGCTCAAGCCCAGGAGCCGTGCGGCTGAAGCCGCGATCGAGCAGCAAGTGGCCCGCCTGGGTTATGTCGCCTTGACCAAGGAGGCATTCAACCAGCGCATTGCCGATTTCTACATCTACCAGACCGGGGTGGGTACCAACATCCTGCTGATGACTGTCATCAGCTTTCTGGTCGGCCTCTCGATTTCCGGCCAGACGTTCTACACCTTCATCCTGGAGAACCTGGACAAGTTCGCCGCCCTCAAAGCCATTGGTGCCAAGAGCCGGGAGTTGGTGTACATGATCCTGTTCATGGCACTGTTTACCGCCATGACCGGTTACGGCCTGGGCATCGCCCTGGTGACCCTGCTGATCAGCGTCACGCGGACTTACTTGCCTAACTACGCGGCGATCATCACCTTCTGGAACCTCGGGTTGGCGTTTGGCATGGTGTTGTTGATCGCGGGATTTTCCAGTTACCTGGGGATCCGCAAGGTCCTGAGGATTGAGCCGTACGATATCTTTCGCGGCTGAGGCGCATGCAGCGCGGTGGCCACGCCGGAGCGTACACAAAAAAAGCCCCTGGCCGGTTTCCCGGCGAGGGGCAAGATGGCCTGGGATTCACTCGCCCTTGATCGGCACGACCTTATCCGCTTTCATGGCTTCAGGCTTTTTCGGCAACGAGATGCTCAGCACACCCTTGCTGAAACTCGCGTCGATCTTATCGGCGTCAATTCCCTTAGGCAGGTTGAACACCCGTTCGAAGGAACCGTAGTGACGCTCGCTAAGGTGGTAGCCTTTGCGTTTTTCTTCCTTGTCCTCCTGCTTCTCACCTTTGATGATCAGGCTGCCATTGGACAGTTTGACCTCAATGTCTTTCTGGTCCATACCGGGCACTTCGGCGGTAATTTCGTAGCTTTTGTCTTTCTCGGTGATGTCCACGGCGGGCATGCCATGGCCTATCAGTTCGCGACGCCAGAACGGTTCAACGTCGAACAGGCCCCGGCTGAAGGGCGACAGGCTGGTACCGAGATTAAAGTCCTCAAACAGGTGGTCTACCTGTTGCCGCAGTTTTTCCAGTGGCCGCCACAGGTCTGTCGTCATGGGGAGCCGGTCGGATTTATGTTCGGTCGTGACCGGCATTTTTTTTGCGGAATTGCTCATCTTGATACTCCTCTCAGATAGAAGGCAGGCAACGCAGATCCATCGCGTGGCCTACCAGGACAGAACACGGGGTCTCTTACAAGGTCAGTGTCCCCGACCACAGCATCCAGCCGGCGTAGGCAGCGGCCGCCCAGATGATGATCAACAGCCCGGTTTCAGGGCCGCTGAGCGGTTGCCCCTGACGGGCTTTCATGCTGCCCAGGTAGATCAACGAGCCAGGGGCGTAGAGGAGGGCGCTGAGCAGCAGGTATTTAGGCCCGGCGGCGTAGAGCAGCCATACGCAATACAGCGTGGCGACCGCCGCGATGGCCATGTCGCGCAGTTGCAGGGCGCGGTGGCCGGCGTAGGTGGTGCCCTGCCAGGTCAGTTTCAATGCATAGAGGCCGCTGAACAGGTAGGGCACCAGGATCATCGACGTGGCCAGGGAGATCAGCGCGAGATAACTGGCGCTCGAATACAGGGTCAACAGCAGGAACACCTGGATGCAGCCGTTGGTCAGCCACAGCGCATTGGCGGGCACGCCCTGGGTATTTTCCGTGGCCAGCGCGCCCGGCATGACCTTTTCCTTGGCCGGCGTAAATACCGACTCGGCGGCCAGCAGCGTCCAGGCGAGCAGGGCGCCGCCCACCGAAATGATCAAGCCGATACTGATCAGCACCGCCCCCCATGGCCCGGCCGCTACCTGCAGTACACCCGCCATCGATGGGTTCTTGAGGGCAGCGAGTTCCGGTTGTTTGAGAACGCCCAGCGACAGCAACGACACCGCGATCAGCAGCAACAGCGTGATAACAAAACCGATCACCGTGGCGCGCCCGACATTCGCGCGCTCCGCAGCCCGTGCAGAAAACACGTTGGCGCCTTCGATCCCGATAAACACCCAGACAGTCACCAGCATGGTGCTTTTGACTTGATCCAACGTACTGCCCAAGGCGGGCGCGCCCCAGAAGTCGACGCTGAACGTCTCACGCTGGAACGCCGCGATCACCAGGCCGATGAACAGCAGCAACGGCACGATCTTGGCGAGGGTCGTCAACGCGTTGGCGCGGGCAGCGGTGCGCACCCCCCGCAGGATCATCCAGTGCAACGCCCACAGCACCACGGATGCACCGGCGATCGCGGCTTTGTTATTGCCATCGCCGAACAACGGGAAGAAGTAGCTCAGGGCCGCGAACAGGATCACCAGGTAACTGACGTTACCGATCCAGGCACTGATCCAGTAACCCCAGGCGGAATTGAAACTCAGGTATTCACCGCCCAGCGCACGGGCATAGGCAAATACGCCGTTGTCCAGCGCCGGTTGACGGTTGGACAGGGTCTGATAGACCAGGGCCAGCGACAGCATGCCGCTGCCGATCATCGAGCCGACCACCAGGGCGATCAACAGACTCAACGACAGACGCTTGGGTTCAACCTTGTGCAGACTGCCCGCAACGGGTTGGGCAGACGGCGGGGCGATCGGTTGGGAGCCTTGTAGATGCGTAGCCATGACGAACCTCCAGGAAACTAGCGTTTCTGCACCATCGAGTACGAAGGTGCGACTGCTGCGCTTAATTTCTGCGTGAAGGGCCAGGGCCTGGTTGATTTAAATCAGATGTAGGTGTCGTCGGGTCAGTGGGAATACCTAACTGATTGAATGGGTTTATAAAAAAAATCGCGTTGATCCGGGGCCCGATGGCTTGCGCAGGGTGCAAGCCACACACCGTCTCGCGTTCAAACCTGCATGAATTGCCTGATTCTGTCCCCGCACTGATCGGCACGAATGCGCTCAGGCGCCGCATCCAGCGCAACCAAACCGTTTTCCATGAAAATCACCCGGTCGGAAATTGACAGGGCGAAGTCCATCTCATGGGTCACTATCAACAGGGTCATGCCGTCTTTGGCCAAGTCGCCGATCACCTTGAGCACATCGCCCACCAGTTCCGGGTCGAGGGCTGACGTTGGCTCATCAAACAACATGATGTGGGGATCCATGGCCAATGCGCGGGCAATTGCCACCCGTTGTTGCTGGCCTCCAGACAATTGGTGCGGGTATTTTTGCGCGTGCGCCAGCAGCCCGACCTTGTCCAGCAGGGCGTAGGCACGCTGCTCACTGACGAACGTGTCGACGCCGTGATAGCGCGGTGCAAGCGTGACGTTGTCGAGAATGGTGCGATGTGGAAACAGGTTGAAGCTCTGGAACACCATACCGATGCGCTTCACCCCACGGCGGACTTGTTGCGCATGGGGGTTGTCACCGGCGTGGATATAACTTTCGCCGAACAGAATGATCTCGCCTTGGTCGATGCTCTCCAGGGCGTTGATCGTTCGAATCAGCGAGGTTTTTCCCGATCCCGACGGGCCGATGATGGAAATCACCTGACCCACATCAATGCTCAGGTTGATGCCCTTGAGCACCGCGTGCTGGCCGTAGCGCTTGTGAATATCGACCAGTTGCAGGGCGGGCGCCGAGCCGGCTCCCAACGCGGTACGAGCGCCCGTGGAAGGCGGGGCCACCTGTGACGCACGCAGGCGCTGCACGCTGATGTCATCCAGGGTGTGTGGTTTGCGGTTGTTGAGTTCCAGGTGTTGCTCCAGCCAATGAAACAGCCAGCCGAGCACGGTCACGATCAGCACGTAATACACCGCCACCGCCGACAGGGTTTCCATGACCAGGAAGTTTTGCGCGTACAGGCGCTGGCCTACGGTCAGTAGTTCGGTCAAGGAAATCACCGAGACCAGCGAGGTCAGTTTCACCACGGTGATGTATTCGTTGATCAGCGTCGGCAGGGAAATGCGAAACGCCTGCGGGATCACGATCAGGCGCTGTAGCCCGAGCAGGCCGATGCCCAGCGCGCGGCCGGCTTCTTTCTGGCCTTTGGCAACGGATATCAAGCCGCCACGGTGAATTTCCGCCATGTACGCCGCTTCGGTGACCACCAGCGCCAACAGGCCGGAATAGAAGGGGTTGGAGAGTACTTCACGGGTGACCGGGAACATCTGCGGCAGGTTATAGACGAACACCACCAGGACAAGCAGCGGCACGCTGCGAAAGAACCAGATATAAATCGACGCCGGCACGCTGACCCAACGCGTGGCCGAGAGTTTGGCCGAGGCCAGCAGGAACCCCAATAGCATGCCGATGAACCAGGCCAGCGTGCTGAGCTGCACCACGGTAACGCAGGCGCTCCAGAAGTCGGAGACTGAAAACAGAGAAAAAAAGTAGGGCCATTCAAATTGCATGTGTATCTCCAACTGCTCGCGCCGACGGGGCTTTACCCCAATGCCAGTCAGGTAAGGCTTTTTGTAGGAACTAGGCGTCCCCCTCGCTCCTACAGAAGGCCATGGCTGTACTGAGTCAGTTAGTCGGTGCTTCCAGGTTGTATTTCTTCAACAGGGCGGCGTATTCCCCCGACGCTTTCGTCGCATCGAAGGCCTTGAGCAGTGCCTGATAGAGCGCGTCGTTGCCTTTCTTGACGTAGATACCCAGCGTCTGTTGGTAGATCGAGTGCTCGGTGCTGACGACCACGCGGCCCTTGGTACGTTCTGCGATCATGCCGGCAGCGCCGTCGATCTCTACCTGAGCCTGCACATTGCCGGAGAGCAGTGCTTGGGTCACTTCAGGGGCGGACGGGAATTCGCTGACCATAATCGCGCCCTTGTTATTCGGGGTGCAGTAGTCAGTCGAGAGTGTGTTGAACTGCGCCACCCACGTGGTGCCTTTTTCCAGGCCGACTTTCAGGCCACAAAGGTCTTCCGGTACTTTCGGTTTCAGTGGGCTGTCCTTCAGCACCATGATTGCGGCACCGGTCTTGGCGTATGCGATGGTTTGCGCTTGAGTCTGCCGCTGGGGAGTGATGTACATGCCGGAGATGATCGCATCGTAGTGACCGGCGTTCAGGCTGAGGATCAGGTTGGAAAACTTGGTGTCAACGAAGTCAGCCTTGAGGTCCAGGTGCTTGGCGAGCAAGTGCGCAAGTTCGGGGTCGGAGCCGACGACGTTTTTATGTTCGTCGTAGGACTCGAAGGGCGGATAGGTGATCTCCATGCCGACCTTGAGTATGCCGGGCGTCACCGTGGTCGCCGCATGGGCGCCAGTCGAACCCAGGATTGCGACGGCAAGCAGGGTCAAGCGAACAACATTATTCATTGGATTGCGCATCATCGATGACTCCACGTCGGTAAAGTAGGACTGGGCGGGTTTTAAAACAGGGTTGTTGGAACCGGTCGAGGGTTGCATCAGGACGCGTTCTGCGCCTGGTTCTTCAGGTGGCCGAAGCTGGAGGGCTTGCGTGCCTTCTCATACAGCTTGAGTTCGCCGCGTTCGACTTTGCGGCGCAGGTACTGATAGGTCTGCAACGCTTGGCCGAACATGTGTTCGCCGATGGTGATTTCCTCGTAATCCTCACCCCCCGCCAGAAATTGCGGCAGCGGCTTGATCTGGGTGTGGAAGTCGCACGCGTAGAACAGTGGAAAGGAGTAGCGCTCCTCGCTGACGCTGCGCACTCGGTGAGCCGTGGCGACGAACGTCCCCGCGGTCATGACCTCCAGCATGTCGCCGATATTGACCACAAACGCACCGTCTACGGGCGGCGCATCAATCCATTGCCCCTGATCGTTCATCACCTCGAGGCCTGGCTTGTCGGCGAGCAAAATGGTGAAGCACTCATAGTCGGTATGCGCACCAATGCCTGGCGCGTCTTGTGCCGCCGTATCAAATGGGTAATGAATCAGCCGCAGCTTCGACGGTGGGCGCGTGACCAACGCGTCGAAATAGTCTTCATCCAGGCCCAATGCGAGTGCGAAGCCCTTGAACAGGCGACGACCTAATGCGAACACCGCTGCGTAATACGCTTCGACCGCGGGGCGGAAACCCGGCAGGTCGGGCCATTCATTGGCGCCGATCAACGGCGTTCCGGCAATGACCAGCGGATCGTCTTCGCCCACTTCAAAACCGATATCGAAGGCCTCCTTGTGATCCGGTTTGCCTTTGGCATAGACCTCTTCACCTTCAGGCACAAACCCCTTGTGGCTGCGGGAAGTGCCGATGTAGTGCTGCATCTTGTACTCAAGCGATTGCGCAAACAGCTCCTTCGCCGCGTGACGCAAGCCGTCGATCAGTGACGACGCGATGCCGTGGTTCTTGATGTACAGAAAACCCACCGCGCGGGCGGCGTTACCGAGTTCTTCGGCGACCGCCTGGCGTTGTGTGATGTCGTCGCTGTAAAGCCCGGCGATGTCCACCACCGGAATGCGACTGAAGTTGGCGCTCTTGGGCGTTTTGTCAGGCATGAGGGAACGCTCCTTATCGGGTTGAGGCGCAGGTGAAACGCCGGAAATGCTCGCGCTCGGTGTTTGCCATCCACACGTTCAGCGACCACAGATCGGCTACCGGTACATTGGTGAAGGGCAGATGATGCAGATAGCCGTCGGCACCGAACTCGGGTGTCAGCGTGCTGATTTGATAGCCGCGGAGTTCCTGGGCGCGCCAGACGGCCTCCCAATGTTGCTGATGGAAGGCCAGCGCTGGGCCGTACTCGGGGGCGGCGGGGTGGGGCACTTGCGGCCCTTGGTCATAACCGACCCGGGCCTGAATGTGGTGAACGCGTTCGACGAAGGCGCTGAGGTCGTCGAACGGATCATTGAGCAGGCGCTCGCAGGTGACCACCCAATGACTGATGTCACTGGTGAAGCGCAGGTCCGGCAGTTGACGAATCAGCTCGAGGGTGACCCACGGGTTGAACAACGAGCGAGCGCGATGGGTTTCAAAAGCACACACCTGGTCGTGCTTGCGCGCGAGGTCCATGGCGCGGCCAAAGAAGTCGACTTGCTGTGCCAGTGGCCAGCGGTCGTTGCCCGCCAGGAGGTTGACGAAGCGCGGCGACAACTCGGCGGCCCAACTGAGCTTCTTATCCAGGTCCAGGAGGTGTTCGTCGACACTCGCCGATTGTTCCGGCAGGACGTCGTAGGCGCTGAAGACGGTGCTGATATAGCTGACATGGTTAGCGCGTAGAAAGGCTGCAAACTCGGCACGCTCGCTGGCGGTCATGGGCAGGCGAGCTTCCATGCCATCGAAACCGGCCTCAAGCAACTCCTCGAGCGCTTGCGCCTTGCTTGCGGTGTAGCCCCACAGCGTGCGGAATATTTCCAGTTTCATCGATGTGCCCCAAAGAATCCTTCGTGTGATTGACACAGCGGCGTTGCGGCGCAAACCGAAACGCACGACAAACGGCAGTGACTATCAGAAAAGGCAAACTTCGGGCCGCATCTCTAGGGGAGGGCTCCTTTATTGGCGTCGATGATAGGGAAGGGCGAGGAGCGAAAAGAATAGGGCAGCGCAAAAAGATAGTTCAGAGATTTCTAAACTATTGCGCGCAGCTCCAGCTTGATTTGAGACCCCTTCGCCGGAAACAAGGTTAGAGTGGTCATCCATGCCGCTATCGATATGTGAAGAATGAATCGTCCGCTGTTTGTTTCTCTCGATGGCCCCAAGGGCGCCGGCAAAACCACGTTGCTGGAGGCCGTGACGAAAGTACTGAGGGCAGACAACCAAAAGGTCATCCGCCTGTGCGAGAAAAAAAGCGATCCCTCCAGGGGTGAAACAATGGCCCTCGTCAACCAACTCGTCAGGGACCCCAACCGGGATCTGGAATGGGAGGTGTGTGAGCGCTTTGCTGATAGCCGTGCCTGGATCTCCCGGCACGTGCTGGATAAACAGCCGCCAGGCAGCATCATTTTGATAGACCGCTGGTACCCCTCCGATGCCGCGTTTCGCCGGATAATCCCGTTTGCACATATCCTGCAATTGAACATCGATCGAAACGTGCGAGTGCCAGACCTGCATGTCGGCGTTGTCACCGCCCCCGAGATTTCATGGGGCAGGGCAGCCGCGCGACGGCGTGGGCTGGGCAGTACAGTGACCCAGACACTGGAAGAACATAGTGCCTGTACCCAGGCGTTTGAACGCGCGATGGCCGATAACGACTGGGTTTTATGCCGCAATGAAGGAACGATCGAAGAGGCCACGAGGCGGGTGATTTCCAGGATTTACCCTTTGATAGGGCTGGGGCCAGGCGGATAACGGCGTGCAGACCTACACCGCACACCTGCACATCGTGCCTTGGGCAAAGGCGGTCGCTGGCTTCTGGATGATCTGGCTCGGCGTCTGATCTCCACCGTTCCTCCACACGCACTCAGCTGAGTCTCCACACCCCATCCGTACAATCGCTCCTTACACAGAGGAGTGGCTCATGTCTTTCACTAACGGTCTTAGCGGTATTAACGCAGCCAATAAGCAACTGGACGTGGCTGGCAACAACATCGCGAACGTGGCAACCACGGGGTTCAAATCGTCCCGTGCTGAATTCGCCGATGTCTATTCAACAACACTGCTGGGGACGGTCAGCAGTGCGATAGGCCGGGGCGTGCGCCTGGCGAATGTCTCCCAGCAGTTCAACCAAGGCGACCTCAAAAATACCGGTAACGCCCTTGATCTCAGCATTCGAGGGAGCGGCTTTTTTGTGCTGGGCGACAATGGATCACTGAGTTACTCACGGGCGGGTGCGTTCAAAGTCAATGCCGAGAACGTTGTGGTCGACAACACCGGCCACCGTCTTCAAGGCTATGGCGCGGATCTCAACGGCAATATCGCCAAGGGTGCGCTGGCTGATCTGAAGATCGACAAGTCCCACCTTGCACCTCACGCCACCACGCGTATCGAACAGACCGTGAATCTGAACTCAGCGCAACGCCTCCCCAGCGTGGCGACATTTAATCCCGCAGATCCCAACAGTTACAACCACATGGTCGCCACGCCTGTCTATGACTCACAAGGCAACAGGCACGCCATGGAACAGTATTACGTCAAACTTCCGCTCGCCAACTCATGGACGGTACACACCTTCATCGACGGGCGCAGCCCGGCAGATCCTGTTCAGCAACCCCCCGTGGGCCTCAAAGCCGACCTCACGTTCAACGCCAATGGCACCCTTAGCTCGCTGACGGCGGGAACAGGCTGGAGCAAAACCGGAAACACGCTGACGTTGACGGGGTGGCGACCCGGCGTGATGAACAACGCCAGCGGTCATCCACCGAGCTGGAGCCTTAACGGCGCTCGCGGGGCCGTGCCGGGCATAGCGCTTGATTTTGGCAAGACCACTTCGTTCGCGGCCGCGTCTACTCATACGGCGCCGGCGCAGGACGGTTATCCCAGCGGGCAGATCAGCGGCCTGACGATCGACGCCACCGGCATCATGAATGCGAATTTCAGCAACGGGCAAACCAAGACGATTGGCCAAGTGGCACTGGCCAGTTTCACCAATGAGCAGGGCTTGCAACCTGCGGGTGGAACGCGATGGAAGGAGACATTCGCTTCGGGCCTTCCCGGAATCGACGCGCCTGGGGCGGGCTCTGCGGGGGTAATCGTGTCCAACTCGCTGGAGGCGTCCAACGTCGATTTGACCAATGAATTGGTCAACCTGATCCAAGCGCAACGCAATTATCAGGCGAATGCAAAGACCCTGACGACCCAGAACAAATTGCTCCAGACCGTTATCCAGATGAAGTAACTCGCTCACCCGTCGTGCCGTTCTCAATCCCCATCAATCAGCCAGGTAGTGTGCGCTGAGTCGCGCGCTCAGGAGTCAACATGCTTCCAGCCCTTTACGTAGCCAAGACGGGTCTGTCCGCCCAAGACACCAACCTCACTACAATTTCCAATAACCTTGCGAATGTCTCGACAACAGGCTTCAAGCGTGACCGCGCTGAGTTTCAGGACCTGCTGTACCAGACTCATCGACAGCCCGGTGCAGCGTCCACACAAAACAGCGAATTGCCCTCCGGCCTGCAAACGGGCACCGGCGTACGCATTGTGGGCACGCAGAAAAACTTCTCGGCGGGCGGTCTGCAGGCCACCGGGCAACCCTTGGATATGGCGATCAACGGTCGCGGTTTTTTCCAGATCCAGCAACCGGATGGCACGACTTCCTATACGCGCGACGGCACGTTTCACCTGGACGCCAATGGCCGCATCGTGAATGCGAACGGCTTTGCGCTTGAGCCTGCCATTGTGGTTCCAGCCAACGCCCAGACCTTCACGGTTGGCCGCGATGGCACGGTCTCCATCAGTGTGGCCGGGAACCCGGCGACCCAGGTCATCGGCAATATTCAAACGGCTGACTTCATCAATCCGGCGGGGCTGCAGGCGATCGGCGGCAATCTGTTTCTCGAAACAGCGGCCAGCTCGGCCCCGCAGGTCGGTACGCCTGGCCTGGCGGGGTTGGGCACCCTTTTGCAAAACAGCCTGGAAACGTCCAACGTCAGCACGGTTGAAGAAATGGTCAACATGATCACGACGCAGCGTGCATACGAAATGAACGCCAAGGTGATCAAGGCGGCTGACGGGATGCTGAGCAACCTTACCCAGAAGCTCTGATGGTGGTTGGATTTGAATACGGTTGCAGCGCAATACGAGGGGCGATGCTGGAGGTGCATCACGGGCGGCAGGCAGGACAGGGCGCCGTCAAGGAGCCCCGCCCTGGAGCAGGTTATTTCATATCCTTGGCCTGCACCCACAGCACCGCGTCCTGGGAGAGGTGCTTGCCTTTATAGGTTTTAGTCTTACCAATGTTCAGCGCTGCAATTCCCCACCAGCCGGCACGGGGAAGGCCGATGGTGACGACGCCCTGGGCATCCGAATAGGTACTCAGGGATTTGAACGAGGCTTGGGGGGCCGTGACATAGTCCTGCTGGCCGAAGGCGTTGCCTTTGATATCGACCGCATGGTTGAGGTATTCGATTTCGATCTCGGCGAACGGCACGGGCTCGCCGTCGGCCAGCACCAAGGCGCGGAACACGCCGCCGGTCCAGTTGGCATAGGGCTTGTTCAAGGGTTGGATTTCAACCGGCAGGCCTTGCGGTTCCGACCAGTTGCCGGGTACGCCACCGACGTTCACGATCAGCTTGGTGAACTGCTGGATATACACGTCTTCGGCGGTTTCCAGGTAGGGCTCGGGTTCAAGTACAAAGACATGGTCCCCCAGGGAGCGCACCAATTCCCGTGGAATCGATGCACGATAGGCGTTCGCCTGATTATCGCGGCTCTGCCACTGCACGGGTCGCAGGTATTTACGCAGGTCGATTTTCTCCCCGCCGTGAGCGCTGACCTGGCTGAAGACGAGGGGCTGCCCCATGTTCATCGTCGGCCCGGCAGAGAACGGGTGGGTGAATACGATGGCGAATTCCAGGTTGTCCGCGCGCGGCAGCGCCGTTTCGTCCACGTACAGCATCTGGAAATGGGCTTGTGCGGCACCGGCCATGCAACCGAGGGTCGCGGCGGCGAGGGTGTGAAGCAGGAGTCGTTTGATGGGCATGGTGGTTTTCACTTGGTTATGTCAGAGGATTGGATCGTGGCGCCATGGTTCTCCCCCCCGAGAAACTCCACGGAGTAGACGCCGGTGGGGGCCTGGAACGTAAAGCTGTTGTCGTTACCGACAGTGCCTTCTATCAACACCTTGTTGCTGGTGTCCTGGACATGGATTTTGCGGCCCACGGCGGAACTGCCGTCGGTGTAGCCGGCTTCACACTTCACCCAGTCGTCGTGCTCGATATAGCAGTCGAAAACGGGGCCGTGGGCCAAGGCGGCCTGGCAGAACAGCAGGGCACCTGCCAGCAGTAGCGGGTGGGCCAGATCTCGGGTTTTCATCAGGCTTGAGTCTCCAGGGTCGACGTTGATCACTGCGGCGTCGCGGCTTGAACGCCAGCCGCGGGAGCGCCGGCCGGCGCGAAGGCCGCCAGCAAGGCATCCAGGTTGGAACTCAGCAGCGCTTCGTAGCCGTTGGCTGCGTTGGCAAGCATGCCCGGGTTGCCGATATCCAGGATCAGCAGGCGTGCGCCGCCGTCCTTGATGGCCTGGGCAATCCTGGCGTCAGGCGCCCACTTATGGACCACCACGTGGATATCCCGCTCGCGCAGGTAGCGGGTCAGGGCCGCAAGGTCGGCGTCGGTCCAGTCGATGTCCTGGCGCACGAACCAGCCGTCCACATACACGCCAAACTCGCCGAACAGGTAGACCGGCTCGCTGGCCAGCGACAGCACGCGCAGGTCCGGCACCTTCAACAGGCGGTCACCGTAGTCGGCCTTCAGCTGGCGCAAGCGGTCGTCGAGTGCGGCGAGGTTGCGCTCGATCTGCGGCGCATCAGGGGGGGAAAGGCGCGCCAGGTCGGCCGCAATCAACGCCGACATGCGCATGGCATTGACCGGGCCCAGCCAGGCGTAGGGTGACGGGCCGCCGTCGCCATCGCGGGCTCCCGCCCAGGGCACATCGTTCGAAGGCATGCGGGTCACGGCCACGCCGGGCTTGAAGCTGTCCCATGAGTGCGACGCATCGATCTCGACGATGCGCAGGTTGTGGCGCCGGGCCGTCGCATACAGCGGATCAGCACGCCACAGGCTGCTCAGGGTGACCACGGCGACGGCCTTCTCGAAGACGGCCGGCTCCAGGCGTGACAGCGCGTTGGCCTGGCTTTCCATGGGCACGGCGGCGTCCATCGGCACACGCACGACCTCGATGTGTGTGCCTTGACCGAGTGCAGCGGTGAGCGCATACACCGCCGGCAGGGCGACCAGCACTTGTTGCTGGCCGACCTGCGCAAACGCCGACGGCGCGCCGCCCAACAGCAATGCCAGCAGCGCCAGCCCACGGCGCATGGATGAGTTGAACCGTGTCATACGCTGGCCCCTTTGAACTGCGGCGCGGTGCCTCGGATGAGGGTGGTGAACGCAAACACCAAGGCCGCGACGATCACAATGGCGCCGCCCGTGGGTACGGGGATATGGAACTGCATCGGTGCCAGAATGCCGACCACACAGGAAAAGGTCGCAATGACCACGGTCCAGCTGACCAGGCCTGGCAGTGAGTGGCTGATGTTGCGGGCCGCTGCTGCCGGTATCAGCAGCAAGGCCTCTACCAGTACGGCGCCGATGATCTTCAAGCAGGCGACCGTTACCAGGGTGACCAGCACCACGAACAGGTATTCGACGCTGCGCACCTTTACGCCGCGTGCGTGGGCCAGGCTCGGATTCAGGCTGGAGAGCAACATGCCGTTGTACAGCGGCAGGCCGATCAGCGTGCAAATCACTGTCACGCCCAGCAGTACGTTCATGTCGGTGTGGTCGACGGCCAGGATCGAGCCGAACAGCACACCTTCCATGACGTGTGTGTTGATTTTTGCCGACACGAACAGCAGCAATGAAGCGCCGACCGCCAGGGAGATGGAGAGGAACACACCGATCAGCGTGTCATTCGCCAGGGTGGTGCGGTGTTGGGTGTACTTGAGGGTCAGCGCGAACAGCAGGCAGAAGCCGAACATCGAGAAGTAGGGCGAGGTATAGGACTCACCGATCAGCACGCCAATGGCCACGCCGGTCATCGCCGCATTGCCCACGGACTGACTGAAGAACGCCATCCGCTTGATCATCACCATCGAGCCCAGCACACCCAGCAACGGTCCGATCAGCACTGAGCACATCAACGCATTGATCACGAACTCGTATTCGAACGGCTGCGGCAACACGTGAGTCGCGGCGAGCGCCTGGAGATGGTCGCGAATGAAATCGTAAAAGGCATTCATCGAATGGCCTCCAGTCGGCTGTCGATCTGATCGGCGGGGCCGTGAAACAGCACCCGCTGGTTGATAAGGGTGACGGACTGCGCGATACGCTTGACCTGTTCGAGGTCGTGGTTGATCCACAGGATGGTCACCCCACGGCTGTTCAGCTCCGCTACCAGTGTCTCCACCAGGCGCACGCCGGCCTCGTCGATCCCGGCGGTGGGTTCATCGAGGATCAACAGCCAGGGCATCGGGCTTATGGCCTGGGCCAGCAGCACGCGCTGACGCTGGCCGCCGGACAGGCTGCCAAACGGCTTTTTCCCCATCCCCGCCATACCGGTACGCGCCAGGGCCTCGACATGGGCCGCCTTGGCGGCGCGGCTTGCGCCGAAGAAGGCGGGCCGACGTTGGCCCAACAGGGCCATGAGATCGTTGACCGTCATCGGCACGTTGCGGTCGAAGTCCGGCAGTTGCGGGACATACCCTAGGGGCGTGACGCATTCACCCTCGAAGCGGATCGTCCCCGAATGCGGCATCTGGCCCAGCAGCGCACGCACCAGTGAGGTCTTGCCTCCGCCGTTGGGGCCTACCAGGCAATGCAAGGCGCCGGCTTCTATGCGCAAGCTCACCTGATCGAGCACCTGTGTACCTCCCAGTTGCAGGGAGACGTTGTCGAACACAATGGCGGGGCCGCGCATCGCGTATTCCTCCTTTAGCGTATTCATTGCTTCGTAAACTCGACGGCTTGCGCCAGGGTTTCGAGGTTTTCGCGCATCGCCACCTCAAACTCGTCCGCGCTGTAGGTATCGCCGGTGATGTGGGACAGGGCGAACACCTTCACGCCGGTGGCGGCTTCGATGGGTTTGGCCAAGTCGAGGGAGAAGTTTTTCTCGGCGAACAGCACTTTGACGTTGGCCTTCTTGATCGCCTCGATGGTGTTGGCCAACTGGCGTGCCGTCGGCGCGACGCCGTGGCGCGGCTCGATCACGGCGCTTACGAACAGGCCGAACTCCTGCATCATGTAGTCGTAGCCCGCATGGGTCGTCGCACAGCGGAACGAAGACAGGTCCAGCGCGGCGAAGCGCGTCATGAAGCCTGCGCGTAGCTCGCGGATACGGCCCGCATACGCCAGGGCATTTTTTCGATACACCGCAGCGTTGTCCGGGTCCAGCTCTCCCAGCCGGCGAGCGATCTCGAACACCTGCTGTATCGCTGCCGTGGTGGACACGAAGGTGTGCGGGTTGACCACCTTGACCCCTTCCTGGTCGCCACCGATGGGAATCAGCGCCACCGTGGCATTCGCCTGGATAATCGGCAGCGTTTGCGTGCGGCCGGCAGCCTTGATGATCTGGAAGGCCCATTCATCGTGACCGATGCCGTTGACCACCAGCACATCGATATTCATCGCGCGGGTAATGTCGTCGGGCTGCGGCTGGTAGTTGTGCGGGTTAGCCTCTGCGGGGATCAGCGCAACGACCTCGGCCCGATCACCGACGATATTGCTCACGAAGCTGTAGTAGGGATGCAGGGTGATGCCGATCTTGAGCTTCTTTGCCGAGGCGAAGGCAGGGCCGGCAAGCGCGATGGCGGGTATCAACACCAGCAGCGCGATACAACGGCGCCACAAGGCGCGGTGTTTCGTAGAAACAGTCATGGCTGGGTTCCTTTTACGCGTTCGATTTCACTGGCACCGTCGTACGGGATGACTTGGCGCCAATCCTCGCCGACCAGGGATTCGGGCTTGACGATGGCGGGGTAGGGCGCGTTCGGGTCACGGTGGACCCAGATCGTCGCTTGGTTGGCCCACATCACCCCCGCATGGGCGTGACCGATGACCAGCAGGTAGGCGCTCTGGCCCGGTGCATGGCCGCCAGAGCCGTAGTACACCGTTGCACCTTGCCCCAGGGTGGCCTGGGACACAGCGTTGACGGGCGGGTTCGCCTCAGCGGCATCATCGTCATGGCCACCTGTATGGGCCAGGTGGGAGCCAGGCAGGATCAATTGCCAGTGCACCTCGCCATTGGTTTTCCAGAAGGCATCCCGGTAGAAGGGCGGCAGCAACAGCGTCTGCGCCTGCTCCAGGGTGACCCAGCCGCCGGTATCGTTGTTGTTCCAGATGATTTCTTCACCGGCCGGTAACAACGCGCTGTGTATGGCCTGATCGACCGCGCCCAAGCCATCGAAGGAGCGCACCTGCCAGCTCAACGGGGTGGGCGGGCCAACTCTTTCGGGGCGCAGCAGCACATAGCCTGCCACGCCGGCGATGACGGCCAGGGTCGCCAGCACCAACGCCAGCGACTCCCATCCGCTGGAGCGTGGGCGCACCTGCGTGATTGCAGCGTCGCGGCGCGCCATCAGAGGAACGCGATCCAGCGGCCCAGGAAGACCACGCCCGCCCACAACAGCAACGAGCTGAAGCCGGCCACGCGCGCCTGGCGGGGAGGCGGCAGTGTCGTGTCCCATTCGGCAATTCGGCGAAAGGCCCCGAGATGGAAGACTGCCATGTTGATCCCCGCCAGTATCAACAGGCCCATTTTGAAAAGGAACGCGGTGTTCTGCACATAGGTCGTGCCATTGGCGCAGAACATCAGCAGGCCAGTGATCACACAGGTCATGAACGCGACCCAGGTGTACGGCAGCAGATCCTGGATCAGTTTCAGCGCGCCGCGCCGGTGGGCGGTCACGCCAAGCAGGCGTAAGTCCACGACAGCGATGGTGCCGTAGACGATGGCGATGCCGATCACATGCACCGATTCCAGCATCGGGAACACCGAGCCTGACTCGCGAATGAACGTCGCGAGCTGAGTGTCCTGGACGGCTTGCAGCAGAGGTTGAATATCCATGGAGAATACCTGAGAACTTTGGTTGAAAACGCTTAGATCGTGTAGGCGATCCAGCGGCCGCAGATGATCACGACGCACCACAAACCGATCGACAGCCACGCACAGGCCTTGACGGAACCCGGCGCGTCGTCACTGTCTACGTTGCCGGCGGGGCGCCGCAGCAGCGGGCGACGAAGCAGCCAGGTCAAGCTGAACGCGGCCACCACGAGGACCATCTTCAGCCAGAACGTCGAGTTGACGAGCACCCGATCAGGCTCGGCGATGATCATCACCAGCCCGGTGCACAACAGGACGATCAGTGCATTGCGCATCCAGGGGTAGTAACGGCGGACGATGCCGCGCAAGGGCTCATCGCTGGCGAACACGCCCGCCAGGCGCAGATCGGAAATCAGCGCCGAGCCGAAGAGCACGGTGATGGCGATGATATGAATGCTCTGCACCGTGGGGATGACCCACAGGATGTCGCGGATGGCGGTGCTTAAGGGAGACCCGTAGATCCAGGCAATGATGAGTGAAGAGGACATCGGCTTTTCTCCTGCAATGGGTTAGAAGTCTTGAGGGTTTGCGATCGGATGCAGACCCGCCGCATCCTCCGGTAGCAAGTACCCTTGCTGGATCGAAACGGCTTTGGCGTCTTCGAACTTCTGTGCATAGCGGCTGAAGTTTCCATAACGCCGGCCGAGCACTTCCTTCGAGTAAGGCACCTTGGTGTCGTAGATCAGCCCGCAGCCGGTCTCTTGGTCGGTGAGGTAGGTGGCGCTTGGCACTTGGATCCACGGCGGGCGCACGCCGCCTTGCAGGTTGCCGGTGGCGGGCGCACGGGCAGCGGCCTTGCCGTCGCGTATCACCCGCGGGGCGTTGGGCATCGGCTTGCCGTCGCGTACCCACTGGTCCATGCCATCCAGCAGCGCCGAGACCACCAGTTCCACCGGTTCGTCATACAGCGTCTGGCAGCGCGGGTCGTCGCCCTTGCCGACATCGGCCGCGAGCTTCTCGGTGTGCTCCGTGCCGAGGTCGGCCAGACGCAGGTGGGGCATGCCGGTGACTTCGTAGTAGCGCACCTGCGGGGAGTCGGTGTCCGGGGGCAGGGGGATGCCTTCGATCACGTCATGCATCAATTCGGACTGGCTGTAGACGGTGACGAACGGCACGCCTTCGGGCATCTGCCGGGGCACGCGGATCACGTCGCCACCCACTTCCCCGTAGGCCATGCGGCCGGTCATGTAGGCGTCGATCAGCGGTGTTTCGTCGGGCATGCGCCATTGCTGGTGACGGCCCTGGTCGAGATAGTCCATCCAGACTTGCGCGGTGACGGCCCAGCTATTCACATAGACGCGCTGCACATCCAGGCCCGCCAAAGGGCTCTGTGCCCCTTTGGTTTTAAGCAGCAGCGCCAGTTGCGCACCGATGCCCTGGGACTGGGGCGCAAACGGATCGGGCGCGGCGCCCCGCGTGAAGTGTGCCGGGTCGTAATAGGTGCCCAGCGGCGCGTAGCGGGCAAAGTCGAAGCGGCGCATGAACTCAAAGTTCACGATCGGTCCGTACTGGGCGATCTGTTCGGCTTCGGCCTCTGGGGTGTCGGAGATGAACTTGGGGTCCACCGCCGGCTTGTTCACATTCAGCGTGTACCCGACGTATGCGTAGCCGCGGCGCAGCAGATAGTCGCGGGTCAGGATCCAACCGGCGGCACGTTCGCCGAACCAACTGAATGGTTCGATCACTACCGTGCCATTGAAACGTGCCGGGTCCGCCGGTTTGCGCACCAGAATGCGCGTGGTGTAAGGCGCTTCCAACAGGGTTTTGCCAGCGGCGGTGATGGCCGGGGCGACGCCTTGCAGGTAGTACTCTTGCTCGATGTAGCCGTAGTGGTTGAGGTCGCTGTATTCGGTGCCAGGGCGCGTCGCCGACGACAGCGGCGCCTTGTCGGAAGGCGGCACCGCGATCGCCGTGGGCATGCGGGGCACCTCAGCGAACGTGTTCGCCGCGATGCACAGCCATAGCACGACGCTGATGCTGATAGGGGTCAGGCGTTCCATTCGTAAAGCTCCAGCAGGGGGTTGGATAGGCGTCATCACTCAAGGCTCAGAGATGCTTTGCCCTCGCTGTCGATCACGATCTGGTTGTTCTCGCACACGTACTCTTGAATGGCGTAGTTGGAGCGCTTGTACTCAAACGTAAAGCGATACGGGGTGTTGAGTACTTGCGGGTCTTCGATCAGGACCTGGTTTTCCAAGCGATCCGGCCCGCGCAGCCGGATGCGTTCGGTGATCTTCATGGCCGGCCCGTGGGGCACGTCATAGAAGCGCACGTCGGTGCGTACGCTTTGTGTCTCGACCACCAGCGTGTCGCCCTCCCAGTGGCCGCGCGAATGGCCTTGGTACAGGGGGTCGAGCTTGTCTGTTGGCGGCATGGCCTGGTTCAAGAGAATCCGTCGCACTTGCTGGAGGTACTCGCCGAGGATGATCACTTGCTTGTCATCGCGAATGATCTGGATCGGGAAGAGCGCCGCCATCATGGTCGGCATACCCTCGGGCAGGCACCTTGAACTGGTGGTGGCGATCGGCTTCCCGGCTGCGTTGGCCACGGCTTGTTTCTTCTTGAGCTCGACGTACTCGGCGTCATAGGGTGCCTTGAGGTCCATCGGACCGCCGGGGTGTACCGGATCGTCCGGGTTTTCGCCGAACCAGTCGTCCGGGGTTCTTTCCCAAGTACCGCTGATGTCAGGCCGGGCGGCCGAGCTGTGCTTGTCGGCTTGGGTTTTCGAGGCTGTCGCGGCGCTGCTCATCCCGGAGAGCGTCATGAGGACCACCCCCAGAACGATCATGGCTGTGTTGGAAGAACGTGCTCGTTTCATTGAAATGTCTCCGCGTTGCTGGTTTGCCCAGTTCTGGTGTTGCCGCATTCGCAAAGGGCTGCGTTCAGCCGCCGCCCGAGAGCACCACGTCACCCATCTTGATCTCCACCAGCAACCCGCCCGGCTCGCCGCTTTTCAACGGCTTGAACGACACCTCGGCGCTTTCGCCAGCCTTGACCGAGCTGGACGTCCAGCCCGTGCGTTGCAGCGCGTTGACGCTGCCCGTCTCGATCTTGTAGCGCTGTGCCGGCGGGCCGGGAACGTCGAGGTAAATCGTGATGTGGGGGTTGGTCCAGGCGAAGCGCTCGACGACACCCTTAATCGTGATCGTCTGGGTCTGGTCGAACAGCGCAAATGAATGGTGGGCACTGGCAACAGGCGGTAAGGCACTGCAGCCGATCAGGGTTAGAAGACAAAGCCCCTGACGGAGCAACGGGAAGCGTGACAAAGGGGACATGGCGGGGGGCCTCGTTTTTTATGGTTCTTATGAACCGAGCATAGGGAGCTCGCGTTCAGAGGCGTATCCCAAAACGGCAACCGTTGAAGGTTTTCAGGCGCTTGGCGCGGATGAGGTATCCCGTAACGACAGATCGGCGCGCAGGCCCTTGCAGATGCTGATTTGGGTTACCGCGTTGGCGGCCCAAGCCGAAACACTTGGGCTTTACCTCAGAACTATAAAAACAGGAGAGACGTTATGCGCATTCCCCCCTACGCACCCTTATTGTCGATGGTTGCACTCTGTGCGGTCGGCGTGCAGGCACATGCCTACACGCTCTACACCGAAGATGATGGTGCAACCGTCTTGAACGCCGACCTGGGCGCCGCATTTGGTTGGTTTGGTAGTACTCGTAACTACATCGGTGACCCGGAGAAAGAGCCCGGCAGCATGCGCTGGCAGGAGGGCTACGCCAAATATGGTCTCAACGGCACGACCGACAAGATCATCGCGGGCTCCGTCTATGGCGGTTTCAGCCTGCTCAGCAGCGGCACCTGGGGCGACGGGGACGCAGGGGCGATCACCGCGGGCAATGAGCGCCGTACCGACGTGGAAGATGCTTTCCTCGGCTGGAGATCAGGCGACCTGCTGCCCGCCCTGGGCAAGGACGGTGTGGATTTCTCTTTCGGTCGCCAGTTGGTGACGGTGGACGGTTTCCTGATCACCGATGATGGCTACAACCCAGGCAAGGCGTTCAACCCCATCGAGGGCGTGCGCGATGGCCGATTCGACAGGGGGGGCGCCTTTTACCTTGGCCAACGCCTGGCGTTTGGCAACACGGCGGTGCTGAAGCTGGGCGGCAAGGAAGGGCTGCACGGCAGCTTGATATGGTTGAAATCCGATAACCCTGGGCAGTCCAAGACCGAACTGGCAGTGGGCACTATCGACTACACCACGGCCATCGGTTCGATCGGTTCGACCTACATACACGGCCTGGATGTGGATGAGAAATATGCCTTCGCAGATCGGCTTGAACGCAAGGGCATGAATGTCTACAGCATTCGCGGGCAGGGCAACGCCGGGATTGAGAACGCCGACTTCGCATTCGAGGTGGCGCGCCAGGAAAAACGTTCCGGTTCACAGCGGGCGATGTTCTTCGACGCGGGCTACACCTTCACCGATGTGCGATGGCAGCCGACGGTCAGTTATCGCTATTCGCGCTATTCCGAAGGGTGGGACTTCCTGTTCCAGGGCGGCTTTCGCAAACGCTACCAGGGTGAAGTCGCGTCCAACTACGCCGGTTCAGTGACGTCGAATATGCAGATCAACGACGTGCTGCTCTCTGTCCGGCCCACCGAGAAATTGACCCTGAACGCGATGGCCTTCGACTACCACCAACTGTCCCGTCGCAATGAACGGGACTTCGCGGCGCGGGAGGTCGACCTGTTTCTGGATTGGATGGTCACGGATAACATCACGCTTTCGCCGTTGATCGGCCTCTATAAGCCTGAGAAGTGGTTAGGCAACGGGGGCGGGCAGAGCGGCAGCGCGTCGACCAACACGTACATGCAGTTCATTGTGTGGGCGACGTTCTGAGTTGTCATTGAGGGCTGTTGCGGGGCCAGGCAGGCGTTGACGTTTTGCGTCAACGCCTCATCCATTCAGAGCATGCGGCGCAGCACGTCGTTGCGCGGGTCGCGGTCGTAGAAGCGATGCTTGAGGGCGCCCGCCACATGCAGCACGATCAGGACAAGCAAGCTATAGGCGAGGACTTTGTGCAGCCATTGGAACACGACGAACCAATCGTCATTCTTTGGCAACAGCTCGGGCAGGTTAACCCCAAAAAAGAACACGCCGTCGCTCATGGTGAACGTGCTCGACATGGAGTACCCCATCAACGGCACGATCACCAACAGCACATACATGGCGCGCTGAATCAGGCGTGACAGGAACCGTTCATACCCCGCCAGGGTTTCCAGCGGCTGCGGCAAATTGGGGGTGCGAAAGCGCACGGCGAGCTGAGTCAGGACCACCAGGAACGTCAACACCCCGAAGGACTTGTGCCAGGGGTAATACAGCTCGAATTTGCTCGCCACCTCATCATTCATTCCGGTCATATGCCAGCCGGCCCAGAGCAGGCCCAGCACGAGCACGGCACGCACCCAGTGCAACACGCGCAGGGAGGTCGGGTACCGATCGATTGTCGGTTGATCTATTGGGTTCATGTCAGGTTCTCCACGGATCGATGCACGGTTGAATGGCCACCCTCAACGTTGGAGGGTGGCTCGGTCAGGACAACGAATAGGCTCAGGCGGGCAGGAGGACGGTGATGACTTTCTCCTCGGTGTAGGCCAGCGCGCCGCTGAACCCACCTTCACGTCCGATACCGCTGGTCTTGACGCCGCCCCAAGGCAGGTTGGCGTCCAATGGGCTCCAGCAGTTGATGCCCACGGCGCCAGCTTTCACTGCCGCAGCAACGCGGTGCGCTCGTACCAGGTCGCTGGTCCAGACCGTGGCCGCCAGGCCGTAGCTGCTGTCGTTGGCCAGGGCGACCGCTTCGTCTTCGCTGTCGAACGTAATCAGCGTGCCGACGGGGCCGAAGATCTCATCCCGGGCGATTTCCATGTCGTTGCGGGCGTTGGCGAAGATCGTCGGACGCACGAACCAGCCCTGCTTGGGTGCCGAGACGCCGCCGGCCAGCAGCGTGGCGCCTTGGTCGATGCCCAGTTGGATGTAGCGGTTGACGCGATCGAATTGAGCCTTCTTGGCCACCGGCCCCATCTGTACGCCGGGCTCGCGAGGGTCGCCCACGCTCACTGCCTGTGCGGCTTCGGCCAGCGCTGCACCAAAACGGTCGGCGAGGCTGCGTTGCACCAGGATCCGCGAACCGGCCGCACACACCTGGCCCTGGTTGGCGAACAGACCGAGGGTACAGCCGCGCAGGGCGTCGTCGAAGGACGCATCATCGAACACAATCTGCGGGCTCTTGCCGCCCAATTCCAAGGCCACGCGCTTGAACAACACACCGGCGGTGCGCTGGATTTCACGCCCAGCCTCGGGGCTGCCGGTGAAGCTGATCTTGGCAATATCCGGGTGTTCGCACAGGGCGCGCCCCACTTCATTGCCGTAGCCGGTGACCACGTTGATCACGCCGTCCGGAAAGCCCGCTTCCTGCGCCAGCCGTGCCAGGTGCAGGGCCGATTGCGGGGTTTCTTCCGATGGCTTGACCACGACGGTACAGCCCGCCGCCAGCAACGCAGCGAGTTTCCACACCGTGATCATCAGCGGCGAGTTCCAGGGCACGATGGCACCCACCACGCCGACCGGCTCGCGCACCGTGTACGACAGGGTTTTGGTGCCGAAGTAACCCCCGGTGGGAATGGTGCGACCTTCAAGCTGGTTGGCCCAGCCCGCGGCGGCGCGCAGGTTGGCGATCGCGTTGGGCAGGTCCATCCGGCGCGGCTCGATGGGGGAGCGGCCGATAGCGTTGGCGTCCAGATCGGCCAGCAGTTCAGTGTCGCGCTCAACCAGGTCGGCCAGTTTCGACAACAGTCGGCCACGCGCGGCGCCGTCGAGTTGGCTCCACTCGCCGCGTTCCAGTTGCTGGCGTGCAGCGGCCACCGCACGGTCGACATCCTCGCGGGTGCCTCGCGCGGAGCTGCCGTACACCTGTTCATTCACGGGGTTGACCAGGTTGATACGACGACGGTCGAAGGCTTCGCAGGACACACCTTCGATGAAATGATTCAAGTGCTCAGTCATATTGCGGTCCTCGAGTAATGGGCAAGGTCATGCTTTGAGAGAAGCCAGGGCGTCGCCGAAGATATCCAGGGCCTTGAAGAACAGCTCGCGAGATATGGTCAGCGAAGGCATGACGCGCATGACGTTGCTGTAGCGGCCACACGGAATCATCAGCACACCGTGGTTGAGCAGGTAGCCCATCAGTTGGCCGATCTTCTCGCCCGCCAGGGGCGCCTTGGTGAGTGGGTCTTCGATCAGTTCGATACCGATCATCAGGCCGCGCCCGCGCACTTCGCCGACCAACGGGCTGTTGAAGGCGCGAATATGCGCCTGTGCCTCCAGGCCCAGGGTGTGGGCGCGGTTGAGGAGGTCAAGGTCCGGGTCCTGGAGGATGCTGATGTTGGTCAGTGCCACCGCGGCCGACAACGAGTTGGCGGCGAACGTGTTGGGCATGGAACCGTCGGGAATCTGCGCCGCCAGGTCCGAGCGCATGATCAGGCCGGCCATGGGCAGGTCGCTGCCGATGCCTTTGCCAAAGGTGAGCATGTCGGGCTTCACGCCGGAATGTTCGACCGCCCACATCTTGCCGGTGCGACCGGCACCCGATTGCACTTCATCGACAATCAGTAATGTGCCGCTGCGGTCGCAGGCCTTGCGCAGCAGTTGCAGGAACTCCGGAGAGGGTGGCACGTAGCCGCCTTCGCCCTGTACCGGCTCCACGATCACGGCAGCCACGTCATCGGCCGCGGTGTAGGGGGTGTTCAGTAGATAGTCGATGTACTCACCGGCGATCTGCTCGGCGCTCTTGTGGGTGGTGTCGAAAGGGAAGCGGTAGGCGTAAGGGTAGGGCGCGTGAATCACCCCACCCATCTGGGCACCAAAGCCCTTGCGGTAGGCCGTGCCGGTGGTCAGCGAACCGGAAGCGTGCCACACGCCGTGGTAGCCGCCGTGGAAGGCGATGATCTGGTGCCGCCCGGTGACGCGCTTGGCGAACTTGATCGCCGCCTCCAACGCATCACTGCCGCTTTGCGTGAAGAAGGTAACGCAGTCGCCACGCAAACCCTCGGGCGCGATTTCGGAAAGCTTGGCAGCCAACTCGGTACGCCGGGTGCTGTTGATTTCCAGGGCATGCATCAGCACTTCGGACTGTTCGCGAATCGCCTGCACCACTTTGGGGTGGCAGCGGCCCACGCTGCTGACACCGACGCCTGCGGACAGGTCGATGTAGGTGTTGCCGTCGGGGTCTTTGAAGGTCGCACCGAAGGCACGGTCCATGGCCACCGGCATACGTCCGCCGCCGCGCGCCATCGACTCGGTGCGCGCCGACAGCGCCAGGGCTTCGCGGGTCTTGGGGCCGGGCAGTTCGCCGGAAATAATCTGCGGGGCATCTGCAAAGTGCAGGGATTGAAATTTGGCTTCACTCATGACGGTCTCTCTGGAATGTCTATTTAAGTGTGCCGATCATCTCCGGCGCGCGTTCCAGGCCGGTATCCCGAATCGGCACATGGTTTGCTTGCATTCCAGCACATAAACAATTTGCAGGACTTTTGCGATGTGCGACTATCAATTGGATCGCCGATCTAAAAAAAACAAAAATATTGGTAGAGGCATGCCCCAATGAAAAACCAAACGATCAGCCATTTTCGCGATATCCATGTCCATGCAGCCACCATCCAGCAGTGGAACCAGGACTACAGCCAGTTAACCTCGGGCTGCGCCGAGAGCACGCTCATGCAACTGACAACCTCGGGTTGCCACCTGTTTCTCGAACAGATCAACCAGCGCGTGGTACAGAACGGCGTGGCGCCTAAAGGCAAGATGTGCTTTGCCGTGCCGATCAACGTCCCGGGATCGATTCGCATGCAGGGGCGCGAGGTAGATGACAGCAGCCTGTTCTTTCTCCATGGCGGCGAGGAATTCATGTTCCATATGCCGATGGGCATGGAGCTGCTTTCCATCACCTTCGAGCGTGAATTATTCGATGAGGCGTTGGAGCAGACCGCTTCGGCCAAGGAACTCAACCGGTTGCTGCGCCAGCCGGTGATCAGGGTTTCTCCCCAGCGATTTGCACAGGCCCGGCGCCGATTGCTGGCGCTTTTCTCCCAGGCACTGGTGTACGAAGATCTCGATAGCACGCTGGATCAAGAGCGCGAGGCGGCGTTGGAGCAGGCGATGCTCAGCGAGTTGTTGCAACTGATGATCGACCCAGCCTGCGACAAGCAACAGCGCAGTCCCAGCTCCACTCGCAGTTTTATCGTAGAGAAATGCCACCGCCTGGCAACCGGCGAAATGATCAATGTGCCCAGCGTGATCGATTTATGCCAACGCCTTCAGGTGAGCCGACGCACGGTGCAGAACAGCTTCCGCTCGGTCGCCGAGACCACTCCACTGAATTACTTGCGCTCCGTGAGGCTTAACGGTGTCCGTCGAGCCTTGATGTCTACCCGCGCCTGCGAGCTGTCGATTGGCGATGCCGCGGCCCAGTGGGGCTTTTATCACCTGAGCCATTTTGCCGCGGAATACCAAGAGCTGTTCGCGGAATTGCCATCCCAGACTGCCCGAGCCGCCATCACGAGTTGTGTGCGGGCCTGACAAACAACGCTAGAAAGACCTGAAATAGCCTGCGTCATCAGCTCTGAATGCGCAGGAGCTTCGCTGTGGGTGCTTGAGTTACCGATTTGGGATATCGGGGCGTTGCAGCGCAGGCATAGGATCAGTGCCAGCGTGCAATAAGAACGACAAGCTGTTTGGTGACGCTGCGTAGCCGGCTGCACCGATCCTAAAGCGACTGCCTCATACAATAAGGTCAACAACATGAGTGTATTTAACCCGGTCAACAGCTCCACGGAGCTCAAGCGTGGTGCCCTGGGTGTGGGCTTCATTATCTTCTTCGTGGTGTCGGCGGCAAGCCCGCTGAGCGTGATCGCCGGCGGCTTCCCCATTGGCATCATGCTGGGCAATGGCGCCGGTACCCCGGCCTTGCTGATCCTCGCCTTGCTGGTGCTGCTGGCGTTCTCGGTGGGTTACACCACCATGTCGCGCGCCGATGTAGATGGCGTCGGCGGGCCCAGCTTCGGCGCCCGCCACAATGCCTGTAACGACGTGAGCGATATCGCTCACTTGGTCGAATTCGCCCGGCGCTACCACGCCCGTGTCTTCACCACCCTCAACACCATCCTGCATGACAACGAACTGGAACCCGCGCGCAAGCTGATCCATCAGCTCTACGACGCCGGCGTCGATGCGTTGATCGTGCAAGACCTGGGCGTGATGGAGCTGGATATTCCGCCCATCGAGCTGCACGCCAGTACCCAGACCGATATCCGTACCCTCGGGCGCGCCAGGTTTCTTGACCAGGCGGGTTTCTCGCAGCTGGTCCTGGCCCGTGAGCTGAACCTGCAGGAAATCCGCGCCATCGCCGATGAAACCGATGCCGCCATCGAGTTCTTTATCCACGGCGCGCTGTGCGTGGCGTTCTCCGGGCAGTGCAATATTTCCCACGCGCAGAATGGCCGCAGTGCCAACCGTGGCGACTGCTCCCAGGCCTGCCGCCTGCCATACACCTTGAAAGACGACCAGGGCCGCGTCGTGGCCTTTGAAAAGCATCTGCTGTCGATGAAAGACAACAACCAGAGCGCCAACCTGCGCGCCTTGGTGGAAGCCGGTGTGCGTTCGTTCAAGATCGAAGGCCGCTACAAGGACATGGGCTACGTGAGGAACATCACGGCCTATTACCGCCAGCGTCTCGACGAGATCCTCGAAGACCGTCCGGACCTGGCCCGCGCGTCCAGCGGCCGTACCGCACACTTCTTTCTGCCCGACCCGGAAAAAACCTTCCACCGTGGCAGCACCGACTACTTTGTCAGCGACCGCAAGATCGACATTGGCGCCTTCGACACCCCGACCTTCACCGGCCTGCCGGTGGGTGTGGTGGAAAAAGCCGGCAAGCGCGACTTGCAAGTGGTCACCCATGAGCCGCTGTCCAACGGCGATGGCCTCAATGTGCTGGTCAAGCGTGAGGTGGTCGGGTTCCGCGCCAATATCGCCGAGCCCAAGGGTGAATTCGAGGAAGACGGCGAGAAGCGCTACCGCTACCGCGTCGAGCCGAATGAAATGCCGGCCGGCCTGCATCAGTTGCGCCCGAACCACCCGTTGAACCGCAACCTGGACCATAACTGGCAGCAGGCGTTGCTCAAGACCTCGGCCGAACGCCGTATCGGCCTGTCATGGGTCGCACGTTTGCGCGAAGAACAGCTGGAAGTCACCGCCACCAGCGAAGAAGGTATCCGTGCCAGCGTCACCCTGCCCGGCCCGTTTGGCGTGGCCAACAAACCGGAACAGGCGCTGGATACCCTGCGCGACCTGCTTGGCCAACTGGGTACCACCGAGTATCACGCCACCCGTATTGAGCTGGATGCACCCCAGGCGTTCTTCATTCCCAACTCGCAGCTCAAGGCATTGCGCCGCGAAGTGATCGAAGCGCTGACCGCCGCCCGTGTTGCCGCACACCCGCGTGGCGGGCGCAAGGCCGAGGTCACGCCGCCGCCGGTGTACCCGGAAGCGCACCTGTCGTTCCTGGCCAACGTGTACAACCAGAAGGCTCGCGACTTCTACCACCGTCACGGCGTGAAGCTGATCGATGCGGCCTTCGAAGCCCATGAAGAGACCGGCGAAGTGCCGGTGATGATCACCAAGCACTGCCTGCGTTTCTCGTTCAACCTGTGCCCTAAACAGGCCAAGGGTGTCACGGGCGTGAAGACCAAGGTTGCGCCGATGCAGTTGATTCATGGCGACGAAGTGCTGACCCTGAAGTTCGACTGCAAACCCTGCGAGATGCACGTGGTGGGCAAAATCAAGGGGCACATCCTTGGGCTGCCGCAACCGGGCAGCGTGGTGGAGCATTTCAACCCGGAAAACCTCATCTATCAGGGCACACACTGACCCTGTGCGAGCGGGGCCACCACCAGCCCCGCTGCAACCCCGCCGCTGCCAGCAGAATGGCCGCTACCCCGAGCCATTGCAGCCAGCCCAGGCGATGCCCGAAGGCAATCCAATCGACGAAGATCGCCGCAATCGGGTAGATAAACGACAGTGCGCCGGTGATGGCGGTGGGCAGTTTCTGGATCGCGCCATACAGCAACACATACATCAACCCGGTGTGCACCACGCCGAGCGTCGCCAGTGCCGCCCAGGCGTTGGTGGTGACCGGCAAGCTATGCCAAGGCACCAGCGGCGCCAGCAGCAGTGCGCCCGTCGTCACCTGGATCAACGCCATCAAATGCGGCGGTACGTCCTTCAAACGCTTGATGATCAGCGCGGCAATCGCGTACAGCAATGCCGCGCCCAGCGCCAAGGCGATGCCTGCCAGGTAATCGTCGCCGGTTGGCTGGTCGCCATGGGCGGTGACAATCGCCAGCATTCCCAGGAACGCCACGCTCAGCCACGCCAGTTTCTGCACGGTGATTTTTTCACCTAGAAACACGGCCGCCAGCATCACCAGCATGAACGGCTGCACGTTGTACACCGCCGTGCTGATGGCGATCGATGCGCGGGAATAGGATTCGAACAACAGCAACCAGTTGCCGACGATGGCCACGCCACTGAGCATCGCCAAGCCCAGCTTGGCCCAACTGAGCAGGTCCAGCCGCAGGTAGCCCAGCAGCGCGCACACCAGCAGCAGCGTCAGCCCGCCGATCAAACAGCGCCAGAACACCACTTCGATGACCGACACGCCCGACACCAGCACAAACCAGCCGATGGTCCCCGAGATCAGCATGGCGGCGACCATTTCCCACGACCCGCGACGGATGGATGTATCCATGATTGAAGCTCCTCAAGTGAGGCTCAATTATGGCAATCTGCTCGTGATCGGCTCCAGCGACTAAAAAAGGCAAAAAACCGAAATTACCTTTTCTTATTAGGCGAACTCCATGATCGACACCATCGACCAGCAACTCATCGCCGCCTTGATGGATGACTCGCGGTTGTCCCTCAAAGCCCTGGCGGGCATCACCGGCCTGTCGTCGCCCAGCGTCGGCGAACGCCTGCGTCGCCTCGAAGAGCGTGGCGTACTGACCCACTACACGGTCGATATCGACCCCAGGCATTTTGGCTACCTGCTGCAAGCCATCGTGCGCATCCGCCCCCTGCCCGGCAAATTGCAGGAGGTGGAGCGCCAGATCCAGGCGATCCCGGAATTCACCGAATGCGATAAGGTCACGGGCGAAGATTGTTTTATTGCCCGCTTGCATGTGCGCACCATGGACCATCTCGACAACCTGCTGGACCGGATCAACGCCTACGCGGAAACCAATACCGCCATCGTCAAGAAAACCCCGGTGAAACGGCGCCTGCCGCCGCTGAGCAACGACTGAACCGTAACAAGCCGATTCCTGCACCTGGGGGGCTGTGGCAAGCGGGCCTGTTGTGGCAAGTGAGCCTGTTATGGCGAGCGGGCTTGTTGTGGCAAGTGAGTCTGTTATGGCGAGCGGGCTTGTTGTGGCGCCACAACAAGCCTGCTGGCCACAGACAAGCCCACTGGCCACAGACAAGCCCACAGGCCACAGACAAGCCCACAGGCCATAAAAATACGGTCGTTTATTTGTGTTGGATAAGAGGAGGGCAAGGCATGGCAATCGATCTTTCGTGGCAGGTGCCCGGCGACGCTGGCAACCTGCTGTCTATCAACGCCTGGCGCTTCGAAGGCGACGGCAGCGGGCCCCGGGTCCACTTGCAAGCCGGCGTCCACGCCGATGAAATCGCCGGGATGCTGGTGCTGCACCACCTGCTGCCGCGCTTGCAACGCTGTCAGCAGCAAGGCCGCCTGAAGGGCTGCGTGACGCTGGTACCGCAGGCCAACCCGTTCGGCATCGGCCAGTTTCGCCAGGGCAAATTATTGGGGCGTTTTCACGAAGCCAGTGGGCAGAATTTCAACCGCGCATTTGACCACTCCCTGGCCATGGAGCGCCCGGCGAGCAACCTGGCGCAATGGCAAAAGAGCCTGGTGCAACTGGCCGCCGATGCCGACCTGGTGCTGGACCTGCACACCGATGACGAAGCACTGCCCTACCTCTACATCCACCGCAGCTTCTGGCCCGAGCAAGGCCTGGCACTGGCGGCCGCGTTGCAGGTGGACGTGGTGATCGTCTGGGAGGACGGCGGTGATGGTTCCTTTGAAGAAACCCTCATCAACCACGCCGCGCCGCAGTTGGCCGCGACCGTCGAGTTGCGTGGGCAAGCGGATGTCAGCGATGCCCTGGCACAACAGGATGCCGATGGGCTGTGGGCCTGGCTGTGCATCAATGGCGTGGTCGACGAGGTGGCGGCGATCAGCGAATGGCAGGGCGACGCAGTGGACATGGGCTGCATGGAAACCGTCCTCGCCCCTCGCGCCGGTGTGCTGGTGTTCGAAAAAAGCCTGGGTGATCAGGTCGAGGAGGGGGAGCGTTTTGCCAGGATCATCGGGCGCCCTGGTGACCCGGATACGGAGGTAACGCTGCATGCCGCACAAACCGGGCGCCTGGTCACCCGGCATCGCGAACGCCTGGTGGCCCAGGGTGCGGTGGTGGCCAAATTCACCGGCACACGCTTATCCGACAGCTACAGCGGCGGCGTGCTGGACCCTTAGACAACGAATGCCCTCCAACGAGCGTATTGGCAGACGGGGCGGCAAACCGCCCCGTCAGCGGGCCATGCGGTTCAGAGTTCGATGCTGCTGATCACCTGGGTACTGTCATTCGGATCGATCACGCTATGGAATCCCAAGTCATGGATCAGGTCACGCAGCCGGGAGTTGGTGGCCCCGTCGATCGTGTACATGCGTTTGAACCCGTTGGCGCGCGCCGCCTTTATCAGGTGCTGCATCAGGATGTACCCCAGGCCCTGTTGTTGCCAGTTATCGGCCACGGTCACCGCGCATTCGCATTCGTGCTCCTTGGCTTCGGCGTAGCGAGCCACGCCGATTTCGATCAGCTTGCCGTTGTCGTGCACCAGGGCGATAAAGGCCATACGGTGCTGATTATCGACATTCATCAACTGATCCATGAGGCGCTTGCCGGGCTCGTTGATTTCACCCAGGAAGCGCGCGTGCCGCGACTCGGGGGACAGGTTCTTGATGAAATCGTATTCGCGCTCTCGATCGGCGGCGGTCAACGGACGTATCAGCACGTGGCGGCCGTCTTTGAGTTCGTCGATCCAGTGTTCGTGGGGGGCTGCCTCCTTATAGGCGGCATCGGCTTGCCTGTTGTGTTCTGCGAGGGTGGGCATGGCATGACCTCCGAAGGTTGGACGGGATTGAAACAGCGTCTTTTCCATTGGTTTGTACGCCTTTACCGACCGTTAAAGCTGACCTGGATCAGATCAGCATCACTCCGGCCCATGCCGATGACAGCCGGCAATAAACCTCTTGAGTTGCGGCATATCGAGAATGTCGACATTGCGAGCGCTGATATGCACCAGGCCCAGTTTGCGCAGTTGCGCGATACTGCGGCATACCGTCTCCAGGCGCAGGCCCAAGTAAGAGCCGATTTCTTCGCGTCTCATCCGTAATACAAAAGAGCGGGATGAATAACCGCGCGTACTCATGCGCGCCGATAGATTCAATACAAACGCGGCCAGTCGCTCATCGGCATTCATATTGCCCATTTGTAATAACATACTGTGATCACGCACTATTTCGCGGCTCATGATCTTGTTCAAGTTATGTTGCAGCGATGGAATCTGGCTGGCCAGCCGTTCAAGTTGGTGGAAGTGAATCGGACACACTTCGCTGTCTTCCAGGGCCACGGCATGGCAGGCATGCTGCTCGGCGCTGATGGCGTCCAGGCCGAGCATTTCCCCGGCCATCTGGAAGCCGGTGACTTGTTCGCGACCGTCCAGGGAGACAATGCAGGTCTTGAAAAAGCCGGTTCGCACGGCGTAGAGCGAGCGCAGCGGGTCTGCGGTGCGATACAGCGAGGCGCCTTTTTTAACTTTGACCCGTTGGGGAATAAGTGTATCCAGGCGGCTCACTTCGCTATCGTTCAGACCGATGGGTAGACACAACTCTAGAACACTGCAATTGGCGCAAGCTGTCCTTAAATTTTGCGTTTGTACAAGTATTGGTGTCGACTTCATTTTAAAATAAGCCTCTTGCACACTTGCCGGTTGCCTAGATAACACTAAACAACACGTGATGAAAAAAGCTAGGTGCGGACTTATATATTTAGACGGCTGGAGGGTTCCGAATGCCTGGCGTCAGACTGAGGTATCCAAATGAATTGTTTTGGCGCGAAGTACCCCCGCGACGAATAGTGCCGCGGGGCGAGCAAAGTGCGTGTGATCAATCAACGATTTCGGGCTTCACCATCCAGACGCTGCACGGCATCTTGTACAACAGCGATTCGGCTGTACTACCCAGTAAGCGCGACAGCCCGTGATGGCCGACCCGCCCCATGACAATCACATCGACATTGTAGGCATCGGCGTAGCTGGACAGCACTTTCGCCGGGTTGCCCAGGATCATATGGCGCTGTGCTGGCGGGATCCCGTTGCGCGCGGCCAGGTCATTGAAGGCCTGCCCCTGTTCGTCGAACAAGCGCTTGGCGGCGACCGACGAGAAGAAGCCGGCGCCGCTGCCAAACCCGTACTCCTGGGCGCCCAGGTCGGACAGGTCATGGGCGTACACCACTTCCACCTCGGCATCGCAGGCGGTGGCCAACTTGACCGCTTCATGCAGGATGCGGTCGTTAAGGTCGTCATAGTGCTCATTGCGATGGAACGGGTCCACGGCGGCCACGATCTTGCGCGGCAAGGCATGTTGCGCACCGCTGACAAAATGCAGTGGCACCGGGCATTCGCGAATCAGGTGCACGTCCAGTGGCGTGAACATCAGCCGCGACAGCAGCGACTCATGCTCCAGCGCCTTGATCACCACGGCCATCGGCTCTTCCCGCAGGCGCACCAATATCTCCTGCAGCGGGCGTTCCACCCAGGCCACCTCGGTGGTGACCGTCAGCCCGAGATTGCGTAACGGCCGGGCCTGGTCCTCCAGCCATTGATGATGACGCTCGACGTAGCCCAGGCGCATCTGTTCCAGCGCCTGTTCATTGACCAGGCCGGCGGTGGCCAGGCCTTCCAGGTAATCAAAGGCCAGGATATGCAGCGCGGCGCCTTCGGCCTTGGCCAGGGCAGCGGCCCTGTCGAAGGCCGGACTGTGCTCCATCAATGGTGAAACCAGCAACAAGTAACGGGCTTGAGTGGACATGGGCAATCTCCCTTGGGTAAGCGGCGGATAGCAGCGGGCAATGGTGCCTGCCTGACATCATCGCGCCGGGCGCCGGTGGCGGTTTGACTTGCATCAAGTCGCCTTGAGCGGGAGCCAGGTCAACGATGCGCGGTCAGGGGCTATGATCAATCCGGGGATTGTTGATCATGATCAACTTGTGCCGTGCGTTCGCGGCGCAGTCTGGTCGCCAATCAGGCTTTTCCGGCCCAGGAGGTCACAGCATGGCAACCATGAGAGCAGCTGTCTTCGTTGAAAAAAACCGCATCGTCCTGGACGACAAACCCATTCCCGAAGTCGGTCCGTTGGACGCCTTGGTGCGCATTACCACCACCACCATCTGCGGTACCGACGTGCATATCCTGCGCGGCGAGTACCCGGTCGCCAAAGGCCTGACCGTGGGCCATGAACCGGTGGGCGTGATTGAGCGGCTGGGGTCCCAGGTTCGCGGGTTTGTCGAAGGCCAGCGGGTGATCGCCGGCGCCATCACCCCCAGCGGGCAAAGCTACGCCTGCCTGTGCGGGTGTGGCTCCCAGGACGGCCCCGATACACGGCATGGCTTTCGCGCTGCGGGGGGCTGGAAATTCGGCAATACCCTCGACGGCTGCCAGGCCGAATACGTGCTGGTCCCCGATGCGCTGGCCAACCTGTGCCCGATCCCCGACGGTTTAAGTGACGAACAGGTGCTGATGTGCCCGGACATCATGTCCACCGGGTTTTCCGGGGCCGAGCGCGGCGAGGTGAGCATTGGCGACACGGTGGTGGTATTCGCCCTGGGGCCGATCGGCTTGTGCGCGGTGGCGGGGGCACGCCTTAAAGGCGCCTCGATGATTATCGGGGTCGACGGGGTCAGTGAACGCATGAACGTCGCCCGCAGCCTCGGCGCTACCCATATCGTCGATTTCAAGAAAGGCAATGTGGTCGAGCAAATCATGGCGCTCACGGACGGCCGTGGGGTCGACGTGGCGATCGAAGCCCTGGGCACCCAGGGCACCTTCGAGTCGGCCTTGCGCGTGCTGCGCCCCGGTGGGCGCCTGTCCAGCCTGGGGGTGTATTCCAGTGACCTGCACATTCCCTATGACGCCTTCAGTGCGGGGCTGGGGGATTACAGCATCGTGTCGACCCTGTGCCCCGGCGGCAAGGAGCGCATGCGCCGCTTGATGGCCGTGGTTGCCAGCGGCGGGGTGGACCTGTCGCCCCTGGTGACCCACCGCTTCAAGCTCGACGATATCGAGGCGGCCTATGAGCTGTTTGCCCATCAACGCGATGGCGTCATGAAGGTCGCGATTACTCCCTGAAGGCGCCTGGGGGCGCCAGCCGAGGCCAAGGATGCTGATCACCATCACACAACAACAGGCGCCGCTGCGCTGGACAGTACATATGGACGCCTGGTTCGTGCATTTCACCAGCCTGGCCGCAGCCGAAGACTTCGTGCACCGCCTGCGGGCACGGCTGGACGCACCTCATCCCTGGCCAAGCGTCGCCGCGCCAAGGGGCACCACAGGTTCTGCACCGGCTTTGATTCGCACCGGCGGGTATGGATGACGCACACCCTCGACCTGGCCGGTGCCGCTGCGGCGCTGGGTATCGGCATGCTGATCGGGCTTGAGCGCGAACGTCGCAAGGGGCAGGGCGAACTGCGCGCTTTTGCCGGTTTGCGCACTTATTCCATCACCGCGTTATTAGGCTATGTGACGCAGCAAGTCGGTGGCGGCCTGTTGTTGGGGCTGATCGCCGGCTGCCTGGCGGTGATCGCCAGCACGGCGTACTGGAAGAGCCAGGATAAAGACCCGGGCATCACCAGCGAAGTCACCTTGCTCATGGTGCTGGTATTGGGCGCAGGGTGTGGGGACGCCCCCGAACGGGCTATCGCCATCGGCGTCGTCGTCGCCGGTTTGCTGGCCTACCGCGACAAACTGCATAACTTTGCCCGCATCCAATTGACCGACATCGAAATGCGTGACGGGCTGTTGCTGCTGATCGTGGCGCTGGTGGTGTTGCCGCTGGCGCCGGATCGCTTTATCGGCCCCTATGGTGCGCTTAACCCGCGCACTATCTGTACCTTGACGGTGTTGTTGATGGCGGTAGGGGCGGTGGGCCATGTGGCGGTGCGCGCGCTTGGGCCGCGGTATGGCTACGTCGTGGGCGCCATTGCTTCGGGGTTCGCTTCCAGCACGGTGACCGTGGCCGCCATGGGCCAGATCGTCGGCAAGGAGCCGCAGCACCTGCGCACCCTCGCGGCAGCGGCGATTTTTTCGAATATTGCCACCGTGACCCAAATGGCGCTGATCCTCGGCGCCGTGGAGCCGAGGCTGCTTTCGCAGATGGCCTGGCCGCTGCTCGCCGGGTTTGCCACCACCGCGTTGTATGGGGCAGCCCTGATGCTGCGCGCGCCGACGACAGCGGCCAGCCAAATCATCAAGGTCGGCGGTGCATTCGACCTCAAGCTGGCGCTGATCATGGTCTTGACCCTGACCGGCATTACCTTCCTGTCGTCAGTGATGCTCCATCACTTCGGCCAGGTGGGGGTGATGTTGACCGCGACCTTGAGTGGTTTCGCCGACGCTCACGCGTCCATCGCCTCGATTGCCGCCCTGGCCACCAGCGGCCAGTTGTCCCTGGAGGCTGCGTCCATTCCGATATTGCTGGTGGTCAGTTGCAACGCGCTGAGCAAGTGCCTGGTGGCCTGGGTCAGCGGCGGCCGCACATTCGCCGCCTACGTGATCGCCGGGCAAGTGCTGCTGACCGGCGCAATGTGGCTGGGCACACTGCTCAGGTAACGTGCGCGCGCACCGGGATCTCCAGGGTCGCTCGCAGGCCACCGGTTTCCCGGTTTTCGAGGCGCACTCGCCCGCCCAGGCGCTGGGCGATGGTTTGTACGATCGTCAGGCCCAGGCCCGCCCCCTTGGCATTGCCGCGGCTGTAAAAGCGCTCGAAGAGCCGGTCGCGCTGGGCCTCATCGATGCCGGGGCCCTGGTCGTCGATGGTCAGGGCGAAATACTCGGCGTTTTTGCACAAACCCACGGTGATCACCCCATGTTCCGGGGAGAAATTCGCCGCGTTGGTCACCAGGTTGGTCAAGGCGATATCGATCGCGCCGGCGTCGGTCGTCACCTGGTACGGCGCATCGTCGACCTCGAGCACCAGTTCCAAGTCCTTGCTCAGCAACCAGGGGGTCAACTGGATCAGGGTTTCACGCACCGTTGTCGCCAGGTCGATCGCCTGTACCGCTGGCTGCCCGGCGCTCGGTTCCAGGCGTGCCATGGTCAGCAACTGGTTGACCAGGCGGCTGGTGCGGTCGACACCGGCGATCAGGAAGGCCAGGGACTCGCGCCGCTCGGTTTCGGTGCCGGCTTCCAGCAGGTTTTGCGCATGCACCCGCAATACCGCCAGGGGCGTGCGCATTTCGTGGGCGGCGTCGGCAATAAAGCGTCGCTCGCGGCCCAGCATGTCCTGGATTTGCGCGAGCATACGGTTCAACGCCGCCTGCATCGGTTCCAGCTCCATGGGCAAGGGCGTCAGTTGCATCGGTTCCAGGGAACCGGAATGCCGTGCACGCAAGGTGGCCGCCATGTCGGCCAAGGGCTTGAGCCCCCAGCCAATCGCCAGCCAGACCATGGCGGCAAGGATCAGGCTGCCCAGCACATTCGGCCACAAGGTATGCCGCACGATGCGCTGGACCAGGTCGGAGCGCACATCGTCGCGCTCGCCCACCCAAATGCGCAGGCCATTGTCCTTGTCTTTGAGCACGAAGCCGCGCCATTGCCGGCCATTGAGGTCGTCGATATTGCTGTAGCCCGGTTGTTCCGGGGGCGTGGCGAATGACGGTGAGCTGGCGGTAAACACCAGCAGTTCGCCCTGGGGGTTCCACACCTGGAAGGCAATCTTGCTTTCGTAAGGGTGCCCATCCACCTTGGGCATGGCTTCGCCCAAGGCTTTGTTGAAGGCGCGATACAGCTCCGTCTGGTCTTTGCTCGCCAGCGGCATGCTCATGACGCCCTGGAGCAGGCGTGCGTTCTGCGCCAGTTGCGCATCGTAGACTTCGGCGATTTCGTGATTGCTGTCGTGCAGGTTCAGCACACTGATCACCAGCAATCCGGCGAGCATCAGGCCGATGATCAGGGTCAGGGTGCGCCGCCGAATCGAGGTCATCCGCGCTCCTCCACCAGGTAGCCGACGCCGCGAACGGTGCGGATCAGTTCGCTGGAGAACTTCTTGCGCAGGTGATGGATGTGCACCTCCAGGGTGTTGCTTTCGGCTTCTTCGTTCCAGCCGTAGAGCAGTTGCATCAGCTGGTCACGGGTCATCACGCGGCCTGGCGGCGACAGCAGTTCGTGCAGCAGTTGATATTCCTTGGGCGTGAGCAGCACCGGTTCGCCGTGGTAGCTGACTTGCTGTGTGCTCGGGTCCAGGCAAATGCCCGCGTGTTCGATCATCACCCGCGCACGTCCGGCGCTGCGGCGTAGCAGGGCACGCAGGCGCGCCTTGAGTTCGGCCAGGTCGAAGGGCTTGACCAGGTAATCGTCGGCGCCGGCATCCAACCCGGCGATGCGGTCTTCGGTGGCGTCCCGCGCGGTGAGGATCAGCACCGGCAGGTTCGAGCCGCTGTCACGCAGGCGTCGCAGCACCTCCAAGCCATCCATGCGCGGCAGGCCGAGATCGAGCACCACCACGTCAAAGGTTTCGCTGAGCAAGGCATGCAAGGCACTGCTGCCGTCTTGCAGCCAATCGACGGTGTAGCCCTCACGCACCAGCGCCTGGTGAATACCTTCACCCAATGCCACGTCATCCTCGATCAGTAATAGGCGCACGCAGACTCCTGTCAGTTGAGTTTTTTGTTGATGTCGGCCAGCACGCTTTCGATCTCTTTGCGCCGCCCGGCATCGGCGGTTTCCCGACCCGGCCGGGGGGCGGCCAGCAGGGCTTTTTGCAGGGCATCACGGGCTTCGCCATAGCGTTTTTGCCGGTACAGGTGGTCACCCCAGAAGTACAGACTATCAATGCCCGCCGGGTTCAGTTGCAAGGCCTGTTTGAGCAACTGTTCGGCCTTGTCGGCATCGCCGAAGCCGATGGGCCAACCGGGGACGCGATCATACAGGGCCGCCAGGCTGGTATAGGCCGAGCCTTGCAGGGCCTTGGGGTCCAGGGCCAGCGCTTTTTCCAGGTCGACCTTGGCCGCCTTGACCTTGCTCAACGCGCCCAGCCCGCCCTGGGCACCGGCCCAACTGCTGGTGACAATCCCCGACCAGATCCACGCCTCGGCAGCCTGGGGGCGGGCCTGGGTGAAGGCCGTTGCCTGGGTGGCCAATTGTTCGAACGCCTGGGTTCGCTGCTCTTCAGGCAGGTTGTATTGGATATGGGCCCAGCGCGTCTGGATGTCGTTCAGGCGTTGCTGGTCAGCGGCCTCCAGCGCCCAGGTCAAGGGGCTCAGGGCGGTGAGCAGCAGCGCAACGAAAAGTCGTTTCATGGTTTCAGGTCCTCATTCTCGGGTTTGTCGCTCAAGCGGCGTACCAACGGCAGTTGTTTGCGCAAGCCTCGGTCGACCAGGTTGGGCAGCAGGCTGTTAAGGCGCACAAAGAAACGCTCCGGCCAGCCCAGGTACAGATCGCGACGCTCGTTGGCAATCGCCTGGATCACGGCTGAAGCCACGGTGTGCGGGTCGTCGACGTTGGACTTGAGCGCATCGTTCAAGGCTTGCGCGGCGGGGCTGTTCATCTTGGTATGGGTGGCGCGCGGGGCGACGTACAGCACCCCGACGCGGGTATCGGCCAGTTCCCGGCGCAGCGCTTCAGAAAAGCCGCGCAAGGCGAACTTGGTGGCGCAGTAGGTGGCATAGCCGGGGTAGCCGATGGAGCCGTAGGTAGAGCCGACGTTCACCACCATGGCGCTTGGCGCCTGCTTGAGCATGGGTAACAGCAGCTTGGTCAGGCAGATGGGCGCCGTGATGTTCAGCGCCAGCATCCCGTTGATTTCGTTGTCGTCCAGTTGCTCCAGCATCGCGAAGTGATTGATCCCGGCGGCGTTGATCAGCAGGTTCACGCCGCCGATGGCTTCGGCGGCGGCCAGCACTTTGCGCCGGTCGGCGAGAAAGGTCAGGTCGGCGCTTACCCAGCACAATTGCTGCGGATAGCGTTCAAGCAAACCTTCCAACGGCCCACGATGACGGGCCACGGCCAGCACCCGCGCGCCACTGGCGCAGAGGGCGGACACAATCGCCAGGCCAATCCCACCGCTGGCGCCGGTCAGCACCACGCGGGCGTCAGACAGGCGCATGGGAAGCCTCCCCAAGGCGCGGCAGGCTGCGGAACATATCGGTGTAGAGCGCGTACACCACCTTGGATGCGCGGATCACGGCGGCCTGGTCTTCAGGATCATCCAGGCTGTTCATCAAGCGGCGGTAGGTTTCCATGTGGCCGATGTCCAGGGAACCGTGGGAGCTCAGGTAGCTGAACGCGGTGGCCGGCAGTTGCAAGCGATCGCGGATGCTATCGGCGGCATGGGTGGCCAGGGCGATACTGGTGCCTTCCAGCACATTGACCATGCCGAACAGGCCAACCGGGTTGTCACGGGCGATCAGGTCATAGAGGTAGCTGACCATCAATTCGATGGGCAACCCAGGGCGCCCATCGCGTACCGCCGCCTTGTCGCCGCCACAGGCGGCGATGTCATCCAGCACCCATTGCTCATGGCCATATTCATCTTCGATGTAGTCGCAAACGGCCTTGCGCAGCCATTCCAGGCGCGAGGGCAAGCGCGCGCCGCAAGCCATCATCAACGGCACGGTATGCCGTACGTGGTAGTAGGCCTGGGCCAGGAATGCGCGATAGCTTTCCAGGCTGACCTTGCCTTCCATGGCATCGCGGATGATCGGCAGGTTGAACAGTGCGTTGCGTTCCTGTTGGGTGGCTTCTTGCAGCGAGTCGAAAAAATTCACGATGAGGTTTCCTCGTTGAGTGCAGGGGCAAGCTGGGTTTGATAACGGGCGACGATGGCGTCGCGCCGTGGCCGGCCATTGGCGGTGAGCAAGCCATTGGCGGCGGTGAAGGGTTCTGCCAGGCGCGTCCAGCGATGCACCTGGGCGTAGTCCGGCAGGCTGCTATTGGCCTCGGCCACGGCGGCGGCCAGTTGGGCGTCGCTGCAGTCGGCGCGATGGGGCCACAGCAGGGCATGGTTCTGCGGCAGTGCTTCGCCGTACACGAACGCCTGGGCGATGACCCCGCCCTGGGTCAGTTCGGCCTCGACCCAGTCCGGGTTGACGTTGCGCCCGTAACTGGTGACGAACTGATGTTTCTTGCGGCCCTTGAGGTAGAGAAAACCGTCTTCGTCGAAGGCGCCCAGGTCGCCGCTGGGCCACCATTGTTCGGGCTGGCCGGGCTGGTCCAGGTAGCCGAGCAGGGTCGATCCCTTGATCAGCACTTCACCGTCTTCGGCCAGGCGGATTTCCACGTGGGGCAGGGGCCGGCCGACACTTCCCGGCCGGTTGGCCTCAGGGCGGTTCAGGCACACCACCGAAGCGCATTCCGAGAGCCCGTAGCCTTCGTACACCGGCATGCCCAAGTGGTGCGCCCGTTGCAACAAGGCCTTGGAGACGCGCGCACCGCCGACCGCGGCGAAGCGCAGCCCCAGGGGGCTGAATGCCTTTTGCTCGGCGGCGATGACCAACATCAACAGTAACTGCGGCACCAGGATCAGGCTGTGGGGCTGGCGTGCCGCCAGGCAACCGAGCAATTGCGCTGCGTCCACCGCGCTGGCGCCCTGGATACCCAGGCTCTTCTGGCTGGGCAGGCTCAAGGTGGCGCCGGCATACAACGCGGCGTAGCAACCGAGGTTCTCCAGCAAAATCGCAATGGGCAACAAGGCCAGGTGATGGCGTGGGTCGGTGACGTGGCTGGCCTGGTACAACTCACGGGCCACCCGCAACAGGCTGTCGGCGCTCAGGCACACGCCCTTGGGCGCCCCAGTGGTGCCGGAGGTGAAGGTCAGCTTGGCGGTAGCCGATGGCATCGAAGGGCGGCCTTCAAACGTACGGCACCAGAATTCGCCGGATTGACGGTAGCCACTGGCGAGCAGTTCAGCCTCCAGGTGGGGCTCGGCGAGCACCCGCTCAGCGTGGCTTTGTTGCAGGCAGTGGGCGCGCTGTGCCGGGCTGAAGAACGGCGGCAGGGTCAGGCAGGTCAGCCCCTCGAACAGCACCGCCAGGTCCCACAGCATGGCCTCGACGCCATTGTCCAAGGCCAGGGCGACCACTTTCACGCCTTCGTCGCGCAGGCGTTCGCGGCGGTACTCGACTTCGGCGAACAGTGAGGTGTAATCCATCTTCAAGGTGTCGCCCCACAAGGCGATAGCACCGTCATTGCGCTCGGCGTAACCGCGAAGCACGGCGTGGAAGCGGCGGGTTTCAGGCGACATGGCTGGCGTCCTCAATCGTGGTAGGCAACCCCAGGCGTGAGAACAGGCCCATGTTGCGCAAATGGATAAAGCCGGCGCGGATATTGCCGACATGCACCCAAGGTTGGCTTTCGTAGTAACTGCCCCAGTGATGGCGGTCATCGCCCAGGCGCTGCGGGTCGGCGGCGCACAGGGTGACCGGCTTCAAGCCGAGGCGGTGGAAGCTGTTGACCAGGCCGATATTGCCGGTGAACGCCACCCACTCCAGGCCGCCCATGGCCAGCAGCCAGGTGATGGCGATGATGCTCAGGCGGGCACTGCCGGTATCGCTGGCGGCCAGGTTGCCGACTTCGGCAATGGCCCGGCGCTCCACCGGTTGGTCGGCGGCGGCACTGATCAGTGGCTCGATCGGATGGTCCAGGTAACGTTCCAGGAACAACGGTTCGGTGCTCGCCAGGCGCACCCCGGCGACGCCACACAGTTCACCGTTGGCCTGGCTCACGCCAAACAACTGCGGCATGAAGTGGCGGATATCGGCGCCGTGGGCAATGCGAAAACGCTGTTGGATAAACGCCTCGAATTCCGCGCGCTGAGGGTCTTGGGGCAGGGCACGGGCGAGGCATAGCGGCGTACTGTCGGCCTGGCCAAACAGCAGCGGCAAGCGAACGCTCCAATCGATGTCGGGCATTGGCGATACGTCTCCCAAGTGAAGTTGGGTGGAGTATCGGAGGCATTTCTTAACGAAGTCTGAAGGTGGTGAAAATGATCGATCGGCCGATCTTCAGACTGCCTTAAGACTTCGCAGGCAGGGTGACGCCGACGCTTCGAGGCCGAGCCCGGCCACCCTTCCTGCATAAGGCTCCTTTCCCATGACCGAAAACCAGATGACAACGCGCTACGCAAGGCTGTCGATGAGCCTGCACTGGCTGATGCTCGCGCTGTTCGTTGGCGTGTACGCCTGTATCGAAATCAAAGGCCTGCTGCCCCGCGGGCATGCACTCAAGGGCGTGTTCCTCGGTGGCCATGCGCTGTTCGGGATTGGCATATTCGTGCTGGTCTGGCTGCGTCTGCTGGGACGCCTGGCGCCACGCCCGCCGATTGTGCCGCGACCGCCCGCCTGGCAAACGGCTGCATCGCACCTGATGCACCTGGCGTTGTACGGCCTGATGATCATCACGCCACTGCTGGCGTGGCTGATGCTCAATGCCGCAGGCAAGCCGGTGCCGTATTTCGAGTTCGGCTTACCCACGCTGGTCGCACCGGACCCGGACCTGGCCCGGCAGTTCAAGCACTGGCATGAGTGGCTGGGTAGCGCCGGCTATTGGTTGATCGGCCTGCACGCGGCGGCGGGGCTGTTCCACCATTACTGGGTGCGTGATAACACCCTGGTGCGCATGCTGCCGAAACGCTACAAAGGCTGAAATTGCGATTAAAGCGCTTGATGAAACGTTTCTTCTAGCGACAAACGGCGCACGCAAGCGCTTGCGTAAGTAAATGTATCTGATTAGAGTCGGTGGCAATCGGCTCTGATCCAAGGGGTCGATAGACAAAAATAATAAAACCAGGAGCTCAGTCATGAGCCTTGAACCCTTGCTTGAGATGCAGGGCATCAGCAAAACCTTCAACGGTTTGCGTGTGCTCAAGAATGTCGGCCTGAAGGTCTACCCCGGCGAAATCCACGCCTTGATGGGGGAGAACGGCGCCGGCAAATCGACCCTGATGAAAATCCTCTCCGGCGCCTACCAGGCCGATCCCGGCGGCGAAATCCGCATCACCGGCCAGCGTGTCGCCACCTTCACGCCCGCCACCGCCAAAGCCCTCGGCATCGCCGTGATCTATCAGGAACTGAGCCTGTGCCCGAACCTGAGCGTGGCCGAGAATATCTACCTGGGCCGGGAACTGCGTCGTGGCTGGACCATCGACCGCCAGGGCATGCAGGCCGGTTGCGTCGAGGTGCTGCAACGCCTGGGCGCCGAGTTCACCCCGGCAACCCAGGTCAGCAGCCTGTCGATCGCCGAGCGCCAATTGGTGGAAATCGCCCGCGCCTTGCATGCCCACGCCAAGTTGCTGGTGATGGACGAGCCGACCACGCCGCTGTCCTCCCGCGAGACCGACCGCCTGTTCGCGCTGATCAAGCAACTGCGTAGCCAGGGCCTGGCGATCATCTATATCAGCCACCGTATGGCCGAGATCTACGAGCTGTCGGACCGCGTCTCGGTGCTGCGCGACGGCCAATACATCGGCGAATTGACCCGCGACGCGCTGTCGGCCGAGGTGTTGGTGAAAATGATGGTGGGCCGCGACCTCTCCGGTTTCTACAAAAAGGAACACGCCGCCTATAACCCCGGCAACGTGGTGATGCGCGTGCGTGACATGGCCGATGGCAAGCGCGTGCGCAATTGCAGTTTCGACCTGCATGCCGGTGAAGTGCTGGGCATTGCCGGTTTGGTCGGGGCAGGGCGCACCGAACTGGCGCGACTGATTTTCGCCGCCGACCCGCGCACCTCCGGCACCCTGGAAGTGGTGGGCGAGCGCGTGACCCAACTGCGCAACCCGGCCGATGCGATTCGGGCCGGCGTGGTCTACCTCACCGAAGACCGCAAGGCCCAGGGCCTGTTCCTCGACATGAGCGTGGCCGACAACATCAATGTTTGTGCCTGTGTGCCCGACGCCCATGCCGGTGGCGTACTCGATCGCCGGCATGCCGCGCAACGCTCGAATGACGCGATCAAGTCACTGTCGATCCGCGTGGCCTCGGGCAAGGTCAATGTGGGGGCGTTGTCCGGTGGCAACCAGCAAAAGGTCTTGCTGGCGCGGCTGCTGGAGGTCAAGCCGCATGTGCTGATCCTCGACGAACCGACGCGGGGCGTGGACATCGGCTCCAAGTCCGAGATCTACCGCATCATCAACCAACTGGCCCAGGCGGGCGTCGGCATCGTGGTGATCTCCAGCGAATTGCCGGAAATCATCGGCACCTGCGACCGTGTGCTGATCATGCGCGAAGGCCAGTTGGTGGCCGAAGTCGGCGGGGCTTCCGGCCACGTCATTTCCCAGGAACGTATTATTGACCTCGCCACTGGTGGCGATCAGGTGGTTGCCCATGGCTGATTCACACAACACGATGACCCTCCCGGCTGTCGGCAAGGCCGAACGCGTCCGAGGGCTGATGCGCACGGTCGGCATGCTGCCGGTGCTGATCCTGCTGCTGGTGGGCTTTGCCCTGGCCAGTGAAAACTTCCTGACGATGCAGAACCTGTCGATCATCACCCAGCAGGCGTCGGTCAATGTGGTGCTGGCAGCGGGCATGACCTTTGTGATCCTCACGGCGGGCATCGACCTGTCGGTGGGGGCGATCCTGGCGGCGTCGGCCGTGGTGGCGTTGCAGGCGTCGATGTCGCCGCAGTTCGGCATGTTCGGTATCGCCGCCGGTATCGGCTTTGGCCTGTTGCTGGGCCTGGTCAACGGCGGGCTGATTGCCTTCATGCGCCTGCCGCCGTTTATCGTCACCCTCGGGGCCTTGACCGCCATGCGCGGCCTGGCGCGCTTGCTCGCCGATGACAAGACGGTGTTCAACCCCGACCTGCCTTTTGCCTTTATCGGCAATGACTCGATCCTCGGTGTGCCGTGGCTGGTGGTGATCGCCGTGGCGGTGGTGGCCCTGTCGTGGTTCATCCTGCGCCGCACCGTGATGGGCGTGCAGATCTATTCGGTGGGCGGCAACCCCGAAGCGGCGCGGCTCTCCGGAATCAAGGTGTGGAAAGTGCTGCTGTTTGTCTATGCCATGTCCGGTGCGCTGGCCGGGCTCGGTGCGGTGATGAGCGCCTCGCGCCTGTTCGCCGCCAACGGCCTGCAACTGGGGCAATCCTATGAACTGGACGCGATTGCCGCCGTGATCCTCGGCGGCACCAGCTTTACCGGCGGGGTCGGCACTATCGGCGGTACGTTGATCGGCGCCCTGATCATCGCGGTACTCACCAATGGCCTGGTGCTGCTGGGGGTGTCGGATATCTGGCAGTACATCATCAAGGGCATCGTGATCATCGGCGCAGTGGCGCTGGATCGTTATCGCCAATCCGGTGCGCGCACCTGAATTCACTCATACAACAATCACAAGAGAGACCCGCATGAACCTTAAACATCTGTTCCCCGTCATGGCCTTGGCCGCCCTGATGTCCCAAGCCGTTGAAGCCCGCGAGCTCAAAGCCCTCGGCATCAGCATGGGCTCGCTCGGCAACCCGTATTTCGTGACCCTGGCCGACGGCGCAACCGCAAGGGCCAAGGCCCTGAACCCCGACGTCAAGGTAACCTCGGTGTCGGCCGACTATGACCTGAGCAAGCAGTTCTCGCAGATCGACAACTTCATCTCGTCCAAGGTCGACCTGATCCTGATCAACGCCGTCGACCCTTCTGCCATGGCCTCGGCGATCAAGAAAGCGCGCGACGCCGGGATTGTCGTGGTGGCCGTGGATGTGGACGCCAAGGGCGTGAACGCCACCGTGCAGACCGACAACGTCGAAGCCGGCAAGCTGGCCTGCCAGTTCCTGGTGGACAAGCTCAAGGGCAAGGGCAACGTGATTATCCAGAACGGCCCGCAAGTCACGGCGGTGACCGATCGCGTCAAAGGCTGCAAGGCCGCCCTGGCCGCGGCACCCGACATCAAGGTGCTGTCCGACGACCAGGACGGCAAGGGCTCGCGCGAAGGCGGCCTGAACGCCATGCAGGGTTACCTGACCCGCTTCCCGAGCATCGACGGCCTGTTCGCGATCAACGACCCGCAAGCCATCGGCAGCGACCTGGCGGCCAAGCAGCTCAAGCGCAGCGGCATCATCATTACGTCGGTGGACGGCGCGCCGGATATCGAACATGCGCTCAAGACCGACACACAGATCCAGGCATCCGCCAGCCAGGACCCGTGGGCCATGGCGCAGACAGCGGTGAACATCGGCAATGACCTGCTCAATGACAAGGCCCCGGCCGAAGCGGTGACCCTGCTCACGCCCAAACTGATCACCCGTGACAACGTCGGCACCTACAGCGGCTGGTCGAGCAAACATTGATTCATTGAGAGGAACGGCGCCGTGTTCACCATGGATGACGTCGCAAGCAGGGCGGGGGTGTCGACATCGACCGTGTCACATGTGTTGAACGGCACCCGCAAAGTCAGCCCGGCCACGGTGCAGGCGGTACAGCGCGCGATCCAGGAGTTGGGGTACATCCCCAACACCCTGGCACGCTCGCTGGCACGCTCGAGCACCAGCACGATCGGCGTGGCGATCTCGGCGCTGTCCAACCATTACTTCAGCGAGACGGTGCACGCGATTGAAACCGAGTGCGCCAAACACGGCTACATGATGCTGTTCGTCGACACCCATGATGACCCCGAGCAGGAGCTGCGGGTGGTCACGGCGCTGCATCACCGACGCGTCGACGGCATTGTGCTGGCGCCGTCGAACGGCTCGTTGGCCCTGGAGTACCTGAAGGCCAACGAGATACCGGCGGTGCTGGTGGATCGGATGATGAGCGAGCACTTTGACCAGGTCGGGGTCGAGAATACCCAACCCACTCAGGCGCTGATTGAGCACTTGATCGCCCATGGGCATCGCCGGATTGGATTTATTGCCGGGCGTACGGGGTTCAGCACCACGGATGAACGGGTCGCCGGTTACCGCGCCGCCTTGCACGCGGCAGGGCTGGCGTTTGATCCGCAGCTGCTGGTCAATGGCGGTTCCAACAGCGAGCCGGCGCGCCAGGCCACCGTGCAGTTGCTGGGCCTGGCTGCGCCACCCACCGCGATCATGGCCGGCAATAACCTGATGACCCTCGGCGCGATGCACGCCTTGCGTGACGCGCAGCTCGAAGTGCCGAGGCAAATGGCCCTGGTGGGCTTTGATGATTTTGACTGGGCGGACTTTTTCGTGCCGCGCCTGAGCCTGATCGCGCAGCCGGTCAAGGCCCTCGGCGCCCGCGCGGTCGACCTGTTACTGCAACGTATGGCGTCGCCTGACGCTCCACCCCAGAGTGTGCGCCTGGCGCCGACCCTGCAGTTACGTAACTCCTGTGGCTGTCATTGATTGGAATAACACACGCATGAACCGTCCTGTTTCCCTCGGCATCGACCTGGGCACCTCGGAACTCAAAGCCATCCTGATGGACGCCAGTGGTGCGGTGCTGGCCCATGCCGGCGTGCGCTTGAACGTGTCGCGGCGGCACAGCGGCTGGTCTGAACAGGCGCCGGAAGACTGGTGGCAAGCCTGTTTGCAGGCGTTGGCGCAACTGCGCGGACACGAGGCGTTTACACGCGTGGCCTGTATCGGCCTGTCGGGGCAGATGCATGGCGCGGTGTTGCTGGGGGCGGACAACCGCGTGCTGTACCCGGCGATCCTGTGGGACGACTCCCGCGCCGTGGCCGAAGCCGCGCAACTCGGGAGCGGCTTTGCCGACGTCACCGGCAGCCTGCCGATGGCCGGGCTGACCGCGCCGAAACTGCTGTGGCTGCAACAGCATGAACCCGAGGTGTTCCAGGCGATTGATTGCGTGCTGTCGCCCAAGGATTACCTGCGCCTGCGCCTGAGTGGCGAGCGCATCAGCGAGATGTCCGATGCGGCGGGTACGTTATGGCTGGATGTGGCACGGCGGGAATGGTTTTCCCCGATGGTGCGGGCGACCGGCCTTACGCCTGAGCAACTGCCCAGGCTGGTGGAGGGGGGCGCGGCGAGCGCTTTGTTGACGGCCACGGGGCTGGGCTTATCCACTGACGTGGTGATTGCCGGGGGCGGTGGCGATAACCCTGTCGCAGCGGTCGGCATTGGCGCGATCAACGCCGGTGATGGCTTCATTACCCTGGGCACCAGCGCGGCGATTGTCGCCATCACCGACCATGCGGCCGGCAACCCGGCCAGCGCCGTGCATAGCTTCTGCCATGCGCTGCCCAATCGCTGGTACACCATGGGCGCGATGCTGGCTGGCGCCAGTTGCCTGCGCTGGGTGACGCGACTGACGGGGCATTCAGATGAACAAACACTATTGGACCAGGTGCAGGCGCAGTTGCCCATCGGGCAGCCGGTGCCTTTGGACACACCGTTGTTTTTGCCGTACCTCGCGGGTGAACGCACCCCCCATAACGATCCGCTGCTGCGTGGCGGCTTCATGAACCTGGGCCATGACTGCACCCCGGCGATGCTCGGCTACGCAGTGATGGAAGGGGTGGGTTTCGGCTTGCTGGACGCGTTGCACGCGGTGCAATCGACCGGCGCCGACGTGACCTCGTGCGCCCTGGTGGGCGGTGGTGCGCGCAGTGAGTACTGGGCGCAGTTGCTGGCCAATATCCTGCGGCGTGAAATCTACACCTTGCACGGCAGCGAATTGAGCGCTTGCGTGGGCGCGGCGAAGCTGGGGTTCCTGGCGATAGGGCAAGGCGCCGCGCTGTTGGAAGCGGGCATGCCGGTAAAAACGCGGTACGCGCCCGACCTGACACAGCAGCCGGTGCTGGAAGCCCGTTATCGCAAGTTCCAGGGGCTGCTGACCGCGGCAAAAGCCCTTCACGACTAATACGGCGCTTGTTGTGGCGAGGGGGCTTCCTGTGGCGAGCGGGCCTGTTGTGGCGAGCGGGCTTGCCCTAATGCCGTTCAGTTAAGGCTTTTTTGTAGGAGCGAGCTTGCTCGCGAAGAACTCACAATGAACGCGGCGCCTGTGAGTTTTTCGCGAGCAAGCTCGCTCCTACAAAAAAGCCTTAACTGAACGGCATTAGGGCTAGCCCGCTCGCCACAAGGGCATGCGGCGCCCTGGATTGGTGCATGAACAAACTTGAACTTCACCCCCACTGCCTTCTTCTAAGGGGGTTCAGCCCCGGCATGGAGCACCGATGTGACCAGAATCATTTCACCCGACACCCCCGAATCGAGCCTGATCGATCACAGCGAACACAACGCCAAGATCTTCGGCTCGCCCAAGGACCGCCTGGATTTCTACCGCCGCGAGATCCAGTACGAAACCAGCATCCTGGCCAACCGCACCGACGCCTACCTCACCGCGCAATCGTTCCTGGTCATTGCCTTCGTCTCCGGCATGGGCAACCTCAACCCGGAGTGGGGCAAGTTGTTCACCCTGGTGGTGCCGGTGTTCCTGGCTTTCCTCGGCATCCTCAGTTCCCTGAATGCCTGGCCGGGGATCCGTGCCGCGTACGAGATCATCGACCACTGGCACTACAAGCAGAGCGAATTGCTGCGCAGCGAACCGGTGATGGGCATGGCCTACGATGAATCGCCGCTGTTCTCGGAGATGGAGTCCTCCCACAAGGGCTATCGCAAGTCGCTGCTGTTCTCCATGCGCGCGCCATGGCTGTTCATGGTGTTCTGGGTGTTGCTCGGCGCCTACGCCTTTTATATCCAGATCGATAATCCCGTTTCTTAAGGCATTGGAACTTCGCCCGCCGTCGACCCCAAGGCCAAGGAAAACGACTACAGTCCAGACTTCAAGCCCGAGCGCGAGCCCAAGCCTGAAACCGATGCCGATATCGACACCCAAGGCGGTTAGAGGAGACGGTCATGTCCAAAGAACGCGAAGAAGCAGATGAAGAGGAAGAAGAACTCAATGACCCGGGCAATGAAGACCCAGGGTCGCTGATGGATGATGCCGAAGTGCCGCTGAGCGATGTCGATGAAGCGGAGAATAGGGGGGGACCGTGAGCCCCAAGACTGATCCTGCGCCCTGGCACGTCGTTCATACCACACCCGCCGACACCGTCAGGTTCACCGCCACTTCGCTGTGGGGGCCGACCAGCCCATGGCCAGGACGCCACTGGCCGCGGGTCATTCGCGACCCATTTGACCGATAAACGACATCGGCCCAATCCCATCCATTGAACGACTGTTCAGTTTCAACTATGTTGACCGTATCCACCCGTTTGCGGCTCCGCGGGTTTGCGCTGTTTCTTCTTGAACGAGAGGCTTTGGCATGCGGTTTTCCCCCTTCGTTGAGCGTATTGCAGGGCAAGGCGTCGCCGCCTGGGATATCCATCACGCCGCCTACCAGGCCGCCAGCCAGGGCGAAGACATCATCATCCTCAGCGTCGGCGACCCCGATTTCGCCACGCCGTCCTTCATCACCGACGCGGCTATCGACGCGCTGCGCCAAGGCGACACTCACTACACGGAAATTCCCGGTCGCCCGGCCCTGCGTGACGCAATCGCCGCACGCTACAGCAAGACCCTGGCGCGGCCCGTTAACGCCCACAACGTGATCAGCGTGGCCGGCGCGCAGAACGCCTTGTTCGTCACCTCGCTGTGCCTGTTGCAGGCGGGGGACGAAGTGCTGGTGCTCGACCCGATGTACGTCACCTACGAGGCCACGCTCAAGGCCAGCGGCGCGACATTGGTGCGGGTGGCGTGTTCACCCGAGTCAGGCTTTCGCCTCGACGCACAACAGCTCGCCGCCGCAGTTACCCCACGCACCCGGGCGTTGTTTTTTTCCAACCCGAACAACCCCACCGGCGTGGTGCTCAACCCGCAGGAACTGCAAGCCATCGCCGACCTGGCCATAGCCCATGACCTGTGGGTGGTGGTCGACGAGGTCTACGAAAGCCTGGTGTTCGAAGGCCAATACCACAGCCTGGCCGCGCTGCCGGGCATGGCCGAGCGTTGCGTGGTGATTGGCAGCTTGTCCAAGTCCCACGCAATGACCGGCTGGCGTATCGGCTGGATCGTCGCCGAACCCACGCTGATCGCCCACGCGCAAACCCTGGTGCTGAGCATGCTCTATGGTCTGCCCGGCTTCGTGATGGAGGCGGCGACCGCAGCGGTGTTGGCCTTTGATGAAGTCACCGTGGGCATGCGCGACATCTATCGCCGGCGCCGTGACCTGGTGGTGGCGGGCCTCGGCGCATGCACGGGGATCAAGGTCCTGACGCCGCAGGCCGGGATGTTCGTACTGGTCGATGTGCGCGGCACGGGCCTCAGTTCGCTGGACTTTGCCTGGCGGCTGTTCCGCGAGGCGGGTGTATCGGTGCTCGACGCCGCAGCATTCGGCGAGCCCGCCCAAGGGTTTGTGCGCCTGTCTTTCACCTTAAGTGAAGAGCGCCTGGCCGAAGCCTGCCGGCGCATCGTGCAGTTTGTCGACAAGCTGGCCGGTGAACCGCGTGTCGCGGCGGCGCCCAGGGTCGAAGTGGCGCAGCCTGCGCAGGCGAAAAAGATGATCGAAGTGATTGACCTGCATAAGCGCTTCGGCAATATCGAAGTGCTCAAGGGTATTTCCCTTACCGCTCGCGAAGGCGAGGTGATCTCGCTGATCGGCGCCAGCGGCTCGGGCAAGAGCACCTTGCTGCGCTGTATCAATATGCTTGAAGTCCCGGACCAGGGCAGCATTCACGTGGACGGTGAAAGCATCAAGCTCAACTATGGCCGCCCCGGTGCGCCGCTGGTGGCCGACGCCCGGCAACTGGTGCGCATCCGCTCGACCCTGGGCATGGTCTTCCAGAACTTCAACCTGTGGCCGCACCGCACGGTGTTGGAGAACCTGATCGAAGCCCCGACCCAGGTACTGCGTGAAAGCCGTGCCGAGGCCATCGAACGCGCCGAAGCCTTGCTCGACCGCGTCGGCCTGGCCGCCAAGCGCAACGAGTACCCGGCGTTTCTCTCCGGTGGCCAGCAGCAACGGGTGGCGATTGCCCGCGCACTGGCCATGCGCCCCAAAGTGATGTTGTTCGACGAACCCACCTCGGCCCTCGACCCGGAGCTGGTGGGCGAAGTGCTGCGCGTTATCCGCTCCCTGGCCGAAGAAGGCCGCACCATGATCCTGGTCACCCATGAAATGGCCTTCGCCCGGGATGTGTCGTCCAAAGTGGCTTTTCTGCATCAAGGCTTGATCGAAGAAGCCGGTTCGCCGGATTCGGTGTTCATCGACCCACGCAGTGAACGTTGCCGACAGTTCGTCAACGCACACCAAACGCGCTAACTCCAAAAAGACGGGGCAAATCATGACTTTCAAACCCATGGCAAGGTGGTTGAGCAGTGCAGTGTTGATGGTGGCCGCAGGTTTTACCCTGGCGGCAGAGAAACCCATCGTGTTTGCGGTCGCGGCCGAACCTTACCCGCCGTTCACCGTAAAAGGCGGCAATGGCCAATGGTCCGGTTTTGAAGTGGACCTGATCCACAAGCTTTGCCAAGGCATGAAAGCCGAGTGCCAGATCCAGGAGGTGGCGTGGGATGGCATCATTCCTTCGCTGTTGGCGAAGAAAATCGACGTGATCTTCTCCTCGATGTCAGTCACCGAGGAGCGCGAAAAGCAAATCGCCTTCAGCCGCGCCTACTACGATTCCCTGCTGGGCGTCGCCGGGCCCAAAGGCAGCGAAGTGGAGATCTCCCCGGCGGGCCTCAAGGGCAAGTTGATCGGTGTGCAGATCTCCACCGTCAGTGCCAACTACCTGAAGAAGTACTACGAAAATATCGCCGACCTGAAGTACTACGACACCCAGGAATCGGCGAATGCCGACCTGATTGCCGGGCGCATCGACTACATGATGGCCGACGACACGGCCATCGCGATGATGGTCAAGACCCCGGAAGCCAGTGGCCTGGCACATATCGCCAGCGTGCCGTACGACCCGATTATCGGGCGGGGTGTCGGCGCCGGGCTACGCAAGGAAGACACCGCGTTGAAAGCGCGCTTGGACAAGGCCATCGGCGAGCTGTTGGTCAGCCAGGACTATGACGACCTGTCCCAGCATTACTTTGGCCTGTCGGTGAGCCCGTGCAAGCGCGGCGATACCCCGGCGTTTGTCAGCAAGACCTGCGACAGCCCGTACCCATCCGTTGCCCAGAAGTCTGAATAATGTTCGACCTTCTCAGTTTCAGCGAACACGGGTGGGGCCAGGCGTTGCTCAAGGGGTTATGGATGACCCTGCAGATCTCCGCGGGGGCCTTTGCCGTGGGCGTGTTGATCGGCCTGCTGGTGGCCTGCGCCAAGCTCAGTGCACCCCGTCCGATTGCCCTGCTGATGCGCGGTTACACCACGGTATTTCGCGCGGTGCCGGAACTGCTGCTGATCCTGCTGTTGTATTACGCGGGGTCCATGGGCCTGAATGCGCTGATGCTGTGGCTGGGCGGCGCGCAGGTCAATATCAGCGGGCCGTTGGTGGCGATCCTGGTGCTGGGGCTGGTGCAGGGCGCCTATGCCTCGGAGATTTTCCGCGCCGCGATCCTGGCGATTCCCCACGGCCAGATCGAAGCGGCACGGGCCTTTGGCTTGAGCGGCCTGGGCCTGTTTCGCCGGGTGACGTTACCGATCATGGCCCCGTATGCCTTGGCGGGCATGTCCAACCTCTGGATCAACCTGATCAAGGACAGCGCCTTGATCAGCGTGGTCGGTACCAATGAGTTGCTGTACACCGCCAAGCAGGCGGCGGGCTCGACCCGGCAATACCTGCTGTTCTACCTCACGGCCGCCGCCTTGTATTACCTGGTGACGCTGGCTTCCAACCACCTGTCGGGGCGCCTGGAGCGACGTATTCGTCGCTGGATGCCGAGTGTCGAGTGAGGGCCACATGCCTGAGTGGATAAGTTATTACGCGGGGCTGATCGCCAAGGGCTTGCAGACCAGTTTGTCATTGTTGCTGATCAGCGCGGTGCTGGGGTTTGCCCTGGCGGTGCTGGTGGCGTTGGCACGGTTGTCGCGGCGCAAGTGGCTGGCGCGCAGTGCATTGGCCTACACCAGTGTGTTGCGCGGTACGCCGCTGCTGATCCAGATCTACATCTTCTACTATGGGCTGGGCAGCCTGTTCGCCCAGTTTCCGGTGATCCGGGGCAGTGTCCTCTGGCCGTTTTTGCGCGACGGCTACTGGTACATCGTGTTCGCCCTGGTGCTCTCGGTGGGCGCCTATGTGGGGGAAGTGATTCGCGGCGGCTTGCTGGCCGTGCCCAAGGGGGAGATGGAAGCGGCCTCGGCGTTTGGCATGACCCCGCGCCAGGCGCTGTGGCGCGTGCGTCTGCCCAGGGCGATGCGCCTGCTGTTGCCGACGTTGGCGGGGGAAACGGTGATGTTGCTCAAGTCCACCGCGCTGGCCTCGACCATTGCCGTGGTCGACCTGCTGGGCGCGGCCAACGTGGTGCGCGCGCAGACCTTGCAGATCTACCAGCCGTTGCTGCTGGTGGCCGGGGTCTACCTGTGCCTGACCTTTTTGATTGAAGCGCTGTACGCCATCGCCGAGCGACGCGGTACGCCGCTGCGCAGGGCTGCCGGATGAGCCAGGACCGCTCGCTGCAAGGGATTGCCCTGTGCGCCCTGGCCTACGCGTTCCTGGGGTTGCAGGACGCTGCGATCAAATGGCTGGTGGCTGATTATTCGGTATTCACTGTCCTGTTCTGGCGCAGCCTGGTGGTGGTCGCCGCGTGTGTGATCGCCGGGCGCATGGGGCTGTTGCGCCGCGCCTGGTGCTCGCTCAGCCGTAGGCTGTTGATCATTCGTGGGCTGTTGTCGCTGCTTGCCTGGTTGCTGTACTACACCGCCGCCAGGGACCTGACCCTGGCGGAAATGACCACCCTGTATTTCTCCGCGCCGATCATGGTGACCTTGCTCGCGGCGCTGATCCTCAAGGAACGCGCCAGCCGGGGCCAGTGGGTTTCGTTGATCATCGGCTTTATCGGCGTGGTCATTGCCTGCCGCCCGAGCCACAGGGTCGACCCGCTGCCGATCGCCCTGACCCTGGCGGCGGCCCTATGCTGGGCGTTCACCTATATCCAACTGCGCCAGGTCGACCTGACCACCTCGGTGCTGGAGCAGATGCTGATCACCAATGTGGTGTTCGTGATCTGTATGGCCGTGACGTTGCCCTGGACCCATACGCCGTCACCGACGCCGGCCTGGCTGGGGATGTTGGCGGCGGGGTGTGTGGGCGGTATCGGCCAGTTCCTGCTGTTTGCCAGTTTCCGTCGCGCCACCGCGACCTTGCTCGCGCCGTTCGAGTACACCGGGCTGGTTTGGGCGTTCCTGCTGTCGAGCCTGATCTGGGGCGCGTCGATGGACGTCTCGCTGATCATCGGCGCGGTACTGATCGCCGTCAGCGGCACCCTGGCCATGCTCAGCGCACGGCGCCCGGTGTCACAGGGCGTGGTTGGCGCCGAATGCGCCGTGACGCAACCCTTGTACCCAGCAGCGGCAGATGTGCAGCCCGTTGGCGGGGCTGAAGGTGCCGGGGTTGAGGCAGCCCTCGAGCCAGAGTCCGTCAAGCATCGCCGATAAACCAATAGCGGCCAGGTGGGTGTCGTGAATCTGCAGGTTTTCGCTGCGCGCCAGATCATCCAGCAGTCGCTGGATCAAGCTCAGGTAGGCGCGGTAGCTGTTTTCGTGGGACTGGTTTACGTGGGGTGAATGACGGATCAGGCTCCAGAACACCACCCACACCCCGAGCAGATCGGGGTCCATGACCCGTGGCGAAAACGATGCGCTGAGAAAGGCGTCCAAGCGTGCGGCGGCGCCTTCGACCGCTTCGACTTGCGCCCACAGCGCCGTGGTCAGCTCGTTGGCCAGCTTGTGGTAGGTCTCGGCGATCAGTGCATCGATGCTGCCGAAATGATGATTGAGCAAGCCCACGGAAACCCCGGCCTGCGCCGCGATACGCCGCACCGAAATCCCGGCATGGCCGTCGCGGGCGAGGCAGGTGAGGGTGGCGGCAACCAGCAGATCGCGGCGTTCATCGGGGTCGGCACGGCGCAGTTTGGGAGGGACGACGGTCATGGAAAGGCCTTTGATCAAACACCGGAGTGTCAAGGTTAGTTGAACGGCCGTTCAATCTCTACCGGTTAAATGATAAGAGGTCCCGCTAAAACTGGCTGTTGTGGTGAGCAGGCTTGTTCTGGCCAGCGGGCTTGCCCTAATGCCGTTCAGTTAAGGCTTTTTTGTAGGAGCGAGCTTGCTCGCGAAGAACTCACAGGCGCCGCGGCGAGCAAGCTCGCTCCTACAGAAGGCGATGTACGCTTAACTGAACGGCATTAGGGCTTGCCCCGCGTTGGGCTGCGAAGCAGCCCCCAACAAAGTCGCCAAGTTCTTTCTGAAAAACCGCGGTGCCTGGGGTTAGGGCCGCTTCGCGCCCCAACGCGGGGCAAGCCCGCTCGCCACAACAAGCCCGCTCAGCACAACAAACCTGCTTGCCACAACAAACCTGCTCAGCACAACAGGCCCACTCGCCACAGGGCGGCCAGTTTGCTGTGCGACAGCGCTAAGGACCTCCCATATTTGATCAGTGTTGGCGCTGGAAATCAGTCTTCCTTGCGCACCGTTGCCACATCGTCGGCCTTGACGCGGATGTGCTTGCCGGCAATATCGGTGAACTCATAAAACCCGTCGGCGGTCTTGGTTTTTGGAATGTCCTTGGTCAAATACTGCGTGCCATTTTGCAGCGTCACTACGGTTTGCGTCGCGCAACCGGCCAATACCAGAAAAGTGAGTGCAACCAGTGGCAGACTCAAATTCTTCATGTTCATAACCCTTACCTTAACCCTGAAAAAGTCCCGCGCCTGTGGCTGCGGGCAATAAATGGTACGCCATCAACTTCTCCATCTGATCACTTTTATGCAAAAAGTTGCGTGGGCCATTTATCTATTACCGATTGCAACAACGCGTTTGCGACGGCACTCTGTATGCATAACCAGTATTTGATCACTGCGCGCCATGGCCAATCCCCTCGACGATCCCCTGTATTACCTGCATAACTTCCGCCAAGTGCTGGATTGGCTGGGGCATCGCTACGCCGATTTACTCGATACGGATGAACAGCATTTCATTCAGCAATTTGACAGGTTGCCCCAGGCGTCCCAAGCGTTGTTGGTGCGCATGGTGATGCGCAAGGGTGTGCATTTTCGCGCGGGCAAGCTCACCTACCAGGAGATCGGCTGCCCCCATGCCGCTGTACGCCCCTTGCTGGAACTGGGTTGGGTCGACGACCAGTGCGCGCTGGCCTTCCACGAGTTGTTTGCGTTGCTGCAAAAAAGCGAAATGCTCGCGGTGTTCCAGGCGTGGATCGACCAGCCCAAAGGCAACAAGGCCGACTGGCTTGAACCCCTGGCGGCGCAATTCACCGAAAGCCGCAGCTTCGCCCACTGGTACCCCGAGTTGGCCGACAGGCTGTACAGCCTGACCGTGATGGACCTGTGTGACCGCCTGCGTCTGATGTTCTTCGGCAACCTGCACCAGGACTGGTCGGAATTCGTGCTGGCGGACCTGGGCATCTACACCTATGAGAAGGTCGAGTTCTGCGCCGAGTCCCGTGGTTTGCGCACGCGCGACGATGTGCTCGGTTTTCTGTTCCTGCACCAGTGCCAACAGGCATTTGAAGCCGGCGAGGCGCTGGACACGATACTGGCGCAGGTCGCCACGCTGCACACCGACAACCCTTGGCTGCAAAAGCGCCGGGCCAAATTGCTGTTCCAAGTCGGCCAGTATTGCGAACGCAATGCCGAGTTGGCCATGGCCGAGCAGATCTACCGCGCGTGTGTCTACCCCGGCGCACGCGCGCGACTGATCCGCGTGCTGGAGCGCCAGGAGGCTTATGCTCAAGCGCTGGCGCTGGCCTGCGCCGCCCAACAGGCGCCGGAAAGTGCCGCCGAACAGCAACACCTGTTGCGCGTCTTGCCGCGCCTGCAACGTAAGCTGGGGCAACCGCGATTGCCCAAGGCCAAGCCGCGCGACGTCCCGCGCCTGGACCTGGCACTGGCCCCGCCGGAGCCCTTGATGTCGGTGGAGTACTGCGTCCAGGCGCACCTGAGCGAACCCGATGCACCCGTGCATTACGTCGAGAACGGCCTGATCAATTCACTGTTCGGCCTGTTGTGCTGGGACGCGATCTTCGCACCGTTGCCGGGGGCGTTTTTCCACCCGTTCCAGCGCGGACCGGCGGACCTGCACAGCGAGGATTTCCATTCACGGCGTGCGCCGCTGTTTGCGGCTGCCTTCGCGCAATTGCAGGATGAGCGCTACAAGGCAACCATTCGCCAGCGCTACGTGGACAAGTGGGGGATCCAGTCGCCGTTCGTGTTCTGGAACCTGCTCAGCGAGGCATTGCTCGAACAGGCCCTGGCCTGCTTACCCGCCGAACACCTGCGGCACTGGTTCGAGCGGCTGCTGCTGGATATCCGCGCCAACCGTGCGGGGATGCCGGACCTGATCCAGTTCTGGCCCGCCGAAAAAACCTACCGCATGATCGAAGTCAAAGGCCCCGGCGACCGCTTGCAAGACAACCAGCTGCGTTGGCTGGAGTTCTGTGGCCAATACCAGATGCCAGTCACGGTTTGCTACGTGCGCTGGGCGGAGCCAACCCCTTGAGCTACAGCGTGGCCGTGCGGGCGCTGTGTGAGTTCACCGCCAAGGTCGGCGACCTGGACCTGCGTTTCACCCCCTCGCCCAGCGCCCAGGAAGGCATTGCCGGGCACCGCACCGTTGCCGCGCGGCGCAGTGCGCACTACCAGAGCGAAGTGGCGCTGGAGGGCGAATACCAGCAGCTCAAGGTGCGGGGCAGGGCGGACGGCTACGACCCGGACAACAACCGCCTGGAAGAGGTGAAGACCTATCGCGGCGACCTCGACGCCCAGCCCGCCAACCATCGGCAACTGCATTGGGCCCAGGCCAAAGTCTACGGCTGGTTGATGTGCCAGAAGCTCGGGTTGACGCAGATCGACCTGGCGCTGGTGTATTTCGACATCGTCGGCGAGGGTGAGACCCTGCTCAATCAACGCTTCCAGGCGGCGGACCTGGAAGCGTTCTTCAACCAGCAATGCGCGCGGTTCCTGGAGTGGGCCCATCAGGAAATGCAGCATCGCGAAGCGCGCAACCACGCCGCACACACCCTCGGGTTCCCCCATGCCGAGTTCCGCCCCGGCCAGCGAATCCTCGCAGAGTCGGTGTACAAGGCCGTCAGCACGGGCCGCTGCCTGATGGCCCAAGCGCCCACCGGTATCGGCAAGACGGTGGGCACGATCTTTCCGCTGCTCAAGGCCCTGGCGCCGCAGCAGTTGGACAAGGTGTTTTTCCTCACCGCCAAGACCCCCGGCCGCAAACTTGCCCTGGATGCGGCCAAGGTGCTGCACGCCAGCAGCGATTTGCCCCTGCGCGTCCTTGAACTGGTCGCGCGGGACAAAGCCTGCGAACACCTGGACAAAGCCTGCCACGGCGATTCGTGCCCGCTGGCCAAGGGGTTTTACGATCGCCTGCCCGCCGCCCGTGAGGCGGCGTCAAGCGTGCGTCTGCTGGACCAGCGCAACCTGCGCGAAGTCGCCCTGGCCCACCATGTGTGTCCGTATTACCTGAGCCAGGAAATGGCGCGCTGGGCCGACCTGGTCGTGGCCGACTACAACTACTATTTCGACTTCGGCGCCATGCTGTTCGGCCTCGCCCAGCTCAACCAATGGCGCGCGGCGGTGCTGGTGGATGAAGCCCACAACCTGGTGGAACGCGCCCGCTCGATGTACAGCGCAAGCCTCAGCCAGTTCAGCCTCCAGACCCTGCGCGACAGCGCCCCCGAGCCACTGAAGAAACCCTTGCAGCGCCTGAACCGTGAGTGGAATGCGTTGCACAAGGAACAGGTCGCACCGTACCAGGCCTATGCGACCCGGCCCGACAAACTGCTCCAGGCCCTGAGCCTGTGCATCAGCGCCATGGGCGACTACTTCAATGACCATCCCGAATCCCTGGCGGGCGAGCTGCAAGCCTTCTACTTCGAAGCGCTGCAATTTGCCAAAGTGGCAGAGCTGTTCAACGAGCACTTTATCTTCGACATCAGCAAGCACTCGCTCGGCGGCAAACGCAGCCGCTCGACCTTGTGCCTACGCAATGTGGTGCCCGCCGAATTCATTCGGCCGCGCTTGACGGCCGCACGCAGCAGCGTGCTGTTTTCCGCCACGCTCAGCCCACGCCACTACTACGCCGACCTGCTGGGCCTGCCGGCAGACACGGCGTGGGTCGATGTGGAATCACCGTTCAAGGCCGAGCAGTTGCGGGTGCGCATTGTCGATGAAATCTCCACTCGGTTCGTGCATCGCCAAGCCTCGCTGGAACCCATCGTCGATTTGATCGCGAGCCAGTTCGCGCAACAACCGGGGAACTACCTGGCGTTTTTTTCGAGCTTTGATTACCTGCAACAAGTGGCTCAGTTACTGGCGCAACGGCACCCGGCGATTGCCCTGTGGCTGCAGGCGCGAGGCATGGCCGAAGCTGAACGCCAGGCCTTTCTCGACCAGTTCACCCAACACAGCCAAGGCATCGGGTTTGCGGTGCTGGGGGGAGCGTTTGGCGAAGGCATCGACTTGCCCGGCAGCCGTTTGATCGGCGCCTTTATTGCCACCCTGGGGCTGCCGCAGCTGAACCCGGTCAACGAGCAGATGAAGCTCAGGATGGGCGCGATTTTCGGTGCGGGTTACGACTACACCTACCTGTACCCCGGCATTCAAAAAGTCGTGCAGGCGGCGGGCAGGGTGATCCGCAGCGAACACGACCGGGGCGTGGTGATGCTGATCGATGATCGGTTTGGCCAACCCCAGGTGCGCCAGTTATTGCCGCGCTGGTGGGCGTTCGTATAGGACGGCGGTCTCTACCCCGCTCAGAGGATAGAGACGCGCGCCCGCATAACTGACCGACGCGTCCGGGACAGGATCCTTGCCCCAGAGCCAGGGGAATGTACCGTCAGTTGAACCGCCGACCGCACCGATTGACCGTCATTCAACTGATGGTCAACACCCGCCGAAGGGATTCGTTCAGGTTCACCGCGCGTGCGCGGGTGAACCCCGTCGCCAATATCACGTAATAAAACTCAGGACGGTAGCCTTTGAATTGCTGCAACTGCTCGCGGTAAATCAGGCGTTTGACGGGAGCGCCCGCAGGCCAGGAGAGCCCGACCTCTTTTGTTTCGATATGCAGGATCACATCGTTCAATGACCGCACATAACGCAAGATCACGGCAATCTGGTCGGTCGCCTGGCGCCACGCATAATAGGGGATGGACACAATCACATGCGCCGGGTCATCCGCGATGTGATCGTTGGGGTAGCCCTCTACGGAGGGCGCTTCCAGCCGGGCAATGTACCCGCGGACTTCGGCGGTGTTTTTCTTGGAGTAGACCTCGAAAGGGGGGACGGACTTCCTCAAGACAAAACTGACTTCTATGTGGCCCTCGGCGGCGGCGCGCACGTCAACGTAATCGATGAAGGTCGAATGCACTCGTCCGGGCCTGGTGATAGGGACAAACTTGTGGATGACCTTCACCCCACCTTTGGGAGGATAGATACGAATCATGACATCGTATATTTCATCTTTCAGGCCGACATTGGCCGGGGTGTGCATTTGCAGCTCCACCGGTTTTTCATCCACCAGTTCCAAATCGATATAGCCAACTGGGCCAGCGTCTGAAAAAACCGGACCATCAGGTGCATTCGCGTCCAGGTCGACCGACACGCGAATGGTGGCTGACCCTGGTGTAGAAATGTTGCCCACCAGGTCAATGACCTCAAGCCACACAGCCATATTGGGACTGTCGCCGGCGTCGACAAGGTGCTGGTAGGTCACATCGATCACGGTCGGCTGGAGGGGGCCAGCCGCTGTCTGGCTGATGATGACGTTCCCCCAGTGGAGAATGACGGTGTCCTTCGGGTGGTGATTAGGGTAGGGCTGAAGAGTGACCACCACCCCTTTCGTGGCGTTCCCTGGCACGATCACTTTCTCGGACAGACTGACCTTCAGCTCTGAGTGCCCCGGTTCGACTTGATTGTTGTCATCGCCGGCCGGGAGGTCGGTCTTGACCAATGTCAGCAGCGGATAGGACATATCGTAGTCGGCGCCACCCTTATAGTGAACGAGGTAGACCAGGGCATATCGACCGTCCGGCAGGTCTTTTTGCTGGGCGGCAAAGAAGTAACTGTTACGGGTTTCCTCGCCGGGCTCCAGGATCTTTGTACCCAGGATCACCACATTCGTTTCGCCGATCAGATAGCCCACGGTGATGACATCCCCGGGACTCGCGATCCAATTGCGTTGCACCTCGAGGGTCAGGCCGGACTCAAACAACCATGCTGCGATGCCTGCGTCCTCGCCATCGACGTGATCGACCATGCCGGGGACGTAGAGTCGATCCAGATGCTTCGGGTTGTCCTTTTTTTCCAGCGTCAGGGTGTTGTTTTCAGTCGCACTTGGCGCTTCTTCGAGTGCGGCTGCAGGCTGAGTCTTCTTGGTGGGCATGATTGATCTCCTGATAGGCATCAGTGCACGTGATCGCACGTCAAACGGTGCGTTTGCCGTCATCAGATACCGGAATAAATGCATGCGCTACTGTCAGAGTTGACAGGTAGCGACCAATGGTCCTGTCAGCGTCATGGCGGTTTTCGATGAATCGATCAGCGATCATTGACCGCCCGTCGCCACCTGTTAACTCTGACAGTAGGCAAGCCATCGCAGGGGGCGTTTGATGGAGGCAAACCACTCCCGCCCGCTTGCAAGGACTCTCACCATGTCCAAAAAAGATAAGTCGAAAGCTGCTCTCCTGCCTGCCATCGTGGTGCCGCTGACGGAGCCGCCTATCGCCGGGGATATTGACGCTGCCGACGGCGGCATCGGCTTGCGTCACACCGAGTCGGCGCTGGTGGTGTATCTCGTCAATCCCAAAGACGGTGTCAGTGCCGGCAGCATCGCCTCGCTCTACTGGGGGAACCGGAATGTGCCAGTGGCGTCTACGCCCATTCGCGAAGGCGAGGAGAACCTGGACCTTATCCCGCTGACGGTGCCTGCGCACCGGATCGTCGAGTTCTGGGCCAACCCGGTGTTGGGCAAGCTGCGGCGCGCCAGCGGTAATGAAACCTTCACCGAAGAGCGCAAGTACCGGGTCATGCTGACACGCCCCGCAGGGCGCGACCCCGACGACGCGCTCCCCGGGCACCAAGGCCTGTCCTACGTAGTGCCGCCGGAAGTGTTGCTCGATGGTGTCAACGAAACCAGGGCGCTGGCCGGGATCAAGATTCTTATCCACCATTGGCTGCACATGCATGCTTACGACCTGATCATTCTGGCCTGGGGGTCGCAGCAGGTGCTGCATCGGGTCCAGCCTGGGGAGGTGGGGCGCGATATCACCCTGACCGTTGACTACGCCACGATCAGCGCCGCCGGCAACAACCCCCTGACGCGCGTGGCTTACCAGGTCAAGAACGCCGTCGGCACTCTGCCGGATGAATGGGCGCGTTGGTCGGCGGTATCGCTGATCGATGTGCATCTGCACCAGGTGCGGCCAGAGGCGCCGTGGCTGGCGTTCCCCGACACTGACAGGGTGGTCGACCTGGCCGAACTGGGCGGTTGGGACGTGGAAATCGAAACCTGGGTGACTAACGCGGAAGCCGCCGCCTATGACTACGTAAGCTTGATCTGGGCCGGTGTCGACAGTGAGGGCAACCCGTTCCCCCATACGCCGATCAAACCGTTGAACAGAGCGGGGGTGCATTCCTTCGAGGTCCCCAACGCGCTGGTCGTCGCCATTGCCGATGGGACCGTCAGCGTGCATATGCTGTTCCAGAAAGGCGTGGTGGAGCAGCCCTCGGAAAAACTCTACCTCGAGATCGTCGGCAAGGTCGTAAGATGGCCGCCACCCACGATTGACGAGGATAAGGGCGGCAAGATTGAGCCGAGTAAAGAGGCGACTGTGCGGTTTCCTCTGCAAGGGAGCTGGCCGCCCGATGGTTATCTGGAGGTTATCTTCCTCGTCAGCAGCCCCGATAACACGATCGAGCACCGTGTTGGCCGCGAGGTCGACGATGTGGACCCCACACCGGAAGGCGACATGCTGTTCACGGTGTACCCCGCCGAGCTGCAGCGTTTCGACGGTCACCTGGTGGAGGTGTTTTACGCGCACACACGGCCAGGCGGACGGCCCCAAGAGTCGCTGCGGCTGAAAATCCTCGTGGGTGAGATTCAACGCACACTGCCTGCGCCGATCATTGAAAAGATCATTGGAAGCCAGTTGAACCCGGACGATATCGAGGGCTACGCCAAGGTGTTTGCACCGGCCGGCGATACGAAGCGTGGAGACTGGGTGCGCATGTACTGGAACGGGCCGCTTGTCCGCACCAATGTGCCGGTGCAGGTGGCGGTCGATAACAGCACCACCGAGCACGATATCGATGAGTTCTATGTCAATAACAACCTCAATGAAACCGTGGCGGTCTTCTACACCTTGACACGTGGCGACGAGCTGCCGCGTTATTCGCAAGTCACGGAGGTGCTGATCAGCCGCAACCTGGGTGAACTGCTGGCGCCGACATTGCTTGAGGCGCAGATAACCGGCCCCGACACCGCCGACCTGGAGCCGCTGCGAGTGCAGCAGGGCGCCCAGTTGGTGGTGCGTTATGTGGGCATGCGTGACGATGATTGGATCAAGCCTTATATGGAGGGCGGGAGCGATGACGGCTCGCCGGATATTCCGGCCAAGCCGGGTAATCGGGTGTTGCAGGAGGTGGTGTTCGATATTACGCGGGACGCGATTAGCGCCAACATTCGGGACCGTGATGCCACGGTGGTTTTCACGTATGCCGTGACCCGGGGTGACGACACGAAGCACTCGGCGAAGCTGACGGTGACGGTGAAGCCGATACCGCTGTCGGCTTTGCCACAGGTGATCATCCACCGTGTGCCCCATAACGGGCTGCTGGACTTGAACACTATCGTCGGCAACCCCTGGGCCGCCGTGCTCAAGTGGCCATTTATTGCCACCGGACAACGCGTGTGGATAACACTCAAGTCCAGCGGACATGAACCGTTGCCGGTATTAAGCAATTATCCGATTCTCTCATCGGAATTGAATGGACTGACGAACAAACCAGTGTCACGTGATTGGTTGCAGAAAATACTGCCTGACCATCCCATCTCCGTAGAGATCAAGGTGACACTTGATGGCAGTGTTTATATGGCGAGAGCGGTTAGTTTTGCGCCTACTACTTATAAGGTAAAAAGGGTGCCTGCAGTAGATAGGACCGATTTTAGCAATAATAACTGGAATGACTGGTTCAATGTTAGTACGGACGCAGTTCTTATAAAGGAGGGTGCAAATACATATTGGCGAAGCGTACAAACAGGGCTGTCTGCCCCCCAGATTCGAAAACAATATCGAGATGAAAGCTTTATAGTCACAAAGACCATCGAAGTATCTTGCGATTATAGGCATGAGTTTGGCGCGAACGATACACGTATTCGGGTGAGAATGCTTTCCTTGGGTCCTACTTATGAAAGCCCTACATTCCCATTTTCATCCACCTGGAGGAACATGAAATATACTATGAATGTTCCGAAAATTTTTGAATACATTAGTGTCTCTATATATGTTCTTGGATCAGAAGAAAATCCAATCTCCCTGGATAATTTAGTCGTGACAGCACTATAGTTTCCCGCATCGCTTAACAGCGAAACAACCGGGACGGAATAACCGGAGCAGACTGAGTTAACAAAATAACCGAGTACCTATCCACTGCCTCAAACGGATAGGTACTCGCTGCTTTTAACCCTGAATGTGTAAAAACGCCTGCCACTCTCTCTCGCTGCCGACCTCAAGCGGAGCAGAGTGTCAAGCTACCAAGATTGATCTAGGCGTAGCACCGCCAATACCGAGCGGATCCTGGTCCAGAATGTAGCTGATGTGTTTCGGTGATTTGCTTAACTGACGCAATCGGGAGCACGCCCCCTCCCACCGTTTACACGACCTCCAGATAAGAACTATGAATCGCCCGCGCCAACTCCCTCACCGTGTCAATAAACTCCGTCAACCGGCTATGCAAACCGTCCTCCAGAATCTCATCGATCCCCGTATACCTCAGCCGCGCCTCGAACTCTGCCGCCAACCGCTGCGCGGTACGCCCATAACTGCCGGGCAGGTCCGCGAGGATATGGCTCAATTCCTCAATACACGCATGCAGCGAACGCGGCACATCGCTGCGCAACAGCAGCAGCTCCGACACCGAGCGCGCATTCAACGCATTCGGGTACAGCTCGGTATACGCTTCGAACGACGACAACGCGCGCAGCAGGGCGCTCCACTGGTAATAACCGCGGGCCGACAAGTCGCTGACTTCTTCCGATTCCTCGCCAAACATCTCATAGCGCGCATCCAGCAGGCGCAAGGTGTTGTCCGCGCGTTCGACAAAGGTGCCCAGGCGAATAAACCGATAGGCGTCATTGCGCATGATGGTGCCGGATGTGGCCCCACGAAACAGGTGCGAACGTTGCTTGACCCAATCGCAGAAGTGGCTGATGCCATGCCGCGCCAGGCCGCCGGCGGCGATGCTGCGCATTTCCAGCCAGGTGGCGTTGAGGTTCTCCCACATGTCGGCGGTGATGCGTCCGCGTACCGCGTGGGCATTGCCCCGGGCGGCGCGCAGGCAGTTATAGATACTGGCCGGGTTTTCTTCATCAAGGGCGAAGAAGTGCAGCATGCGCTCGGCGTCCAGCTGCTGGTGGCGCTCCAGGTAACTGTCCAGGGTGCCGCTGCTGAGCAACGACATCGCCAGTTCATCCAAGCCATCACTGCGCCCGGCCTGGGGCATCAGCGACAGCGAGTAACTGACTTCAAGCATGCGCGCGAGGTTCTCGGCGCGCTCCAGGTAACGGGACATCCAATACAAATCCGCGGCGGTTCTACTCAGCATGGTCAGCCCTCCACCACCCAGGTGTCCTTGGTTCCGCCGCCTTGCGACGAGTTGACGATCAACGAGCCTTCACGCAGGGCCACCCGCGTCAGGCCACCCGGCACCAGGCGGGTTTCCTTGCCGGACAGCACAAAGGGCCGCAGGTCGATATGCCGTGGCGCGATGCCGTTTTCGACAAAGGTGGGGCAAGTGGACAGGCTCAGGGTCGGTTGGGCGATATACGCATGGGGGCGCGCCTTGATGCGTTGGCGGAAGTCCTCGATTTCGGCAGCGGTGGACGCCGGGCCGACCAGCATGCCGTAGCCGCCCGAGCCCTGGGTTTCCTTGACCACCAGTTCGCCCAGGTGGGCCAGCACGTGGGACAGTTCATCCGGCTTGCGGCATTGGAAGGTCGGCACGTTTTGCAGGATGGGCTCTTCATCCAGGTAAAACTTGATCATGGCCGGCACATAGGGATAGATCGATTTATCGTCGGCCACGCCGGTGCCGATGGCGTTGGCCAGCACGACGTTGCCGGCGCAGTAGGCGGCGACCAGGCCGGGCACGCCGAGCATCGAGTCCGGGTTGAACGCCTGCGGATCGAGGAACGCATCGTCGATACGCCGGTAGATCACATCCACCGCCTTGGGCCCGTCGGTGGTGCGCATGAACACCTTGAGGTCGTGCACGAACAGGTCGGCGCCTTCCACCAGTTCCACGCCCATTTCCCGCGCCAGGAACGCATGTTCGAAGAACGCGCTGTTAAAGCGCCCAGGCGTCAGCACCACCACATTGGGGTTGTCCAGGCGGCTGGCGCTTTTCAGGGTCTTGAGCAGCAGGTTGGGGTAGTGGTCCACCGGTGCGATGCGCTGCTTGGCGAACACTTCGGGGAACAGGCGCATCATCATCTTGCGGTCTTCGAGCATGTAGCTCACGCCGCTGGGGGTGCGCAGGTTGTCTTCGAGCACGTAGTAAGTGCCGTCGCCGTCGCGCACCAGGTCCACACCGGAAATATGGGAATAAATGTCGCGGTGCAGGTCCAGGCCGACCATGGCCTTTTGATAACCCTCGTTGCCCAGCACCTGGTCGGCCGGAATGATCCCGGCCTTGATGATGCGCTGGTCATGGTAGATGTCGGCAAGGAACATGTTCAGCGCCTTGACGCGCTGGATGCAGCCGCGTTCGATCACGCTCCATTCACTGGCGGGGATGCTGCGGGGGATGATGTCGAAGGGAATCAGGCGTTCGGTGTCTTGTTCGTCGCCATACAAGGTGAAGGTGATCCCCGCGCGATGGAACAGCAAATCGGCTTCGCGGCGACGCTGGGCCAGCAATTCCGGCGGCGTATTGGCCAGCCAGCGGGAGAAATCCTGATAGTGCGCACGGCACACGCCGTTTGCGTCATTCATTTCATCGAAGAAAGATCGAGCCATTCCAGTACCTTGTCAGTGCCGAGGACAACCTTGGGTGGCACTGCCGCTTAAAAAAACGCATTTTTTATGAGCCCGTGGCAGAGGGTGCCAACAGGCCTGGTCCTTACTTTCTTATGGGGTCGGCTCTGGGTCAGGGGGTAACGAATGTTCCTGTATCGGGGCAGATGAATGGATAAAGCAATGCCTGTGCCGGAACGCGCATACCGCGCTGATTTACCCTGGTGGCAAGCCCTGATGCCAGTCAGTCAAGGAGGCACACTGTAACGGTGGCGAGCGGGCTGGCCCCGCGTTGGGTTGCGCAGCAGCCCTAAAACCTGGCGATTTAATCGGCCTGGATAAATGCGGTGGCCTGATTGGGGCCGCTTCGCGGCCCAACGCGGGGCTAGCCCTAATGCCATTCAGTTAAGCGTACATCGCCTTCTGTAGGAGCGAGGGGGACGCCTAGTTCTTGCTCGCGAAAAACGTCAACGACGTTTTTCGCGAGCAAGAACTAGGCGTCCCCCTCGCTCCTACAGAAGGCGATGTACGCTTAACTGAACGGCATTAGGGCTTGCCCCGCGTTGGGCTGCGTAGCAGCCCTGACCCAGGCGCCGCGTTCCTTCAGGCAGAACTCATTGGCTGGTTTTGGGGCCGCTTCGCGCCCCAACGCGGGGCAAGCCCGCTCGCCACAACAATCAGGCTCGCCATTTGCCCGTTCTATCTCTTGACTGACGGGCATTGGGGCTTGCCCCCCCAGGTTTGATTCAGGCAGGGCGTCAGATCAGGCCAGGTCGACCAGCACGATTTCGCTGTCTTCTATCGCGGTCACGCGCAATACCTGCTCATCCTCTACCGCTACACCATCTCGAGCTTGCGCCCGCAAGCCATTGATCTCAATCACTCCCGTTGCCGGTACCAGGTAGGCGCGACGCCCGCTGTCCAGCCGGTATTCGGCACTTTCCCCAGCCTTCAGGGTGGCCGCCACCAGCCGTGCATCAGCCCGAATACGCAGGCTTTCGCTGTCACCGGCCTTGCCGCTGGCCAACGTGACAAACCCCTCGCGATCGCCCTTGGGAAACGGTTTGGCCCCCCATGACGGTGGCAATCCGGCCTCGTTCGGGATAATCCAGATTTGGAAAATCTTGGTCGGCGTGGCTTCCAGGTTGTATTCGCTGTGAGCGATCCCGGTGCCCGCGCTCATGACCTGTACGTCGCCGGCTTCGGTACGGCCCTTGTTGCCGAGGTTGTCGGCATGGCTGATGGCACCCTCACGCACATAGGTGATGATTTCCATATCGCGGTGCGGGTGCTGCGGGAAACCGGTACCCGGAGCGATGATGTCGTCGTTCCACACCCGCAGGTTGCCCCAGTGCATGCGCTTGGGGTCGTGGTACTCGGCGAAGGAAAAGTGATGATGGGCGTCAAGCCAACCATGATGGGCGCCACCCAGAGTGTTGAAAGGTCGAAGTTCAAGCATGACGGTCTCCTATTGATGAGCCTATCTTCCCTGAGCACATGATCGATAAAAAGCGTAAAAACTGCCTTATTCCTATCTATAAAGCCGATTGATTAGTGGCGTTTTGACTTTCACTTCATCGCCTAACTGCATGAGCGCAAAGCAATTGGCTGGAACTGCGCGCCGATTCCGGCGACCATGGCGCACTCGTCAAAGCCAAGCTCACCCCAGGAGTCCGCGTGCCGCAACAACAGCCTGAACTGCCCCCAGAACTTCGCCCTTTGGCTGAAATGCCGCTGCTGAAACGCCTGGCGGCCCGTTTGTTCGGCCACGGTTTGACGCGCCTGCGCGCGCAGCACCGGTTTTCCTGGTTGCATGGGCAGGCCGATGGCTTTCGCAGCGGGCATGAGGCGGGTGTGGAGTATGGGTATCGCGAGGGTAAGGCCGATGGCCTTGAGGAAGGCCGTCAGGTCCTGTTGATCCGTGATTTCCGCCCGGACGAACACCGTGCCCCCGGCGTGGACGACAACCTGTTCGACGATTGGCGCCTGCCCCTCACCGCCGAGCTGAAGAAGCGCATCAAGGCCGACGTGGCGCGCTTGCTGCCGGCCCATGCCCAACCCAGCACTGCCCAGTGGAAGATGATCTTCAGCGACACGCCGTCCACCTCGGTGATTGCCGGCGCCGGCGCGGGAAAATCCACCTCGTTGGTGCTGCGTATCCTGTTGCTCACCCATTACCTGGGCTATGAATTGAGCTCGATGACCGTGGTGACCTTTACCCGTGAGTCGCGCAAGGACTTCATTCAAAAGCTGATGGAGATTCTCAGCTTATGGGGCCAACCTATTGAAATGAAAGAAGCCAAAGCGGTGGTGCGTACCTTTCATTCGCGCATCCTACCCATGGTGCGCAGCCTGCCGGGCTTCGAGCGGCTGCAGGCATTCGAGAACCTCGGGGCCAGCGTCGAGGACGCCGACAGTAACCCGTTCGACCTGCGCATCAACCCAGCACAGCGCCATCAGTTGAACGCCTGTTATCACCAGTTGCAGGGGCGGCATCCACGTTTCCGCGAGCTGATCGCACCGCTGGCGCGCCATGGTTTGCAGCTCAAGGAGCTGGAGCGCGATCACCCGGATGTACAAAAGCGTATGGCGGTGACCGAACTGGCAGCCAAGCGCGATGAAGAGCTGTGCGATGTGATCGAGGACCTGTGGTTTCGCGCGGGCGCCTGGCCGATCAAAGGCATTGAACCCAACCGTCAGACCGTTGAGATCAATGGTGCGCAGTTTCATTGCCATGGCTATATCCCCCAGCTGGATGCCTGGGTGGTGCTGGGCTTCGACGCGCGGGAAAACGCTCAGGTCAGCCGCCCCAATGCCAAGTTGTCGGTACGCGCAGAGTGGGCAGTGAAGCGCACACTGTTTCAAGCTTTCTGCCGTAAGCCATTGATATGGCTGGATAGTTACCAATCATCCGAGCGGCTTCTGAGTAGCCTCGCCGGTGATGCCAGCGCCGGGCCCGGCTTTGATTACAAGGTCAAAGGTGAGTTGTCGTCGGCACCGCTGCTGGACAGTTTTGTCATGGCGGCGGGCTTTATCGAGAACCTCGGTCTGGACGTGCCCACCGCTGTCGGCCAGATGAGTTTCGCTAAGGACGATCCGGACCGCTTGTTTTTCGAGGCCTTGAGCATCTTCTGGAAAGCCCTGGAAGATCATCTGCTGGACCAGACGCCACCGATCATGACCTATAACCGGATGTTCTCGCTGTTCGGCGAAAACACCCCGGAAAACCTCAAGCTGCTGAGTGATCCGCTGTTGCGGCCGTTGTCGCACCTGATGATCGACGAGTTCCAGGACGTATCGCCGCAGATCGTGTCTTGGATCCGTGCCAGCCTGCGAGAAATCCGCAGCCGTGGACCGGCCATGCACGTGGGGCGTGCGGCTCAGCATTCCTCGCTGCTATGCGTGGGCGATGACTGGCAATCGATCTACGGCTGGCGCGGCAGTTCGCCCAAGTACTTCATGGCGTTCAACCAGGAATTCCCGTCACCGAGTACCACCCGCGTGATGCTCGGCGAGAACTTCCGCAGTCACCAGCACATCATTGATGCGGCTGAACATATCGTGCGGGCGGCGCCGGCCATTCCGGGCAAGAGGGCCAAGGCCAGCGGGGCGCCGAGGGCGTTGGTGCCGGTCACCGTGCTGGCGCGGGATGATGCCGCACTCGGACGCCAGTTGCAGGCGCATTATGAAAAGGGCGAGTCGGTATTAATGCTGTATCGAAAAAACAGCGATAAGCTACTGATTCAAGAGCATATTCAGTCTGTAGTTAATCTGGATTCCAGCTTGCCGCCCGCCGCGCGACGCCTCAAGCAACTGACGTATCACAGTGCCAAGGGGCTGCAGGCGGATACGGTTTTCCTGCTTGGCGATTGCCAGCACGTGACCAGCTCGCCCTACAAGAACCAGGTGTATCGCATGGCGGGCCTGGGCAAGGACGGTGACAGCGAGCCCTATGACACGGCACAAAAGGATGAGGTACTGCGCCTGGCCTATGTGGGCATCACCCGGGCGGTGAGCCACTGCTACTGGTACGTGGAACAACCCGAGGGCCAAGCGGTGAATGTGCCCAAGGCGTCGGAGCGGGTGGATGGCAAGAAAGCGTTTTTCGATGATCAACGCAATTAGCCGGTAAATGCACCTCAGATGTGGGGGGGACAGGCTCCCTCCCACAAGGGTTTGCCGTGTGCTGGATCGGCCTCAGGCCCTCAGCGACTGCGGCGGCACAAACGAGGCCAGTTCATCCTCCACCGCCTCGATGATGCGTTCGACATCGGCGGCATTCATCACCGTGGCACAGGGGATGCCGGCGATGGCGATCAACGTCTCGCCGCTGGCCCGATCGAACAGGCGCGCGACCATGCTGCCGGGCGCGTCCATGCTGCCCTCGAAGCCCATTGGATGAAAATGCCAGCGCATCAGCTGGCAAGCGTTGGGGAACGTCACTTTGCTCATGTTGCGCACCTTGTTCATTGAGCGCTTCCTTTAGCTCGCGGCAAGGGCCAGGACCGTCACTGGTCATGGCACGTGAGAGCTTAAAAGTAGCATCCGTTCACACCCACAATGTGAGTTTTTTCGATCCGTTCGGCGGTTCTTTTCCCATTGTTTGACGTGGGTCATGTCGTACTTGAGTCTGGGCAAAAGGCCATTAGTCTGAAGTGGCGGCTGCCCATTGAAGGCTGTGTCGAAATTCGGCAATCTCCACGGTTTTCCCGCCACAGAGCCGTTCATGCCCGACAACGCCCCTGACGATGATTGCCAGCACACCCAAGCCACGAGGGCGTTAGTGCTGCGTCACCACCTATGCTGGCGTCATCGGGACCTGGACGGGGTGATGTCCTACTATCACCCGCACATCCAGTACCACGATTTCTTCCAGAACCGTGTCGTCGATTACGCGCAGTTGCGTGAGTACCTGCAAGCCAGCATGCCACGTGGCCCGGATGAAGCCATTGAGCACATGGACCGTATTCGCGCCGATGGCGATACCGCGTTTATCCAGTACCGAATTACCTTGCGCGGCGGCCAGGGCCTGGTGTCGTTTCGTACCAGCGAGGCGATCACGGTGCGCGATGGGCTGATCTGGCGGGTCAATGAGTACGCTTCGCTGGTCCACGAACAGACGCCCCAAGCCACGCGCCCAACCGTCAGCCGCCTGGGCCTGTCACCTCAGCAACTGGGGCATATGGCCAATGACCTGCAGCAATACTTCCAGCAGCAGCAACCCTACCTGGACCCCGAGCTGGACCTGCAACGGGTCGCCAAGGAATGTGGCTATAGCCGCAATCAGATTTCCTACCTGTTGAACCAGGTGCTGGGGCAAAGCTTCTATCGCTACGTCAACCAGGCGCGGCTCCAGCATTTGCTCGTCGCGCTGGAACAGGCCGCGCCGCCGATCAAAGTGGATGACCTGGCGTTTGCCGCCGGCTTCAATTCGCTCTCGGCGTTCTACAGTGCTTTTCGCCAGCACACGGGCCAATCGCCGAAGGCCTACGTCAAACAAATTTCCCTGCGTGCACGCGCGCAAGACAGCCCCTGACACCGCGCTCTAGGATCCAGCCTATCGAAACGAGGTAGGGGAACCTGGCATGCCGGCATGGCGCAATATCAGTTTATGGATGGATCAACTGGACGACCCGCTGCAGGCGCGGCCGCCCCTGGTCCATGACCTGGACGTCAACGTTGCCATCATCGGCGCCGGTTACACCGGCCTGTGGACCGCCTATTACCTGAAGCGCCAGGCGCCCGAGCTGAAAATTGCGATCATCGAGGCGCAAACCGCCGGTTTCGGTGCGTCCGGGCGCAATGGCGGCTGGCTGATGGGCAACCTGTTGGGCGAAGACCGCCTGCTGGCGGGCCTGGCGCCGCAGCAACGCCGCGCCGCGTTTGACCTGTTGCATGGCATCCCCGATGAAGTGGCCCAGGTAGTGGCCCGCGAAGGCATCGAGTGTGACTACCGCAAGGGCGGTGCGTTGTATTGCGCGGCGCGTTACCCGGAGCAGGAAGGCAGCCTGCGCCGCTACCTGGAAAAGCTCTACGCCCAAGGCCTCACCGAAGCCGATTACCGTTGGCTGAACACGCAACAGCTGGCCGAGCAGATACGCATCGCCAAGCCCTATGGCGGCATCTACGCCCCCCATGTCGCGACGATCAACCCGGCCAAGCTGGTACGTGGCCTCGCGCGCGTCGTTGAAAGCCTTGGGGTGACCCTCTATGAAAACAGCCCGGTGACCCATTGGCAGTCCGGCAGCCTGCGCACGGCCCAAGCCAGCGTGCGCGCCGGCTGGGTGGTGCCGGCCATCGAGGGCTACGCACCGACATTGCCGCCCCTGGGGCGTTATCAGCTGCCGGTGCAAAGCCTGATCGTCGCGACCGAACCGTTGCCCGCCAGCACCTGGGATGAGATCGGCCTGAATCACGGCCAGGCCTTCGGCGAGAGCAGCCGGCAGGTTACCTACGGCCAGCGTTCGGCCGACAACCGCCTGGTGTTCGGCGCGCGCGGCGGTTATCAGTTTGCCGGCAAATTGCGCCACAACTTCGATTTGACCGACAGCGAAGTCGAGCTGCGTCGCTATCTGTTCGGTGAACTGTTCCCGCAGTTGAAGAACGTGCGGATTACCCATTCCTGGGGCGGCAACCTCGGCATGTCGCGACGTTTTCAGCCGCACATGCTGTGCGATCACAAGACCGGTATCGCGCTGTCCGGCGGTTATGGCGGGGAGGGCGTCGGCGCCACCAACCTCGGCGGCCGCACCCTGGCCGACTTGATCCTGGGCCGCGACACCCCGCTGACCCATCAACCCTGGGTGATCCGCGACCGCGGCCTGGAGGCGCTCAGGGCCTGGGAGCCCGAACCGTGCCGGTGGCTGGGCTACAACGCGATCATTCGTAGTTTTGTCCATGAAGACCAGGTATTGGCCAACCCCAATACCGCGCCCTGGCGCCGCAAGCTGGCGACCGGCGTGGCGGGCTTCATGGAAGGTTTCATGCACTGAGCCGTTTCACTCACACAGGTACACCCATGAGCATTACTCAATTCAAAGACGCGCTGAACACCCACCTGCCGGACTCGTCACCGGTCGCCGTACCCCTGGGGGAGCCCATCGCGGTGGCGTCGACCTTGAGCGTGGAACGCAGCGATGGCGTCGAAACCGGCATCTGGGCCTGCACCCCGGGCCGCTGGCGCCGCCAGATCAAATCCCAGGAGTTTTGTCACTTTATCCAGGGCCGCTGCACCTTCACCCCGGACGACGGTGAAGTCCTGCATATAGAAGCCGGCGATGCACTGATGTTGCCGGCCAACAGCACCGGAATCTGGGATATCCAGGAAACCGTGCGCAAGACCTACGTATTGATCCTGTAACGCTTTGATCCTTGATCGCCTGCCATAAAAACAGCCCTAAAACCGCCAGGAAATCGAACCATGAAAGCCATTGCCCTGTTGCCCTTGATGTTGGTGGCCTCTATCAGCCAGGCCGCCGAAACGGTGAAGATCTACAACTGGTCGAGCTACATCGCGCCGGACACCACGAAGAACTTCCAGAAACAAACCGGCATCGGTTTCAGCTACGACGTGTATGATAGCAACGAGACCCTCGATGGCAAGTTGATGACCGGTAATTCCGGCTACGACGTGGTGTTCCCGTCCAACCACTTCATGGCGCGGCAGATCCAGGGTGGCGCGTTGAAAAAGCTCGACAGGAGCCAGTTGCCGAACTGGAAGAACCTCAACCCGGTACTGCTCAAGGCCCTGGAAAACAACGACCCCGGCAACGCCCACGGTTTTCCGTACCTGTGGGGCAGCACTGGCATTGGCTACAACATCGACAAGGTCAAGGCCGTGCTCGGTGACAACGCGCCGGTGAACTCCTGGGACCTGATCTTCAAGCCCGAATACATGGAGAAACTCAGCAAGTGCGGGGTGGCAATCCTGGATAACGGCCCGGAACTGTTGCCGATCGCCCTCAATTACCTGGGGCTGGCGCCGCACAGCAAGAACCCTGAGGACTATAAGAAAGCCGAGGCGCTGCTGATGAAAGTGCGGCCCTATGTGGCGTATTTCCACTCTTCGAAGTACACCGGCGACCTGGCCAATGGCGACATCTGCGTCGCAGTGGGCTTCTCCGGCGACGTGCTGCAAGCCGAAAGCCGGGCCAAGGAAGCCAAGAATGGCGTGAATATCGGTTATCAGATTCCCAAGGAAGGCGCGGCGATCTGGTTCGACATGGTGGCCATGCCCGCCGATGCGCCCGATGAAAAAGCCGGCTACGCCTTCATGAATTACCTGTTGGAACCCCAGGTAATGGCGGACATCACCAACTCGGTGCACTACGCCAACGGCAACAGCGCAGCGGATAGCCTGGTAGACCCTGAGATCAAGGCGGACACCAAGATCTACCCGAGCGACGAAATGATGGGCAAGTTATTCGCGCTGGAGGCCATGCCACTGAATATCGACCGGATTCGCACGCGGGTGTGGAACACCATTCGCACGGGTCGCTGAAGAACTAATGTGGGAGGGGGCTTGCCCCCGATGAGGGCGTGTCAGTTGATGCATCTGCAACTGACCCACAGCTATCTGAGGCCCCCCCACATTTGGATTGAGTACAACCTCGGTCTCACGGGTTTTCCAGGTCATGCCCCAACGACTGGATAAACAACGAGAACAGCTCCGGCTGTGACGAGATGTCCAGCTTCGCGTACAAATGCCGACGGTGCACTTTCACCGTATCCGGCGAGATATTCAGGCGCTCGGCCATGGCCTTGGAGGAGAACCCACGCAGCACCAGGCGGGCGATTTCCAGTTCGCGGTCCGAGAGCACGCCGCAGCCGAACTGGCTCAATGCATCCCTGATCTGGCTGTCCATCGCCGGCGCACGCTGGGTGCTTTGCTGCCAATGCTGCTGCATCAATGGCAATACCCATGCCGCCAGGGTGGTCATCAGCCCGGTTTCGTCACCACTGAACCGCCGCTGCATGCCCAACGACAGCGACAACGTTCCCGCACCGGGCAGTTGCAGAATAAATTGCACCTCGTCTTCCAGCACGTTGTCGTGGAAGTAATTGAGGAAGTATTCACTCTGGCGAAAATGATCCGGCGCCACCTCTTCCAGGCGATACACCCCGCTGGCGTAGCCTTCGCGACAGGCCTGGAAGAACGGATCGAGCAGGTACAGGCCATTGAGGTACACCAGCATCGACGCCGGCTTGCTGCTGGGCTGTGCGTCGTACTCCTCCAGCGCCTGGGGCGGGCCCTCCAGGGGGTAGAAAATCGCCAGGGCGTTATCGAAGGGCAGGCATTGGTGCAACAACAGCACCAGCTGTTTCCAGAAGCGCTCGGTGCCGATGTGTGCCAGCGTGCGCCCCAGCCCCGCATGCATGCCGATTTCCCTGAACAGGCTCATGAATCAGGCTCCCGCCATCAAAAGATCGGCCAAGGGTTCGGCTTTTTACCGGGTGTCGTCAAGGGGAGTACGCCAATAGGGGAATTGGCTGACAAGCCCCCAGCCGATAACGTCGCCATCAGTCAACGGGGAACATATCCCGGACGATCATCATTTTTCGTTTCTGCCTCACACCAAAAACAACGACAGAGGATAACGATATGAGTACTTCTCCCGCGCCAGACGGCGTGCTCAAACCCACCCTGAGCGTCTTCGATGTGGTTGCCATCACCGTTTCGGCGGTGACCCCGGCCAGTTCCGTATTTGTCATCGCGCCGTTTGCCATCCAGCAGGCGGGCAGTGGTGTGTTCCTGGCGTTTGTGATGGCCGGTTTGCTCGCGCTGATGTTCGCCTTCTGTTACGCCGAACTGGGTCGGGCGCACAACAGTGCCGGCGGTGAGTACGTGTACGCCAAGCGCGTATTCGGTGGCATGGCCGGCTACGCGACGTTTCTGACGGTGCTGGTGATGTTGCTGTTTATTCCGCCGGTGCTGGCCACCGGTGCAGCGACTTACCTCAACAACGCCCTGGGCACGAAATTCGACGCGCAAACCGTCGCCCTGGTCATCGTGGTCGGCAGCTACGCCCTGGGCATCCTCAATATCAAGCTCAACGCCTGGATCACCGGCACCTGCCTGCTGTTGGAAGTGGCGGCCTTGCTGGTCATCGTGTTTATCGGCTTCGGCCACCCGGTGCAACCGGCCAGTGTGTTGTTCCAGCCGCAGATCGTCGAAAACGGTGTGTTGCACCTGGCGCCCTGGGCCCTGGTGATCGGTGCGGTGGGCATTGGCCTGTTCTCGTTCAATGGCTATGGCCCGGCGGTGTTACTCGCCGAAGACATGAAATGCGGCGGCAAGGGCGTACACAAGGCTGTGCTGTGGTCCCTCGGGCTGGTGGTGGTGATCGAGATTGTGCCGATCACCGCGCTGTTGATTGGCGCACCGTCCCTGAGCGCGATGATCAGCAGCCCTGATCCCATCGGCTACCTGCTCACCAGCCACGGCAATGAAACCCTGTCACGCCTGGTCAGCGCGGGGATCTTCCTGTCGGTGTTCAACGCCATTGTCGCCATCGTCATCCAGATCGGCCGCGTGGTCTTCAGCAGTGGTCGCGATGCGCTGTGGACGCCGCGCATCAACCAGTTGTTCACGCGCATCCATCCACGCTGGGACTCGCCGTGGTTGGCTACGCTGTTCCTGGCGATCCCCTCGGCGTTGTTGAGTTTCAGCTCCAACCTGGCGGACCTCACGTCGTTCAGCGTGCTGCTGATCATGCTGGTGTACCTGGTGGTGGCCTTGAGCGCGCTGATGAGCCGGGTGCGGCTGCGCGACCGCGAGCATCCCTATCGCATGCCTTTGTGGCCGCTGCCGGCGTTGCTCGCGGTGCTGGGCGCGGGGTACCTGCTGGTGACCTTGCTGGTGGCTTCCTCGGTTCGCGACATCATGATCATCATCGGTTTGCTGGCGGTGTCGGTGATCCTGTATTGCATCAGTGGCCGGCTGAGTCCGGCGTTTCAGAAATTGTAAGGAGTGGGTATGCGTGCACGTCAATTGGGCATTACGTTGGGGCTGGGCACGCCCGGCGAATTGAATGCCATCACCGATGTTCCCGGCGTTCGCGTCGGCCACAGTACGCTCAAGACCCGCATCGACGGCAAGCAGGTGCGCACCGGCGTCAGCGTGATCCAGCCGCGCGCCGGGGAGGCGCGGCAACAGCCGTGTTTTGCCGGTTACCACGTGCTAAACGGCAACGGTGACGCCACCGGTCTGGAATGGATCAACGAAGCCGGTCTGTTGACGACGCCGCTGGCGATCACCAATACCCACAGCATCGGCATCGTGCGCGATACGTTGATCGCCCTGGAGCGCGAACGCCTGGCGGACCCGGCGGTGTATTGGTGCATGCCGGTGGTGATGGAAACCTATGACGGCCTGCTCAACGATATCTGGGGCCAGCACATCAAGCCTGCGCATGTGCGCGAGGCGGTGAACAACGCCGAACCGGGCCCGGTACAGGAGGGCGCTGTGGGCGGCGGCACCGGGATGATCTGCCATGAGTTCAAGGGGGGCATCGGCACGGCGTCGCGCCGCTTGCCAGCGGAGCAGGGTGGCTGGACCGTCGGCGTGCTGGTGCAGGCTAACCACGGCAAGCGCCAGGAACTGCGGGTCGACGGCTACCCGGCAGGCCGCCATTTGATGGACATCCCGTCACCGTTTGCCGAGCGTGGCACGCCGGGCATGGGCTCGATTGTGGTGATCCTGGCCACCGATGCGCCGTTGTTGCCGCATCAATGCCAGCGCCTGGCACAGCGCGCCTCCATTGGCATCGCCCGTACCGGCGGGGGGACCGAGGACTCCAGCGGTGACCTGTTCCTGGCCTTCGCCACTGGCAACCAGGATTTGCCGCCCGCGGATTACGGGCGCAAGGGCCTGCCGTTCAGCACCGCGTTGCAGATGGTCAATAACGACCATATTTCACCGTTGTTCCTCGCGGCGGCGGAGGCAGTGGAGGAGGCGATCATCAACGCCATGCTGGCTGGCGAAGACATGACGACGGACGACGGTGTGCAAGTGCCGGGCTTGAACGGCGAAACACTGTTACAGGCATTGGGCAAAACCGGCTGGAGTGTGTCCCGGTAATAGGGGGCATGTACTTAATGATGTAAGTGTAATAACGGGCTAGATGAATAGTGCCAATGACACCGTGACAATACAGTGGATCCCTTAATGGGGTTTGCCGCTCTACTTGAGCGGCTTTACCCGTATTTAATATTTAAATAACAGCCCTGGTTATTTTGTCGGACAAAAGCAATCGGCCCCCAACAAACACGGCTTATGACTTCCCTAAGTTGCTCCTCTATGATTTTTCCACTGTGTAAATAGAGGTAGACGAAAGTTTTCAAATTGTGTCAGTTTCGATACGCCTTCAAAAGAGGCGAGTGATAGGACGATCTCGCCCGCGGGGTTCCTATCGATAAAAACTGATGCACTTGCAAACAAGGAAGTACGTTTATGTCAAAAGTAAAAGACAAGGCTATTGTGTCGGCGGCGCAAGCCAGCACCGCTTACTCGCAAATCGATAGCTTCAGCCATTTGTATGACCGTGGCGGCAACCTCACGATCAATGGCAAACCCTCCTATACCGTTGACCAGGCAGCCACCCAATTGCTGCGCGACGGCGCCGCGTACCGGGACGTTGACGGCAACGGCAAGATCGACCTGACCTACACCTTCCTGACCTCGGCCTCCTCGAGCACCCTGAACAAACACGGTATCTCGGGCTTCAGCCAGTTCAACGCCCAGCAGAAAGCCCAGGCCGCCCTGGCCATGCAATCCTGGTCGGACGTGGCCAACGTGACCTTCACCGAGAAGGCCAGCGGCGGTGACGCTCATATGACGTTCGGCAACTACAGCAGCGGCCAGGACGGCGCGGCAGCCTTTGCCTACCTGCCTGGCACCGGTGCGGGCTATGACGGCACGTCGTGGTACCTGACCAACAACAGCTACACGCCGAACAAGACCCCGGACCTGAACAACTACGGCCGGCAGACCCTGACCCACGAGATCGGCCACACCCTGGGCCTGGCGCACCCTGGCGACTACAACGCCGGGAACGGCAACCCGACCTACAACGACGCGACCTATGGACAGGACACGCGCGGCTACAGCCTCATGAGCTACTGGAGCGAAAGCAACACCAACCAGAACTTCAGTAAAGGCGGGGTTGAAGCCTATGCCTCCGGCCCGCTGATCGACGACATCGCCGCGATCCAGAAGCTCTACGGTGCCAACTACAACACCCGCGCCGGCGACACCACCTACGGGTTCAACTCCAACACCGGGCGTGACTTCCTCAGCGCCACCTCCAACGCCGACAAACTGGTGTTTTCGGTATGGGACGGTGGTGGCAACGACACCCTGGATTTCTCCGGTTTTACCCAGAACCAGAAGATCAACCTCAATGAAGCCTCGTTCTCCGATGTGGGCGGCCTGGTGGGTAACGTTTCGATCGCCAAGGGCGTGACCATCGAGAACGCCTTCGGTGGCGCGGGCAACGACTTGATCATCGGCAACAACGCCGCCAACGTGATCAAGGGCGGGGCCGGCAACGACCTCATCTACGGCGGCGGCGGTGCCGACCAACTGTGGGGCGGCGCCGGCAACGACACGTTTGTGTTCGGTGCCAGTTCCGATTCCAAGCCTGGGGCGGCGGACAAGATCTTTGACTTCACCTCGGGTTCGGACAAGATCGACCTGTCCGGCATCACCAAAGGCGCGGGCCTGACCTTCGTCAACGCGTTCACCGGGCATGCCGGCGATGCGGTATTGACCTATGCCTCGGGCACCAACCTGGGTACCTTGGCGGTGGACTTCTCCGGGCACGGCGTGGCGGACTTCCTCGTCACCACGGTCGGCCAGGCAGCGGTCAGCGATATCGTCGCGTGATACAAGGGCGCGGCGTTTCGGCGCCGCGCCTGTTGGATGGAGCGTGAAGATGCAGCGTTTTTTCAACTTGATCGCCTGCGTGTTGCAGGCGATGGTCATGTCGGCAGGAGCCCACGCAATGGCGAGCAGTCTTGTTTTACCCACGAGCGCCCAATTGGCCGGGCATTGGCAGTTGCACCAGCAGGACCAGGTGTGTGCCCTCGACCTGCTGGAACCGGCCAATGCCCTGGGCGGTGATGTGGCTTGTGTGACGCAATGGCTGGGTGACAAACCCCTGAGCTGGTCGCCGACGCCCGACGGTATCTGGCTGATGAATGCCGAAGGCACCGGGATCACCCATTTGAATCGCCAGAAGGATGGCGAATACAAAGGCCGCACACCCTCCGGAACGGAAGTGGTATTGCAACGCGCCCCTTAGTTATTGGTTATAACTCGATCACTCGATGTTATTAGTTGGCTGGCCCTGACCGGGGGCTCGGGCAACTTATGCGCGTAATTTGATTCAGGGAAGAACAAGAGATATGGCCAAACCCCAAGGCGTTGCACCCTTATTCAAGGCGCTGGGTGAATACAAGAGCATTTTGATCAGCGTGGGTTGTTTTACCGCCTTGATTAACCTGCTGATGCTGGTGCCGTCCATTTATATGCTGCAAGTGTATGACCGCGTGTTGTCTTCCCAGAATGAAACGACCCTGGTGATGTTGACGCTGATGGTCGTGGGGTTCTTTGCGTTTATTGGCACACTGGAAGTCATCCGCAGTTTTATCGTGATCCGCATCGGCAGCCAGTTGGAGCGACGTTTCAACTTGCGCGTTTATAAAGCCGCGTTCGAACGCAACCTGCAACGTGGCCAAGGGCATGCCGGGCAAGCCCTGGGCGACCTGACCCATATCCGCCAATTCATTACCGGGCCGGCGCTGTTCGCTTTTTTCGATGCGCCGTGGTTTCCCATCTACCTGTTTGTGATCTTCCTGTTCAACGTGTGGTTGGGCGTCTTGGCGACGGCCGGCGCAGTGTTGCTGATTGCATTAGCGTGTCTTAACGAATACCTGACCAAAAAGCCGCTGGGGGAGGCCAGTGGTTTCTCCCAGCAATCCACCCAACTGGCCACCAGCCATTTACACAACGCCGAGACCATCCAGGCCATGGGCATGCTCGGCGCCCTGCGCCAGCGCTGGTTTGCCGTGCACTCGCAGTTCCTCGGCTTGCAGAACCAGGCCAGTGACACCGGCTCGGTGGTCACCTCAGTGAGCAAATCCCTGCGCCTGTGCCTGCAATCCCTGGTGCTGGGCCTGGGTGCGCTGCTGGTGATCCGCGGGGATATGACCGCCGGGATGATGATCGCCGGTTCTATCCTGATGGGCCGCGTGCTCAGCCCCATCGACCAACTGATTGCGGTGTGGAAGCAATGGAGTTCGGCCAAGCTGGCCTATCAGCGCCTGGATGAATTGCTGCGCGAGTTCCCGCCTGAAGTCGAGCACATGGCGTTGCCCGCGCCCAAGGGCCAGCTGAGTTTTGAGCAGGTCAGTGCTGGGCCGCCAGGGCGACGCATCGCCACCTTGCATCAAGTCAGTTTCAACCTGGGCGCCGGTGACGTGCTGGGGGTGCTCGGCGCCTCGGGCTCTGGCAAGTCGACCCTGGCTCGCGTACTGGTGGGCGTGTGGCCGACCCTGGCCGGTACGGTGCGCCTGGATGGCGCGGATATCCATCGCTGGGACCGCGGCGACCTGGGCCCGCATATCGGCTATTTGCCCCAGGACATTGAGCTATTCAGCGGCAGCATTGCCGACAACATCGCGCGCTTTCGCGATGCCGACCCCGAGCGTGTGGTGAAGGCTGCGCAACAAGCCGGTGTGCATGAATTGATCCTGCGCTTGCCCCACGGGTATGACACGGTCCTGGGCGACAACGGCGGCGGCCTGTCCGGTGGCCAGAAACAACGGGTGGCCCTGGCCCGTGCACTGTATGGCGAGCCGCGCCTGATTGTGCTCGATGAACCCAACTCCAACCTCGACACCGTCGGCGAAGCCGCCCTGGCCAGCGCCATTGTGCAGATGAAGGCCCAGGGCAGCAGTGTGATCCTGGTCACCCATCGGTCCTCGGCGCTGGCCCAGGCTGACAAGTTGCTGGTGCTTAACGAAGGGCGTTTGCAGGCATTCGGGCCAAGCCAGGAAGTACTGCGGGCGTTGTCCGGCCACAGGGAGCACCCGCCCCAAGGTAGGAGCGAGCTTGCTCGCGAAGGGCGTTAACGATGACGCGCCCTGATTGGATACACGCGGTGACGGTGAGTTTTTCGCGAGCAAGCTCGCTCCTACAGGTTTTGCGTCAAGCAGTAAGGATGTCAGCATGATTCATGAACAACGCGACGCCCGGTTCTTCGCGCGCATGGGCTGGCTGCTGAGCGTGGTCGGTGCCGGTGGCTTTTTCCTCTGGGCCAGCCTGGCGCCCCTGGACCAGGGCATCCCTGTGCAGGGCACGGTGGTGGTGTCGGGCAAACGCAAGGCGGTGCAAACCTTCAGCCCCGGCGTGGTCAGTCGGATTCTGGTGCAGGAAGGGCAGTGGGTGAAGCAAGGCCAGCCGCTGTTCCGTCTCGACCAGACCCAGCACCAGGCCGACGTGCAGTCCCTGCAAGCCCAGTACCGCATGGCCTGGGCCAGCGTCGCGCGGTGGCAGAGCGAACGCGACAATCAATCGGCCATCACCTTTCCCGCTGAGCTGAGCAACAGCCCCGACCCGGCACTGGCGCTGGTCCTCGAAGGCCAGCGCCAATTGTTCAGCAGCCGCCGCGAAGCCTTTGCCCGGGAACAGGCCGGGATTCGCGCGAATATCGAGGGTGCCAGCGCGCAACTGAACGGCATGCGCCGTGCGCGCAGCGACCTGACCGCCCAGGCCCAGTCCCTGCGCGACCAACTGAGCAACCTGCAACCCTTGGCCGACAACGGTTATATCCCGCGCAACCGCTTGATGGAGTACCAGCGCCAGTTGTCCCAGGTGCAACAGGACCTGGCGCAGAACACCGGCGAAAGCGGCCGGGTGGAGCAGGGGATCCTCGAATCGCGCCTTAAGCTGCAGCAGCACAGCGAGGAATACCAGAAGGAAGTCCGCAGCCAGCTGGCCGACGCACAGTTGCGCAGCCTGACCCTGGAGCAGCAACTCACCTCCGCCGGCTTCGATCTGCAACACAGCGAGATCAACGCACCGGCCGACGGCATCGCGGTCAACCTCAGCGTGCACACCGAGGGCGCCGTGGTGCGGGCCGGTGAAACCCTGCTGGAAATCGTGCCCCAGGGCACGCGCCTGGAAGTCGAAGGGCATTTGCCGGTGCACCTGGTGGACAAGGTCGGCACCCACTTGCCGGTCGATATCCTGTTCACCGCCTTCAACCAGAGCCGTACCCCCCGCGTGCCGGGGGAAGTGAGCCTGATTTCCGCCGACCAGATGCTCGACGAAAAAACCGGCGCCCCGTATTACGTGCTGCGCACAGCCGTCAGCGAGGCGGCCCTGGAGAAACTCCACGGCCTGGTGATCAAACCGGGCATGCCTGCCGAGATGTTCGTGCGCACCGGCGAACGCTCGTTGCTCAATTACCTGTTCAAGCCGTTGCTCGATCGCGCCGGCTCCGCGTTGACCGAGGAATGAGCATGAAGCCAGTGTTCATCACCTTGCTGCTGGCCTGCGCCAATGCCCAGGCCGCCATGGGCCCGTTCGATGTGTATGAACAGGCGCTGCGCAACGATCCGGTGTTTCTCGGCGCCATCAAGGAGCGCGACGCCGGCCTGGAAAACCGCACCATCGGCCGCGCCGGCCTGCTGCCCAAGCTGTCGTACACCTACAACAAGGGCCGCAACAACTCCCAGGCCACCTTGCCCGATGGGCGTGGCGGCAATTATCACGATGACCGCAACTACAACAGTTACGGCTCCACGTTCAGCCTGCAACAGCCGTTGTTCGACTACGAGGCTTACGCCAACTACCGCAAGGGCGTGGCCCAAGCGTTGTTTGCCGATGAGAGTTTTCGCGACAAGAGCCAGGCGCTGCTGGTGCGGGTGCTGAGTTATTACACCCAGGCACTGTTTGCCCAGGACCAGATCGATATCGCCCGCGCCAAGAAAAAAGCCTTCGAGCAGCAGTTCCAGCAGAACCGGCACCTGTTCCAGCAAGGCGAAGGCACGCGGACCGATATCCTCGAAGCCGAATCGCGCTATGAACTGGCCACCGCTGAAGAAATCCAGGCGCTGGATGAGCAGGACGCCTCGTTGAGAGAGCTGGGCGCCTTGATCGGCGTACAGAGCGTCAATATCACCGATTTGGCGCCCCTGAACCCAAGCTTCGCCGCCTTCACGCTGACGCCGGCCAACTACGACAGCTGGCATGAACTGGCGGTGAGCAACAACCCCACACTCGCGTCCCAGCGCCAGGCCCTGGAAGTGGCGCGTTACGAAGTGGAGCGCAACCGCGCCGGGCATTTGCCGAAGGTCATGGCGTATGCCAGCTCGCGCCAGCAGGAGTCCGACAGCGGCAACACCTACAACCAGCGCTACGACACCAACACCATCGGCGTCGAAGTCAGCCTGCCGTTGTATGCCGGTGGCGGTATTTCGGCGTCCACCCGCCAGGCCAGCCGCGCCATGGAGCAGGCCGAGTACGAACTGGAAGGCAAGACCCGCGAAACCCTGATCGAGCTGCGTCGGCAGTTCAGTGCCTGCCTGTCCGGTGTCAGCAAACTGCGCGCTTACCAAAAGGCCCTGACCTCGGCGCAAGCGCTGGTGGTGTCGACCCGGCAAAGCATCCTCGGTGGCGAGCGGGTCAACCTCGATGCGTTGAACGCTGAGCAACAGCTCTACAGCACGCGGCGCGATTTGGCCCAGGCGCGCTACGACTACCTGATGGCCTGGACCAAATTGCATTACTACGCCGGCAACCTGCGCGACACCGACTTGGCCAAGGTGGATGAGGCGTTCGGGCCGGCACCGCAGTAATTGACTTTCTCGACAATTCCAACAACAGAGAGGCAAGACCATGGGCGTGTTTGACTATAAAAACCTCGGGGCCGAAGGCTCCAAAGCGTTGTTCGCCGATGCCATGGCGATCACGCTGTATACCTACCACAACCTGGATAACGGCTTTGCCGTGGGCTACCAGCACAACGGCCTGGGGCTCGGCTTGCCTGCCACGCTGGTCGGTGCTCTGCTGGGTAGTACGGATTCCCAGGGCGTGATCCCCGGCATTCCCTGGAACCCGGACACGGAAAAAGCCGCCCTGGACGCTGTGCAACAGGCCGGTTGGACGCCCATCAGCGCGAGCGCCCTGGGCTATACCGGCAAGGTCGACGCCCGAGGCACGTTCTTCGGCGAAAAGGCCGGCTACACCACGGCCCAGGTCGAGGTACTGGGCAAGTACGATGACGCCGGCAAGTTGCTGGAAATCGGTATCGGTTTTCGCGGTACTTCAGGCCCTCGGGAAACGTTGATCAGCGACTCCATAGGGGATCTGGTCAGCGATCTGCTCGCCGCTCTGGGCCCCAAGGATTACGCGAAGAACTATGCCGGCGAAGCCTTTGGCGGCCTGCTCAAGAACGTCGCCGACTATGCCAGCGCCCACGGCCTCAGCGGCCACGACGTGGTGGTCAGCGGCCACAGCCTGGGCGGCCTGGCGGTCAACAGCATGGCCGACTTGAGCAGCGGCAAATGGGCGGGTTTCTACCAGGACGCCAACTACGTGGCCTACGCCTCGCCGACCCAGAGCGCCGGCGACAAGGTGCTCAATATCGGTTATGAAAACGACCCGGTATTCCGTGCACTGGACGGCTCCTCCTTCAATTGGTCGTCGTTGGGCGTGCATGACCAACCCCATGAATCGACCACCGACAATATCGTCAGCTTTAACGACCACTACGCCTCGACGCTATGGAATGTGCTGCCGTTTTCCATCACCAACCTGCCGACTTGGATCTCGCATTTGCCCACGGGGTATGGCGACGGGATGACGCGCATCGTGGAATCGGGTTTCTATGCGCAGATGAGCCGCGATTCGACGATCATCGTCGCCAACCTGTCCGACCCGGCGCGGGCCAACACCTGGGTGCAGGACCTTAACCGCAATGCCGAGGCGCACAAGGGCAACACATTCATTATTGGCAGCGACGGCGATGACCTGATCCAGGGCGGCAAGGGCGCGGACTTTATCGAGGGCGGCAAGGGCAATGACACGATCCGCGACAGCAGCGGCCACAACACGTTTCTGTTCAACGGGCATTTCGGCCAGGACCGGATTATCGGCTATCAAGCCACCGACAAGCTGGTGTTCACGGATGTGCAGGGCAGTGCGGATTATCGTGATCACGCCAAGGTGGTAGGCGCGGATACGGTGATCAGTTTTGGCGCGGATTCGGTGACGTTGGTGGGGGTGGTCGGGCTATCGGGGGAGGGGATTGTTATCGCTTGAAACTGTGGGAGGGGGCTGTTGTGGCGAGCAGGTTTGTTGTGGCGAGCGGGCTTGCCCTAATGCCGTTCAGTTAAGGCTTTTTTGTAGGAGCGAGCTTGCTCGCGAAAAACTCAACGCGGGTTTCTTTTTGGTTGGCATACATGCACCTCTTACTCATGTTATGCCCGAACACAAAATTTCTGACACCCCCAGCGGGCTTGCCCCGCGTTGGGGCGCGAAGCGGCCCTGACCCAGACGCCGCGTTTCTCCAGGCAGAACTCATTGGCTGGTTTTGGGGCCGCTTCGCAGCCCAACGCGGGGCAAGCCCGCTCGCCACAACAAGCGCTCTCCCCCACAACAAGCCCTCTGGCCACAACAGGCCGACTCACCACCGATTTATGTTCGTCACCATGTTTTTGCATACGCCGGGTGAATGATCGTCGCAGTGGGAGAGGACTGGATTTATTCTCGATCCAACAACCACAAGATCGAGGTAGCCCATGCGTGAAGTAGTGATCGTCGACAGTGTGCGAACCGGCCTGGCCAAATCCTTTCGCGGCAAGTTCAACCAGACCCGCCCGGATGACATGGCGGCCCATTGCGTCAACGCGCTGCTGGCCCGCAACGGCATCGACCCGGCCACGGTGGAGGATTGCATCGTCGGCGCCGGCTCCAACGAGGGCGCCCAGGGCTACAACATCGGGCGCAACGTGGCGGTGCTTTCGCAATTGGGTACCGGCACGGCAGGGATGACGCTCAACCGCTTCTGTTCGTCGGGCCTGCAGGCGATCGCCATCGCCGCCAACCAGATCGCCTCGGGGTGCAGCGATATCATCGTGGCGGGCGGTGTCGAGTCGATCAGCCTGACCATGAAAAGCGTCAACACCGATAACCTCATCAACCCGCTGCTCAAGGCGCAGGTGCCGGGCATCTACTTCCCCATGGGCCAGACCGCTGAAATCGTCGCGCGCCGCTACAACGTGAGCCGCGAAGACCAGGACCTCTACGCCTTGCAAAGTCAGCAGCGCACGGCCCAGGCCCAGACCGATGGCCTGTTTGACGATGAAATCGTGGCGATGGCGGTCAAGTACAGGGTCGAGGACAAGAACACTGGCGCCGTACAAATCCTCGACGGCGTCGTTGATCGCGATGACTGCAACCGCCCGGACACCACGTTGGCCAGCCTGTCTGGGTTGAAGCCGGTGTTTGCCGAAGACGGCTCGGTGACGGCGGGTAACTCGTCGCAGCTCTCCGATGGCGCCTCGATGACGCTGGTGATGAGCCTGGAGAAAGCCCTGGAACTGGGGCTCAAGCCCAAGGCGTTTTTCCGCGGTTTCACCGTGGCAGGTTGCGAGCCGGATGAGATGGGCATCGGCCCGGTGTTCTCGGTGCCCAAGCTGCTCAAGGCGCGAGGCCTGCAGGTGGCGGACATCGACCTGTGGGAACTCAACGAAGCCTTCGCTTCCCAATGCCTGTACGCGCGTAATCGCCTGGAAATTGATAACGACAAGTACAACGTCAACGGCGGCTCGATCTCCATTGGCCACCCGTTCGGCATGACCGGTTCGCGCCAGGTCGGGCACCTGGTGCGTGAGCTGCAGCGGCGCAATTTGCGTTATGGCATCGTCACCATGTGCGTGGGCGGCGGCATGGGCGCCACGGGACTGTTCGAAGCCGTGCGCTGATAAGTGTGGGAGGGGGCAAGTCGAATCGTCGCACCGCCCCCTCCCACAGGTATGCAGCGCCATATCCCAATGCGTCCACTTGCCCCTAGAATAGCCGCTCCTCCACCTCTGGCATTTTCTGGGGCACTCATGCACATCTCTTCCGGCCGCTGGGTCTACGGTTTTTTCCTGACCCTGCTGACCGCGCTGCTCTGGGGCATTCTGCCGATCAAGCTCAAGCAAGTGTTGCAGGTGATGGACCCGATCACCGTCACCTGGTTTCGCCTGATGGTGGCCGGCAGTTGCCTCTTCGTGTACCTCGCCGCGACCAAGCGCCTGCCCAGTCGTAAAGTGCTCGGCCCCAAGGGCGGCTGGCTGGTGGCGATGGCCGTGTGCGGCCTGGTGGGCAACTACGTGTTGTACCTGGTGGGCCTGAAACTGCTCAGCCCCGGCACCGCGCAGTTGGTGGTGCAGATGGGGCCGATCTTCCTGATGATCGCCAGCGTGTTTGTGTTCAAGGAACGTTTCAGCGTGGGTCAGAGCGTGGGCCTGGTGGTGCTGATCGTCGGCTTCGGTCTGTTCTTCAACCAACGCCTGGAGGAACTGCTGACGTCCCTCGGCGCTTATACCGCCGGTGTGCTGACGATCCTGCTCGCCACGTCGATCTGGGTGTTCTACGCCTTGGGCCAGAAGCAGTTGCTGACCGTCTGGAATTCGCTGCAAGTGATGATGGTGATCTACCTGTCGTGCGCCGTGCTGCTGACGCCTTGGGCGCATCCGCTGGAGGCCCTGCAACTGAGCCCGCTGCAAGGCTGGCTGTTGCTGGCGTGTTGCATGAACACACTGGTGGCCTACGGCGCATTTGCCGAAGCCCTGGCCCACTGGGAAGCCTCGCGGGTGAGTGCAACCCTGGCACTGACGCCGTTGGTGACCTTTGTCGCGGTGGCGTTGGCGGCGTGGCTGTGGCCCAACTATGTGCAGGCCGAAGAGATCAATGCCTTGGGCTATTTCGGCGCGTTGGTGGTGGTCATGGGGTCGGCGGCGGTTGCGCTGGCGCCGTCGTTGCTCGCCGGGCTCAAGGCCCGGCGGCTACGCATGGCGTCTTAGGCGCCCAGCATGTTTTCCGGGCGTACCCACTGGTCGAACTCTGCGTCGGTGAGGTAGCCCAGGTCCAGCGCCGCTTCCCGAAGGGTCAATCCTTCGGCGTAGGCCTTCTTGGCGATCTCTGCTGACTTGTCATAGCCGATGTGCGGGTTGAGCGCCGTGACCAGCATCAGCCCGCGTTCCAGGTGCTCGGCCATTTGTTCGGCGTCGGGCTCCAGGCCGGCGATGCAGTGCTCCTGGAAGTTATTGCAGCCGTCGGCCAACAGGCGGATCGATTCCAGCAGGTTGTGGATGATCACCGGCTTGTACACGTTCAACTGCAAATGCCCTTGGCTCGCCGCGATGCCGATGGTCACGTCATTGCCCAGTACTTGGCAGGCCAGCATGGACAGCGCTTCGCACTGGGTCGGATTGACCTTGCCGGGCATGATCGAGCTGCCCGGTTCGTTGGCTGGCAGTTTGACTTCCGCCAGCCCGGCGCGGGGGCCGGAGCCGAGCAGGCGCAGGTCGTTGGCGATTTTCATCAGGGCCACGGCCAGGGTTTTCAGCGCACCGTGCAAGGTCACCAGGGGTTCGTGTCCGGAGAGGGCGGCGAATTTGTTGGGGGCGGTCACGAACGGTAAGCCCGACAGCGCCGCCAGCTCGGCGGCAATCGCTTCGCCAAAGCCATGGGGCGAGTTGAGCCCGGTGCCCACGGCCGTGCCGCCCTGGGCCAGCTCGCAGACCTGGGGCAGGGCGCTGCGGATCGCGCGCTCGGCGTAATCAAGCTGGGCGATAAACGCCGAGAGTTCCTGGCCAAAGGTGATCGGCGTGGCATCCATCATATGAGTGCGACCGGTCTTCACCAGCTTCATATGCCGTGCCGACAGTTCCGCCAGGCCGCCGGACAGGTGGGTGATCGCCGGCAGCAATTGCTGGTTGACCGCCTGAACCGCCGCGATGCTCATGGCGGTGGGGAAGCAGTCGTTGGAACTCTGGGAGCGGTTGACGTGATCGTTGGGGTGTACGGGGCTCTTGCCGCCACGGGTCTTGCCCGACAGCTCGTTGGCGCGGCCGGCGATCACTTCGTTGGCGTTCATGTTGCTTTGGGTGCCGCTGCCGGTTTGCCACACCACCAAGGGGAATTGGTCGTCATGTTGGCCGGCCAGTACTTCGTCGGCGGCTTGTTCGATCAAGCGGGCGATATCGGCGGGCAGGTCGCCATTGCGGTCGTTGACCCGGGCAGCGGCCTTCTTGATCAAGGCCAGGGCGTGCAGGACCGCCAGGGGCATGCGCTGTTCGCCGATAGCGAAGTTCACCAGCGAACGTTGGGTCTGGGCGCCCCAGTAAGCGTCATCCGGGACTTGGACTTCTCCCAGGCTGTCGGTTTCGATACGGCTCATCGGGCACACTCCTTCAGGTTCGTTTGCGCAGTTTAGGCTGTGATCGGCCCGGGGGGTTCCCTAAAAGACTTTTCATCGGATTCATTCACGGCAATCCGCGCCCGCTAAGGCTCGGGGTTGAGCCGGGGCGTTTTTTAGGCGCAGAATGGGCGCCCTTGGGGTCTTACCTCGCCTGCTAGAAAAGGAAACTCGATGACTCGTCTTCGTGCCATCTGTACCGCGGTTGCTCTGGTTTGCGCCAGCGGCCAGGTTTTTGCCGATACCGCCAGCCACAACGCCAGTGCCGAAGCCTTCCTTACCCTGGCCCACGCTGACAAGCTGGGGACCCCGGTGTACATGCAAGTGCAGCAAATGTTCGCCCAGCGTTTCGAACAGACCAAGGCGCCTGCCGCCAAACAGTCCGTACTGGACAGCTACCAGGCCAAGGCCAATGCTGCCCTGGACCAAGCCATCGGCTGGCCGAAACTGAAGCCGGACATGGTCAAGCTCTACACCAGCAACTTCAGCGAATCCGAGCTCAAGGACCTGGTTGCGTTCTACCAGTCGCCACTGGGCAAGAAAGTCCTGGAGAAAATGCCGCAGCTGACCCAGCAATCGGCCCAGATGACCCAGGCCAAACTGGAAAGCGCCGTGCCGGTGGTGAACAAGCTGTTGGAAGACATGACCAACGAGCTGACGCCTAAAGCCGCCGCACCGGCCAAGAAGAAGTAAGCAGGAATGACCATGCAACAGCGTATCGAAACGGCACTTGCCGCCCTGGCCCCGGAGCACTTGAGCGTGCTGGACGAAAGCCATATGCACAGCCGTGGGTTGCAGACCCACTTCAAGGCCGTGCTGGTCAGCCAGCAGTTCGAGGGGCTCAACCGCGTCAAGCGCCACCAGAAGGTCTACGCCACCCTGGGTGACCTGATGAGCGAGTTTCATGCGCTGGCGCTGCATACCTACACGCCCGCAGAGTGGGCGAAAATCGACGCAGCCCCGGCCTCGCCGACCTGCGCCGGCGGCCATGGCTGATGACCGGGTGCCTCTGACACCTCGCATTTGCTAGAATCCGCAACGCGCCGCTTAGCCGGCGCGTTTTTTTTGCATCCGGTTCACCCCTTACGAGGGTAGCCACCTGGAGAGAACACCCATGACTCAACCGATTGTCGTGGCGGCACTGTATAAGTTCGTCACCCTCGAAGATTACGTTGCGCTGCGCGAGCCCCTGCTGCAGGCGATGGTCGACAATGGCATCAAAGGCACCTTGCTGATCGCCGAAGAAGGCATCAACGGTACCATTTCCGGCAGCCGCGAAGGCATTGACGGCCTGATGGCCTGGCTCAAGAACGACCCGCGCATGGACGACATCGACCACAAAGAGTCGTACTGCGACGAGCAGCCGTTCTACCGCACCAAGGTCAAGCTCAAGAAAGAGATCGTGACCCTGGGCGTCGAAGGCGTCGACCCGAACAAGAAGGTCGGCACCTACGTCGATCCGCAGGACTGGAACGCGCTGATCAGCGACCCCGAAGTGTTGTTGATCGACACCCGTAACGACTACGAAGTGTCCATCGGCACTTTTGAAGGCGCGATCGACCCGAAAACCACCAGTTTTCGCGAATTTCCCGACTATATCAAAGCCAACTTCGACCCGGCCAAGCACAAGAAGGTCGCCATGTTCTGCACCGGCGGCATTCGTTGCGAAAAGGCCTCGAGCTACATGCTCAGTGAAGGCTTCGATGAGGTCTACCACCTCAAGGGCGGCATCCTGAAGTACCTCGAAGAGGTGCCGCAGGCAGAGACCAAATGGCAGGGCGACTGCTTTGTGTTCGACAATCGCGTCACCGTGCGCCACGACTTGAGCGAAGGCGACTACGATCAATGTCATGCCTGCCGCACACCGGTGAGCGTGCAAGACCGCGCATCCGAGCACTATGTGGCGGGCATCAGTTGCCCACATTGCTGGGATAAGCTGCCGGAGAAAACCCGTCGCAGCGCGATCGACCGGCAAAAGCAGATTGAGTTGGCCAAGGCCCGCAATATGCCGCACCCGATCGGCTTCAACTACAAGCAAACTCCTTCCGAGGCCTGAGCCATGTCCGCGCGCCTGCTCTATGTAATGGATCCTATGTGTTCCTGGTGCTGGGGCTTTGCCCCGGTGGCGCAGGCGCTGGTTGAGCAGGCCCAGGCGGCCGGCGTGGAGCTGCACCTGGTGGTGGGCGGCTTGCGCACTGGCAGCGGCGCGGCGCTGGAGCCGACGACCCGGCGCTATATCCTGGAACACTGGCAGGCGGTCACCGACGCCACCGGGCAGACGTTCACGTTCGAAGGCGCGCTGCCCGACGGTTTTGTCTACGACACGGAGCCAGCGTGCCGTGCAATTGTCACTGCGCGCAGCCTGGCGCCGGATTGCGCGTGGAAACTGCTGGGCCTGATCCAGCATGCATTTTATGTCGAGGGGCGCGATGTGACCCTCGCCAGTGTGCTGGTGGAACTGGCCGAGGAGGCCGGTATCCCGCGTATCGAGTTTGCCGGCGCTTTCGACCGCGCCGAGCAGCATGCCGCTACCGCCGCCGATTTCACCTGGGTGCAGGACCTGGGGATCGCCGGTTTCCCGACGCTGCTGGCCGAGCGCAATGGCCAGTTGGCGTTGCTGACCAATGGCTACCAGCCGCTCTCCGAGCTGTCGCCTCTGCTCGCCCGATGGCTGGAGCGAGCTGCCTGTGCATGATCAGCCCGACCTAACGCCCACCCCTCGTGTCGACCGCTTGACCTGGGCGGAGATCCGCCGCCTGGCCCTGCGTCACAAGAAATCCCTGTGGATCGCCAACGGTGTCGCCGTCCTGGCGACCCTGTGCAGCGTGCCTATTCCGCTGCTGTTGCCGCTGTTGGTCGACGAAGTGCTGTTGGGCCACGGCGATGCCGCGCTCAAGGTGATGAACCACGCGTTGCCCCTGGGTTGGCAAAAGGCCGCTGGGTATATCGGCTTGATGCTGCTGGTGACCTTGGCCCTGCGCTGTGGTGCGCTGGTATTCAACGTGGTGCAGGCGCGTTTGTTTGCCCGGCTGGCCAAGGACATCGTCTACCGCATCCGCGTGCGCCTGATCGAACGGCTCAAGCGTATTTCCCTGGGGGAATACGAAAGCCTGGGCAGCGGCACGGTCACCACGCACCTGGTCACCGACCTGGATACGTTGGACAAGTTCGTCGGCGAAACCCTCAGCCGTTTCCTGGTGGCGATGCTCACCCTGGTGGGCACGTCGGCCATCCTGGTGTGGATGCATTGGCAACTGGCGCTGCTGATCCTGTTGTTCAACCCGCTGGTGATCTACGCCACGGTGCAGCTGGGCAAGCGCGTCAAACACCTGAAGAAACTGGAAAACGACAGCACCTCGCGCTTTACCCAGGCGCTGACCGAAACCCTCGATGCCATTCAGGAAGTGCGCGCCGGTAACCGCCAGGGCTTTTTCCTCGGGCGCCTCGGCCAGCGTGCCCAGGAAGTGCGGGACTACGCCATCCACTCCCAGTGGAAAACCGACGCCTCCAGCCGCGCCAGTGGCTTGCTGTTCCAATTCGGCATCGACATCTTCCGTGCGGCAGCGATGCTGACGGTGCTGTTCTCCGACCTCTCCATCGGCCAGATGCTCGCGGTATTCAGCTACCTGTGGTTCATGATCGGTCCGGTGGAGCAGTTATTGAACCTGCAATACGCCTACTACGCGGCGGGCGGGGCGCTGACGCGGATCAACGAACTGCTGGCACGCGCCGATGAGCCGCAATATGCCGGCGGCCAAGACCCGTTTGCCGGGCGCGAGACGGTCGGCCTTGAAGTGCGCGGCCTCACGTTCGGGTATGGCGAAGAACGGGTGCTCGATCAATTGAACCTGGCCATCGAGCCGGGGGAGAAGGTGGCAATCGTCGGCGCCAGTGGCGGCGGCAAAAGTACTCTGGTGCAACTGCTGCTGGGGCTCTACACGCCGCAAGCTGGCAGCATTCGTTTTGGCGGCGCCACCCAGCAGGAAATCGGCCTGGAGACCATTCGCGAGAACGTCGCGGTGGTGTTGCAACACCCGGCGCTGTTCAACGATACCGTGCGGGCCAACTTGACGATGGGGCGCAGCCGCACGGACCAGGCGTGCTGGCAGGCCCTTGAAATCGCCCAGTTGGATGCGACCGTCAAGGCGCTGCCCATGGGGTTGGATAGTATCGTCGGTCGCTCAGGCGTGCGCTTCTCCGGCGGGCAGCGGCAACGCCTGGCGATTGCGCGCATGGTGTTGGCCGAGCCGAAAGTGGTGATCCTGGATGAAGCCACCTCCGCCCTGGACGCCGCCACCGAGTACAACCTGCACCAGGCGTTGGCGCGGTTTCTCAGTGGCCGTACTACACTGATCATTGCCCACCGGTTGTCAGCAGTGAAGCAGGCAGACCGGGTGTTGGTGTTCGATGGTGGGCATATCGCCGAAGATGGCGACCATCAGCAACTGATCGCCGACGGCGGCCTGTACGCCAAACTTTACGGGCACCTGCAACAAGTGCGTTGATTTAGCCTACGCTGTGCTATCAGGAGCGGATGTTCGCGTGCGTTTTCAGCTGTGCATGTGCAAGGGACTTCATGAAGCAAAAGCGGACTCTCGGAACGCCACGGTTGTTGGGCATTGTCTGGCCATTTATCGCCGTCGTGCTGTTCCAGGCATTGTTGGGCAGTGTCAGTCTCTACGTACTCTCGGCCGTGCGTGGTTATGTGGCCGGCGAAAGCCTGTGGTCAAAAGGCCAGAAGGACGCCATCTACTACCTGACCCTGTACGCCGACAATCGTGACGAAGCCACCTTCCTCAAATACCAGCAGGCCATCGCCGTGCCCCAGGGCGGGCATGAGCTGCGTATCGCCCTGGACCGGCCCATACCCGATCTCTCCGCCGCACGCCTGGGGATCCTCAAGGGGGGCAACCATCCGGATGACGTCTCCAGCCTGATCTGGTTGTACCTCAACTTTCGCCATTTCAGTTACCTGGAAAAAGCCATCGAGTTGTGGACCGTGGGGGATGGCTACCTGGTGCAACTGGATGACCTGGCCCAGACGATGCACCGCGCAATCACCACCCACCAGGTCAGCGGCGACGCTGTGCGGCAATGGAAAGCCCAGATCTTTGCCATCAACGACGGCGTGACGCCGGCGGCCAAGGCGTTCAGTGATGCCCTGGGCGAAGGTTCGCGATTTATCCTGCGGCTGTTGATGATTACCAACCTGGCCACGGCCCTGGGCCTGATCGCCCTGGCTTTGCTGCGCACCCATAAGTTACTGCGCCAGCGTCATGCGTTCGCCGATGCCCTGGAATTGGAAAAGGAGCGGGCGCAGATCACTCTGGAATCGATCGGGGACGGGGTGATCACCACTGATGTCAATGGTGCCATTGCCTACATGAACCCGGCGGCCGAGGCGCTGACCCACTGGAAATCGTCCCAGGCCCAGGGCCTGCCCCTGGCTTCGCTGTTCAATTTGCTGGATGAAGACGCCCAGCCCGATGGATTTACCCTGATCGAGCACATCACCAAAGGCCAGCTCAGCGGTGGCAGTGAACACTCCAAAACCATTCAGCGCCTGGACGGCAGCACCGTCTCGGTGACCCTGGTGGGCGCGCCGATCCGTAGCGCCGGCAAGGTCAGCGGGGCGGTGCTGGTGCTGCACGACATGACTCAGGAGCGCCAGTACATTGCCAATCTGTCGTGGCAAGCCACCCACGATGCCCTGACCGGCCTGGCCAACCGCCGCGAATTCGAATTCCGCCTGGAGCAGGTGTTGCAACAGGCCGCGCGCCAGCAAAGTGGGCGCCACGCCTTGATGTTCCTCGACCTGGACCAGTTCAAGCTGGTCAACGATACCTGCGGGCATGCGGCAGGCGACGAACTGCTGCGCCACATCTGCGCCTTGTTGCAATCGGACCTGCGGGAGGGCGACACGCTGGCGCGCCTGGGCGGCGATGAGTTCGGTATTTTGCTGGAGAACTGCCCGGCGCCGGTGGCGGAAAAAATCGCCGAAAGCCTGCGCCATACCGTGCAAAGCCTGCATTTTGTGTGGAAGGGGCGGCCGTTCATGACCACGGTCAGCATTGGCCTGGTGCACCTCTCACACGCGCCGACCACCTTGGAGACATCGCTGCGGGCCGCCGATATGGCGTGCTACATGGCCAAGGAAAAGGGCCGCAACCGCGTGCAGGTCTACCATGCCGATGACTCTGAGCTGTCCTTGCGTTTCGGCGAGATGGCCTGGGTGCAGCGCCTGCACATGGCCCTGGAAGAAAACCGTTTCTGCCTGTATGCCCAGGAAATCGCAGCCTTGGGCCATACGGACCCCGGTAACGGACATATCGAGGTCCTCCTGCGCCTGCATGATGAGGCCGGTCGGATCATTCTGCCGGACAGCTTTATCCCGGCAGCCGAACGTTACGGCCTGATGACCTCGCTGGATCGCTGGGTGGTTGAGAACGTGTTCAAGATCATCGCCCGCTGCATGCATGAGCGTCCGGGCCAGCCCATGGCCATGTGTGCGATTAATCTGTCGGGAATAACCATTGGCGATGACGATTTCCTGGGGTTTCTACGTGACAAATTCGCGGCTTACAGCATTCCTGCGGAAATGATTTGTTTTGAAATAACTGAGACCAGCGCTATTGCCAATTTGGGTAGTGCAATTCGCTTTATTAATGAACTCAAAGCGTTAGGTTGCCATTTTTCACTCGACGACTTTTGTGCCGGAATGTCCTCATTCGCTTATCTGAAACATTTACCTGTAGACTTCCTGAAGATCGATGGAAGTTTCGTAAAGGATATGCTGGACGACCCGATTAACCGCGCCATGGTCGAAGTGATCAATCACATCGGCCACGTCATGGGTAAGCGCACAATTGCCGAGTTTGTTGAAACACCGCTCATTGAACAGGCGTTACTCGAGATTGGTGTGGATTACGCTCAGGGCTACGTGATTGAACGCCCGCAGTTGTTTACCCCTGATAGCTTGCAGTGTCGACCTGTGCGGCCGCAGCCCCTGTTATTCAAGGCGCCCGGCACATTCCGCTGAAACATTTGCTGGTCTGTACAATCACACTTAAAAAGGAGCCTTACAGTGATCGACACCTTCAACCGAACCGGCCCGCTTATGGAAGCCTCAAGTTACCCCGCCTGGGCACAACGACTGATCCAGGACTGTAGTGAGAGCAAGCGCCGAGTTGTCGAGCACGAACTGTACCAGCGCATGCGTGATAACACGCTCAGCGCCAAGACCATGCGCCATTACCTTATTGGTGGCTGGCCAGTGGTTGAACAGTTTGCCTTGTACATGGCACAGAACCTCACCAAAACCAAGTTTGCCCGTCATCCTGGAGAGGACATGGCGCGGCGGTGGCTGATGCGCAACATTCGCGTGGAACTGAACCACGCCGACTATTGGGTGCATTGGGCCCGCGCCCATGGCGTCAGCCTCGAAGAGTTGCAAGCGCAGAACGTACCGCCGGAGTTGCATGCACTGAGCCATTGGTGCTGGCACACAAGTTCGGCCGACTCGCTGATCGTGGCGATTGCCGCGACCAACTACGCGATCGAGGGGGCGACCGGGGAGTGGTCCGCGGTGGTATGTTCCACCGGCGTCTACGCTGCCGCCTTCCCCGAGGAAGACCGCAAGCGCGCGATGAAATGGCTGAAGATGCACGCCCAGTACGATGACGCCCACCCGTGGGAAGCGCTGGAAATCATCTGCACCCTGGCCGGGATGAACCCGACCAAGGCGCTGCAGGCAGAGCTGCGCCAGGCCGTGTGCAAGAGCTACGACTACATGTACCTGTTCCTGGAAAGCTGCATGCGCCTGGAGAAAGACAAACCTGCGGTCATGGCGGTGCGTGAACGCCCGGTTCGCGTGGCCAGCGAAGCATAAGGTCAGCGTGATGGCGGGGTCATTACCCCGCCATTGCCAAGCGGTTACGGCCTTCGCGCTTGGCCACGTACAGCGCATTGTCGGCCCGGCGCAACAGGCTGTCGGCAGACTCACCCGCCAACAAGGTCGAGCAGCCCAGGCTCACCGTCAATTCGATGCGTAGGTCATCCTCCCAGTAGTCCTGGGCCTGCGTCGCCTGGCGCAGACGCTCGCCAACCATCGCCGCGGCATCCCGGCCGGTGTTGGACAGCAGGATCAGAAACTCTTCCCCGCCAAACCGAAACACCATGTCCACGTTACGCAACTGGGCCTTGATCGCTGCGGCGACCGCGCGCAGCACGTTATCGCCGGCCGCATGCCCATGGGTGTCGTTGATCTGTTTGAAGTGATCGATGTCCAGCATCAGCAACGACAACGGGTTCAGGTGCCGCCGCGCCATATCGATTTCCCGTTGCAGGGTCTGGTCCATGGCGACGCGGTTACCGGTCTGGGTCAGCGGGTCGCGCAGCGCACTGCGGGTGGCGGCGCGGTAGAGCAGGGCGTTGCGCATCGGGTAGAGCAGGGTGGCCAGCAGGGATTCGAGTTGGCTCAGCTCTTCTTCCACCAAGCGTTGGTTGCGGCGGAACACCAGTTCACCCAAGTGCTCGCCTTCGTGACTGAGGGCATAACTGACCGAATGATGGCCGCGATGACCAAACTCCAGGCGCAGATCACTGGCCTGGTGGCGGTACAGCAGGGCATCAAGGGGTACCAGACGCTGGATCTCGCGAAAGAACAGGCCGAGGATACGCTCCGGTTCCAAGCTGACCTGCAATTGCTGACCCAGTTGCTGGCGAAGCTGGACAGTGGTGGTGGGGCGGCGCGGCAGAGAGGTTGGCTGGCCAAAGCCCAGGCGTTGCAATTTGGCCGTGTCGAAGTCGATTGCGTGGGTCTGGGTGGGTGTTTTCATAAGCAATCGGCCTCTAAGCACTTAGCTGTCTTACAGGCTCGATGAGAGTGGCGAGTGCCAAGCGTCTTACTGTTCCTTCAGTTCCGTAAAACATTGGAAACAGTTTAGACCGCTTTGTCATGGGTTATAACCCTTGGGCACTGCCGCACGTCTTGTCATCGCTTAACCTGCGTGGGAAGGGTTAGAGCGAGATTCATGCCACTTTGTTTAACTTAATTAAACTCCTTATAAATCAATGGCTGTTTTTAACACGCAAAACAGCCATTGCCGTATGGCGCCGGTTATTTGGCAGGCTGAACCAGCGTGCTGGGGTCAATCTGGTCGATCGCGGTGACGCCCGTCAGCGTCATGGCCACGCGCATCTCCTTGGCGAAGATATCCAGCAGGTTCTCCACGCCAGACTGGCCCTCGGCGGCCAGCGCATACGCCGTCGAGCGTCCCAGCAGGCAAGCCTTGGCCCCCAGGGCGAGCATGCGCACCACGTCGAGCCCGGAGCGAATGCCGGAGTCCACCAGCACCGTCAAGTCATCGCCCACTGCCTGGGCAATCGGTGGCAACGCCTTGGTGGTGGACAGCACGCCATCCAGCTGACGCCCGCCGTGGTTGGACACCACGATGCCATCGGCGCCGAAACTCACCGCATCCTTGGCGTCCTGCGGGTCGAGGATGCCCTTGATGATCATCGGGCCTTTCCAGAATTCGCGAATCCACTCCAGGTCTTTCCAACTGATCGAGGGGTCGAAATTGTTCGCCAGCCAGCCCACGTAATCTTCCAGGGTGGTGGGTTTGCCCAGGTACGTGGAGATATTGCCCAGATCGTGAGGGCGGCCGAGCAAGCCGACATCCAATGCCCATTGCGGTTTGGTCACGGCCTGCAACATCCGCCGCGTCGATGCATACGGCCCGGACATGCCCGAGTGCGCATCGCGGTAGCGTGCGCCTGGGGTGGGCATGTCGACGGTGAACACCAGAGTTGTCACGCCGGCGGCCTGTGCCCGTTCCAGGGCATTGCGCATAAAACCGCGATCCTTGAGCACATAGAGCTGGAACCAGATCGCTTGCGGGCTCTGGGAGGCCACTTCTTCGATCGAACACACCGACACCGTCGATAAGCAAAACGGGATGCCTTTGTTCGCCGCTGCCTTGGCGGCCTGCACTTCTCCGCGTCGCGCGTACATACCGGTCAGGCCCACTGGGCTGAGGATGACGGGCATAGCCAGTTCCTGGCCGAAGACGCGGGTCTTCAAACTCAAGTTATCAACGTTGCGCAAGATGCGCTGGCGCAGGCCGATCTCGGCCAGGTCCGAGCCGTTGGCGCGCATTGTGTGCTCGGCGTAGGCGCCACCATCGATATAGTCGAACAGAAAGCGCGGCAGCTTGCGCTTGGCGGCTGCGCGGTAATCGGCAGCAGACGAGATGATCATTTAGGGTGACTCCACGGGCAAGGTGGCGCCACGATAAGCAAACATCTGGCATGATAAAAACAACTTTTATCACTACTACCCAGTCGCTAAAGGAATGCTGATGAACCTGCGCACATTGCGTGCCTTTGTCGAAGTGGTGCGCCAGGGAGGGTTCTCCCAAGCGGCCGATGTGGTGTCCCTGACCCAATCCACGGTGAGCAAGGCGGTCAAGACCCTGGAGGAGGAACTCGGCGCGCCACTGCTCAATCGCCTTGGCCACCGGAACGAACTCACCGCCGCCGGCGAAATTGCCTACCGCCGTGCCCTGGTGCTGCTTGCCGAGCACCATGACCTCGTTGCCGAGATCAACGACTTGCGCGGCCTCAAGCGCGGTGTGCTGCGCATCGGCCTGCCGCCGGTAGGATGTGGCGTGCTGTTCGCTGCGATGTTCACCACCTATCGCAGTCGCTATCCAGACATCGATATCGAACTGACCGAGCACGGCAGCAAGACACTGCGCGAATGCCTGGAAGCCGGTGAGGTCGACCTGGCGGCCCTGCTGCTGCCGGTGGACGAGGGTTTCGATTACCAGCCTGTGCGTCATGAACCACTGATGGCGGTACTGCCCATGGGCCACTCACTGGCCCGGCACACTCGCATCGATTTCACCGACCTGGCGGATTCACCCTTCATCCTGTTCGAAGCCGGCTTCGCCCTGAACGCATTGATCATGGCTGCCTGCGAGCGCAAGGGCGTAACGCCCCGAGTCACCGCCCGCAGTGGCCAGATCGACTTTATCGTCGACCTGGTAGCGGCCGGCCTGGGCGTCGCGTTCCTGCCCCGCATGCTGGCGCACAAGCACCAACACGCCGGCATCGCCTTGATCCCCCTGGACGAGCCCCACACCGACTGGCACATCGCCCTGGCTTGGCGCGCCAGTGCCCACCTGCCACCGGCGGCACGCGCGTGGCTGGATTTGGCCAAGGAAATGGCCAGCCCGACGCAGTAGGGCGTCACCGGTCATCCGAATGAAACCGGCCAAATGCTACGTAATGCTTGACTTCTCCTTTTCAATCAGTAACATACGGCGCATTCCGCGATAGCTCAGTTGGTAGAGCAAATGACTGTTAATCATTGGGTCCCTGGTTCGAGTCCAGGTCGTGGAGCCAGATAGAGAAAGCCTGCAGCGATGCAGGCTTTTTTTTGCCTTGGATTTGGCCGGGGTGATCAAAGCGCACAGCGTGACCAGCATGACGCCGTCTCTAATCCTATGATTCAGAGGTCAGTACCATGAAAGTCGCAGCAGTCGTTTCAACCAAAGGCGGGCCGGGTAAGACCACGGTGGGCGCCAATCCAGGTGCGTTCTGCGCCGATGCAGGGATTCGTACCCTGTTCATTGATCCATTCCAGTGATCCGTTCAATCAGCTGGGAAATTTGTTGCTCCATGCTGCTGACGGGTGCCTTCGTCTCAAGAACCTGTTGCCGGCTTTCGAGCAGGACTTTGATCTGATTTTGATCGATACCCAAGGAGCACGCTCCATTGTGTTGGAGATGGCCTTGCTTGGGGCACAAATGGCTACTTCCCCATCCCCCCCCGATATGCTGACTGCCCTACAGGGCGCAGGTGTTCAAGTGCTGCTACTGGTGCCGACCGTGCCGCATGAAGCCTTTGAGTGGGATTCTGTGATTTCTTGCTTAAGTACATGATGTTAAACAGCTTAATTTTTCAGGCTGAAACTGATCATGTGTCGCAGCTGAACAAAGTTATACATTTAATTGACGCCACTAAAACGCCACCATAAGATCGCCGCAAATTGATGGCATAGTGCCATGTAGAGGGATCTAGCAATGTGGCGTTCGGTACCCCGGACCAGGCTCAGTCTGCTGTCCGCTTTTTTTTGCCTGGGTTTCGCCGGGACGGCTCAAGGTGCGACCCCGCAGGATACGCCGGGCGTCACTGATCTGATCCGTGATCGTCAGGATCGCCTGCTCGAAGAGCAACAGCGCCGCCTCGAAGAACTCAAGGACCTGCCCGGCAAAGCCGCCGCGCCTGCCAAACCGACGGCGCCGGCGGACACCCGCTGCTTTGCCATCAACACCATCGAACTCATCGGCGCCGACGCGCTGTCCGAAGGCGAGCGTGATCGCCTGCTCAAGCCCTATATCGGCCAGTGCCTCGGCGTACCGCAGCTCAATGATCTGCTCAAGGTCATCACCGACTACTACCTGGCCAAAGGTCTGGTCACCAGTCGCGCCTACCTGCCGCAACAGAACCTCTCCAGCGGCAATCTCAAAGTGCAGGTGGTGGAAGGGCGTCTGGAAGGCATGAAGGGCGCCGAGGGCAGCGGTATCACCGATCGCCAGCTGTTTATGAGCTTCCCAGGCAAACCAGGCGCTCTGCTCAACCTGCGCGAGATCGAGCAGATGGTCGACCAACTGAACCGCCTGCCATCGAACCAGACGCAGATGGAATTGGCCCCCGGCAAAGAAGTGGGCGGCAGCGAAGTGCTGGTCAAAAACACCCCGCAGAAACCCTGGCGCGTCGGCCTGTCACGCCACAATGGCGGCCAACGCAGCACCGGTGAACAGCAGTGGGGTGCGAGCCTCGATTGGGACAATCCGCTGGGCCTGGCCGACCAACTCTCGCTGCGCGGCGGCCACGATGCGATCAGCGATCACCAGAAAACCTCGCGTAACTCGATGCTCAACTACAGCCTGCCGTTCGGCTGGTGGAACTTCAATTACACCTACAGCGAAAGCGAATACCGCTCGCTGGCCCAGGCCAGCGGCTTCAACTTCAAGCAATCGGGCGACAGCCAAAACCACCAACTGCGCCTGGAGCGGGTGATCCACCGCGACGCCCTGAGCAAAACCTCCCTGAGCACCGGTGTGGCCTACCTGCGCACCAACAATTTCATCGAAGACAGCAAACTCGCCCTGAGCAGCAACCGCCTCAGCGAAGCCCAATTTGGCATCAACCACGGTCGACGCATTGGCGGTTCGTTCCTCAACATCGACCTGGGCATGCAGGACGGCATCGGCGCCTTCGACGCCCAGGCCAACCACAACCCGCGCCCCGGCCAGGCCGATGCGCGCTATCGCAAATACACCGCGACCCTGAGCTACCTGTACCCGTTCAAGCTGTGGGGCGAGTCGTTCAGTTTCAGCAGCCTGATGACCGGCCAGCGCAGCGAAGACGTGCTGTTCAGCCCGCAACGCATGAGCCTGGGCGGGCAGTCGTCGATTCGTGGCTACAAGGATCAAAGCCTGTCCGGCGACAGCGGCGGCTACTGGCGCAACGACCTGCGCTGGAGCCGCCCGGTGACCTGGGCCTGGATGCAGCCGGTGTTCAGCGAATACGGCACCAGCCTCGGCTACGACCAGGGCGTGATCAGCCATGGCCGCTACAACGCCGAACAGCACGGGCGCATGACCAGCAACTCCGTGGACTTGTTCGCGCGCGGCCAGAACGTCGCCGCCACGGTGACCTTTGCACACTCTTTGGAACGCCCGGGGCCGATCACTGAACGTGAAGCGCCGATCTATTTCCGCCTGGATTTCTTTCTTTAAATTTTTACTGCCCCTCGGGCATCGAGAAAACACATGGACGTTCGCCAGTTCGCCTTCCTCGCGCGCCAACCTTCTGCGGCCTTGAAAAGTCGTTCCAACTTCCTGGGGTTGCCCAAGCGTGGCTTGGCGTTGGTGCTGGCCAACGCGATGTTCTGGCAACCGTTGCTGGCCCAGGCGGACGGGATTGTGGTCAGCGCGCCGGGGACGACGCTCGGTCAGGCGGGCAATGGCGTGCCTATCGTCAATATCGCGGCGCCCAATGGCAACGGGCTGTCGCATAACCAATTCCAGGATTACAACGTCGGCCAGCAGGGCGTGATCCTCAACAACGCGACCGGTCGGACCCAGTCGACCCAGTTGGGCGGGATCATCCTCGGCAACCAGAACCTCAACGGCACAGCAGCCAGCGTGATCCTCAACGAGGTCAACGGCGGCAGCCCGAGTCAGTTGCGCGGGTACACCGAAGTGGCGGGGCAATCGGCCCACGTGATCGTTGCCAACCCGTACGGTGTCACCTGCGACGGCTGTGGCTTCATCAACACCCCACAGGCCACGCTGACCACCGGCAAGGCCGTCATCGAAAACGGCCAGATCACTCGCTACCAAGTCGACCAGGGCAGCGTCGCCATCGAAGGCGCCGGCCTGAATGCCAGCAACGTCGACCAGTTCGAAATCATCACCCGCTCGGCCAAGATCAACGCTGAGATCCAGGCCAAGAACCTGACGATCATTGCCGGTGCCAATGACGTCGACGCGAAAACCCTCAAGGCGACTGCCCGCGCCGCCGATCCGGCGAGCAAACCGCAACTGGCCATCGACTCCTCGGCCCTGGGCGGCATGTATGCCGGCGCGATCAAGCTGGTCAGCAGTGAAGCCGGTGTCGGGGTGAAACTCGACGGCAAGATGGTCGCCAGCAGCGGCGATATGCAATTGGATGCCAGCGGCAACCTTAGCCTGGTTGATACGGCGGCGGCCGGCGCGGTCAACATCAAGGCCGACAACCTGCAAGCCAAGGGGCCGGTCTATGCCGGCACTACCCTGGACGTGAAAACCCAAGGCGACCTGACCAGTCAGAACAACCTTGTCGCCAAGGACCGCATCACGCTCACCAGCGGCGGCCAGTTGCGCAATAACGGAATCATCGAAAGCGGGGTCAATGCCGATAACACCCGTAATGCCACGGGCGATGTCAGCATCAGTGCACAGAGCCTCAACAACACTGGCAAGAACATCATCGCCAGTCGTGACCTGGTTGTTAACGCAACGCAGACCCTGACCAACCAGGGTGGCACGCTCAGCGGACAAACCACCACCCTCAATGCCCAGACTCTGGACAATCAGAACAACGGGCGTGTGCTGAGTGTCAGCGCGCTGAAGGTTACGGCCGATGAGGTGTTCAATACCCTGGGCGTGATCACCAGCAGCGGTGACTTGACGGCCAATGTCGGGCACTTGAACAACCACAACGGCGAGCTTTCCAGCGCCGGTAACACCACGGTGAATGCTTCCTCGCTGGATAACAGCGATGGTCAGGTGACTGGTGACGTTGCGCTGAATATCGGCTTGATCGGCGCCCTGAACAACCAGAACGGGGTGTTGGGGTCCGGTCAGCGTGTGAGCATCACTGCCGCCAGCCTGGACAACAGCCATAACGGCAGCCTTGTCAGCGATGGCGGCTTGACCGCCCGCATTGCGGGCCTGTTCGATAACCAGAACGGTGACCTCAGCGCCAAAGGCGCGGTCGACCTGCAGACTGGCAGCCTCGATAACCGTAATGGCAGCCTGTCCGGCAAGGACCGACTGACGCTGCGCAGCGACTCGCTGGACAACCGCACCGGTAACGTACGTGCCACCAATGACCTGCAACTGAATGTCGGGCAACTCGATAACCGCCAAAAAGGGCTGCTCAACAGTCAGGCGGCGATCAATTTCACGGGCACTCAACTGGACAACCGCGGTGGGTTGTTGAGCGCAGTCGGGCCGATGCGTCTGGACGCCGCCAGTACCGATAACGGCGGCGGTCGTATTGCCAGCCAAACCAATCTGATCGCCAATGTTGCGCAGTTCGCCAACCAGGGGGGCGAACTGGTCGCTCAGGGCGCGTTGACCCTGAACGGCAAGGTACTGGATAACCGTGGCGGTGGTCTGGTAGGCGCCACAAAAGCGCTGCAACTCAACGTCGATGCAGTGGACAACCGTGGCGGGGAAATCTCCAGCGCCGTCGATGTCAGCCTGCAAGGCTCGCAACTGAACAACAGTGATAACGGCAAGATCCTCGCCGGTACCGATCTGGCCCTGCGCGTGGCACAGATCATCAACCAGACCAAAGGCCAACTGTTCAGCAAGGGCGCGACCACGGTTGTCGGACAGAGCCTGGACAACAGCGGTGGCAACCTTGTCACTCAGCAAGGTCTGGATATTCGCCTCGATAATGCCCTGAGCAACGTCGCCGGTCTGATCAGCAGTGAAGGAACCCTGGCGGTCAATGCAGGCAGTCTCGACAGCACTGGTGGTAACTTGTCGAGTGCCGGCGCGCTGGCGCTGACCACCAAGGGCGTGTTGAAAAATCAGGGCGGCTCGATCAGTACCGACGGCACCCTGACCCTCAATAGCGCCATCCTCGACAACAGCCGAAAAGGCCAGATCAGCGGTAAGAATGCGACGGTTGTGACAACCGGTGTGTTCGACAATACCCAGGCCGGGCAATTGATCAGCGGCGACACCCTTGACCTGAGCGCGACTCAGGTGAGCAACGGTGTTGCCAGCCGGATTGCCAGCGACAAGGCGTTGACCGCCAGCGTCACCGGTTTTGATCAGCAGGGCGGTCAACTGTTCAGCAAAACCTCCCTGAGCCTGGACCTGAATCAGGGGCAGTTGAACAACCAGAACGGCTTGATCAACGCGCCGTTGCTGATGCTGAAAAACCTCAAGGACATCAACAATCAGGGCGGTGAAATCTCCAGTGCCCAGGCATTCGCGCTGGACGCTCGTAACCTCGATAACGGCAACGGCAAGTTGATCAGCAATCAGGGCCTGACCCTGCGCCTCGAACAATGGCTGACCAGCGTCAAGGGCCTGATTTCCGCCCAGACCCTGGACCTGCAGAGCGCCCGTCTGGACAACACGGGTGGTCTGATCAGCAGCCGCGGCACCCTCGGGGTAACGGTAGGCGGTCAGGTCGTCAACCAGGGCGGCACCCTGATTGCAGACGGGGATATGCAGATCAGCGCTGACAGCCTGGACAACAGCGATGGCGGTCAGGTAGTTGCGCAGGGCGCGCTGGCGCTGACAGTCGATCATGTCATCAACCGCGCCAAAGGCCTTTTGTCGGGCAAGACTGACCTGACGTTGATCGGGCAGGATCTCGACAACAGCGGCGGCTCGCTGTTGAGCCAGAAAAACCTCAAGGCCGGACTCTCCGGCGATCTGACCAACAGCCAAGGCCTGTTGAGTGCTGAAGGCCGGTTGGACGTGACCGCAGCCAGCCTGAGCAATACCCTCGGCAGCCTGTCTGCGGCAGGACCGCTGACGCTGACCACCACAGGCGTCGTGCTGAACCAAGGCGGTGTGATCGTTACCGATGCCGGTCTCGTGCTCAACAGTGCCAGCCTCGATAACAGCAACAAAGGCAGCATCAGCAGCAAAGGTGCGGTGCGCGTGAACACCGGTGTGCTGGATAACAGCCACAACGGGCGGCTGAACAGTGGCGACACGCTGGACCTGACGGCTACCCAACTGACCAACCAGGACAGCGGTCGAATTGCCAGTTCCGGCGCCCTGACCGCAAACGTCACTGGCCTGGATCAACAGGGCGGTCAACTGTTCAGCAACACCGCCCTGACGCTGGACGTGAACCGGGGTCAACTGAATAACCAGAACGGGTTGATCAGCGCGCCGTTGCTGATGCTCAAGAATCTCACCGACATCAACAACGATGGCGGTGAAATCTCCAGTGTCCAAGCGTTCAACGTGACGGCTCGCAGCCTGAACAACAGCAATGGCAAGTTGCTGAGCAATCAGGCCCTGACCCTGCGCGTCGATCAGGCGCTGGCCAACCTCAAAGGGCTGATAGCTGCCGCCACACTCGACGTCAAGGCCGGCAGCCTGGACAACAGCGGCGGCACGCTGACCAGTCGTGCCAATCTGGACGTGAACCTCGACGGCCTTCTGAATAACCAGAATAAGGGCCTGATCAACGCCACCAACGGCCTGACCATTAACAGCCGCGGTATCAATAACCAGAGCGGTTCACTGTTGGGCAGCGCAATTGCCATCGATTTTGGTGCGGCCACAGCAGACCTGGACAACAGCGGCGGCCTGATCACCACCGCCGGCGTGTTGAGCATTCAGCACTTACGCGACCTGAGTAACCGCAACGGCGAAATCTCCAGCACGCAAAGCCTCGACCTCAGCGCGCGGGCACTCGACAACACGGGGGGGAAGCTGATCAGCAGCAACGTGCTGACAGTGAATGCCGACGCCGTGCAAAACCTCGGTGGCTTGCTGTCCGGCTGGCAGGGCCTGAGCCTGACCAGCAACAACCTGGATAACCGCAACAAAGGTACGCTGTCGAGCCGCGATGGCGATGTTTCCGTTGCGGTCAGCGGTGCGGTACTCAATAGCGGCGAAGGCGCAATCGTCAGCCGCAAAAACCTCAGTCTCAACGCCGTGGACCTGGATAACAGCAACGGTGGTGTGATCTCCAGTGGCGGCGCCCAGACCCTGACCCTCAGCGGTCTGCTGAAAAACGCCCAAGGCGGTTTGATCGACAGCGATGCGGCGCTGGTGATTCAGGCGATGACGCTGGGGAATGCCGGCGGCACCGTCAACGCCCAGCAGGGCCTTAGCTTCACCGGCACCGCGCTGGATAACACCGGTGGCAATCTGGTCGGCAACGCGGCAGTGACCCTCGACTTGCTCGGCGTGCTGACCAACACCAATGGCAAACTGGCCAGCGTCGGCCCGCTGCGGGTTCAGCGCTCAACGCAAATCGATAACCAGGGCGGCCAGCTCGCCAGCCAAGGCTTGATGACGCTGCTCACCGGCGGCCTGGACAATCGTAATCGGGGCACCGTTGCGGCTAACGATCTGCTGACGATCACTACACCGGGCGTGGTGCAGAACGACGCCGACGGCCTGATCTACAGCCAGAGCGGTGACCTGCAAGTCCAGGCCGGCAGCCTCAGCAATGGCAAAGGCACGCTGCAAAGTCAGGGCGCGCTGACCCTTACCACAGGCGCGGATATCAATAACCAGAGTGGCCGGATCATCGCCAAGACCGGCGACCTGAGCGTCTCCGCCGGCAATGTCGATAACCGCGGCGGCGTGCTCTCCAGCCTGCAATCGGCCTTCACTGCTCAGCTCACCGGCGTGCTGAAAAATGGCTATGACCTGAACAATAACCGTCAGGGTGGCGTGACCCAGGCACAGCGCTTGAATCTGACCGCCTTGGGTGGCATCGATAACTACGGCGGGCGAGTGTCGGCGCAAAGCGGTGACGCGATCATCACCACCGGCAACTTCGACAACCGTAACGGTGGCCTGTACGCCAAAGGCAAGATCAACGTCACCGGCAACGATTTTGACAACAGCGGCGACAACGATGGCCAGATTGCCGGTCAGCAGATCGACCTCAACCTCAGTGGCGCACTGAACAACCGGCTGGGCATCATCGAAAGCGACAGCACCCTGGCAATCAAGGCCGCGAGCCTCGATAACCAGACCGGCCAACTGCGTGTTCTGGGCGGCAGCGGTAAAACCGACTTCCAGATTGGCGGGCTGTTTGACAACCGCAATGGCACCCTGGAAAGCGCCAACACCAACCTGAGCCTGGCGGCAGGAGGCTTTCTCAATGATGGCGGCAGCTTGCTGCATGTGGGCGACGGCACGTTCGATATCTCTACCGCCAACGTCACGGGCGCCGGCGGCTCGATTGTCACTCGCGGCGGCCTGACGCTTAACGCCGATAGCTGGAGCAACAGCAACGTCATCCAGGCTGCGCGCCTGAACGTCAACGTCAATAACTTCACCCAGACCGCCAGTGGCCAGCTGTTGGCGTCCACCAGCCTCGTCGGTAGCGGCGGCAATTGGACCAACGATGGCCTGATCGCCAGTGACGGTGCGCTGAGCCTGAACCTCGGTGGCACATACGCAGGCAATGGCCGGCTCAGTAGCCTTGGGACACTCGGGCTGAGTGCCGGGCAAGTGAGCTTGAACGCGGCTTCGAGCATCGCCGGCGGCGGAGACACTACGGTGTCAGTCGGCGGCCAGCTGAACAACGTCGGTCGCCTGACCTCGGCGACCAACCTGATCGTCAACGCCGCAGGCATCAACAACCAGGGCACGCTGGGCAGCGGTCAAGGGCTGACCGTGACCACTGGCGCGCTGGTCAACGACCACGGCCTGATCTTCAGCGGCGCCGACATGAGCCTGCGCCTCGACACACTGAACAACAGCTACGCCGATATCTACAGCCTGGGCAACCTGAGCATCGACCGCGACGGGCAGGGCGGTCTGGCAACCAGCGTGATCAACAGCTCGTCGAGCATCCAGAGCGATGGCAACCTGAGCTTGGCCGCCAGCACGCTTCAGAACGTGCGTGCCGTGCTGACCACCAGTGCCGGTGGCATTTACACCGCCTCCATCACGGAGTATCCGTGCATAGAAAGCCCGAACTACGCGGGTGACTGCAGCGGCAAGCAAAACCACCTGTGGCAGATCGACCAACGCGAAAAACTCGAGGTGACCGCTGCCAGCGCCGGTTCCAGCATCACCGCTGGGAAAAACCTCAATATCGCAGGCGGTGATGTACTCAATGCAAGCAGCACCATCGGTGCTGCCGGCAACCTCAACATTACCGCCAACAACCTGACCAACAGCGGCGTTGAAACCGGCGAAACCGAAACCTGGCGGCTGTTCGTGTCCGAGCGCACCCGCAATGCCGGTATGTGGTACGACGCTGCGGCGGCGTTCAACAACCGCTATGCCATTGGCGGCGCGGGCTACAACCCCAAAGACCTGAGCGGCCTGGTTGGCGCCATGTCCTCGTTTATCGGCATGACCGAGCAAGAGCGCACAGTGTTGCGCCGGGTCACCAAGATCAGTACGGGTGACCAGACCTACGCTGCCGTGATTCAGGCGGCAGGCGCGGTGAACATAAAGGCCCAGGACGGTATCGACAACCGTGTGGCGCGGCCCGGTTTCACCTATGTAGGTGCGGGTGCGAAAACCACCACTGGCAGTGCCGGCGCCAGCGGCGCGGGGGCGTTTTCGACGCGAGTTACAGTCAATCAACAGCTGCCACCGAACCTCGCCCAGCAGCAGGTGAATCCACTGACCTTACCGGGTTTCGCACTGCCCACCGGGCAGAACGGTTTGTTCCGCCTGAGTGGTCAAGGCAGCAGTACTCCAGTGGCCAGCGGCCCGCAAAGCTGGACCATGGGCAGCGCCAGCGTCAGCCCGACCCAGCGTCAGCAAGTGCTGCCCAGCGTCCAGCCCCCGAACATTCAACTGGGCAACGACGCTCAGGCTTCGGCCAGCGGCGTAGATTTGACTGCGGCAGGTCATCAGGCGTCAAACGTCAACGTGGGAGCCAGCGCGATTAACGTCAGCCCACCGGCTGCCAGCGCTGAGGGTTCTGCACTGCCAGGCCGGTCCACGGCGTTTACCATTAATCGCGTCCAGGGCTTGCCCGCCAGCAGCGGTCAGTCCACCCCCCATAAATACCTGATCGAAACCAACCCGGTACTCACCGACCTCAAGCAGTTCATGAGCTCGGACTACCTGTTGTCCAACCTCGGTTACAACCCGGACCAAAGCGCCAAGCGCCTGGGCGACGGTTTCTACGAACAGAACTTGATTCAGCAAGCCGTAGTCGCCCGAACCGGCCAGCGCTTCATCGATGGCCAGACCTCCGACGAGGGCATGTTCAAGTACCTGATGAACAACGCCGTCGCCAGCAAACAGGAATTGAACCTGCAATTGGGCGTCTCCCTGACCTCCGAACAGGTCGCAGCCCTGACCCACGACATTGTCTGGATGGAAAACGCCGAGGTGAACGGCGAGCAAGTGCTGGTACCGGTGCTGTACCTGGCCAACGCCAACAATCGCCTGGCCGCCAACGGCGCCCTTATCCAGGGCAGCGACGTAACCCTGATCGCTGGTAAGGACCTGAGCAACGCGGGTACGTTGAAAGCTTCCAACAACCTGTCGGCGACGGCTGGCAACGACCTGGTGAACAGCGGTCTGGTCGAAGCGGGCAATCGTCTCGACCTGCTGGCCGGCAACAACCTGATCAACAAGGCAGGCGGTGTCATCGCCGGCCGCGACGTCTCACTGACGGCCGGCCGCGACGTGATCAACGAACGCACGGTTACCACCCACGAAAGCGGCAGCAGCTACCGAACCGAACGCACTGATTTCGTCGATAACGCCGCCCGCATCGAAGCCGCCAACGGCCTGACTGTCAACGCCGGGCGAGACGTCAACAACGCCGGCGGCGTGCTCAAAAGCGGCAAGGACACCACGATCAGTGCCGGACGTGACGTCAACCTTGTCTCTGCTGAACAAGTCACCAGCGGCGTGCGTGGTTTGTATACGAGTCAGGGCATTACCCAATACGGCTCGACCGTCGATGCCGGGCAGGACTTGAAAGTCAGCGCTGGCCGCGATGTCACCGCGATTGCCAGTCAGCTTGCTGCCAAGCGCGATGTGAGCATGAGTGCGGTGGGTGATCTGACCCTGGCTTCGGCGGCGGATGAGCAGCATTCGTATGGTAAGACCAAGAAGGTGACGAGTCAGGAGGATCACACCCAGCAAGTCGCGACCAGTGTTTCGGCGGGTGGCAATGTGGTGCTGGCAGCTGGCAAGGACTTGGGGTTGATAGCCAGCAAGGTCAGTGCAGGGAATGAGGCCTACCTGAGTGCGGGCGCCAACCTGACGTTGCAAGCGGCGGCCAATGAAGACTACAGCTTCTACAGTAAGGTCAAGAAAAGCTCGTCGGGTAAAAAGAGTCGACTGGATGAGATCGCCAGTACCACCAATATGGCCAGCTCGGTCACCAGTGGGATGAACAGCACGCTGGTTGCGGGTAATGATCTCATCGTCAAGGGCAGTGAGGTCGCCGCCGACAAGGGCGCAGCCAAGCTAGTCGCCGGTCATGATGTGCAGATTGTTGCGGTCACCGATTCCAATAGTGCTCGGCATGAAAGCAGCAAGAGCAAAAGCAGCTGGGGTGGGTTGAAGTCGAGCAAGGTTCAGGATGCGGTTTCTGAGACGCAGACCATGGCAAGGGGCAGCATTATCTCGGGTAACACCGTGGATGTGGCGGCTCTGCATGATGTCACGGTGAGAGGCTCCGGACTGGTCAGTACCCAGGACCTGAAGGTGCAGGCCGGTCGTGACCTGGTGATTGATGCGGCGCAAAACACGTTCACTCACAGTGAAATGCACAAGCAGAAAAATCGAGACCTGACCGGTGTGCTGACGGCCAACAACCTGGGCATTGATGACATCACCGGCAATCAGCATCTGTCCATCAGCAGCCAGAACCATACCGGTCAGTCCGCTCAGACCACATTGACCGGCAGCACCGTCGGTTCGAGCCAGGGCAATGTTGTGCTCACTGCAGGGCGTGAGCTGAGCGTAATCGCCAGCGATCTGGTCAGTACCAAAAACATGAACCTGACGGGGGCCAACGTCAACATTGCCGCTGGCATGGAAAGCGCCAGCCAGAGCAGTACCGACAAGTCCAGCAGCCTGGCAGTGGGCCGAGTGGTTGGCGGCGCTGTCGTGGATACCTTCAACTCCATCCGTGGCGCCATCAAGGCGGCGAACAACGCCGATGACCCCAAACTCAAGGCTGTGAAGCTGGCGCAGGCCGCGCTGGCTGCTTACAACCTGAACGGTATGAGTGATTCGGTTTCCGAGGGCATCAAGGACTACGCCAACAACAAAGGCGGTTCCAGCAATGGCTCATTAATAAAAATCGGTACTGAAACAGCGCTGACCCACAGTAAAAGTACTAGCGAATATGAAAGCCAGACGGCCAAGCAGAGCTCGCTCAACGTAGGCCAGGCCCTTGCTATCGAAGCCACGGGAAAGGCACTGGGCACGGTAGGTGATATCCATGTCATCGGCAGTAGCCTGAAGGCGGCCGAGACTGCACTGATCGCCAAGAACGACATCATTCTGGAAAGTGCGCAGAACACCGCTGACTGGGCAAACAAGAACTCCAACAACAGAACGGCCATAGGCGCCAGCTTCAATATTGGTCAGCAGAATGGTTTTACCATCGACCTGGGTGCCCAGATCGCCAAGGGCATGGGTAACGGTAGTTCGGTCACTCAGGTCAATACCACGCTGGATAGCGGTGCACTGACGTTGCACAGTGGCAAAGACACCACCCTTGATGGCGCGCAGGTGCGAGCCAACAAGATTGATGCACTAGTCCAGGGCAACCTGAATATCACTTCGCGCCAGGACTCCGAAACCGAAAAGAACAAGCAGGGCAGTGCGGGTGTGGGCGCCAGTATCTGCATTCCGCCGATCTGTTATGGCGCTCCGGTGACGGCATCGGCCAGCCTTTCCGCCGGCAACATGAAAAGTAACTACCAGGCTGTTACGGACCAGAGCGGTCTGTTTGCGGGCAATGGTGGTTACAACATTGTTGTCGGCGCCAACACCACGCTTAAAGGGGCAGTGATTGCCAGTGATGCGACGGCCGACAAAAACCTGCTCAGCACCGACCGATTGATAACCAGCGACATCAAGAACAAGAGCGACATCGAGAGTTCGTCTGCCAGCGTCAGCGGTTCCGCCAGTTATGGAGGGGCGGGTGGATCGGCGGCTTCCTTGGGCGGCCTGTTCGGCATGTCGCTCAATGAGTCGGACAGTAGCAAGACCCGAAGTGCGGTCAGCGAAGGCACGATCATTGTACGTAACGCCGAAGGAGCTAACGACCTGGTTGGCTTGAACCGTGACACCGCCAATGCCAACGAAAAACTGGATCGCCCTGACAAAAAGGCGATTGAAGAGCGCATGGAGCTGATTCGTAGCTCTGTGGAGTTGGTCAATGGCATCTCGGATGCAATTGCCACGGCCAAGATGAAGGCCGCCAAGGATCCGAACAGTGATGAGTCGAAGGCGGCACGTCAGCAGCTACTGGAGAAGGGCACCGCCAATCCGACTCCTGATCAGATCGATCAACAGGTCAGTCAGAACTATGGCGTCGGTAGCAGCTTCAAGAAAGCGTCTCAGGCGGTCAGCGCTGTTGTCCAGGGAATCCTGGGTGGGAACATTGGTGGTGCGTTGGCTGGCGCCGCTGCGCCCTATGTGGCTGAAAGAATCAAGAAGGCTACCGGGGACGACGACGTCGCGAACCTGATGGCACATGCGGTGTGGGGAGCGGTACTAGCCAAAGCTCAAGGTAACTCGGCGTTGGCGGGCGCTGCGGGAGCAGGTATTGGTGAATACATCGCCAAACAGTTGTATCCGAATAAACCTGTTGATCAATTAACCGAGTCGGAAAAGCAGACGATATCGGCTCTATCAACATTGGCTGGAGGACTGGCGGGTGGGCTGGCCGCTGGAGGCTTGAACAACGCGATTGCCGCTGCAGGGACCGCTAAAAACGCGGTCGAGAACAACCATCTGAACCCGATCGAAGACGCCTCCCTGGAGATAATGCGAAAGGAGTACAACTCGTCGTGCGTGGGAGTTTCGTCAGATGAATGCACAAAACTGAAGGCTGATATTGAGGCTTTGTTCAAGAAGGCCCAAAGCATACTTAAAGACGAAACCATCAGCTTGGCAAGTGATGCGACCTGGGACTCCAAGCTGGATCACAAACCTGGCGACATCGTCATGTGCAAGACGTCCTATACCTCGTTCTGTGTAGTTACAGATCAATTTGTGAAAACCGCTGACGGTAACGAGTGGTATCTGAAGCCGGCGACCGTCGAACAGGCATTGGAAGGACGAGCGAATCAGGAGAAAATGGCGAGCGACCTGAAAGCGTCGCTTAAGCAGTTTGCTGATGATTCTTTCAGTGAAGGCTGCGGTGGGATGGGCCTAATTGGCATTGGATGCCAGCTTTCGATGGCATTTGGTGTCACTAACCCGGTTACAGAGGCCAAAGCGACTACTGGAGAGAGAATTGGTTGGTTTGCGCAAGCGCTTCTGAATATAGTGGGGCTGAAGGCTGCTGTTGGTGGTGCTGCGGCGGAAGGTGCAAAAGGGACTCCTGCTTGGGATAACGCTATATCTAAAGCTGACGGAGACTTCGGGTATCTCCCGCCTGTCCGGCAAAACTATGTTAAAGATGTTTACGACTTACAAGGGGCTGTGGACAAGATGCGTGCTAGCGGTGCAAGCGCAGAAGACGTTGCAAAGTATGCGTATGGCGCAAGAAACGAGCTGAAAATGAAGTACAGGGAGTATACACCTCCGGAAATGCTTGATGTCATTGATGCAAGAAACTTGGAGCGATATGGCAACAAGATTGGACCCGCATTTGATGATCTAGTTAAAAAAGGTAAAACTTTTGATCAGATAATTGAAAGTTCTACTCGGGCTGGCGGTGGAGACCTTTTTCAATGAAGAGATTTATTGATGATAACGTTTATGCTCTTGGCCGTATGAAATCTGGAAGGTTGTATGCGGAGCTGATTTCTGATGTGGGCTGGGAAGGTTTCCCTAACTATGCGGAGGAGTTCATTAAGCTGTTCTCTGGCAGTATCATTAGTAAAAATGATTCTGTTGATACTAGAGTTTGGGGCGTGATTATAAAAGGTCAGTCCCTGCGATTGGTTTACGAAGACTTTCCCGTGATGATTAGTTTGGAGTCGCAAAGTGAAGGGGGGGACCGATTTGTCGAGGAGCTAAGAGAGATTTTGATAAGCTAGGTTAGTCCTTCGGCGCAAAAGATGTAGTACCTGATCCAGGTAAGACCGCTGTATATTCTTCGACGGCTGAAGACGGCACTGTACAGTATGTTGGTATTACCGATAATCTTGAGGCGCGGTCAGCGGCACACTTATCCCAGAAAGGCATTGAAATTGATGCAATACCAGGTCTTCAGAATATATCTCGCAGTGATGCAAGGGCAGTTGAGCAAGTGTTGATCGAATACAACGACTTAGGTAAAGATGGCGGCTCATTGATCAATAAGATCAACAGTATCTCCACAGCTAATCCGATTTATGCGGAGTCTCTCGCTAGAGGTGCCGCTCTTTTGAAATCAATTGGATATCCAGGGTTTAAATAATGATCAAAATTGGAGATGTATTTGCCATCGCAACTACGAGTGGAAAAGCATATTTCCAGTTTGTGAAAAAAATCCCTCCTATGGGTTCTTTAATCCGTGTCTTGCCAGGTACGTATCATGACGAACCAGATTTGGATGTCTTGGTAGAGGAAAAAACAAATTTCTGGATTTTTTTTCCTGCCTCGGCAGCTCTGAAGCAAGGAATTATCCAAAAAGCTAATAGTTGTACTGTTCCAACGCACTCTAAGGAGACCCCAACTTTCCGTGCTGGAGTAGTGGACCCTTCAACTGGGCGTGTCGATGCTTGGTGGTTTTGGAACGGGGAGAAAGAATGGAAAGTTGGCGAAATTACAGAAGAGCAGCGGAAGTTTCCTATACGTGGAACATGGAACGACACTCTATTGGTCCAGAGAATTGAAGAGGGCTGGTTGCCGGAAAAGGATAGGCGTTAACTCTATCGGTTTTAGTCGCATGTTGGTGCAAAAGGAGGGCCAGCGAGTAATCTGAATGCGACGAGTGCTATAACAGACGCTGAGGCTGGAACCAGTGGATTGGCAAAGATAGGTTCTTTGAAGGGAGAGCCTGAGCTGCCACCAAAAAATGCAAGTCCGGACATGATTCGATCAATTGAGCGTCAAAATGAAGCTTCGAAGGGGCTTGCTCAAGCTGGATATGATGTTGAGCAGTTGGCAAATTCTGGGAAAAAAGGAGCCAACCCTGATTTGCGGATTAATGGTGAACTAGCTGATGTTTTCTCGCCAATCACCAATAGCCCAATTTCAGTGCTGAAAACAATAACCGGTAAAGTTGAGACTCAGGCTAGCAATATTGTTGTGAATTTGGCTGACTCTCCATTGACCTTTGATCAGATAGAAAGTGCACTGCGCTCGAATCCTGTCGAAGGTTTGAAAAAGCTTTATTTGATGAAGGGCGGGGAATTTAGGGTGATAGGGGCTGCGAAGTGACAATTACAATGAATCTTGAGATTGAAGTTGGAGTTTCCTTTGAAGAAATTGCTTCAGTGCTCTCAGTGATGGGGGCTGAGCACGCAATTGAAAGTGGTTATCTAACAGGTAACTTTAAATATTCAGGTGTTTATTTTGTATTTCGTTGCTTTAGTACTCCTGAGGACGTTGCTGCTGAAGGGGTTGATGTTGATTGGAAAGCAGGTATGAGTGGAGCGTTTCATTGTCCTATAAAATATTTGCTGGAGAGTTCTGAGGATATTAAGTCTTTCCTTACGAAGCTGTCGATAGAGACGGATTTTAAATTTGTTCTTTCTTTTCAGTACGAAAGCTTGTATGTGATTCGTGATGAGTTTGGTATTAGTTTTCTGAGAAACATGGTTGATTAGTTGGTGCAAAAGCAACTGGTGGCGCTGCTGGAAAGGTAGATGATCTTGCCTCTACTGGGACACCTGTTCGTCCCACACCCCAAAAATCTGAAATTGATGTCGGCGCTGATCTTGGTGCTGGAGCTCGCCCACAAGTCAGTTATAAAAATGGACAAGAAGTTCCTTACGGCACTTCGGGTAGTGTTCGTCCAGACTGGTGTGTAGGTAACGTATGCAGTTAGGCACGAAAACGCCATTTGGTACTGCGCTAGGTATATATGTCGGCGGAGTTGGCTATAAGGGCTACGGCTTTTACGAGGAGGCTAAGGGTGACGGTAAGTAAGTTCATTTCCTCGGCGATAATGGGGGCGGGTGTTTTGGTCGTCATGTTGTCCCTAGGATGCTTGTTGGCGTTGTTGCCGGTCCTGTTTATTTCCGCAGGGTTTGAGGTGGGGTTTGATGTGGTATTTGTATGGTTGGGAATGCCATTCTCGATTTTGTTTGCGTTGAGTTGGTTTTATAAGTATGCGGACTTCGCGAAATCAATCATCTTTAGACGTTAGTGTGGTGTGTCTATGAGCAAGGCTTGGGGAAAAAGGTGGGGCTGGCTATGACGGATGGACGCCTGCAAACGCATTGATACAAGCTTTGTCAATGATGGCTGGAGTTCCGCTGGTAGCCGTTGAAGCCCCGTTGTTGGACTTACCGACGTGGCTGTGGGGGGATAAATTTCCGGTGGAGCGAATTTCAACTATCAACTGATGGCGGGAAAACTTATGGATTATGTCGATTTATCCGTTGCACGGGCGTTGGAATAGCGACCCACGACAGAAGTCTTGGGGGTTACATTGGGCACTAGCTTAAGCGGTGAGGAGTTATATTAAAAGAGAATATGCAACATACTCACTCTGGGTGACCGCTGTCGGTGGTGTGGTGGGATTCAAAAGCGGAAAGTTGGTTGCGGGGCAATTGATACCGATAATAGGTGGGGCGGTTGAGACTGTCGGCAATACCTCCGGATCTTTTCTGCCGAAGGTGGTGAATGGACAAATTAACGCATTGGGAGGGGGAGTTGATGTTTTTGGTTTGGTTAAAGGTGCTTTAGCCTATGCCATTCTAGTGGCGGTGAGGGTTTGGGTGCTGTATTTGCTCAAGGCGTGTAGAGGCCGTAAATCCCAGCGCGGTAAGATGGATAGAAAGGAATATTCTTAAACAGCTGTCTGGGGTACTGGCTGGTTAATCAAAGTAACAGAAGTTTTGGAAAGGCGAAAATTATGCCAGTAAGTATTAATAAGCGAAGCCGCATAATTTATTTTACTAAATTTAGAGTTGAGTGTCGTTTCTCAATAAGTGGAGCAACTTTATATAAGCGTATTGATGAAAGGCGATCGTTGAAGACTAAACTGTCTCTGACTAAGGGTGTCGCCTTTTCCTACAATGTATTGACTTCTCCAGCTTTGACAAGCCCACCCAACCCGACTAACTTTCCTGGCGTGACGCATTCATGCGACCCACGCTATGCAGCAACCCTATCTCCGCGCCACATTTCGTCGTGGCCCCGATGCGCCTAACAGCCAGCAAATGACTGTCAATCACTCGGTCCCTGGTTCGAGTCCAGGTCGTGAAGCCAGATAGGAAAAAGCCTGCAGAGATGCAGGCTTTTTTTCGCCTTGAATTTGACGAACACCCGGCGTGCCAGCAGCCAAAAAAACGCACAAAAAATTTTTTTAGGGTGACGCTTGAATTTTTTCCGCCTGAACCTACCTAGGGATTACGCGATGCCGAATGCGGGTCGCGTATCAAATCACTTGGAGAAAACTCAGGAGATTTTGCAATGGCTACTACTCTTTCCTTGGCCCCACTGTTCCGTCATTCCGTGGGCTTTGACCGTTTCAACGACCTGTTCGAATCGGCGCTTCGCAGCGAGGCCGGTACCACCTATCCGCCACACAACGTCGAAAAGCACGGTGACGATCATTATCGGATCGTGATCGCGGCAGCAGGCTTGGTGGAGGACGACCTGGATATTCAGGTGGAGAAAGGCGTGTTGACCGTCGCCGGCGGCAAGCGGGAACACGATGAGGGCATCACTTACCTGCACCAAGGCATCGCCCAGCGCGCGTTCCGTTTGTCGTTCCGCCTGGTCGACCACATTGAAGTGCAGGGCGCACAGCTCGCCAATGGTTTGCTGAGCATCGATCTGCTCAGGATCGTGCCCGAGGAAGCCAAGCCTAAGCGCATTGCGATTGGCGGTGCTGCCAAGGCTGAGGTGAAATCCATCAGCGAGCAATAAGGCTGGAATGAATAAAGGCGCTCTTCGGAGCGCTTTTATTCGATGTGGCGAGGTCAAAATGTGGCGCTTTTGTATGAGCGGACTTGCCCCGATGCCAGTCAGTTAAGGGCGAACACTGTACCTGGGGCGAGGGACCTTGCTCCCGTTGGGACGCGAAGCGGCCCCAAAATCAGCCTATGAGTTCTAATCGGAAAATCTCAGTGCCTTTATTGGCGCTGCTTCGCAGCCCAACGCGGGGCAAGCCCGCTCGCCACAACAGGCCCGCTTACCACAGAAGCACAGCAGTCGCTTCATTCCATCTGCACATTTTGCGCTTTCTGCTGCTGCCCAGCCCGCACCTCACGCCCCTCCCACTTGGCAATCACCAACGGCGCCAACGCATTGCCCAGCACATTCAGCGCCGTGGTCGGCATCTCCATCAAACGGTACACCCCAGCGATAAACGCGATGCCTTCCAACGGCAAACCGGCACTGGCCAGGGTGGCCGAGAGAATCACGAACATGAACCCCGGTACCCCTGCCGCACCCTTGGAGGTGAGCACCATGGTCACCACCAGCAAGGCCTGATCGCCCAGGCTCAAATCAATGCCGTACAACTGCGCGACGAACAGGGTACCGATGCCGAGGAACAGTGAAGCGCCGTCGAGGTTGAACGAGTAACCCACCGGTACCACAAAGCTCACCAGTGAAGGCGGTACGCCGTAGGTTTCGAGTTTCTTCATCAATTGCGGCATCACCGCCGCCGAGCTGGCGGTGGAGAAGGCCAGTACCAGTTCATCCTTGATATGGCGCATCAGCGCGAACAGGTTGATCCCGCAAACGCGCGCCACCAGGTTGAGCACCACCAGCACAAAGAACGCGATGGCCACATAGCTGACCATGATCAGCTTGGCCAGCGGCAGCAACGAGCTGAAACCGAAGTTGGCCACCGTCACGGCGATCATGCCGAACACGCCGATGGGCGAGTAGGCCATGATCATCGAGGTGACCTTGAACATCGCGTCGCTGACGCCACGCAACAGCGCGATGACCGGGTCTTTGCGCTCGGCGGGCAAGCGCGCCACGCCCAGGCCGAACATCACCGCAAAAAACAGCACCGACAACAGGCTGCCCTGGGCCATGGCGTTGACCACGTTGTCGGGGATGATGCCGACGATGATCTGCCCCAGGCTATGACCGGCGCCGTTGCTGGTGGGTAGGGTGATATTCGCCGCGTGCAGGCTGGACAGTTCAGTGCCAGCGCCGGGCTTGAGCAGGTTGCCCATGACCAGGCCGATGATGATCGCCAGGGTGGTGATGCAGAAAAAATAGCTCAGGGATTTGACCCCGATACGGCCCAGGGATTTGCCGTCACCGTGCCCGGCAATGCCCACCACCATGCAGGAAAACACGATGGGCACCACGATCATTTTCATCAGCTTGATAAAGATATCGCCTGCCGGTTGCAGGACATTGTCCACCAGCCACGGCCGGGATTCGGGAAAGCGGTGCAGCAGGGCACCAATGGCGATACCGGCGAGCAAGCCGATCATGATTTGCCAGACCAGCGCGATGCGGGGCGTGTGCATGGGAGTGCCTCATTTGAGATCAATGATTTTTAAGTTGTTGTTCTAGGCAGTCAAAAGGCGGCCGTCCGCTGGTCGCCGGGTGTTACGGGTGGCCGTCAGCGCAGGTCGTTGCATGCGTCTTTGAGGCGACGGCACCCTTCTTCGATCACGTCCAGCGAGCTTGCGAACGACAGGCGCACATACGGCGACATGCCGTAGGCCGCGCCGCTGACGGTGGCCAGGCCGTAGTCGCGCAATAGGTAGTCCACCAGTTGGGTGTCGCTGTCGAGGCGATCGCCTTGGGGGGTGAGCTTGCCCATCAGGCCGCTGACGTTGGCGAATACATAAAACGCGCCATCCGGTGGTGTAATGCTCAATTCGGGGATGCCCTCAAGCAGCGCCAGAATGCGCGCGCGGCGTTGCTGGTATTCCTCGCGCATGCCGGCGATAGGTGCTTGATCACCCGCAAACGCGGCCACCGCGGCCGCCTGGCTCAACGAGCTGGGGCAGGTGGTGGTCTGTGACAGCAACTTGGCGATGGCCGCGATCAACCAGGCCGGCCCCGCACCAAAGCCCAGGCGCCAACCGGTCATCGCATAGCCCTTGGACGCGCCGTTGACGATCAGCGTGCGTGGCTTGAGATCGGGCGCCAGGCGTGTCAACGGCACATGCCGGGCGTCGCCGTAGACGAAGTGTTCGTAGATCTCATCGGCCATGACCAGCACATGGGGATGACGACGCAAAACCTGCGCCAGGGCCAGCAGTTCGGCTTCGCTGTACACCGCGCCGCTGGGGTTGTTCGGGCTGTTGAGGATCACCCATTTGGTGCGTGGGGTGATCGCCTGTTCGAGCGCGGCGGGCGACAGCTTGAAACCCAGGCTTTCATCGCCCGGGATGATCACCGGTGTGGCATCGTTGAGCCGTGCGATGTCCGGGTATGAGACCCAATACGGCGTGTGCACGATGACTTCATCGCCGCGATTCAAGGTGGCGGCCAACGCGTGATAAATGATGTGCTTGCCGCCGCAACCGGCGACGACTTCGTCCAGGCCATACACCACATCATTATCTCGCTGCAGTTTCAGGCAGATGGCCTGGCGCAGGGCAAGGGTGCCGGTGGTGGCGGTGTAATGGGTATCACCGCTGTGCATCGCCAAGCTGGCGGCCTCAAGAATATGCGCCGGGGTGTCGAAGTCCGGCTCGCCCACGGTGAAGTTAACGATGTCGCGGCCCTGGGCGCGCAACTCGGTGACCAGGGCGTTGGCGGCAATGCTGGGGGAGGGCGCAATGCCCAGGACACGGTCCGACAAAAATGCAGTGCTCATCTCGGACTCCTTCATACCAGGCCGGCATTGTTGAGGGCCTTGTCGATCCAGCTCTGGCGCACTGCACCGCTGGCAATTTCTGCTTTGACCGCTTCTTCGTGCTCGGCATGTTGCGCGGCGCGGCGCAGTACTTCGGCGGCGTCGGCCTGGGAGAACGCGACCAGGCCGTCTTCATCACCCACCAGCAGGTCGCCGGGGTTGATCACCATGCCGCCGATAGACACCGGCACGTTCACTTCGCCGGGGCCGGTCTTGTACGGGCCGGTGTGCACCACGGCGCGGGCGTAGCACGGGGTGTCCTCGAAGCTGGCGACATCGCGAATCGCGCCGTCAATCACAAACCCCACGCAACCACGCTGCTGGGCGTAGAGCTTGACCAGTTCCCCGATCACCGCGTTATTGGTGTCGCCCTGGCCGTCCACCACCAGCACATGGCCCGGTTGCAGCATGCTCATGGCCTTGTAGATCAGCAGGTTGTCGCCGGGACGGGTCTTGACCGTGATCGCCGTGCCCACCAGCTTGCCGCTGCGGTTGTAGCGCGTCAGGCCACGGGCGCCGATATGACGGCCTAGGTTGTCGCTGATATGCGGCGTGACGACTTGGCCAAACGCCTCGACCAGTTCGGCCGGGGCCATGGGCGCGTTGGGAAGGATGCGTGAACCGGGCAAGGACATGGCAAATCTCCAGAATTGTTAGATAGCGATGGGCTATGGCTGGATCTTAGGAGTGATGATCGAAGAGTTTTAGCGATATTTTATGATGTGATAGCATCGCTTTTTCTCATGAATTGGCCGCGATGATCACCTTCAAGCAAATCGATGCGCTGTACTGGATTGCCGAACTCGGCAGCTTTGAAGCGGCGGCGAACAAGCTGAACATGTCTCAGTCGGCCATCTCCAAGCGCATCCAGGAGTTGGAAGACACCTTTGACGTCGAGATTTTTGACCGCAGCAAGCGCAACGCCCGGCTGACGGAGAAGGGCGGTGAGCTGCTTGACTACGCCCGCGACCTGCTCAACAGCCGCGACCAACTGCTCGAACGGGTCAGCGCCCGCGAAGTGCTGGTGCGCCGTTTTCGCCTCGGCGTCACCGAACTCACCGCATTGACCTGGCTGCCGGCGCTGGTGGATGCGCTGCGTCAGGCCTACCCCAAGGTGCAGATCGAGCCGTCAGTGGAACTGAGCAGCGAACTGTTTCGCAAGCTGGAAAGCGACCAACTCGACTTGGTCATCGTGCCGGACGTCTACAGCGACCCGCGCTTTCACAGCACGGCGCTGCAATGCGTAGAAAACGCCTGGATCTGCGCGCCCGGCCTGATCCCCCAGCCCGACCCTGTAAGCCTGGAAGTGCTGGCCGATTACACCGTTCTGACCCAGGGTTCGCAGTCGGGCACCGGCTTAATCTACGAGCGTTGGCTGGCCGCGCACAACGTGCAGATGCCGCGGACCCTCACCAGCCATAACCTGCTGGTGCAGGTGGGCTTGGCGTTGTCGGGGATCGGCGTGAGTTATTTGCCCAAGGCGTGTTTGTCCCATCTGATCGAGCACGGCGCATTACGCGCGCTGGTCACGCAGCCGGAGTTGCCGAGTATCCAGTACGTGGCATTGCACCGGGTGGACCGCCAATTCGGCTTGAACCAGGACGTGGCGCGGATGGCGCAGGGGTGCTGTGATTTTTCGCGGTTGTTGTTTTAGCGTAAGTGCACACACTGCGCTTTTTATTCCAAAAGGGTCCTTTGTCGAAAAACAGGGTCATGATTAATTCAAGCCTGGATGTAGTCAGTTCAACTTCATACTTGAAGGCGCATGAACCCAGCCTCTATCAGCCAAGAAGACCAAAATGCATGGCATTCACCACCCTGATACTGGATGCACCCGGCCCGCCGTTGCTATTCGAGGAAGTCGACCGATTCCTTGAGTTGGGCTTGGTCGTCACCCTGAATCTCTACTATTTCACGGATAAAAACAGTATCCGCAAGCACTACGGCGAGCGCATCCGATACACCGAGATCAATGGCCACGACAGGCAAGCTTTCATCGACGCCGTGACTGAGGCCGGGGGGTATAGCGTGTTCAAGACGCGCCTGAATATTCCCATTGAGAGCAAACTGATCCGCGCCGCTGCATCACCGACCCTGCCAACGCCACTGCGCGCCATCGCCCAGGCCGGTTCAGGCGTTAACCATATCGACCGGCAAGAGGCTGAACGGTGTGGCGTGACGATACTGAACACGCCGGCCTCCAACGCGGTAGCTGTGGCCGAATACGTGGTGGCCCAGACATTGTTTTTATCCCGGGACCTGGATCACTACAACGCCGAGACGCACAGTGGTCGCTGGTCCAAGGGCACTTTGGCGCCCAGCCTTGAGTTCTGCGAACTCACGTTAGGCGTGGTCGGCACTGGCAGCATTGCTCAAGAGGTCGCGCGCAAGGCCGGATCGCTGGGGATCCGGGTCATCGCCACCGGTTCAGAGCGCTTTACGGAGCAGGTCGCGCGCAGCCTTGGGCTTGAGCGACGAGAAACCCTCGAGCAATTGTTGGGGGAGGCCGATGTGGTCTCGATCCACGTACCGCTGACACCGCTCACCCGAGGCCTGTTCGGCCTTACCGAGTTCAGACAGATGCGCCAAGGTTCGATACTGATCAACACCGCTCGTGGTGACATTGTCGACGAAGCCCAGTTGGCAAGCTTCATGACGGCATTTCCCAGGCATATAAAAGCGGTCGCCATCGATACCTTCGCCCAGGAAAAAGACCGCTTCAACTCGCCGCTGGCTGGCATTCGCAACGCCCAACTGACACCCCATATCGCCGGCAACACGACGAAGGCAATCCGCAAGGCTTCACGGCAGATCGTCGACAAGATCCACGCGCTCAGCCTGGCTGCGAACGCACATTGACCACAGGACGCAAAGCGCTCTCTTGATGAACGCCTCAACGCCCTGAGTTGTAGCAAGCGCTTCCGGATGGGCTAGGGCTGCTGTGCAGCGGTCGCACGGATGGGCGGTGCGGTCGCGGCGGCAATGTCCCACGTCAGCAGGATGTGGCTGATGGCGGCATCGATGGTTGCGTGGGGCACGTTGTCCCGCGCCAATATCGAAATGCCCTGCAAGAAACTGTCAAACACCGCCGCCATCGACACCGCGGCAATCGTATCCGGCAGTTGCCCTGAGCTTATTCCACGTTCGACACACGCCACGATCCCTGCCCGCGTTCTCATACGGGACTGGGTCAATGCATCCGCCACCCGCGCATTCTCCGGGCTTGGTGCGCTCATCACGCCCAATGCCACCATGCACCCCTTGGGATGCCCGTCTTCACACTGCATGCGCGCGGATTGGCGCAATGCGGTCTCGATGGCTTTGCGCGGCAGCAGGCTTTCATCCCATAGGCATTCGGTCACTTGAGCGTAGGTTGCCAGATAGCGCTGCACGCACTCATCGAACAGCGCTTCCTTGGAGCCGAATGCGGCATAAAAACTCGGTGCGGAGATACCGCCGCCCAGGCCGGCCTTGAGCTGGGCGAGGGACGTGGCGTCGTAGCCATGCTGCCAGAACAGGTGCATGGCCTGTTCCACGGCGTGGTCACGGTCGAAGGTACGGGGACGGCCCATTTGTGCCATTTCATAAAACTCCCTTGGCAGACCAGATAAATACTAGTCGATACATAAGTCGTTGACAACGTGCGACAGCTGCCCGCAACATTTGTATCGATCAGTATCTAAATTGCCTCAAGGAGTTTCCCGTGACCCCCTCACTCTGCGTATCCGCGTCTTCTGAACGCCTGCCTATCGGCGCCTTGCTCGCGCTGGCCATGACCGGTTTCATCTGCATCGTCACCGAAACCCTGCCGGCCGGGCTGTTGCCGTTGATCGGCGATGGCCTGGGGATTTCCCCGTCCATGGCCGGGCAGATGGTCACCGCCTATGCGCTGGGCTCGGTGCTGGCGGTGATTCCCATGACCATCGCCACCCGTGGTTGGCGCCGCCGCAATGTGCTGCTGCTGACCATCGTCGGCTTCCTGCTGTTCAATTCCATCACGGCATTGTCGTCCCATTACGGTGTGACGCTGGTGGCGCGTTTCTTCGCCGGGGTCGCCGCGGGGTTGGCCTGGAGCCTGCTGGCCGGTTACGCCCGGCGCATGGTCGCGCCCCATCAGCAGGGGAGGGCGCTGGCGCTGGCGATGGTGGGTACTCCGATTGCGCTGTCACTGGGTGTACCGCTGGGCACCTGGCTTGGCGGCCTGGTCGGCTGGCGTACCACCTTTGGCCTGATGTCGGTACTGACCCTGGTGTTGATCGCTTGGGTGCTGGTGAAAGTCCCGGACTATGCGCCACAGCCCGCGCACCAACGCCTGCCGTTGCGCAAGGTCCTCACCACGCCAGGGGTCAGGCCGGTACTGGCGGTGGTGATCAGCTGGATGCTCGCCCACAACGTTCTCTATACCTACATCGCCCCGTTCGTGGCGCGTGCAGGCTTGGCCGCGCGGGTGGACCTGGTGTTGCTGGTATTCGGCATTGCGGCATTGGTGGGGATCTGGCTGACGGCCAAGCTGGTCGAGCCGTTATTGCGCCAGACGGTGTTGGTCAGCCTGGTGGTGTTTGCCGCGATTGCGCTGGTGTTTGGCGTATTGGGCAACGTGCCTGAAGTGATCTACCTTGGCGTCGCCGTGTGGGGCCTGAGCTTCGGCGGTGCCGCCACTTTGCTGCAAACGGCTCTGGCCGACGCGGCGGGCGATGGCGCCGATGTGGCGTTGTCGCTGAACGTCGTGGCGTGGAACAGCGCCATTGCCGCCAGCGGTGTGGTGGGTGGCGTATTACTCGATCGCTGGGGCGTGGGGGCATTTCCGTGGGCGATGCTGGTGTTGATCGGCGTGGCGCTGGGGATCGCGTGGGGCGCGCGTGACCACGGCTTCAAGCCTGGGCGACGGTCCGGCGTTGCAATAGTGTCTCACTGAACCTTCGGGTGAGCGCGATAGGGGAGCGGAGCGCGACAAGATCGGTAAGCCTGCGGCACCAAACGGATTTATCAGGGTCCATACGCCCCGCGCGATCATTCGCGCTCATCCGTTTACCCTCACCTTAAGATCTAAAGCATGTACCTACGCAACATTGCAGTCGGGCTGGCAGCCCTCGTTTTAGTCTCTACCGCCGTAGACGCTCGCGGCCCGGCAAACCCCTACACGTCCACGCAGCAACGTATCTCGTTTGACGGTTGCGCCGAACTCTTCCCCGCCGCGACACCGATCAACACGGCCACGGTGCCAGCCAGCATGAGGCCAATGGCCCTCTGTTCCGACCACTTCGCGGTGCTCTATTCGCAAACCAGCAAGACCCCGCTGGTGGTGGTCGAGCGCCTGAATGCCGCCCAGTTGAACGACGCCAAAGGCGAGGAGCGCACCAACCAGTTTTACCCCGACCCACGCATTCCCAAAGGTGGGCGCGCCGAGTTGAGCGACTACCGCAGCCAGCACCCGGCGATGGACCGTGGCCACCAATCCCCAGCCGCCGACGCGCCGAATGCCCATGCCATGGCACAGTCTTTCGCGCTGTCGAACATGGTGCCGCAAGACCCTACCAACAACCGCAAGATCTGGAGCAAGGTCGAAGCGGATGTGCGCAAGTTTGCCAAGCGCGCGGGCGGCGACGTGTATGTGTTCACCGGGCCGCTGTTCGATGCGGGCTACAGCACCATCGGCGACAACAAGGTCTGGGTGCCGACGCGCCTGTTCAAGTTGGTGTACGACGCCTCAAGCAAACGCGCCTGGGCCTACGTGTTGCCCAATGCCGAAACCCGTATCCAGAAACCGATGGACTACGACACCTTCGTGAAGAGTACCGGGCTCAAATTACTCGGCAACCTGCCGGTGACGGGTTCGGTGGGGCGTACGTGATGCTGGGTTGAGCGATACGCCCAGCGTTACTTGCCTTTTTTCAACGCCTTCAAGCGCGCTGTCGCTCGCTGCACGGCGGCCATTTTCTCGGGGCGTTTCATCCGTTTCCATTTACGGATGTCGTCCTTGGTCCGCCCGCAGCTGACGCACAACTCGCCACTCAACTGGCAGGTCGAGACACACGGGTTTTCGATTTCTTTAGCCAAGATTTCACCTGGGGATACCGTCAAGGGGCGCCGCTACGCGGCACGAAATTCAACCGTGAGGTGGCTCACTTCATGGACCGGCTTGAGGCGCAGGCGAATGCTCTCGGCATCCGCTGTCGGTTGGCCGACCACGCTGACGATGGCCGCATGCACACCGGGCCCGACCTGCCAGACGTGCAGGTCGGTAATCGTTGCATCGCCGGGTTGCTCCACCCGCTCGCGGATCTCGGCGGCGACGTGTTCGTCGGTCTGGTCCAGCAACACGCCGGCGGTCACGCCCATCAGGCTCCAGGCCCAGCGCGCAATCACGATGGCGCCGACGATGCCCATCACCGGGTCCAGCCATACCCAACCCAGGTACCGACCCGCCAGCAATGCGGCGATCGCCAGCACGGAGGTCAACGCATCGGCAAGCACGTGGATGTAGGCTGACCTGAGGTTGTTATCGTGGCCGTGGTGGTGATGGTCGTGATCATGGTCATGGCCGTGGCTATGCCCATGGCCCAACAGCAACGCACTGACGATATTGACCACCAGCCCGACGATAGCAATCAGGGTCGCCGTACCAAATTGCACTTCGGTCGGCTGGAGCAGGCGCATGAACGATTCGATACCGATGCCCAGGGCGACCAGCGCCAGGATCAGCGCCGAGGCGAAGCCGCCCAGGTCACCCACTTTGCCGGTGCCAAAGCTGTAGCGAGGGCTGTTCGCATGGCGCTTGGCGTAGGCATAGGCCGCCGCCGCAATGCCCAATGCGCCCGCATGGGTGGCCATATGAAAACCGTCGGCCAGCAGGGCCATGGAACCGGTCAGGGCGCCAGCGGCAATTTCCGCCACCATCATCACCACGGTCAGTATCACCACCCACAGCGTGCGCCGGGCGTTCTCGTCGTGGGCAGCCCCCAGGAAGACATGCTCGTGTGCCTGGCTATTCGTGAGGGTCATTTGGAGTAGCGCCGAATGGCTTCAAGCAATTCTTCGACGCCCTGGTTGCGCGCCTCTGTACTCAGTGACGGGTCAGCCACATGCGCCCTGGCGTGGTCCTCGATGATCTCTTCCATCAAACCGTTGATAGCACCGCGCGTGGCGGCCACCAGGTGCAGTGTCTTGGCGCAGTCGGCGTCTGACTCCAGCGCTTTTTCCAGCGCCTGAATCTGCCCGGCGATGCGTTTGACGCGTTTGATCAGGCTGTCTTTGTTTGCGGCTAGATGACCCACGGCATACCCCCCCTACCTATAATGCGGCGGATCATTGCATACCCCACCCCCCTATACAAGAAGGCTGTTGCAACGCTACTTCGGCCGGTGCAACTGGCGCCTTAGGGTATACAGCGCCACGCCCACCGCCAGCACACCGGATAACGCGCCCACCCCCAGCGCCCAGCGCGGGCCCAGGTGGTCGGCGACCCAACCGACGATGGGCGCCCCAATCGGCGTGCCGCCCAGGGCGACGCCCACGCGCAGGGCGATCACGCGGCCGCGCATGGCGGGGTCGGTGCTCAGCTGCATCAGGCTGTTGGTGGTGTTGCTGAAGGTCATCGCACCCACGCCGATAATCACCAGCGCCACGGCAAACAACCAGTAGTTCGGGGCCAGGGCTGCCAGTGTGCAGCCCGCGCCGAACACTGCTGCACCCGTGAGCAGCGACTTGAACTGCGGGCGTTCGCGGCCGGCGGCGAGCAGGGCGCCGGCGATCGTGCCGATGGCCAGGGTCGAGCTCAGCAGGCCGTAGGCGCGGGCATCGGCATGGAACACGCTGACTGCCATGGTCGAGATGAAAATCGGGAAGTTCATGCCGAAGGTGCCGATCAGGAACAGCATCAGCAGGATCGCCTTTAAGTCCGGTCGCGCCCACACATAGCGCAGCCCTTCGGTCAGGCTGCCCTTGGAGCGCAGCGCTCGCACCTTCACCGGCTGGCCGGACACCCGCAGGAAAAACAGCGAAGCCAGCACCGCAAAAAAGCTCGTGCCATTGAGCAGGAACGCCCATCCGGTGCCTACCGATGCGATGGTCAAGCCCGCTACGGCCGGGCCGATCAGGCGCGCCATGTTGAACGAGGTGGAATTGAGCGCGATCGCATTGGACAAATCCTTCTCACCCACCAGCTCCGCGACGAAGATCTGTCGCACCGGTGCATCGAAAGCCGAGGCGCAACCGGACAAAAACGCGAACACATACACATGCCACAGCTCGACAAAACCGGTGATGGTGAACACCCCCAGCGTCAGCGCCAGCATGCCCATGACCGCCTGGGTGACGATCAGTAACTTGCGTTGGTCATAGTGGTCGGCGGCGAAGCCGGTCCAGGGCAGCAAGAGCAACTGCGGCCCGAACTGCAACGACATGACGATGCCGACGGCGGCCGCGTTATGCGGGGTGAGCTGGGTCAGTACCAGCCAGTCCTGGGCGGTGCGCTGCATCCAGGTGCCGATATTGGAGACCAGTGCACCCGCCGCCCAGATGCGGTAGTTGACGCTGCGCAGGGAGCGGAAGGTTCCGAGCAAACTCATGAATACTCCAAAGATAAGCCGCCCCTGGGTTTATACTCGCCCCCTCGCAATCGTCCAACTTCACCCGAACCGAGATCCCCATGAGCACCTCTCTTTCCCTGACCCCTGCGCGCAAACCGCTTGCGCCCCTGGTGGCGTTTATCCTCCTGCTGGTGGGCGCCGTGCTCCTGCAAAACACCGTCGGCGTGCGCCAGATGCTGTTGCTGGTGGTCGGCGCGGCGCTGGGCTTGACCCTCTATCACGCGGCGTTCGGCTTCACCTCGGCCTGGCGCGTATTTATCAATGATCGGCGTGGCGCCGGCCTGCGCGCGCAGATGGTGATGTTGGCGGTGGCGGTGCTGCTGTTCTTCCCGGCATTGGGGGCAGGCACGTTGTTCGGGCAACCGGTGGTCGGGCTGGTGGCGCCGGTCGGGGTGTCGGTGGTGTTTGGCGCATTTATCTTCGGCATTGGCATGCAACTGGGCGGCGGTTGTGCGTCGGGCACCCTGTTCACCGTGGGCGGCGGCAATGCGCGCATGTTGGTGACGTTGCTCTTCTTCATTTGCGGTTCGTTGATAGCTACGCACCATGTGGACTGGTGGTTTGCGCTGCCTGCGTTCCCCGCGACGTCCATCGTCAAAAGCTTCGGCGTGGTGCCGGCCTTGCTCATGAGCCTGGCGGTATTTGCGCTCATCGCGGTGGTGACTGTGCGGCTGGAAAAAGCCCGTCATGGTCAGCTTGAAGCGGGCGTGACCAGCGAACACCCAGGGCTGCGCCGCTTCCTGCGCGGGCCGTGGCCGCTGGTCTGGGGCGCGATTGGCCTGGCGCTGCTCAACTACGCAACGTTGGCCCTGGCCGGGCGGCCGTGGGGCATTACGTCGGCGTTCGCGTTGTGGGGGGCCAAGGCGGCGAGCGGGCTGGGGGTGGATGTGGCCAGTTGGGCGTTCTGGCAAATGCCTGGCAACGCCAAGGCCCTGGCCGCGCCAGTGTGGGAAGACATCACCAGCGTCATGGACATCGGCATCGTCCTCGGTGCGCTGCTGGCGGCCGGCCTGGCCGGGCGTTTCGCTCCCAGCCTGAACATCCCGGCACGCTCACTGGTAGCGGCGGTGATCGGTGGCCTGTTGCTCGGCTACGGCTCACGCCTGGCCTACGGCTGCAATATCGGCGCGTACTTCAGCGGTATCGCCTCGGGCAGCCTGCATGGCTGGGTTTGGCTGGTGGCGGCGTTTATCGGCAATAGCGTGGGTGTGCGCTTGCGGCCGTTTTTCTTTGCCGGTGAGCGGCCGCAGGTGGCGTTGAGCGGTTGCTGAGTCAACGTTCAGGGGAAATGTCTGGCGCCTGAGCGGCTTCAGCCGCCAGCTTTTCCCGCTCTGCTTTGCTGATGTATCTGTCTTTGCTTTTCGGCGCCAATTTGGCACTGGCCTTTTTCGCCTTGGCCTTGAATAGCTGCTGCAGTTTTTTCTGGCGGTTCATGTCGTCTTACCCGGTTGGTACAGGCTCGGGATGATACCAGCTTAAAAACCGCGGCCGTTCCCTGGGTCGCTTTTTCACGCCGATCTGTGCATTGAATCGCCTTTCCTTTCGCCAATAATCGGGCCCTGCAATCCCCCGAGTATTGAACGGCATAGGGAAGAAAAGATGAGCCTCCACACCCGTACCAAACGATTGACCGTGCCCCAACTGGTCGCCATGAAAGGCCGGCAGAAAATCGTCTCCCTCACGGCGTACACCAGTTCCATCGCCAAGCTGATCGACCCGCTCGTGGATTTCATCCTGGTCGGTGACTCCACGGCCATGGTCGGCTATGGCCGGGCTTCGACGTTGAGCATGCAGCTCGAAGAAATCATCGGCCACACCCGCGCCGTGGTCGACAGCACGCGGTTGGCGTGTGTCATCGCCGATATGCCATTTGGCAGTTATCAGGAATCCAACGAACAGGCCTTTCGCAATTGCGCCCAGGTACTGGCGCGTACCGGCTGCGATGCTGTGAAGCTGGAGGCCAACCAAGCGCTGGCAGGCACGGTTGAGTTCCTGGTGGCACGCGGTATTCCGGTGATGGCCCACGTGGGGCTGATGCCACAGTTCGTCAACGTGATGGGTGGGTTCAAGGCCCAGGGCCTCACGGCCCAGACCGCAGCAGTGGTCAGCAACGATGCCCGTGCCAGCCTGCAGGCGGGCGCCTTCAGCCTGTTGCTGGAAGGGGTGGCCGAAGGCGTGGCACGCCAGATCACCTTGGACTCGGCCATGCCCACCATTGGCATCGGCGCTTCGCCCGCCTGCGACGGCCAGGTACTGGTCACCGAAGACGTGCTGGGACTGGGCGGCGAGCACCTGCCGCGTTTTGTCAAACAGTACGCGGATGTCAGCGCGGTGATTCGTGATGCGTGCGAGCGGTTTGCCGAAGACGTGCGCCACGGTCGCTTCCCAGAAGCTCGGCACTGTTACGGGCTTTGACGAATTGCCTGGGCCAGCTGCCTCACAGCCTGGGCGATATCCTTGCTCCAGTCGAGGGTGTAGCTCAGGCGCAGAGACTGCTTCCAGGTACCTTGCTGGCTGAATAGTTCTCCAGGGGCGATGACGATGCGCTGGGCCAGCAGGTGCTCGAATACCCAGCGCATGTCGACCGTGCGACGGGTCTGCAACCAGAAACTCGCGCCCCCACGCGGCTCGACCACTTGCCATTCGCCGAGCGCTTCCAGCAGGGCTTTCATGCGCGTCATGCGCTCCAGCAACGCCGCCCGCAGCATCACCAAGTGCTGGTCGAGACGCTTGGAGGTAAGCAGTTTGGCGATCGCCTTCTGGCGGATCGGCGAGAGGCGAAACCCGCGCTCCATAAACAGCCGCTGCAAGTGCGGCGCCTGCCCGCGACACAGTACATAACCGTAGGGCGCTTCCGAGCCGATCACCTTGTCGAAGGTTGAAAACACCACCAGTCTTTGCGGGTCGGCATAGTCGCGATAGCGCGCGGGCCGAGGTTCGAAATACAGCTCGCCGTAGGTGTCATTCTCGAACAACCAGATATCCCGCTCTGCCAGCCAGCGGCAGACCTGCTGCTTGTCTTGCGCCGGTACCACGCCACCCTGGGGTATGTTGACCGTCGATGACAGCACTGCCAGGCGAATCGGCTCCTGTTTGAGCAATTCATGGAAGGCCGGCATGTTGAAGCGCCCGTCTGCTCCGAGGGGCACTTCGATCACGCGGATATTCGCCGCCTGCAACTGGCGCAGGATCGCCCACGAACACGGCGACTCCACCAGCGCCACCGTACCTCGCAGTTCGAGGGCGCTGAGTGACACGTCCAGCACAGTGTGCAGGTCTGAACCGATATACACCTGTTCGGCCTGCCAGTAAGGGGCTGTGGAGCAGGTGTAACGCTCGGCCAACGCCGTGCGCAACTCGGGCTCGCCGAATGGCAGGTACAGCGGCGTGAGTGAGCGCGGGTACTGGCGGGCTATTTCGCGCTCTATCATCAGTAAAGGGTTTTCCAGCGACAGCAGCATCGCCGGGGCGTCGCTGCTCAGGGCCAACATGCCGGGCTGGCGCGCGTTGGCGAACACCTGGTCGAGCAGGTTGGGCGAGTGTTCAGTCGATAAAGGCGCCGGTATCCACCGGGTGAAGTAACCGGACTTGGGTTTGGCGTAGATCCGTCCTTGATCCTCAAGCAGCGAGTAAGCGTACTTGGTTGTCGACACCGACACGCCCAGGCGTTGGGCCAAATGGCGCAGGGACGGCAGTTTGCGTTCGCCTTGGGAAGGGCTGGCTTCGATCCATTCGACGAGGTAGCGGTACACCGCCTGATAGGCAAAAGAGGCGTCTTTAGGTTTATCCATGATCCTTTGAGCCGCTCGACCTGCGATTACGGGAAGACTTCGGATGTGGGGCCGGTCCAGTATCACGCAAGGCGATGGAATACGGAAACTTAACGCAGAGGCCTATGATCAAGCCCTATACCCTCGCCATACCGGCCACGTGACTGGCTGCCGTCAAGGCCAACGTCGCCGCGCTCCCATGCCGAAAAAACCTGCACTATCGTGCATGGGTGCGACATGCCGGCTGACAGGCACGTGGCGGCGTGGGAGCAACCGGCGTCGCGGTTGGCGCGATGGCGGGCATTTATTGCGAAGGTCTCGGGTTGCAGGGCAGGCCTAGCCAGGCTGGGCCGCCAAGCTATTGCTGACATTACGCCCCAGCACCAGCACCGTCACAAAACCGCAGCCCACCAGGGCCGTGGCCAGGCTCAACAGCACCGAGCTGCCCAGTTGGTCGACGATCCGCCCGCCAAAGAACGAGCCCAAGGCAATGATTACCTGGAACAAGGCGACGAACAGCGGCATGCCGCGTTCGACATCCTTGGGCGCCACCACAAACATCCAGATACTGGCACAGGCCGGGAAGGCGCCGAAGGCGAAACCCCACAGCCCGATCAGCATCGCTGCGCCGGTCATCCCGGTGGCGAAGTGAGGGAACAGGGCGGTGCTGGTGCCGATCATCAGCGCGACCAGCAACAGGGTGTGACGCACGCTGCGGTTGGCGGTGAAACCGGCAAAGATATTACCGAACACCCCGGCCACGCCGAAGAGCAGCAACAGCGAGCCGATCGTCGGCCCGTCGAAGCCGGAGCTGTATTTGAAGAACGGCGCGACATAGGTGTAGGCCGCAAAGTGCGCCAAGCCGATCAACAGCACCGCGATCAACCCGACCCGCGCCTGTGGGTTGATAAACAACGCCGGCAGGTCGCTGATGCGAATGGCCTTCTCCGGGGTGAGCCGAGGCAGCAGGAACACCTGCGCCAGCAGCACCGGCACGCCCAGCAGCGCGGTGACCAGGAACGTCATGCGCCAGCCCATCAGGCCGCTGAGCCAGGTGCCGACGGGCACGCCGAGCACGGTGGCCAGGGTCACGCCCATCATGATGATCGAGGTGGCCTTCGCGACATCCACACCCTTGGGCGCCAGGCGCCCACTGAGGGCAATGGCCGTGGCCCAGAACCCGCCGATGCTGATGCCCAGCAAGACACGGCCGAACAGCAGCAGGTTGAAGTCACTGGCAAAGGCCACGACCGAGTTGGCGATGATCATGATCAACGTCAGGCCGATCAGCAGGTAGCGACGGTCCATCGCGCCAATGCTCACCGACAGAAACGGCGCGGCGAGGGCGGCCATGATGCCCGGCAGGGTCACCATCAGCCCGGCGTGGCCGGCAGTGATACCGAGGTCGGCGGCGACGTCGTTGAGTACGCCCACCGGCAGGAACTCACTGGTCACCAGGGCGAAGGCGCCCACCGCGACCGAGAGAATCGCCAGCCACTGCTGTTTGACGCTTTGTTGATTATGTTCGGGACGGCCGCTGGGGGCCTGGAGGGCGCTTGGCATGATGCTGGGTTCCAAGGGGGATGTCGCCTGAGGCCAGGCGAAGGGGAAGAATTGGGAGGCGATTATAGGAATCGGGTTTGGCCACCCCATAGGCGAGCGGTTCGATAGTAATCATCAGTGTTATCGATGCGAGGCTGTTGAGCGGGATTGCCCAGGTCCGCCCATGTAGCCTGACTGATTGGCTGGCCGCCGTCTGTCCAGGGGGGATTTGTTTAACGCTGAAACGTCTGCGCCAGAAAGTCGCTGATCAGCGCTGTCACCTGTTTTTGAATCTGCGCCCGTGGTCGTGCGCCCTCACCATCTCGACAAATCATGCCGTCGCCTGGCGAACGCTCTTCGATCAATGCGACCGCCCCCGGCTTGCAGATCGACATAAAGCTGAAATGGTTGGCGTCGCTGATCGCCACGTAGCGCGTCGAGGCGGTTGGCAGGCGCTTGGCCAGGTCGGCAGACTCCAGTTCGGCAGGCATATCCTCCGACGGTACCCCGCCTGCAATCACCAAAACCGGCACCCGTAGCGCCGCCAGGCTCGCGTCGGTCATGCCGCGTGACAGGCCCAGGTCCAATGACACTATGGCGGTGACGCGTTTATCGCTCAAGTCAGCGGCCAGTCGCGCCTTCCCGTCAGGTGTCCCTGCGGGGTTCATCTCCTGGTAGCCGATGCAACCGCCCAGCTTGGGGTGGGCGCCGCAGTCGCGGCTGAACAGGTCGGGGTCGAAACGCGCGCCGGCGATCTCCAGTACGGTCCAGCCGCCGAGGGAGTGGCCTGCCGCGGCAATCTGGTTTTTCGCCACCGCGCCAAATTGCTTCGGTTGCGCCAGGACTGCGTCGATGGCACGGCTCAGGTCGGCCGGGCGCTGCCATAACGCTGCGGCGGCCTGGGGGCTGCGGTCTTTGCTGGTAGTGCCGGGATGGTTGACCGCCGCCACGATATAACCCTGGTGCGCCAAAGCACTGGCCAGCCACACCTGTTTACCCCAATTACCGCCGTAACCATGGGAGAGCACAACCAGGGGATGTTCGCCGCTGGCCGGTGGTGCGTCGGGTACGGCGAGGGCGCCGATGAAGACGACGGAGTCGGCGATCAGCGTTGGCGTGGCGGTGGTGTTGGCGGGGTACCAGACCGCCAGTTCCAATGGGCGAGCGTGGTGGGCGTCGGGCAGGGTGGTGCTCTTGAAGCCGATGAGGGGGGCGTCAGCGAATGCGGGTGTGGCCAGGCAGGTCAGGAGCAGGGCGGCGAAGGTGGTTTTCACTGTTTTTATCGTCCTTGAAGTGAGGCGCGCATCATGACTTTAACCACTTGGTTTGAATAGTGTGCACGCGGGATTAGGACGTGGCTGACGTCATCCTACTGTTAAGTATGACGGAGCGGTCCTTAGTGTTTTTAGGAAGCGGCTGGCTTACCCGGGATAATAAATCGTGCATGTTAGGGGCGTCGTTCCTACTGCTGGCTTGTTAGCAAGCCGAGAGAGTAATTCCTGACGCTATGGTGATCACTATGAAACGCTCAACGGTGTTTTTGTTGTTGGCGTCTTGCATGAATGCAAGACGAGCCCTGCTTGCTGTGTTGGCTGTTTGCGTACTGGTTTTAGATAACGCAGCCTACGCGATAGATCGATCTATTACTAAAACCCAAACGCCGGACCCCGTTCTTGTGATATCGAATAATGCGGGTGTCGGATTAGCATTTTTTAACTTGGCTACCTCAGATTTCCCCAGTGGTACGCTACCCTATCCTAAACAATTATTAGGGGTCGACTGGAAGACGACCTACTATCCTCAGAGTATTAGCGAGTCGGTCGAGTTGTGCTACTACCGCCCCTACAGTTCTGAAAAGAACTGTGTTGCTATTAACCCGAACTCTTCCGGAACACTATCAGACTTTAATGGTGAGGCGTTCAACCATGGTTCGCGTGTCACCATCGGTCATACGGTACTAGGAGGAGTCCCTCCCTATGCTCGTCCTGCCGGCGTTGATTCAGTGACCTTTCGATATAGAGACTAGTCAGGTGCCCGCTCAGGGGGCACTTTTACTGCGGCCTTCTGTGCTGACAATTGAACATTTTGAATGTAGGCAAGTTACAGCCGCCTCTACGGGGTGAGATTTTATGATTAACCTGACTTCTTATGCTTCGATAGCTCATGGTCGCCTGACAGGCAGTCCGGTGAATGTTGTTAGCCCGCCAACGCAACACAAGACTGATGCATCCTTGGCTACAAGCAGTCGCGTTACCAACAGCACCGTATCGACGCTCGCCCATCAATTAAGCGAAGCCGCCACGCGCGCTGAAGCCCGTCGCGGTCAAAACACCCCCCACCCACTCGACTCGATTACGGGCGACACCTACCTCGCCAACAAAACGCAGCACGACGCAGAGCTTCCAAAGACCGCCACCCCAGAATTGCTGGCTCGCGCCCGTCAAGCAACCGCCTTCGTCAATGGGGTCGACAGCAACCCCTTCAAAGGCCTTGCGCGCGATCAATTGAGCTTGATCGCCCACGACGAGGGCGGCGCCTTTACCACCCATGAGCGACGTGCCGCGTTGCAGGAGATGCAAACTGTCGCTCCCCCAGTGGCGAGTAGCCCCAGGTCGGCAGGCATCAATGGCCGTGACCTGATGATCTCCCGCTTGTTCGGCCACCGTGAGCCGTCGGTTGCCCAGCCTCCGGCGACCTTTGAGAACACCACTCAAAGCGCTTTTGAATTCCTCAATCGCGATGATCGTGCCTTGATCTCGGATATGTATGCTTATGCGCAGGCGGAAGGTGCGGATCTGGGCTATGTGGATCGCCTGGCTTGGTCACTTGGCCACTACCGTCATTTGAGCGATGGGCGCCAGCTCTTGAGCGGCAACAATGGCTACGATTCGGAGGGGTATCGAGTGACTTACAACTTCAAGGAAGAAGATGCTGCAATTGCCTCACGTATCCTGAAAGGTTCGGCGATCAACAGCACCCGTCTCGACCCAGGCTATTTGCGGCATATCCTGAATCCGGATTACGGAGCACTCTCAAATACAGGTGGTATGCCGTTCCTTGAACAGATGGTCATCAAATTCTCTGGCGAAGGGGCTTCACTGCCCTCGCTGGGCAATGAGTTCGCCACTTTAAAAACCGTCAAGATCAACGACAATATTGTGATCACCACGAATAAGAACATAAAACTACCGCCCTCCAAGGTACTCGCCGCTAGCGTCAACGGTACCTGGAGCCTCACCGAAGAAGGCAAAGCCGCCGGCTACACGTTAGACAAGGCCACCGGCAAGTTGCAACGGGCGACTGCCGCTGCAGACAATCCAGCGCCACACGGCTCCACCTCGCCTGTCCCCGTCGACAAAGCCCCCCATCGCACCCTCCTGGAGGCCCTCGCCACCAGCCGCAATCGGGCGCCTATGGGGGTGACCGGACCCGGTTATCTGTTCACGGTGATGAGAGCTATCAACCCCTGATGCGGCGGTCGTCGCCCTATACCCTAGGCATGGGTCAGCCCCGTCAACGTATCCGCAATGGTCTTGGTCCGTTGCGCCGTACCCTCCGTCGCACGGCTCGACGCCTCCAGCACATCCAGCATCTCCCGCAACGCGCCCACCCCGGTGGACTGGTCTTCAATCTGCTGGGCCACGCGCTGGATCTCACTCGACAACAGGTCAATATCCACACCGATTTCCGCTGCATTCTTACGCGTGATTTCCGCCAGCTTGCGCACCTCGTCCGCCACCACCGCAAAGCCTCGGCCCAGGTCGCCCGCGCGCGCCGCTTCAATCGCGGCGTTGAGCGCCAGCAGGTTGGTCTGCCCGGCGATCTGCTGGATCACCTGCACAATCGACTGGATACGCAAACTCGACCCCGCCAGCGTGCGCGCGCCCTGCACCGCGACATCCGCCTGGCTGGACAGGCCCTCCACCGTGGCCCCGGCCTGGGCAGACACCGTGTTCTGCTGGCCAATCGTGCCCACCAGTTCATCCATCGAGGCGTGTAACTCACCGGAGTAGTGCTTGAGCTGCGAAGCGATGTCCTCCTGTTGGCGCTCGGCCTGGGCCAACACCAGGCCCAAGTCGGCCAGGCCTTCGAAGACTGGCAGGATATTGCGGTCCAGGCCTCGGGTATTCAGGGTGTCGGTGAAATCATTGTTCTTGAACGCCGCAATCTGCTTGACCACCACATGGTTCAACCCCGCCAGCTTCTTCACCTGACGCCGCAGGAAAAATGCCTTGAACTCGCCGTAATGGGCGATGAAATTGTCCACGTACTCATCACTGAAACTCGCACCCTTGGCCACCCGAAAGAAGAAAATCGCCGTCAGCGTCTGATTCAGGTTCAAGCCCAGAATCTCCCCGAAGGTCGAAAACCCCGCCAACGGCACATCCCCAAAAATGCCGGCCATGCTGCCCAGCTCGGCGCCGTTATTCAGTCGGCGCAAAATGCAGTCATTCAAAATCCCCGCCACCGGCTGGCCGCCCTTGCCACGCAAAAACTGCTCGTAGTCCAGGCGTGTGGCCTCACGCAATGGCGTACGCCGCACCATCACCAGCTCTTCGCCCGGCGCCACGTCGCAAAACAGCTGCACGATCTGCTGTTCATAGTCGATGCGTGCGATGGAGCGCACAAACAACTCACTGCCCACCCGAATCGCGAACGAGTAATCCGCCAGCTTCGACTCCAGTGCCTGGGGGGCGCAATTGAACGCGTCACACAGCGCCTGCACCATGCTCTTGATATTGCCGCTGCTGTCGATCACCTGGTCAATCGTGCGGTCTTCCACCGAGGCGGTCAGCACACTGAAGGTCAAATCCGCGGCCTTGAAGTTTTGGCTTTTAAACACGCCAAAGCGCACATGGGCCGCGGTCTTGAGGAACACAATCTGTGCATGGTTCTGATAACTGCGCTGGCCATCGTGGATCAGCGTTTTCTGGAAATCCGACTTACCCCCAGCCGACCCGCCTACGAACAAGCATGGAAAACGCCCGGACTCATACAGCGCCTCCATGAAAAACGATTCCGACGCCGACAACCCATCGAACACCACGTAGGCCAAGGTGTCGCGGTGATCGATCGAGGTGTGCACCTGCACCCGCTTGATATTGGCCACCAACTTGGCGATCCGCTCCTGCATCCCCAAGCGCTTGCCGCCGCTGCGAATGTCCTCACACTCCAACGGCACCATCACCACCTCGGCAGAGGCAATCACACTGTCATCAAACAGCTGCAACACCATCCGGTCCCAGCGCTCGCCGGTCGCGCAATACAGCGAATCGGCGGCGTTGCACAACTCACCGGAGGTGGTGCACAGGCTGATGGCGGTTTGCGGAAAGCGACGCTTGAGCTTGGCGGCGACCTGGTCGATGTCCAGGTGGGGGGAGATGAAACCGGTGATCAGGGTGGGTGTGATGCGCAGGGTGGCCAATGAAGACTCCAATTCATTGGCGGTGCAGGTGAGGGTGGCGGTGCCTTGACGATCGGCCCGGGCTTTTTTTAGAAGGGAAAGTGGGTTCATAGGGCTGGCTCGAACGGGTGGAGGGGCGCAGGTCATAGGCATGCGGTTAGTAGGGTTATCGGCGGGTTCGGTGAGGGCTGGAGGGGAGGACGCAAAGATGCGACGAATGAGCGCAGGGCACTCCCTCTTTGGGTTTGTCAGTCAGAAAGACAAGAAATAACCGGTTCATCATTCAGGTGATTTGAACGGCCATTCGCTGGAAGATGGGTTAAGGGGCTTCCGAGCGGTAATGCTGGCGGGACTAGGAAGTTACTTACGAATTCCTACTTTCATGTATGACAGTGCTGTCCTTCGTGTTTTTAGGAAGTGCTTGGCTTTCTACGGTTATTAAATCGTGCAATGGTAGGGGCGTGATGCTTACAGCTGGATTGATTTGAACCTGACATGTTAATAACTGACTCTAGGGTGATGATTATGAAAGGCACGATTGTATGGGCGCGCGGTATTACTCAAAGACGAACGTTGCTCGCTTTGTTAGCGGTTTTTGTAACGTCTACTCATGGGACTGCTTTTGCGGCAGAAAACGCTATTACTAAAACAGCAGCGCCCAACCCCGTTCTTGTTTTATCTAACTCTGACACCCAGCCAGGCGTCGGGCTTGCGAGTTTCAATGTTTTGGCTGCGGATATTCCCCAAGGTACACTCATTGATCCCAAACAGTTGTTAGAGATTCAATGGAATACAACTTATTATCCTCAGGGCATTAGAGAAGTGGTACAGCTGTGTTACTCCCGGCCGTTCAGCTCTCAAGAGGACTGTAGGGAAATCTATCCAAATTCATCCGGGACATTGTCAGACTTTAATGCTCAGGCTTTCGGTCATGGCTCACGAGTCGTCATCTACCATCGTGTATTTGGCGGTACACCACGTTATGTAAATCCTGCCGGCACCGACTCAGTGACATTCCGATATCGATATTAATAAAACAAAAAGTACTCGCAGCCTATTTGGCTGCGGGTTGCTTTCCAGTTTTGACAATAGACTTTTCATCGCACCGTTGCTGTTTTCCCAAGCCAAGGTGAATGCTCATGGTCATTATCAATCCTGCCGCATCGTCGGCTTACAACCCCGTGGCAAACAGCTCAGTCAACGCCACGCCTCGCTCTTCGGTGTCGCCAGGCGATGAAGTCAAACCCGATACCTATGGTTCAGCAACCGATAGTGGCACCTTCAGCTCAGTCTCAATCCTGGCTCAGCAATTGAGTGAAGCCGCAACGCGTGCCGAAACCCGCATCGGCCAAAACGATACCAGCCTGCTCGACTCGATTACCGGCGATCAGTACCTCATCAACCAAGCGCAGCACGACGCGCAGGTTCCCTCTACCGATAACCCGGATCTCCTGGCACGGGCTCGACAAGCGACCGGCTTCGTCAACGGTTCTGATACCAACCCGTTCAAGGGCCTCACACGCGATCAACTCCAGCTGATTGCCCACGACGACGGCGGGCCTTTCACCCTCAATGAGCGACGTGCCGCATGGGAAGAGCTGCGATCGATGGAGCCTCCGGCGCCGGCCAAGTCCAATTCCCACCGTGACCTCATGATTTCGCGCTTGTTTGGTAGCAACACCGAGCCACCGGTCGCCAAGCCACCGTTTACCTACCTCAATGGCACCCTGAACTCTAACCTTTTCCTTAACCGCGAGGATCGTGCCTTGTTCGCGGATATGTATGCTTATGCGCAGGAGCAGGGAGTGGATTTGGTTTATGTCGATGCATTGGCCATGACATTCGGTATTTATCGTCACTTCAGCGATGGCCGCCAGCTCTTGGGGGGCAACACCGGCTATGACGCGGAGCGGTATCGAGTGACTTTCGATTTCAAGCCGGAAGATGCTGCAATCGCCTCACGCATCCTCAATGGTTCGGCGATCAACAGTACCCGTATCGACCAGGGTTTTTTGCGATACATCCTGCATCCAGACCATGGAGCGTTCATGAACATCGGGGGGATACCGTTCCTGGAGAAGATGGTGAACAAGTTCTCCAGCGAGGGCGATCAGCAACCGCCGCTGGGCAGCGAGTTCGCCACCTACACGCGAGTCCGGATCGAGGATCACATTGTTCGCACCACGGACAAGTCCATAAGGCTGCCGCCCTCCGAAGCGCTCTCGGGTATCGTTAATGGCGTATGGGGACTGACCGAAAAAGGCAAGGCGGCTGGCTATAGCATCGACCCGGTCACCGGCCTGATGAGCAAGCCAGCCAAAGCCCCTGATGATCAAGCGTCGCCGCCCTCTACCCTGAATGCCCCTGTGGATACGGCGCCCAATCGCAATGCCTTCGACGCCCTCGCAGACACCCGCGACCAGCCCACCGCACGATGGATCTGGCCCGGCCATCTGTTCAAATTGATGAGGGGGTTCAAACCTTGAGGCTTGGGTGAAGACGGTCAATGGCGGTCCTCTATCACCGCCGGTTGGGGGGCAATGGCGCAAGAGCGCGGCGTAGCCAGCCCCCGAGGCTTCTCAACGTCATGAGCGGACGTTAACGGCAGCGATTCGAAAGGCGCAGCGTCAGCGGTACTGAACACCGTGGACGTTCATCCGTTGGTCATAAATCAGACGGAAGGCACATAAGGTGTCTAAAGTTGTTCTGTACTGCGCAGATAAACCCTATGTCGTTTATATCCGCAACAACGTTCAAGGATCGAACTCATGACCCAGCGTCAAGCCAGCCGCATTTCCCCTACCGGTCATCCGCGTTTTCGCTGGTTTGCTTTCATCCCGGTCCTGCCCGCCGTCGTGTGGATACTGGTGCAATCAACTTCTGCGGCCAACCTGGCGGCCTGCGCGGTACTGGTGTTGATCGGCTTCGGTGCCTGTGCCTGGAGCGCGGGTTCGCAGCGTGACGCCACGCGGCGAGCCATTGCGCGTGCGCAGGCGGATCAGGCCGACGCGGACGCGGCACATAACGGCATGGCCGCGCGGGCACAGCTTGATGAAGTGTTGCTGGGCGCCATGCCGATCTGGGCCAAGCAGGTGGAAAGCTCGCGCCATCAGACCGAAGAAGCCATTGTGAGCCTGGCCAACCGTTTTACCGGCATTGCCGCACGGTTGCAGGAAACGGTACAAGCCTCGCAGCACGCTGCGGGTGAGCTGGATGGCCAGGCCGCCGACGGCGCGCTTGAGGTGCTGGCGCGCAGCGACAGTGAGCTGAGCCAGGTGATCAATTCGCTCAAGGCGACCCAAAGCAGCCGTGACCAAACCCTGGCCCAGGTCCGTAGCCTCACCGCCTATACCGGTGAACTGCGCACCATGGCCGCCGACGTGGCGGCGATTGCCGCGCAAACCAACCTGCTGGCGCTCAACGCGGCCATCGAGGCGGCGCGGGCTGGCGAAGCCGGTCGTGGTTTCGCCGTGGTGGCCGATGCGGTGCGCAGCCTGTCGAGCAAATCCAGTGAAACCGGCCAACAGATGTCGGCCAAGGTCGACATCATCAATAACGCCATTACCCAACTGGTACAGGCCGCGTCCAGCAGCGCCGACCAGGACAGCCACTCGGTGGCGGCGTCCGAAAACAGCATTCAAGTGGTGCTCGAGCGCTTCCAGAACATCACCGGGCGCCTGGCCGAGTCCGCCGACCTGCTCAAGCAGGAAAGCTACGGCATTCGTGATGAGATGACCGAGGTGCTGGTCAACCTGCAATTCCAGGACCGGGTCAGCCAGATCCTCAGCCACGTGCGAGACAACATGCACGCCTTGCATGACCACCTCCTGCAGGCCAGCCAGGCCCCTGACCAGGCGGTCGCCGTCGACGCCCGGCAGTGGCTGGCGCGCATGGAAGCCACTTATGCCACCGACGAGCAACGGCGCATCCATCATGGCGAAGCGGCCGTGCAGCAGAATTCTCAAGACATTACCTTCTTTTAGGAGCACCTCATGGCGAAGAATGTATTAGTGGTCGACGACTCCAGCAGTGTGCGGCAAGTGGTCGGCATTGCCTTGAAAAGCGCCGGTTACGACGTGATCGAAGCGTGCGACGGCCGGGATGCCCTGGGCAAGCTCACCGGGCAGAAGGTGCACCTGATCATCAGCGACGTAAACATGCCCAACATGGACGGCATCACCTTCGTCAAGGAGGTCAAGAAGCTGGCCAACTACAAGTTCACCCCGATCATCATGCTGACCACCGAGTCCCAGGAATCGAAGAAGGCCGAGGGCCAGGCCGCTGGCGCCAAGGCGTGGGTGGTCAAGCCGTTCCAGCCGGCACAGATGCTGGCAGCGGTCTCAAAACTGATTCTGCCCTGACACCCGGCGCCAGGGAGGCTCCCATGCCCATCACCCATGAAACATTCGATGACACCACCCGCGTGTGCATTGACGGCGAACTGACGATCTACACCGTCGCCGAGCTGGCGGGCGCGCTGCTGCCGCAGCTGGGCGCGACGCCACGCATGGCGCTGGACCTGTCACAGGTCACGGAACTGGATGGCGCCGGCCTGCAATTGCTCGCGGTCATCCAGCGTGAAGCCGGCATCGCCGGCACAGCCTTGAGCGTGATCGGCCAGAGCCAGGCAGTCACGCAGGCACTCCAACTGTGTCGAGGCGCGGTCTTGTAGTCAGCGCCACCCACGTTCATTGATCGACAAGGAAAGTTCAGGTGAGCATCAATCTCGATCAGGCACAGCAGACATTCATCGTCGAGGCGCGCGAGCTGTTGCAAGCCATGGAGCAATCCTTGCTGCAACTGGAAAGCGAACCCGGCGACCAGGATGCCATTGGCGCGATTTTCCGTGCCGCCCACACTATCAAGGGCTCCGCCGGCCTGTTCGGCCTGGAGCCAGTCGTGAGTTTTACGCATATTGTCGAGGACGTACTCGACCGCCTGCGCGACGGCAGTGTGGCGGTCGATGCCACGCTGATCGCGATGTTGCTCAAGTGCGGCGACCATATGCTCGAGTTGATCGACGTCGTCGCCCATCGGGGCGAAACGTTGCAGCCCGAGGCCCTGGAACGTGAAGCGGCATTGCGCGAGGCGCTGAGCACGTATCAGGCACCTGGCACCCCGGCCCAACGCGTCGAAACTGCGGCGGCCTGCACGGGCACTCCCACCGACGTGCTGTGGCACATCTCCCTGCGTTTCGGCGCGGATGTGTTCCGCAATGGCATGGACCCGCTGTCGTTTCTGCGTTACCTCGAGACCTTGGGGCAGATGATGCAGGTCACGATCCTCACCGATAGCATCCCGGCCTTGGAAAGCTGGGACCCGGAGAGCTGCTACCTGGGTTTCGAGATCGACCTGCGCTCGACAGCCAGCCATGCCACCCTCAACGAAGTGTTCGACTTCGTGCGTGACGATTGTGAAGTGCACATCGTTGCCGTCGACCCCACGCCCGACAGCGACCTGGGCAGCGAACAGGTCACGGCGGCAGAGCAAGGCGCCATCACGGCTTCGGCGCAGCGCCAGCCGGCCGCCAGCGAGGCGAAACCCCGGGACGGTAATTACGTGCGGGTCAACGCCGACAAGCTCGACGAGTTGATCAACCTGGTCGGCGAGCTGGTGATTGCCAGTGCCGGTGCGAGCCTGCTGGCCCGCTCCTGTAACAACGACCCTCTGCAAGAGGCCACCTCGACGGTATCGGGGTTGGTGGAAGAGATCCTCGATGGCGCCCTGCACTTGCGCATGATCCCCATCGGCGACACGTTCAACCGCTTCCGCCGCGTGGTGCGCGATATCAGCCAGGAGCTGGGCAAGGACATCGAACTGATCATCAGCGGCGCGGAAACCGAACTGGACAAGACGGTTGTCGAGAAAATCGGCGACCCACTGATGCACCTGCTGCGCAACGCCATGGACCACGGTATCGAAAGCGCCGATGCCCGGCGTGCGGCCGGTAAGTCGGCCAAAGGCCATTTGAGCCTCAATGCGTACCATGACTCGGGGAGCATCGTCATTGAAATCGCCGACGATGGCGCCGGGCTCAACCGTGAACGCATCCTGGCCAAAGCCCAGGAGCGCGGGCTGGTGGCCAGCGGCGCGGTGCTCACCGACCAGGAGATCTACAACCTGATCTTCGAAGCGGGTTTCTCCACCGCCGAGGCCGTGACCAATCTGTCCGGGCGTGGCGTGGGCATGGACGTGGTCAAGCGCAATATCACCCTGTTGCGCGGCACCGTCGACCTGGACAGCCGCCCCGGCCAGGGCACCGTGGTGCGCATCCGCCTGCCGCTGACGTTGGCGATCATCAATGGGTTTCTGGTGGGCATCGACCAGTCCACTTATGTGATTCCGCTGGACATGGTCCAGGAATGCATCGAACTGGATGAGCGCCAGCGCCAGTCCAGCCGCGACAAGGGCTACCTGGACCTGCGTGGCGAAGTGTTGCCGCTGGTGGACCTGCGCGACCACTTCAGCCACGAAGGCCCCGCCTCGCGCCGCCAGAATGTGGTGGTGGTGCGCTACGCCGAGCACAAGGCCGGGCTGGTGGTCGATGAGCTGCTCGGGGAGTTCCAGACCGTGATCAAACCCCTGGGCAAGTTGTTTGGCGCACTGCGCGGCATCAGCGGCTCGACCATATTGGGCAGCGGCGCGGTGGCCCTGATCCTGGATATACCGGCACTGCTCAACCAAATCGTACAACTGGAAGCCCGCACGCCCCAGGTGCCTCAATCGCCACCGGCCGTCGCTCGCTGACGTATTCGCAACTCCATGGAGGTTCCCCGATGAAATGGTTCTACGATCTTAAGATTTCCACCAAGTTGATCAGCTCGTTCCTGGTGGTCCTGGCGCTCACTGCGGCCATGGGCGGCTTCGCCATCCTCCAGCTCGGTGCGGTCAACCAGGCGGCCCAGGACATCAAGGGCAACTGGATGCCCTCCATGCGCGCAGCGGCCGGCATGCGTTTTTTTGCCGCCAACTATCGCTTGAAAGAAAACCGCCACATCGGTACCGAGATTGCCGAGGAAAAGGCCCAGGCTGAACGTGAGGCCGTCGACTCGCGCCAACAGTTCGAAACCCGCCTCGGGACCTATGAGCAGTTGCTGTCCAACGACGAAGACCGTCAGCTCCTGGCCAGCGTGAAAAGCGCCTGGACGTCCTACCTGGCGGCCAGCAAGCAGTTGTTCGAGCTGTCCCGGCAGAATCAGGAAGCCCAGGCGCGCGGTTTGCTCAGGGGCGAGTCCAAGGAGCATTTCGATGAAGTGACCAGCCGCTTGCAGAAAATGGTCGAGCTCAACGACGGCGGGGCGACCATTGCGGGTGACAAGGGCGCGGCGCTGTACGAAAGCGCACGCGTGTCGATCATCGCGGTGCTGATCGCCGCCTTGTTGATTGGCCTGGGCCTGGCGATGTTCATTGCGCGGATCATTTCCCGTCCGTTGAAGCAAGCCGCGACTGCCGCCGAGCAATTGGCCGAAGGCAACCTCAACGCCCACATCGAGCCGGGTGCCAAAGATGAAACCGGCATGGTGCTCAACGCCATGCGCAACATGGTCGGCAAGCTGGCACATATCATCGGTGAAGTGCGCAACGCCGCCGATAACCTGGCCAGCGCCTCCGAGGAGGTCAGCGCCACCGCGCAATCGATGAGCCAGGCCACCAGTGAACAGGCCGCCAGCGTCGAGGAAACCAGTGCATCGGTCGAGCAGATGAGCGCCAGCATCAACCAGAACACTGAAAACGCCAAGGTCACCGACGGCATGGCCAGCAAGGCCGCCAAGGAAGCCACCGAGGGCGGCGAATCGGTACAGCAGACCGTGGTGGCGATGAAGAAAATCGCCCAGCGCATCAGCATCATCGATGACATCGCCTACCAGACCAACCTGCTCGCCCTCAATGCCGCCATCGAAGCCGCTCGGGCCGGTGAGCATGGCAAGGGGTTCGCCGTGGTGGCGGCCGAAGTGCGCAAGCTGGCCGAACGCAGCCAGGTCGCCGCCCAGGAAATTGGCGAACTGTCCTCCAGCAGCGTGGACATGGCCGAGAAGGCCGGCAAGTTGCTTGACGAAATGGTGCCCTCGATCAACAAGACTTCCGACCTCGTGCAGGAAATCAGCGCCGCGTCCGAGGAACAGGCCGCAGGTGTCGCGCAGATCAATACGGCGATGACCCAGCTCAACCAAGTGACCCAGCAGAACGCGTCAAGCAGCGAGGAACTGGCCGCCACCGCCGAAGAAATGAGCAGCCAGGCCGAGCAACTGCAACAGGCCATGAGCTTCTTCGTGCTGGATTCAACGCCCAAGGCCGCGGTTCAAAGCAGCAGCGTGGACAGCCCTGGCAGCAAGCCCAACCGTCAGCCGCCACGGCCAAAACCACAGGCGCCGCGCAAGGCCTTCGCCTACAGCATGGCCAGTGCCCCGGACGAATCGGAATTCACCCGCTTCTGATCACAAGAATCGATGCGGGCCTACAGGGAGAATGACATGGGCGCAGTGATGACGACTCGGCATGCCGCGGTTGCGGTGGACGAGGACGCGCAATACCTGACCTTTATGCTCGGCGGCGAAATGTTTGCCCTCGGCATTCTGGGGATCAAGGAAATTATCGAATACGGCAGCCTGACCGTGGTGCCGATGATGCCCGCCTTCGTGCGCGGGGTGATCAACCTGCGTGGCGCGGTGGTGCCGGTGGTCGATTTGTCGGCGCGCTTCGGCCGGGCCAATTCGGCGATCACCCGGCGTTCCTGCGTGATCATCATCGAGGCGAGTACCGAAGATGGCCAGCCCCAGGACATCGGGCTGCTGGTCGATACGGTGTCTGCCGTGCAGGAGATCCCCGCCACGCAGATCGAGCCGCCGCCCAGCTTCGGTGCGCGGATTCGCGCCGACTTCATCAGCGGCATGGCCAAGGTCGATGGCAAGTTCGTGATTGTGTTGGAGGTGGACAAGGTGCTGTCCATCGATGAGATGTCCAGCCTCGCCGAGGGCGGCCAGGCGCCGGCTCTCGACCTTGACCTGCGTTGAGGCCCGACCATGCCAGACACCGCCGTTATCGACGATCGTGAATTCGGCCAGTTCCAATCCTGGCTGTACCGCGCTGCCGGCATCAACCTGTCGCCGGCCAAGAAAGCCCTGGTGGCCGGGCGCCTGTTCAAGCGTCTCAAGCACTATGAGCTGCAGAGCTATGGTGAGTATTTCAAGCTGATCATGAATGACCAACGCACGGGCGAACTGCAGGTTGCCCTGGATTTGCTGACCACCAACGAAACCTATTTTTTCCGTGAGCCCAAGCACTTCGACTTCCTGCGTCAACAGGTGCTGCCCAAGGTCGTGCCGGGCAAGGTGTTTCGTGTGTGGAGTGCGGCCAGCTCCTCGGGCGAAGAACCCTACAGCCTGGCGATGACCCTGGCCGAGAGCCTGGGCACCACCCCCTGGGAAGTGGTCGGTTCGGACATCAGTACCCAGATGCTGGCCAAGGCGCGCAGTGGTCATTACACCATGGAGCGCACCGAGACGCTGCCCCAGCCGCTGCTGACCAAGTACTGCCTCAAGGGCATTGGTCGCCAGGAAGGCACCTTCCTGATCGACAAGACCTTGCGTAACCGGGTCAATTTTGTCCAGGTCAACCTCAACGAAGCGCTGCCCGCACTCGGCGAGTTCGAGGTGATCTTCCTGCGCAACGTGATGATTTATTTCGACCAGCCGACCAAGAGCCAGGTGGTTGCGCGCCTGTTGCCGCTGCTCAAGCCCGGCGGTTACTTCATCATCAGTCATTCGGAAAGCCTCCACGGTGTGAATGACACCTTGAAGCTGGTGGCACCGTCGATTTACCGCAAGCCATGAAAAAGCCTGTCGGCGTGGCCGAAGTGGTATTGGCACCTGGGCAGGTCAGCTTTGCGACGCGGCCGACGCGCCTGCGCACTTTGCTCGGTTCCTGCGTAGCTATCACCTTTTGGCACCCGCAACGGCAGATCGGCGGCATGTGCCACTTCATGCTGCCGGGGCGCTTGCGCAACCATCAGTCCCTGGACGGCAAGTATGCCGATGAGGCCCTGGAACTGCTGGTGCAACACGCCCACCTCAATGGCACGCAGGCACAGGATTACCAGGTCAAGCTGTTCGGTGGCGGCAGGATGTTTCCCGAACAGCAACGCCAGCGGCCGACGCAGGACGTGGCCAGCCTGAATATTCGCGCGGCGCTGGCCTTGGCCGAGCGCTATCACCTGCACTTGGCGGCCCAGGACATGGGCAGTACCGGTTACCGCACGATCATGTTCGACCTGTGGAACGGCAACGTCTGGGTTCGGCACCAACCAATGGGAACACTTCAACAAAATGCCTAACAAAAAAATCAGTGTGCTGCTGGTCGATGACTCGGCCGTAGTACGCCAGGTGCTGCTGGCGATTCTCAGCGATACACCGGATATCCACGTGATGGGTGCCGCCTCTGACCCGATCTTTGCCATGGACAAACTCGCCCGGGAATGGCCGGATGTGATCGTACTGGACGTGGAAATGCCGCGCATGGACGGCATCACCTTTCTGAAGAAAATCATGAGCGAGCGGCCGACGCCGGTGGTGATCTGTTCCTCGCTGACCCAGAAAGGCGCGGAGACCTCCCTGCAAGCGCTGTCGGCCGGTGCCGTGGAAATCATCACCAAGCCCACGACCGGGCTGAAGAGTTTCCTGATCGAGTCGGCGGCCGAGTTGGTGGCCGCGATCCGTGCCGCGGCGAACTCCAACGTCAAGAACCTGGGAAAGCGCGCCGCCAGCCCGGCGCCGTCACTGGCCCCGCCCAGCAAGCTCAGTGCGGATGCGATCCTGCCCGCCAATGGCCACGCCATGGCACAGACCACGGAACGTATCGTCGCCATTGGCACCTCCACCGGCGGTACCCAGGCACTGGAGGCGGTGCTGACAGCATTGCCGAGGGTGTGCCCCGGCATGGTGATCGTGCAGCACATGCCCGAGAAATTCACCGCCTCCTTTGCCGAGCGCCTCAACAGCGTCTGCGAGATCGAGGTACGCGAGGCGCGCAACAACGACCGCATCCTGCCCGGCCTGGCCTTGATCGCGCCTGGCGGCAAGCACCTGATGGTCACCCGCAGTGGTGCCTATTATCACGCCCAGGTGATCGACGGGCCGCTGGTCAACCGGCATCGGCCGTCAGTGGATGTGCTGTTTCGCTCGGTGGCCAAGTTCGCCGGCAGGAATGCCACCGGCATCATCATGACCGGCATGGGCGACGACGGCGCACGCGGGCTCAAGGAGATGCTTGAGGCCGGAGCCGCCACGGTGGCCCAGGACGAGGCCAGTTGCGTGGTGTTCGGCATGCCCAAGGAGGCGATCAAGCTCAACGCCGCCCAGCGCATCATGGCGCTGGAGGACATTCATCAGGCGATCTTGTACAAGTGAAGGTGAACGCCAGCCAGTCATAAACATCGGCGAGTCCCACTCAAGCGCACAAACCGGCGGATCTGGACGCAACTGCAGGCTACGGGGCAAGGCGCTAAGGCTTCTTGTAGGCCATGTACTCGTTCTGCAACACGATGTGATCGGCCAGGTACTTCGCGTCATGCCAAACCCCATAGATAAACGACGATGCGCGGTTCACCAGGTTTGGCAGGCCCAGGAAGTAGATGCCGCTCTGCGCCGAGATCCCGCGTTTGTGGAACGGCTCGCCGTTCTCGTCGAATGCATCCACCTTCAACCAGCCGAAATCAAACGTGAAGCCAGTGGCCCAGAGGATCGTGGTCACGCCGGCTTCGGCCAGGTTCAGGCTGAGGGTCGGGTTAATCAGGCATGCCGGGTCGGGCAGCAGCTTCCAGGCTTCGGGTTCCTGTGGAAATGCCAGGCCGTTCGACTCGATATAGGCATCCGCCTCACGCAGGACGTCAAAGTACGCACGATCCCCTTCGGCCACGTTCTCGGCCAGGCCGGGTTGGAAGGTCATGATGCCGTCGTTCCAGCCCTGGGTGACGCCCACCAGGTGGATGCCTTGGTGCGCCAGGCGCCGGAAGTCGACGGTCTTGCCCCCTTCGTAGCCGCTGACGGCGAAGGCAACGTGTTTTTTCTTCGGCTGGATTTTGACTTCGTCCCACAGGCCTAGGGCGCCGAGCCACCAGCAGTAGTCGCGGCCGCGGTAGGCGCGGGGAGGGCGGTAGTGTTCGCCGACCGAGAGGTACACGGTCTTGCCGGCCTTTTGCAGTTCTTCGGCGATTTGCGCGCCGGAGGCGCCGGCACCGACTACCAGGACGGCGCCTTCGGGCAGTTGGCCGGGGTTTTTATAGGTGGAGGAGTGCAGTTGGTGCAGCGGTGCGGTGGCGGGGACGATGTTCGGGATGGCGGGGCGTTGGAACGGGCCGGTGGCGGCCACCACGTTGGCAGCCTCGATCACGCCGGCCGAGGTGGTGACTTTGAAGCCGGGGCGGCCGACATGGCGCTCCACTTGGTGCACTTCTACGCCGGTGCGCACGGGCGCCTGTAACCGCTCGACGTACGCTTCGAAGTAGTCAGCCATGCGCTCCTTGGGCGGGAAGGCTTCGGGGGAAATGCCTTCGAACGTCAGGCCGGGGAAGCGGTCGTGCCAGGCCGGGCCATTGGCGACCAGCGAGTCCCAGCGCTCCGAACGCCAACGTTCGGCGATGCGGTGGCGTTCCAGCACGATATGCGGCACGCCCATCAGGGACAGGTGTTCGCTCATGGCGACACCGGCCTGGCCTGCGCCGACGACCAGGGTGTTGATGGTTTCTACTGACATGTGCGTTTCCTGGAAAGTGAGAGGTTTATCAGCGACGCCGACGTTCCAATGCGAGCGTTGTCGAGCGCCCGCGGGGAGCTGCTGTGTTTTCGAGTGCGCATTCAAGGCTTGAGCAACTCGGCCACGGCGGTAAGTGCCAGTTCGTAACCCAACGCCCCGAGCCCGGCGATGACGCCGGTGGCGGCCTTGGAGAGGTAGGAGTGATGCCGGAAGCGTTCGCGCTTCCAGATATTGCTCATGTGCGCCTCGATGATCGGGCCGTCGAAGGCCAGCAGCGCGTCGAGGATCGGCACCGAGCTGTAGCTCAGCCCGGCGGCGTTGATCACAAGGGCGTCAGCGTGCAGGCGCGCTTCTTGAATCCAGTCCACCAGCACGCCTTCGTGGTTGCTCTGGCGAAAGTCCAGGCTCAAGCCCAGTTCGGCGGCGTGGCGTTGGCAGCGTGCTTCGATGCTGGCAAAACTCTCATTGCCGTAGGTGCCGTTGCTATCCAACCCATACAGGTTGGCGTTGGGCCCATTGAGGAAATACACGGTGTGGGGCATGGGGTTCTCCTGCTTAGTGCGCGACGCTCAGCACGACTTTGCCGATATTGGCGTTGGCTTCCAGCAGCCGATGAGCTTCGGCAGCCTGGGCGAGGGGGATTTGCGCATGCAGCTGCGGGCTGACCAGGCCGGACGCCAGCCAGGGCAAAACGCGGGAGCGGATGCACACCGCCAGGCGGGCTTTTTCGGCGTGGCTTTTAGGGCGTAGGGACGATGAGGTGAGGCTCAGGCTTTTGCGCATCAACAGGCCCAGGTCCAGCTCGATGTGCGCGCCTTGCAGGAACGACAGGCTCACATGCCGTCCCCCCACCGCCAGCGCCGCCAGGTTGCGCGCCACGTAGGGGCCGCCGACGTTATCCAGGACCACGTCCACGCCGCGATCTTCGGTGCAGTCCTGCACCACCCGGACGAAGTCTTCCGTGTGGCGGTCGAGCGCGCGCCAAACGCCGAGCGCTTGCAGCATCGCGACTTTCTGCGCGCCGCCAGCGGTGGCGATCACCCGCGCACCGGCAGCCTGGGCGCACTGCACGGCGAAGCTGCCGACGCCACTGGCGGCGCCGTGGATCAGCACGCTGTCGCCACTGCGCAGGCGCCCCAGTTCAAACAGGTGGTGCCATACCGTAAACGCGGCTTCCGGTATGCCGGCGGCGTGGTGCAATGACACGCCCACGGGTACCGGCAGGCAGTGCGCCGCCTCGGCCACACAGTACTCGGCGTAGCCACCGCCGTTGAGCAGCGCCATCACGCGATCGCCCACGGCAAATTCGTCCACATCGCAACCCCGTGCAACCACGATGCCTGCCGCTTCCAGGCCCAGTACGTCGGTGACACCGGGCGGTGTCGGCAAGCCGCTGCGTTGCATCAGGTCCGGGCGGTTGACACCCGCGGCCGCGACACGAATCAGCACTTCGCCAGGCTGGGGCGACGGCACCGGGCGTTGCACTAACTGCAACACCTCTGGCCCACCGGGCTCGCGGGCGATCACCGCGTTCATACGGTCCAATCGTCCGGCACCACGGCGATCACATCGATCTCCATCAGCCACTCGGGCTGGCCCAGGCCGGAAATCACCAGCCCGGTGGAAATCGGGAACACGCCCTTGAGCCATTTGCCAACCTCCTGGTACACCGGCTCGCGGTAGCGCGGGTCGATCAAATAGGTGGTGGTCTTGACGATGTGCGACAGGTCGGAACCGGCTTCTTCCAACAGTTGCTTGACGTTTTTCATCGCCTGTTCGGCCTGGGCGCGCGGGTCGCCGAGGCCGACCAGGTTGCCGTCGAAGTCGGTGCCGATCTGGCCGCGCACATAGATGGTATTGCCGGCGCGCACGGCCTGGCACAGGTCGTTGTCCAGCGCCTGGTTGGGGTAGGTTTCTTTGGTATTGAACATGCGGATACGGGTGTGGGTCGGCATAGCAGGCAACTCATTGCAAGCGGGATGAGTTCAGCTTCACATCGCCTCCGTTCTCGCGAAACCAGCATTTGCGCGGGGTAGTGCTTAGGAAAATCCGAAGCCCGTGCAGGTCATCGGCGCGCGCAGGACCCGGCACGAACCCTGCAACGTCGCCTGCACAGTCATTGTTGAGGGGCAGGTGTGATGCTCAGTCGTATTACTCAGCGTCAACTGGAGTATTTTGTGGCGTCGGGAGAGGCGGGCAGCATCAGTGCGGCCGCTGAGCGCATTCATGTGTCATCGCCGTCGATCTCGGCGGCGATCACCCATATGGAAGCCGAACTGGGCATCCAGTTGTTTATCCGTCATCACGCCCAGGGTATTTCCCTGACCGCCGTGGGGCGCTTGGTGATGCAAGAGGCCAAGCAGATCCTGGAGCAGATGAGCAACCTCTATACCATCGCCTCGGAATCATTGAACACGGTGCGCGGGCCGTTGCGGGTGGGCTGCCTGGAGTCGCTGGCGCCGATGATCACGCCCGAATTGGTGTTTGGTTTTGGTCGCGCGTTTCCCGGCGTGCGGTTGACCCAAACCGAAGGCAACCATGAGGAACTGCTGGAAAAACTGCGCAGCGGCGAGCTGGATATCGCCCTGACCTACGACCTGGTAACCAGCCCGGACATCGACTTCCAACCCCTCGCGCACCTGCCGCCCTATGTGATGGTCGGCGAGTATCACCCGTTGGCCAGCCTGTCGGCGGTCAGCATGCAGGACCTGGAAGCGTACCCGGTGGTGCTGCTCGACACGCCCTGGAGCCGCGACTATTTCCTCAGCCTGTTTATGCAGGCGGGCACCACGCCGAACATCATCATGCGCTCCACCAACCTGGAAACGGTGCGGGCGATGGTGGGCAATGGCATTGGCTATTCCTTCGCGAATGCGCGGCCCAAATCGAACATGTCCCAGGACGGCAAGCGGGTGATCCGCCTGCGCCTGGCTGGGGCGCATCGGCCGATGAAGCTGGGCTATGCCACTGCGAGCAACACCCAGCTGTCGCGCGTGGTGTCGGCATTTGCCGAGCGCTGCCGCATGTTTGTGTCCGACCAGTACATCCCCGGCATGGCGCCGCCGAGCTTTTTTGACCCCCATGCGGTGCGCTCGCTCAGCAGTGTGAACTGAGAACGCACCAGAAGGTGGCGTTCGCGGCACGCTGAATTGCAGCGTGCACCCTTTTAGCCAAACCACACAGTCTGTTCACTGTAGGAGGGGGCTTGCTCCCGATTGCGGAGGGGCAGCCGGATGATGGGGTGCTGATGCACCGCTATCGGGGCATGGGTATCTACACAACTTTTGGCATGGCCCTGAACCTGTGGCGAGGGAGCTTGCTCCCGTGACGGCTCGGGAGCCGACGACTATCTAACTGATGCATCGCGACCTAAATGTGGGAGCGGGCGGTGCGACGATTCGACTTGCCCCCGATGGCGGCCTCTGGGCCGACTATTTTTTTGGTTTGGACCGAGTACATATCCGTTGCTGCGGTAACGGCCACTTAGGGTTCCGCCCTTACGGCGGCTCACTTTGGAAAAGCCCCAAAGTAAGCAAAGGGCTCTTGCCCCACCACTCGGCACCTCGCCCAGGCTCGGTGTGCCCGCAATCCGACATTGATTTGGGGGGCCGCCGCCACGCGCCATCCATGGCGCGGGGCGGCTAAACCGGCATCCCTGCCGGTTTACCCCCCAAATCACTATCGAATTGCGGCCAGCGTGGTTTAACGGGGCGCCTGAGATCAAGATCAATGTATGGACCGGACACATGGTTGACGGGTGTGCGGGGACATGGTGGACACTTTTCGGCGAGCCAATTTCGCCGGAAAGCCATCATGCCCTGGGACACGAGAGATGCCATGAGCCTGAAAGAAGAGTTTGTTGCCTTAGCACGGCAACCCGGCAGCAACAAACGAGAACTATGCCGACGGTTCGGTATCAGTCCGCAGACGGCTTACAAGTGGCTTAACCGCTACGCGACGCTCGGCCATTCAGGGCTGCAAGATAAATCCCGAAAACCGGCTACCAGCCCCAAGCTGACCACGCCGGCCCTGGAAGCGCAGGTCATAGCGCTCAGACAAGACCATCCAGCATGGGGTGGGCGCACGATCAGCAGCCTCTTGAAAAAGCAGATTGCTCCCAGCACCGTTACCAATGTCCTGCACCGGCACGGGCTGATTCAGCCGACTACGAAGGAGCAAGAGGCAAAGCTGAGGTTTGAACACGAGGCGCCCAACAATCTTTGGCAGATGGATTTCAAAGGGCATTTCCCGACGCAAGAAGGCAGATGCCATCCCCTGACTTTACTGGACGACCATTCACGTTTCAGTTTGGCTATTCAAGCTTGTGATAACGAGCGTGGAGCCACGGTGAAAGAAAGGTTGACCGAGGTATTCCAGCGCTTCGGATTACCGGCTCGCATCAACGTTGATAACGGACCGCCTTGGGGCTCTCCACGTAACCCTGGTGAAATCACAGAGCTGAGTATCTGGTTGATTCGTCTGGGTATTCGGATCAGTTTCAGCCGCCCTTACCACCCACAAACCAATGGAAAGATTGAGCGTTTCCATCGCTCACTCAAGGCCGAAGTACTTGAAGGGCGTCAGTTTTCCACGCTCAAGGAAGCTCAAGCAGCATTTGATCGGTGGCGTGATGTTTATAACCTGCAACGGCCCCATCAGGCGCTGGACTACAAGGTGCCTATGGACCGGTATAGAGCCAGCCCATGGGCTTATCCGCAACAGTTACCAACCTTTGAGTACGGACCGGACGACGTATTAGCCAAGACTTATCACAGCCGTTTTCGTTTTCAGAAACGCTACTTCAGCATCGCCAAAGGTTTGGCTGGGCATCACATCGCAATACGGCCCAACACTGAAGGTGATGGACTGTTTGACGTGTTTTTCTGCCATCACTTCCTACGAACGATCGACGTGAGCAAACCTGACTATGGTCCATAATGTGTCAACCATGTCCCCGCACATGTGTCCACCATGTGTCCGGTCCATACAGAAGAGCGCCAAAAGTAACCAAAAACGCTTTGCCCCACCACTCGGCACCTCGCTCAGGCTCGGTGTGCCCGCAATCCGACATTGATTTGGGGGGCCGCCGCCACGCGCCATCCATGGCGCAGGGCGGCTAAACCGGCATCCCTGCCGGTTTACCCCCCAAATCAATATCGGATTGCGGCCAGCGTGGTTTAACGGGGCGCTTGAGATCAAGATCAAGATCAAGATCAAGATCAAGAGCGAGAGCGAGAGCGGCTCGCTTCGCATCGTGAATACGTTTGCGCGACTTGGACAGGGGGGGCAATCAGTCAGCGATCGACAATCGATTGCTGTGTGCAGCTTTACTGCCAGGCCGGATTCATGGTTGATGGTGGCAGCCACGGTCAAGACTGGCGGCACACAGCGTCAAGACATCTGCCGCTCGGAAGGGACTTAATAGCACCTGAGCGGAACAGAGCCTCCCGTCGGCTCTGCAGCGAGTTTTCTTTCACTTTTCCAGGCTGCGCCATGATCAATATTGAAACGCCTACCTATTATTCGGCGACCAAGAAATACAACCTCAGCTTCCCCACACTCGAGCAGGACGTGGAAGCGGATGTCGTGGTGATTGGCGGTGGTTTTTCGGGGATCAATACCGCACTCGAACTCGCCGAAAAAGGCATCACCAATATCGTGGTGCTGGAAGCCCGCTACCTGGGCTTCGGCGGCACGGGCCGCAACGGTGGCCAGATCATGGCGGGGATCGGCCACGACCTGGAGAAAATCAAGCAGCAGGTGGGCGAGCAAGGGCTGCGCGAGATCTTTGAAATCAGCGAGCTAGGTGCTGGCATCATCAAGGATCGCATCGCCAAGTACTCGATCGACGCAGACTTCTGCCACGGCTATGGCTATATGGGCTTCAACGCCCGCCAGGAAAAAACCCTGCGCGCCTGGGAGAAGGACTTCAAGTCGATCAATACCCAGGACGAAATCCGCTTTATGGCGGGGTCCGAGGTCAAGCAGATCATCGGTTCCGACGCTTACAGGAGCGCGCTGTTGCACATGGGCGGCGGGCATGTTCACTCACTGAATCTGTTGCTGGGCGAAGCCAAGGCGCTGGTCGGACACGGCGTGCGTATCTATGAACACAGCCCGGCCCTGGAAGTCAGCTATGGCGAGCGCATCACCGTGCGCACAGGCCGGGGCTCGGTGAAAGCCTCCAAATTGTTGTGGGCCTGCGACAGCTTCCTCAACAAACTGGAACCCGAGCTGCACAAGACCACCCTAAACACCTACGCCTTCCAGTTGATGACCGAACCGCTGTCGGACGAGATGATCCGCCGAATCAGCCCGATACGCGGCGCCTACAGCGACATTCGACCGGTGATCGACTACTACCGGGTCACCAACGAAAACCGCCTGCTGTTTGGTGCCGCCACGCCTTTTGTCGAGCACATTCCGCTGGACCTCAAAGCCTGGAACCGCAACCTGATGCTGAAGATTTTCCCGTACCTCAAGGACGTGAAAATCGACCTGGCGTGGGGCGGGCCGATGGCGACCGGGGCCAACTTGTTCCCGCAGATCGGCACGCTCAGCGGGCGCCCCAATGCCTTTTATGTGCAGGGCTACGCGGGCTTCGGGGTCACCCCGAGCCACATCATCTGCAAGGTATTGGCCGAAGGCATGAGCGAAGGCTCTTCGCGCTACGACCTGATCAGCTCGGTCAAGCATGCGCAGATTCTGGGCAAGGACCACATACGCCCGTTGCTGCTGACAGCCGGCAAAAGCCTTCATCAACTATCAGGCTATTTCAACGGTCGCCGTTGAGCCTGATGCCCGTCAGTCAAGGAGGAACACTGTAACTGTGGCAAGCGGACTTACTGTGGCGAACGGGCTTGTTGTGGCGAGCGGGCTTGCCCCGCGTTGGGCTGCGAAGCAGCCCCAATAAGGCCGCCGCATTTCTTCTGGTGGAACCGGGAGACTGGTTTTAGGGCCGCTACGCGCCCCAACGCGGGGCAAGCCCGCTCGCCACAACAATCCCGTTCGCCACAACAAGCTCGCTCGCCACAGGTGACTGTTTGCCCGTTCTATCTCTTGACTGGCATTAGCCGTTAAGCCCCCTTTTTCATTCACAGGAGAACCGCCATGCCCGTTACCACCCTCAAGAAAGATGTCCAACTGTCGGACCTGGATGCCTGGGGCACGGTTGCCGACCTGGGCTCCGAGATCCTCGAAGGTGAGGTCAAGGCCTTTGGCAAAATGACCTTCGGTGCCCCCACCGACCCCGTCAGCAGCGCCTATTTCGGCACCACCCAAGGCAAGTTCCGGATGACCTACCCGTTCGCCGAGCAAGCCACGGTGGTCACCGGCGAAGTGGTCTTGACCGACGAAAGCACCGGCCAGAGCACCCGCTACAAGGCCGGCGACAGCTGGTTCGTGACCAAGGGCACGCCGGTGCTGTGGGAGGTGGTGAGCGAGAGTTTTGTGAAGCACTATTTCGCGGTAGCCTGATCGCCCCCCTCTGCCGGCTTCGGCCGGCAGCGTTTCTTCCGACCAGGTGACCGACCATGCACGCCATCCCCGCTCAGGAAGTCGCCGGCCATTGCCTGAAGGCGTTCACTCAACTGGTGCCCGCCAGCCAGGCAGCGTTCTATTGCGTCGACCGCCAGTTGCAAGCGCATGATTTCAGGCTGCAAGGCATGAGCGGTAAGATGCATCGCGACTACCTCGACAACTACCGCCAATTCGACCCGTTGCAACCGCGCAATTGCCTGTCCAGCGGGCTGGCGGTGGTACCGCTGGTTTTCGCCATGGCCCGCCAGCCGCTACGTGACAGCCGCCGCTATCAAGACTTCCTGCAACGCTACGGCGTGGTCGATGTGGTGGAGATCGTCGCCCATCGCGCCGACCAGCCTCAGGCGGCTATCTCCTTGCTGCGCACGGCGGAGCAAGGGGTGTTCACCACCGACCAACTGACTCAGCTCAACGCCTTGCAGGCCTTGTTGCAAATGGCGGTGGCCAATATGCAACCCTGCGACGATGCACTGGCCGGGCTCACGCCCAAGGAGCGCCAGATTGCCTGGTTGTTGCGTCAGGGCGCGAGCAACAAGCAACTGGCCCTGGAGCTGGATGTCGGCCTGCCCACCATCAAGACCCACCTGATCCACCTGTTCCGCAAGACGGGCGTCAGCAGCCGTACCGAACTGGTCGCCGCGCTGTTTCTCTAAGCCGCCTCAACCCTTCGGTTGATAGCCGAGCCTCGCGCGCCACCCCATGATCCGGGTTGTTTATTCCATCAACCGGAGTCATGCAATGGCCACACCCTCCAACTGGATCACCGTAGGCGCCCTCGCCGACGGTTTTGCCCCCGACGCGTTTATCCTGCCCAACCTTGCCGACCTCAGCGGCAGGACCTTCACGCTGAACTTCGCCAACGGCTGGCAGATCGAACATCGTTTTGACACCGAGGCCCTGCACTGGAACGCCGCCGACGGTCATTCCAGCGGCTCGGCCGTGTACCGCGCCACGTCCGTGCGCCCCGGCCTGTATCTGGTCGACTTCATCAAGCACGAAGCCACTCAGGCCTGGTCGATCAGCCTGGTGCTGGATACCACCACGTCGTCGTTCACCGCCGTGATCGGCCGCCTGCCGGACCGCGCGCAAACCGAAGAAGGTTTGTACAGTCGCGCCCTGGCCGGCAAGGCCCTGACCTCGGTTGAAGTGGAGTTCCTGCACGGCAGCCTGGATCAGCCCTGGCAGGCGGGCCTGTGCCCCCACGGGCCCACCCAGGAACTGACGGGCCTGCGCAACCTGTATCGCTACAGCCCCAGCGAAGTGTACGAACACGTCTATCTGAACGATCAGTTCTATGCCTGGCAGTGCCTCAAGGGCGTCGAGCAAGGCCTGTGCGATACCGACCGCTGCCACGCCTACAAGATTGCCGATCAACTGTACCTGTTCGTCTGGCGTGAAAAGATCATCCCGACCCTCGGCCTGGTGTTGATCGACCTGCAGCAGCACCGCAGCGACGGCAAGATCTTCGGGTATGCCGGTGCGTCCTTCGACGCCCTGTCCAATTTCCCGGTCAGTTCCTACTGCCAGGTCCTGAACCGCACGGAGTATCCCGATGCCTGATCCACGTACCGTCGTCATCACCGGTGCCGGCACAGGCATCGGTGCCGCCTGCGCCCGCCTGTACGCCGCCGAAGGTGCCAACCTGGTGTTGATCGGCCGTCGGCGCGCGCTCCTGGAGCAGGTTGCGCAGACAACCGGAGGCCTGATCCTGGTGGGCGATGCCGCCTGCCCAGACACCTGGGAGGGTTTTATCGCGCAGATTCAAGCCCACTACGGTCGCCTCGATGTGCTGCTGGCCTGCGCCGGCGGGCATGGCCTGGGCAGCGCCACCGAGACCCGCCCGTCGAGTTGGGAAGCCGCGTTGCGCAGCAACCTGGACAGCGCGTTCTACAGCGCCCGGGCCTGCCTGCCGCTGCTGATCGCCAGTGCCGGCAACATCGTTCTCCTCGGCTCCCTCGCCTCGTTGGCCGCCGGCCCCGACGTGTGCGGCTACACCACCGCCAAGCACGCACTGCTCGGGCTCAATCGCTCCCTGGCCCGCGACTACGGGCCACGTGGGGTGCGCGTCAACGCGGTGTGCCCAGGCTGGGTCACCACACCGATGGCTGACGAAGAAATGCAGCCATTGATGAATTTCCATGGCGAAACACTGCAACAAGCCTACGCACGCGTATGTGCCGATGTGCCGTTGCGTCGCCCGGCCAGCGCAGAAGAAATCGCCAGGGTATGCCGCTTCCTGGCCGGCCCCGACGCCTCGATCATCACCGGTGCGAGCGTCGTCGCCGATGGCGGTTCGAGCATTGTCGATGTACCGACGCTGGCCTATGCCCGCCTGGAGCACACACATGCATGAAGCATTGGATTTCAGCGCAAAGACGGTACTGGTGACCGGTGGGGCGCAGGGTATCGGCCGCGCCATCGTCGAAGCGTTCGCCTGGCGTGGCGCGCGGGTGATGATCGCCGACCTGCGCGTCACGCAAGCCCAGGCGCTGGCCGCAGAGCTGACGGCACACGCGTGCCGGGTCGAGGCCACAGTCGTTGATATGGCCGATGCGGCAGCGGTGTTCGAGTTGGTTGGGGAGATAGAACGACGCTGGGGGCGCCTGGATATCCTGGTGCACAACGCCGGCTACTTTCCGTTGACAGCGTTCGCGCAGATCACCCCGTCCATGCTGGAACGCACACTGGCAGTCAATCTTTCGGCGCTGTTCTGGTTGACTCAGGCAGCCCTGCCCATGTTTCAGCGCCAAGGGGGTGGCTGCGTGCTGGTCACTTCATCGGTCACCGGGCCAAGGGTCGCCTACCCAGGGCTCAGCCATTACGCAGCCTCAAAGGCCGGGGTGAATGGTTTCATTCGCAACGCCGCACTGGAACTGGCCACCTACCAGGTGCGCGTCAACGGTGTCGAGCCGGGGATGATCGCCACGCCGGCCATGGACAACCTTGGCGACGCGCAGGTCAACGCCGACATCACCGGCCGAGTCCCCCTGGGGCGGCTCGGCGCCCCTCAGGATATTGCCGGGGCCATGCTGTTCCTGGCGTCTGACCTGGCGGCTTACATCACCGGGCAAACCCTGGTGGTGGATGGGGGCTCTACGTTGCCTGAAGTGAAATGAAACAGCGTTTGCCGAACAACTCAAGGCAGTGATGAACGCCGACCAGTGGATCCAATAACTTAAAAAATGATCGATAATCGCCCGATAAAAAGCGATTCAAGATTGACTCTCCATTCGAGCACTCATTTAATGGATCCATTAAATAAGAATAATCACTCGCCTGGAGAGTCGCCATGTACCCCAAGAACACTTGGTATGTTGCCTGCACCCCCGATGAAATCGCGCAAAAGCCGTTGGGTCGACAGATCTGCGGTGAAAAAATGGTGTTTTATCGTGGGCTGGAAGGCGCCGTCGTGGCGGTCGAGGACTTCTGCCCCCATCGCGGTGCGCCGCTCTCGCTGGGCTATGTGGAAAACGGCAACCTGGTCTGCGGCTACCACGGCCTGGTCATGGGCGGCGATGGCAAGACCGTGGAAATGCCCGGCCAGCGGGTGCGCGGCTTTCCCTGCAACAAGACGTTCGCCGCCGTCGAACGCTACGGCTTCATCTGGGTGTGGCCCGGCGATCAGGCCCAGGCCGATCCGGCACTGATCCATCATCTGGAATGGGCGGTGAGTGATGAATGGGCCTATGGCGGCGGGCTGTTCGATATCCAGTGCGACTACCGCCTGATGATCGACAACCTGATGGACCTGACCCACGAAACCTACGTCCACGCCTCCAGCATCGGCCAGAAGGAAATCGACGAAGCGCCACCTGTCACCACGGTCGAAGGCGACGAAGTGGTCACCGCGCGGCATATGGAAAACATCATGGCCCCGCCGTTCTGGCGCATGGCCCTGCGCGGCAATAACCTGGCCGATGACGTGCCGGTGGACCGCTGGCAGATCTGCCGCTTCACCCCGCCCAGCCATGTGCTCATCGAAGTCGGCGTGGCCCACGCCGGCAAGGGCGGCTACCACGCCGCGCCCGAGCACAAGGCGGCAAGCATCGTGGTCGACTTCATCACCCCGCAAACCGAGACCTCCATCTGGTATTTCTGGGGCATGGCGCGCAACTTCAACCCCCACGATGAAGCACTGACCGCCAGTATTCGCGAAGGCCAGGGCAAGATTTTCAGCGAAGACCTGGAGATGCTTGAACGCCAGCAACAGAACCTGCTGGCCCACCCGACGCGCAACCTGCTCAAACTGAATATCGATGCCGGCGGCGTGCAGTCACGCAAGATCCTGGAGCGACTGATCGCCAAGGAACGCGCCCTCGAACCGCAACTGATCGCCACGACCACCGCCTGAACGGCACAACCCCTTGCGAGGACTGAAGATGATCGATGTGGTGGTGGTATCGCGCAACAACGAAGCCCAGGATATTTGCAGCTACGAACTGGCCAGCGTCGACGGCAAACCGCTGCCGGCCTTCAGTGCCGGCGCGCATATCGACGTGCACCTGCCGGATGGACAGGTGCGCCAGTATTCGCTGTGCAATCACCCTGAAGAACGCCATCGCTACCTGATCGGCGTGCTCAAGGACCCGGCTTCCCGGGGCGGCTCGCGCAGCCTGCACGAACGGGTGCACGAGGGCACACACCTGACCATCAGCGAACCACGCAACCTGTTTCCCCTGGCCCACGACGCACGGCGCAGCCTGCTGTTTGCCGGTGGCATCGGCATCACCCCGATCCTGTGCATGGCCGAGCGCCTGTCTCACGCGGGTGCCGACTTCGAATTGCATTATTGTGCCCGCGCCGAAGAACGCGCGGCGTTTGTGCAGCGTCTGAAAACATCGCCATTTGCCGAGCGGGTGTTC